>CAJUQV010000024.1 GCA_910588335.1 uncultured Ruminiclostridium sp. | reverse complement strand
TAGCATGTTTTAGCTGTTTTGTACAGTTTTACGTGAACACGCTCTAGTATAAAATTATATAATTATTCAATGATAGATAACTATAAAGCAAAAAGCCGCATACCTAAGTTCATTGTCCCAAAAAATCGGGATTCCGAAACAGCTTACGGTGCGGCATTTCGCTTATTTTTTAGAAGAAAATGAGAAAAGAAGAAAAAGATCAATAACTATTTAACTCTCCAACGCTCCGTTGGCCTTGTCTACCTCACTCTGAACCGAACCGAAGATGGTTTCCTTGGTCTGTGTCCAAGAGGTACCGTTGTGGTAAGCATCCTTGGCAGGATTGTCAAGATTGTCGAAGGTTGCTAAGGATACGCCCTTGTAGAAGTCGAATACGGGATGCTCCTCAAGAAGATCATACATAGTCTGACGCATCTCCCACATTTCGTCTGTCCAGCCATACTCGTTAAAGTACTGCTCCTTGGTGATATCCTCGGCTTCCTGGCTGTCGCTGGCGGCAGCTTCGCAGTACATCATGCAGGCAAAGCCTTCGGGGTTGGGTGCGCCGGAGCAGAGCATATATCCGTTAACTCTGGCGGGAACATAAAGCGCATCGGCGGAAGGACATTTGGGAATCGGAACAAATCCTACTTCGCCCGCATTGCCGTACTTGGCAAGACCGTATTCGGAGTTAAGCTCGGTAAGAGCCCAATAACCGGTGGGATAGAACAGGGTTTTGCCTACGCCCACGTTGGCGGGATTGGATACCCAGCCGTAATCCCATACGGGATAAGCCATATCTTCTTTACGGATGGTGTAAAGGAATTCCTGCGCCTCGGCTATAAGAGAATCTCTTACATTATTTACAATCTTGCCGTCCTTCATTCCGATAAAGGGAACGCCCGTGGAGTTGCAAAAGCCGCTGGTAATCCACCAACCGTCGGTTGCGTAATTTTCCTCGGACTTATCGCAGAACTTTCTCATCATGTCCATACAAGCGGTCCAGTCCCACTTGCCTTCCTTAAGAAGCTGGTAAGGATCGGGAAGACCGTTTTCCTCGATTACGGACTTGTTGTAAATCATAAGTACTTCAACTTCGGGACTGATAGCGGCCACATAATGCTTGTCCTTATAAACAAATTTGTCGTTAACAGCCTTGCGGCTGCTCCACCAATCGTCGGTATAATCAATGTAGTCGTCAACCGGCTGGAACATATTGTTGATGGCGCCCATAGGGAAAGCGTCGCTGTCCGCCGCCGAGAAAAAGTCGGGAGAGGTTCCCGTGGAAACCATTGAGGCAAGCTTATCGTATCTTTCGCTGTCACCTACCACTATATCCTCAATTTCACCGCCGAATCTGGTCTGGAACAGCTCGATGGCAACGTCCTTGTTCTTTCCGTTGGCGGGATTTCTTGCCCATGTCGCAAGGAAAGTTATTTTTTTGTTTTCAAGCTCAAATTCCTTTGTGGAAATCTCTTCCGCCTGACTCTGCTGCTCCTCCTGCATAGTAGATGGGGGAGCGGTTGTACCGGGAGCAGCGGTAGTTGTAGTGCTTCCGCCGCTTCCGCTGTCGCTCTGTGTGCAGGCGGTCATACTGAGCAGAATAGCCGCCGCTGCCGATAAGGAAATGATTTTCTTCATCTTCATAGTAATTATTCCTTTCTGTTTTATTTTTTGACTGCCAAAATGCCGTGACGCACAATTCAGCATATTGTCTTATTCCGACCTTTATCGGAAATCTTTTTTGGTTGATTTGCTGCCTGTGAGTATATGATATCACAGAAAAAGAAAGGTTACAATTGATTATTCTGCGAGATAACTTACCTATTATGTTTTTTATTTTCCCTTTTTCTGCCTTTTCACGATGTATGCCCGGTTTTGCTTCTGCATTTCCGCTCTGTAAGCGGAAGGAGTAACTCCGAGTCTCGATTTGAACTGCCGCATAAAATGTATATCGCTTTTATATCCGCATATTTCAGCGATAAGGTTTATGGGAATATCGGTGGTGGAAAGCATAAACTTGGCGTGTTCGAGACGGCTGTTAATTACTTCATTCATAGGACTGACGCCAAAAATTTTCTTATAAGTGTGCTCAAAATGAGAACGGCTCATGGTGAGCTCATGAGCCAAGCCGTCAATATTCCAATCGTTCTGGGGCATACTGTATATTTTGGCTCTGAGCACAGACATTTTGTCATAACAGCTTGAAATCTTAATTTCACCTTCGGAATGAAGTTTTTCACTGAGTTTAATAAAAAACAGCTTTAAATACAGTTCAATCGAATCTGTTTTATAGAGATTAGACGAGTAATTCTCAAAGCTCATATTTTTTATAAGCAGCGATAAAATACTCAGATCGCCTATTTCCACTACCTTGTCGAAGGGTATCTCAAGAGCCTCAAACAGGCTTTTTTCCTCCTCGGAATAGGAGAAATGAAACCAATCGTTGGCAAATTCGCCGCCGTCGGAGCGGTAATTCTGAGGTGTTCCCTCTCCGAACAATATAAAGGAGTTTTTTTCGGTGCGCTGTTCCTTTCCGTCGATAACAAAAACCGCGGGAGTTTTTAAAAGCAGCAGTAGATTATCCCCGGAACCTTCGGGGCGCAATACGAAAAAATCCGCATCGTGTTTATGGTTGTAGCCTATATTGTTTATTTTCATATCGATGGCTTCCTTCTTTATTCAATATCATATGTTATTTACACAGAAGCAATAATACCGACTTCAGCCCGAACACAAGCAAATTATGCGGAATACCGAAGATTGGTATAAAGAATTATACCAAATATATCACGGCTTTTTCAATAACAAATCCTGCTATATAACTTACATATTGCGCACGAAACTTATAAAGTATGTTTTGCGCAATATGTAAGTTAATTAGCACTAAATTTCATTGTTAAAAAAGTTCTCAATATGTATAATAAAAACAAATAAAATGAAAGGAAATTTTTTAAATGAACTGTACAATAAAATTAAGTTTGAAAAACGAAATAGGCAAAATCGACAAAAGGCTTTTCGGCTCCTTTATAGAGCATCTGGGCAGAGCGGTTTACGGAGGAATATATGAGCCTGATCACCCCACTGCGGATAAAAACGGATTCCGCGGAGACGTGCTTGAGCTTGTCAAGGAACTTAAGGTACCCGTGATACGCTATCCGGGCGGAAACTTCGTATCCGGTTACAACTGGGAGGACGGCACCGGCGATAAAGCGCTGCGTCCCCGTAAAATGGATCTGGCGTGGCAGGCAGTGGAAACAAATCAGGTGGGAATAGACGAATTTCAGGAGTGGGCAAAACTGACAGGCGGCGAAATTATGATGGCGGTAAATTTAGGCACAAGGGGAGCCGACGAGGCAAGAGAATTGGTCGAATACTGCAACGGCACCACCGATACCCATTACGCGGATATGCGCCGTAAAAACGGATTTGAGGAGCCTTTCGGCATAAAACTTTGGTGTCTCGGCAACGAGATGGATGGGGCGTGGCAGATATGCGCCCAAACACCCTACGAATACGCGAGAAAAGCCTGCGAGGCAGCAAAGGTTATGAAATGGACCGACGACAGCATTGAGCTGGTAGCCTGCGGCAGCTCAAACAGCAACTCTCCTACCTTCGGCGTATGGGAGGAAACGGTTTTAAGGGAGTGCTACGACCATATAGATTATCTGTCCCTCCACAATTACTACGGCAACAGAGACAACGATTCCGCCGCCTACTTAGGATCTTCTCTGGATATGGACAGCTTTATAAAGCGTGTAACGGCTATCTGCGACAAAGTCAAGGCAGAAAAAAACAGCGACAAACAGATAAACCTTTCTTTTGACGAATGGAATGTGTGGTTCCATTCCAACGAAAGCGACAAGGAAATACCCAAGTGGACGGTTGCTCCGCCTCAATTGGAAGATATATACAATCTTGAGGACGCGCTTGTGGTTGGAACGCTGTTAACAACACTCATTAAAAATTGCGACAGGGTAAAGATAGGCTGCCTTGCTCAGTTGGTTAACGTTATCGCTCCCATTATGACTGAAAAGGGCGGAAAAGTCTGGAAACAAACAATATTTTATCCTTACAGCCATGCTTTAAAATTTGCACGCGGAACTGCTCTTCAAATTAAAACAGAGGCGGAAAGCTACACGGCTGGAGGAAAAGAAATCCCTTATATCGAAGCGGCGGCGGTTTATAACGAAGAGGAAAAGGAGCTGGTTGTTTTCGCCGTAAATCGGTCACAGAAAGATGATTGCCCTCTTGACACAGATTTCGGAGTAAGCACGGATTTAATCCGACATCTGACGGTTACCGGCGATGATCTGAAAGCGGAAAATTCGGCCAAAGCCGAGCGCGTAACCGAAACGGAAATCCAATTAAGCGATAAAGTTATTTTGCCCAAACAGTCATGGAATGTTTTAATATATAAAATAAACTGAACGGAAAGGAGAGCTTTTAAATGAAAATGAAAAGGAAAGTCTCGGCTATTTTTGGCTTAGGCGCGGCTTTATCACTTATATTATGCGCCTGCGCGGGTGAAAATAACGAACACGGAGAAATGCGCGGGTTAAACGCCGCAGAACTGGTTGCGGAAATGAAGACCGGCTGGAATTTGGGAAACTCGCTGGATTCCATAGGGGAGGACGAAACCGCCTGGGGAAATCCTGTGACCACACCGGAGATGATAACCGCCGTTAAGGATCAGGGGTTTGATATATTAAGGGTACCCGTTACGTGGGGACAGCATATGGACGAAAACTATACGATTGAACCCGAATTTATGGCGAGAGTAAAGGAAGTTGTGGATTACGGAATTGACAGCGGAATGTATGTCATTTTGGATACTCACCATGAACCTGACACATGGCTGCTGCCGCAAAGCGAAAGCATGGACAAAGTAGAACCGCAGTTTACCGCGCTTTGGCGGCAGGTTTCGGAGCAATTCGCGGATTACGGCGATCATCTTGTATTCGAAGGGATAAACGAGGCAAGGATAAAGGGCTCGCCTACCGAGTGGTCGGGCGGCACCCCTGATGAAAGAGAATGTGTCAACCGTCTCAACAGAATATTTGTGGATACCGTAAGAGAAACGGGCGGAAAAAACGCCAAGCGTCTGCTTTTGGTATCCACCTATGCCCACGCCGTTACCGAAAACGCCTTTGACGGATTTATCTTCGACTATGACGAATACACGGCTGTCGCGCTCCACGCTTACACCCCTTACAGCTTTACCTATCATAGTGGCGAAAGCTGGGAGTCCTACGAATGGACGGGTTGGGAAAAAGGCAGCATCAGCGGAGTATTCAAGCTTATAGACGAACAGTTGACAAGCAAGGGGATACCTGTTATAATAACGGAGTACGGTGCGGTAAGAAAAAGGCTCGGCGACTTTCTGTACAATACCGAAGAGGTTATAGCGTGGCTGGGAGATTATCTGGGAACGGCAAAGCAATATGGAATACCGTGCGTATGGTGGGACAACAACTATTATACAAGCGGAAACGAGCTTTTCGGAATTTTTGACAGAAGCAACTGCGACTGGTATTCAAAGGAAATAGCCGACGCGATAGTCGGAATGTATTCGGAGTAATACGAACCATATTTAAAAAAGGAGTGATATGAAAATGGCATTCAAAGAAAACTTCCTGTGGGGAGCGGCAACCTCCGCTTATCAGCTTGAAGGCGGCTTCTTAGAGGACGGCAGAGGGCTAAGCGTGTGGGACGTTTTTTCTCATACGCCCGGAAAAATTTACGACAATCACAACGGCGATGTTTCCTGTGACCATTACCATAGGTTAGAGGAAGACCTTGAGCTGATGAATGATTTGGGGCTGAAAAGTTACCGTTTTTCAGTAAGCTGGTCAAGAATCATTCCTGACGGAATCGGTAAAGTAAATGAAAAAGGAATTGATTTTTACAATCGCCTTATCGACGGACTGATAAAACGCGATATAAAGCCCTGCCTTACACTTTATCACTGGGATCTGCCTTACAGCCTTCATCTAAAGGGCGGCTGGCTCAGCGACGAAGCGCCGCAATGGTTTGAATACTATACCAAAATAATATGCGAAAGCTTCGGAGACAGAGTAAAGGATTTTATCACATTTAATGAACCTCAGGTTTTTGGCGGCTGTGGATATTTTGAAGGTGTGCACGCCCCCGGATACAAGCTCGGAAAAGGAGAGCTTTTAAGAATAGGTCACAATATACTTAAGGCGCACGGCAGATCTGTAACCGTACTCAGAAAAGTTTCCGACGTCAGGATCGGATTTACCGCTGCTTCATGTCCGTGTATACCCGCCAGCAAGGAATCAAGGGACATTGAGGCGGCAAGGGAAAGCTATTTCGCAAGCGATTACGACGCGTTCCTTTTCTCTGACGCATACTGGCTGGACGCGATAATAAAAGGCAGGTATCCGGAATGGGTATACAATTATAAAGGATTGGACGCGCCAACAATCACCGAAGAAGAAATGAAGCTCATAAGTCAGCCGATTGATTTTCTGGGAATGAATATTTACAACGGAAAATACGTAAGCGCGAAAAACGGCGTTTTAAAGAACGAGGACGGTATCGCGCGGACGTCTATCGGATGGCCCATTACACCGGAAGCGCTTTACTGGGGTCCGAAATTCTATTTTGAGAGATACGGAAAATCCATAATGATAACGGAAAACGGCATGGCTTGTCATGACGCTGTTTCGCTGGACGGAAAAGTACATGACCCGAACAGAACGGATTATCTTAACCGTTATATAGCTGAGCTTAAAAGAGCGGCCGAAGACGGAGTTGAAGTTGACGGATATTATGTATGGTCGCTTATTGATAATTTCGAGTGGGCTCAGGGATATAAGGAAAGGTTCGGGGTAATTTACTGCGATTATAAGACCGGAAAAAGGATTATAAAAGATTCAGGAGTATGGTACGGGAAAGTAATTGAAAGCAATGGTGAAATACTTTAATACCAATGATAATCTTTGGTCAAGGAATAGAAAAAATATTGATAACCAAAGATTTCTGCTTAAGGTGAAATTTTCAATCAAGTTGTAGACTTAATTTAAAATTGGTATAAATATAGTATAATTATGGATTTATAAAACAATAGGATTTTCGCCTTTCGGTGAAAATCCTATTGTTTTATACAGATTGTTATATCACAAAACTGCCACGATTACCGCAAATACCGCCAGCATTGCCGGATAAAAAGCGTAGTAAAAATACTTCCCAATCTTCTTATCAGTATTCTTTCTCTCCCCGCTGTACAAAGCCACAGGAGCGAATCCGAAAAGCGCGGTGGCATAAATAAGACTTACGATCAAAGACGCTACAATGCTCCACCCTTTTTTCTCCCTGAGCAAGAAAAGTATTGCGGCTATAAGCACAAATCCACCGCCGAATTTACACCCGAGAACCATTGCCCAAAAACAGCCGCCCGCAACGATAAGAAAACACAGCAGCTTCGGCCCCAATCCCTTGCCCTCAAAAATCTTCAAAAGCCACAGCATTATAAGCGCGATGAGAACCGTAAACAAAACATTCTGATCCTCCCAATTAAACGCCTTTCCCGAAACCGCAAGATCATAAGGCACTTCGGAAATCAGTGCGAAAATCAATACCGTTAAAACATATTTTTTGATGTTGGATGTATACAAAACGCCCTGTACCAGCAAAAAAGCATATATAGGTATTGCCGCCACTCCAATAAGATAGCACACCGTGGCGACTCCGGACAGCATGAAAACATTATTGTCCGTATTTATCAGTTCGCCAAATTCCTGTGAAGTGTAGTCCGAAGCGTGTAAAATTCCGTTTTGGATCACCGTAAGACCGAAAAAATAAATAAGAGTCAGGACAGCTCCCGCATTTTTCAGCCAGTTAGCCGATACCACAGGCAGAGTAAATGGTCGCCTGCGTGTGCTTAACATTCTGCTGCGTGGGCCGAATACTGCCATAGGCACCTCCGATGTTGTTGTAGTTTGATTGGAAAACAGTATCAGCCTTTAACAGCTCCGCCTGTAATGCCCTCAACATAAAACTTTTGCATAATTACAAACAAAACGGAAATGGGGATAGATACTATAACGCCGCCCGCACAGAACTGTGAGAAATATGTGTTTATAAGGCTTCGGTCAAGCATATTGTAAAGACCGATGGATACCGTCCACATATCTGCGATACCGGAATTAAGTATCATCTTTGAGAATACGAAATCCGTCCATGGGGTAAGGAACGAGCTTATTACGGTGTAAACTATTATAGGCTTGCTTATTGGCAGTATTATACTGAAAAACGTCCTCGCCTGGCTTGCGCCGTCAAGTTTCGCAGCTTCCACCAACGCCCTCGGCACCGTATCAAAGTAACCCTTGGCAATAAGGTAGCCCAAGCCGGACGACGCGCAGTATACCAACGTAAGTCCTAAGTGGGTGTTGGTAAGATTCATGGCCTTAAGGATAAAATAAACCGAAATCATACTGAGAACACCGGGGAAAAGGTTCAGTATTACCGCAATATTCATAAGGGGTTTTCTTGACTTGAAGCGGAAAAACGAAGTGGCATATGCTACCATTACGGCAAACAAAGTGCACACGATACACACGGCCATCGCTATTTTAAAGGTATTCCACATCCAGATAGGGAAGTTTACGGTATGAGAAGTGGGGCTAAGGATATTGATATAGTTTTGAAGAGACCACTGCTCCGGAAAGAAATTTGAGGTGTTTCTGCCCGGATAGGCACTGAACGAGGTTGCAATAAGCCAGATTATGGGAATAAGCCAGAAAGACACCATCAGTACTATGACAATGTGCCTTAAAATATCCTTGATAATCTGAATCACTTTGCCCTTTTGTGTCATCAGTTGTACACCTCCTCTTTATCCTTGCTCGTCATAAGGTTAAAGGCCACTAACGTAAATACGGCGCATATTACAAATACGCAGATACCGATGACAGACGCCATCTTGTAGTTGTAATATTCCTGCGTAAGACGGAACAGCCATGTTACAAGAAGGTCGACCTCCTTTGCCTGACTGTTGGCGAGATACTGATCGGTGGTGGTGAACACGTCCTGAGTGAGCAGGTAAATTACGTTAAAGTTATTGATATTCTTTACGAAATCCGTTACGAGAGCGGGTCCCGTGACAAACAGAACATAGGGCATGGTGATATGACGGAATATTTGACCCGCGTTCGCGCCGTCTATACGTGCGCTTTCGATCTGATCCGCGGGAAGATTCGACAATACGCCCGTTGCGATAAGCATCTGATACGGTATACCGATCCAAATGTTTACCATTATAATGGTAACATGCGCCCACCCCGGCGCAGATAGGAACGGTATATAATCATAACTCAGCAGACCTATGTTTTGCAGGAAGTCCGTAACCCCCATGCTTTCCAGCATAGTGTTGGCTATACCGTTATTTGCGAAAAAGTTTCTTACAAGCAGCAGGGATACGAACTGAGGCACCGCGATGGTTACAACAAACAGCGCTCTCCACAGCTTTGCCAGCTTTGTACGCTTATTGTTAAGGAACAGGGCTAAAAGGATTCCGCCGAAATAAGTGGTAAATGTAGCAAAAAACGCCCACACCAAAGTCCAGCCCAATACCCTTACAAAAGAATAACCGAAGGTAACGGTCATTCCGCCGCCGCCGAACAGATTTATAAAGTTTGTAAGTCCCGTCCATGTAAACAGAGCGGTAGGCGCCATATGTTCCTGATCGTAGTTGGTAAATGCAACCAAAATAAGGATAAAAATAGGTACTATGCTGAAAAGCACAATTCCCAAGACGGGAACGGAAAGCAGTGTGATATGAAATTTTTCGTTCAGATAATCGCTGATATCCTCTTTAAAGTTGTTTATATGTTCGCCCTTTTCCGCTTTCTTCTGAAGCTTATAAGCGTGAATCACATTGCTGATCCAAAAGAAAAAGAACACCATCCATATAATTATGCTTATTACGGAAAACAAAAGTATCTGAAATGAATCATCGTAATCGTTGGGAATATTTTTCATGGTATTTATATCAAACACCATTTCCATCTGAACTTCACCAAGATTATGGAATTTTGAAATATACTGCGGAGCTATCAGTGCGCTGTACGCGATAACGGCAGCCTGAAGCGCCGTTGCAAGAAGCGAACGAATAAACTGCTTTCTCCGAGCATAACCCGCTCCGACCCAAATAAGGGACAGCTTTACGAAAACATCGCCCTTTGCCACCGCTTCGGCAAAGCTTTTAAAATAAATGCCGATAGATTTGAAAAAGTCGGAAACTTTATTTGTTTTTTTTATCGTTGCAGCCATACGGGTTTCCTGCCTTTACTGTTTTATACTGTTTTTAAATCAAATGAAAATACGGATTGATTAAAATAGTGCTTTGAATTATTAATGTTTGACACTGTGGGTTATTTAAAAAATGTCAATAGTTTAAATATAAAGATTGGTATGTGTGGAATATTTTCAGAAGAGATAAAAAATCAAAGGCTCATATACAAGCATATGAGCCTTTGATAATGGATTATTTCAGCTCATTAACCTGCTAAATCGTGGTTAAGACCGGAATTACGGTTTTTTAAGCCAAACTTATGATACAGCCGCAGTGATACCTTCTACCGCTGTGTCGAGAGCCTGCTGAATGCCTGCGGTATCGCCGACTGTCAGAGACTTCTGAGCGCAAAGCTCGCCGAGAGTCTTGGTAGGATCCCAGAACTTTTCGCCTACGTCCTGAATGGAACCAAAGTTATCCTGTTCCATGGAAGCGGCGCCCGCAATGTTTGCCTTAACGTCATCACGCTCGGATACCACAAGGTTGGAAGGAGAAAGCTGTCTCTGTTCAAAACGCTTTGCCTGAGACTGCTCATTTGTGAGGAACTCGGCAAAAACGGTAGCCCAACCTACGTTTTCGCTGAGAGCGTTAACACCGATAAGCTTGGAACCGGTGTAAGTGTACTGCTGAAGCTGAGTGCCGTTGCAGGTAAAGGTGGGGAGCTTGGTGGCTCTGTAACCCTCGCCGAATGCGGCCTGAGCAGCGTCGGCATCCCATGTACCGTCAACTACCGCGCAAAGGTTACCGGAAGCTATTTGGTTGGAAAGGTCGCCCTCGGCAACGGGAAGGAAAGCGGAACTGTTGGTAATGCCGAGAATACTTTCAACTACCTGTACTCCGGTATAACCATCGCCGGAGGTGCCGTTCCAGTCGCAGTTGGTGGTTCCGTCATCGTTAGTGGAGGAAGCGAAGCCAGCGCCCATGAAGAAACTGGAAAGATACCAGCCGGAAGCTAAAGTCATACCTACCTGCTTGCCCGCTCCGGCAGCCTTTTCAAGCATGGTATCCCAAGATTTCACATCGTCCTCGGAGAGAACGTTCGCATCATAATAAAGAAAATAGTTATTGCCGCCGCTCATGGGGAAAGCATAAAGGTTATCCTTAAAAGTAGCGGAACCGATAGTACCGGCACTGTTGGCGGCTTTTACGTCGTCAATGGACTTTCCGGAATAATTGGTAAGAACCTCGCTCATTGTGTCAAGATTTGCGAGAGCACCTGCTCTTACGAGAGAAGCGATCTGGTCGCTGGCAAAAGCGAATACGTCGGCTGCTGCGGATATATCGGTAAGAACGGTATCCTTGGCAGTGGATTCGGATTCAACTCCGATCTGGATATCAAAGGTCTGATCGGGATGAGCAGCCTTGAAATCGTCTGCAAGCTCCGCGAGGAGAGCCTGATCCTCTTCACCGCCCCATACTCTGAGGGTGATGGTTTCGCCGGAATTTCCGCCCTGAGGAGCGGCTGTGGTAGTGGTTCCCTCATCTCCGCCGGCAGCGGAAGTTGTTGTGGTATCTCCGCCCGATGGCTCTTGTGTGCAGGCTGTCAATGACATTGTCATGGCAGCCGCCAGAAAAATTGAAATAAGTTTCTTCTTCATTGTGTCCTCCTGAAAATTTTCTCTTTTATTCTTTAACTGTTTCTCAAAAGAAGCCGGAATCTTATGCTTCACAAACATCCGACCTAAAATATTGCTAACAGAAAAAACAACTGTCTTTTTCTGTTACTTCAATATACATAAATTGGCAAAACTAAGCAATATACATTTTAATCAAAATAAATGTTATGAATTTGTAACAATTAACTATTGATTTTTTTATATCTTTTGCTGATTCCGCTTTTTTTACTTAATAAGCTAAGCGTATAAAACCTTTATGTTAAGGCGTTTTTTATCGAAAAAACGAAAAACTCCGAGATTTGTGTAAAATGACCATAAATTTAAGTGAAACTTTTTTATAAAAGAAATAAATTGTTATTTTATGCAAATATAAAAAACATACGAGTAAAATAATATGCTTATTTAAGTAAAAAGGATAAAAATTACAGTTTGCCCTTTGTCCGAATTTCATAAGAATTTTTCCGTAAATCTCAGCGGATATTCTCCTGTATTTTCATCCATAGCTTTTTCGGTCATTTTCATACAGTTCAAATCTCATTACTATATTATTATACTCATCGTCAAAGAAAAATACACATTGCCAAAATCTGCTTTTTTATGCTAAAATTTACAAATAAATCAGAAAAATGCTCCATATATCTTATACAACACACATCAGTCCATACATTATCGCACATATAAGCAAACTTATTATACTTACTTTATTTGTTCTATAGTTTGTATTTGCAGGATTCCACTTTTTTATTTTGCTATTTTCAAATAAGAATCCGGTGGTTGCACTGATTATACCCAAAAGCAGCAATCCACATATTTTCATCGCAGGCAGTGTATTATTCTCAATTCCCTTTGTTTCAAATACAATAACCGCCATTCCTATCCCTACACATAATATCAAGGAAAATATTGCAGTTACCGGAATACTGCGTTTGGCACGTTTTCTGTCATCTTCTCTGCGATAGATTTTATCTATCATTTTGTAGTTGCTTATTTCTATGCTTGTGAAAAAATTCAGTATATATGCAACGATCAAAACGTCATTAAACCATTGCATTTTCAAATTTACCCCATTTATCACACATAGCAGAAAAATATATACAGTAGACATGATTCCAATATGCAAATCAATCTGTACAAGCAGTTTCTTCACTTCAAAAATATTATACTCTATTTTGTCATCAAATCCTGCAATTCCATTAAAAGAATTATTTTTTATCGCATTGGAAAAATAGATATGCAGGAACAGTTGTATTGGAATACATAGAATAAACATACAGATAAATATCCCAACACTAAAAATATCCGTTAATGCACTGTGAATGATATATGCCAATATACACAAAACAGATATTCCTATAAAAATCCATGACATTTTTCCTATTGACACTTCCCCTTGTGTTGATGATTTTTCCCCACCCTCATTCCCTAGCAATGTATCAACATCAACTTCAAATAATTGTGCTAATTTAATTAAATTGTCAGAGTTTGGTTTTGAAGTATTAGTTTCCCATTTGGTTACGGCTTGACGGCTGACCTCCAAATATTCCGCAATTTTTTCCTGTGACAGTCCTTTCTTTTTGCGATAGTACATAAGATTTTCCGCTAATTGATTTTCATTCATATTACGCACCTCCGTGTAATTCTGATAGCAATAATATACTGATTTATCCAGTTGCATTCTACCAACTATATAGAAATTATGGGCAACTGTATGGCAACTATTAGTTGCAACTGCTGTTTTTTCTGCTATTAGTCCAATTTTATGGAATTGTTTAATGGCTCTATTCTACCACAAATACAAACACACTTCCTGTTCTCCCTATATAGGGATAGAGAAACGTTGCGTCTGCGTCGTATTCGGTTTTCATTTATTCTTTCTCAACGCTGTGTGCCGGTGACGGGGCTTGCAGGGTTCCGGGCGGCATATCAAGGCTCTTTTCCTCAAAAGTAGTAAATTGGCAGTAAATTCAGCTTGAAATCCTGCTTGTATGCCCGTAAATCAAGGATTTTTGAGATAATCAACAATTATCAGCATAATAATTTACAGGCTGTAAAGTCAATACCGAGCTGATATCTTTGTCAAGCATCTCTTCAAGTTCTTTTGATTTTAAATAACAAAACTAAACTTTTTTTATGCGGGGAAGCGTTTTTGCGTATTTTGTAACCATGTCCTCCGCGGAACCGGTTCTTTTCTTTTTTCCGAAAACATAATGTACTCTCCTTGAACTAAAACAACCTATACTAATGGCAAACAAGATACTATTGATATTAAACAAGCATATATTCATATTTCGCGCACCGTAACATCTACCTCATCGCCTTCCGACTTCTCAAGCTGCGCACGAATTGATTTTAGAACTCCAATAATATAGCATATACTGCCGTCTTCATTTTTAACGCCCATATTTACAATGCTTCCTTCATACGGGATTCCGTCAAAAGACACATGTACCCTGACCCTTCCTTTGCCAAATTCCTTCCGTATATCATAAGGAAACACAATATATGCTCCGCCTTTTTTCGGTACAGTATGGATCACCGCTTTAAAGTTATATATTTTATCCGACATTATTCGCTCCCATTAACCTATAATCGCTGCCAAAAGTCCCCCGCCGAACCTCGATTGCTCCGCAATTACGACAGCTTGTTTAATCTGCACTTTAATGAACATAATTTGCCCGAAAATCCACACGCAAATCTTGTTAAAACGGGTTTTTATAATAATCTTTGATTAAGGTATGTACAAATAATACAGATGATCAAAGATTAGGGCTTGTTTGAAAATAGAGGGAATGACGGATTTTTGCCCCAAACAGGTTAGCTTCAAGGAAAAAAACGCAGTCAAACTGTCGTTTGACGAGGCTTTTTGACACAGAAGATGACTGTTTGGGGGCGAAAACACGGCGTTTCCGATTTTTCAACAAACCCTATTATTAAATAAAAAATCCCGCTGCAAACGCCCCTGCCGAAGCAGCCAGAGCCACAACAATAAGCGGCAGCTCAAAGTAAGCAAGCACCACCGCTATTATCGTTCCAACTGCCGC
The DNA here is from genome assembly GCA_910588335.1 of uncultured Ruminiclostridium sp. Lineage (GTDB taxonomy): Bacteria > Bacillota > Clostridia > Oscillospirales > Ruminococcaceae > Ruminiclostridium_E. The sequence goes on along the minus strand of CAJUQV010000024.1, from coordinate 35,104 downwards.
CGTTATCACGCTTCCCGTAGAATAAAAAATCGCGGGAATGGTCATGGCGCTCAATATAGCATATGGAATATAAAAAAGAAAACTCTTGAGAAAACGCGACTTTATCTTTCTTCTGAAAAATGTTAGGGGAAACATTCTCACAATATAAGTCACTAAAGCCATTACCGCAATATACAATACTATGCTCATGCTTCACCGTCCTTTACGGGAAACAGCACGGCACCTGCGGCAGCCGCCGCTGCACCGCTTATTATAATGGAAAATCCGCCGCTTATTAAAAATACATATCTGCACAGCACCGACATCCCCGCCGCAATCAGCACCACCGATAAAACACTTAATTTTCTTCTCGCAGGCGGAATAATTATCGCCAAAAACATCCCGTACAGTACAAGCCCCATAGCGTTCATGAGCTGCTGCGGTAATACCTGTCCCGCCAACGCTCCCAAAAGAGTACCGAAACTCCAACCGAAAAAACCCGCCGAAACAAGACCGTACATATAAGAAGGCGATATCTCGTGAGGCTGCGCCGAAGCCACCGCGAAAATTTCATCGGTTATACCGAATGAGGCGATCATTCTGTGAACCGTATTAAAATTCCGGTTCAATTTTTGAGAAAGCGAGAAACCCATAAGGGAATAACGTATATTGATGATAAACTGGGTCAATGCCATTTCTGCAAGAGTTCCACCTGCAGATATAACCGATATCCCCGCTGCCTGTCCCGCCGAGGTAAGGTTAGTCACCGAAATCATAACCGCTGCCAAAGGTGACAACCCCGCCCGAACCGCCATTATTCCGAAGCCGAAGGAAACCGAAATGTACCCAAGAGCAATCGGTATTCCGTGACGAACTCCTCTGAAAAAATCTGTTGTCATTAGATAGCCTCTCTTTGTTTTTTACATTATAAGTACCGATTTTCAAACAATATAAAATCAGATCGAAAATCAAAATTACTTCCAAACACTATTTTCAAATTCTTTCCAGTTTTCAGCTTATCTGACGAATGATTTATCAATAATATTATACAAATTATATAATAACATAATCCGGAAAAAAATGCAAATTATACCGAAAGCTTTTATTGCCCGGAAATATAACGTTCATTTCTTTTTATCATATGATCATCAGAGCTTTTTTGCATTTCTTTATTTTTTTTAAAAAAAGAAAAAAATGCGATAACGCAAATATTGGTACTTTATAACAAATTATAATATTTTATTTTGTAGCTATTGCACAATAAACTTGTGTGAAAAATCCTTTTAAATAAATTACTGAAAAAAATGTTATGAAACATTAAAAAAACATTTCATACTTTACCCCACCGTTTGTATATTTTTAATATGTATTTTTTTGGGCAAAAAAACACCTTGATTTTATACAAACCCTTTTACCAAAAGAAAAAATCAAAGCGAGGAAATATTTTTAATTATATGATTTTTTTATAAAGCAAAAAAACGTCCATTTTATTTTTGAAAAAAATTCGGACGGCATTATTTTTATAAGAGGCTGTAAAAAATTTTTTACCATTCGGGGATAACATCAAAGGAAAACATGTGCTTACCAAAAAGGGGAAAACCCTCTTTTAGGACTATACTCATAAAGAAGTTTAAGCCCCGAAGCAACTATTGGCAGCTGCTTCGGGGCTTGTTGTAAATATTCTATTACTCGCATAAATCAGAATTTATCGCTGTCATTCAACCTGTAATTCATATAAATAGTCGCAGAATTCCAACTCTGTTCCACGCTTTTTATAACGCTTTTCACCGATAACTTCAAAGCCTATTTTCTTAACGACTGCGTTAGAAGCGGTATTCTCCTGATTGACCCTGACAGTTACCTTACCTGCGCCGTGCTTCTTCGCGTAATCCACCATTCCTCTCGCCATTTCGGTCGCATATCCGTTTCTCCAATATTTCTTATGCACGCAATAGGCAATATCGTATGATTTTCCGTCCTTACTCGGTATAAAACTGCAAGTTCCAACCCTTTCATGTGTATCTTTAAATTCGGCTATCATATAGCAACATGCCTCATCCTCCGACAGCATTTCTATTTCTTTTAAGTACTCTTTGTCGATTTCTTCCATTGCCTGATCTGGCAGATATTCCCCCATCTCTGGATCATTCCAAATACTGATGGCAAATATAGCATCTTCTTTCTGAAATCCGCGCAGATATAGGCGTTCGGTTTCTATTGTTTCAACTCGCATTATAGTTCCCCCCAGAAAATTCCGATTTATCTTAGTAATAATTATATATCAAAGCCGTTACATTGTCAATAGAAACGCTATAGCACTTTTGGCTGAAAATCATAAGTGTTGTGGCAAAAACTTTTTTATGAGCACCCGTCTTTGCAAGGCTTTCCCCTTCCAAAAACACCAAGCTGTGATATTTTTGGAATCCCTCTCTTCGGAGAACCATTCGGCATTAGGGGGCAACGATATTGGCACTTCGTGCCAATATCGTTGGTTTCCGCCTCTTTGAAAACCCTGCTTCCTTTTTGTATCACAAAAAGGAAGCAAAAAAGAATTGATTGAACTTTTACCTGTTTAAACTATGGATTTTATCCATAGTTTAAACAGGATTGCACCCGAAATATCAATCCAACAGTTTTAAAAAGGATTAGTATTAGAACCTGTCCACATAGAAACGGTTCTAAGAGACCCTCTGAAAACCCAAAGCCCCCCGTCGTCAGACGGGAGGCTTTATTTATATTCAGCAGGTAAGTCCCAATCACTTGGGTGGCTGTGGCTTTTCATGAATGTTTCCATTACCCTCCGCCCTCACCTACGGGATTCCCTGCTCTTTAGCAGTATATGCGGAGGGGTCGTACTGTGACATAACAGCCTCGGAATTATCCGTGTCCGTGACCGTTCGAGCCGTGATGACCGTTCAATATGCTGGATGACGTTTCAACGGAATTTTCATACAAAAGCGCGTCAATAAGTTCATGTATTTCTTTCACGGTCATGCTTTGTATCATTTCCGGGGTGATATCCGGATCAAGAGCCTTTGCCTGCTGAAAAAGCTTATATTTCCCACAGGAAAGCCCGGCGTTGTGAGCCGCCTCGGTTTCATCCGAGGAAGAGTAATAGCAGTGCGCATTCTCATGTCCGGACGTACATTCCTCCACATTGGAAAAGATTCTGACAGTCTGCTCCTCGTCGGTTCCGGTAACGGTAATTGTCATAATATCGTCATTTGAGAGAAGCGCGGAAATTTTCCCGTTTTCCAGTATTAAATTTACCGCGTCAACGTAATTTTTAAATTTTACGTCAAGCTCCCCCGTCAGCTCCTTGCCGTCTTCATTAAGTCCGTTCATTGATATAACTCGGTCAAAACGGTTTATACTCATAACCAACGAGGGATTTATATCTATGCTTATCTCAGACGTGGGAGTGAAATAAAGCCCGCCTGTCACCACTAAAAGCAGCATACTGGCACAGACCGCAGAGCAAAGAAAAATTTTTCTTTTTGGCGTTTTCGTCTTGGCATAAAGACGGGTTTTTTCTGCAAGAAACGCCTTGGTGCTGTTTTTTAAAGACTCTTCTGCTTTTACGCTGTCAAATATTTCTTTGAATTCATTATTCATATTCGTCACCTCCCAGCTTCTCACGAAGCATTTGCTTGGAACGCGTCAAAAGGGTGTATACCGTATTTACGTTCTTTCCCAATATACGTCCTATCTCCGCGGCGGTATATTCCTCATAATAATGCAGATATACCACGTCCCTGTACTTTTGGGGAAGAGACATTACCGCTTCCAAAACCTCCCTGTAATCCGGTGGACACTCGGAAGCCTGCTCCGCTATCTCATCAAGAGAAACCGAGTGACTTCTGAAGAAACTTTTGAGCAGATCCTTGCAGGCGTTTATAGTTACCCTTATAAACCACGCCTTCTCGTGCTCTTCATTTTCAAATGAAACGGAACTGAGGACATATTTCAAAAAAACTGTCTGAAATATGTCCTCAGTATCGGCATAATTTTTCAAACGTATCATACAAAGCCTACGAACGGTATCAGAATACCGTTCGATGGCTCTGTTTACCTCTTGGTCACTTCGCATATCAGCTTTCCTTTTATATTTGCATCAGCGGCAGCCGTGGCGGCGTCCTCCGCCGTGATGTCCGCCATGGTGACCGCCACAGCTTCCGCTGCCGGAGTTTACATTTGTATTGATGTAATTTCCTCCGCAGTGTCCGTGCTTTAAGCCTAATCCGCAGTTATCGCAGATTCCGTCGCCATTGATATCGGCGTAGCTACCTGTACGGCAATGACCGAGGCTTCCTTTTACGCCGCAGCTATCGCAGATACCGTCGCCGTCAGCGTCAGCGTAGAACCCAATATGGCAGTAAGTATGGATTCCGCTAATGCCACAGTTGTCACAAACACCATCCTTGTTGGCGTCATTGTAATATCCCGTACGGCAATAACCATGCTTTCCGCTTACACCGCAGTTATCACAAATTTTGTCTCCGTTGGAGTCGGAATAATATACGCCGTGACAATAACCATGCTTTCCGCTTACGCCGCAGTTGTCGCAGATTCCGTTTCTGTCGGCGTCGGAGTAATATACGCTGTGACAGTAACCGTGTTTCACGCCCGAACCACAGTTGTCACATATTCCGTCTGAGTTTGAATCAGCGTAATAGGCGAAATGACAATAGCCGTGAGTCCCACTAACACCGCAGTTATCACAGATTCCGTCAGCGTTGGCGTCGCTGTAATACACACCGTAACAGTAACCGTGCCTTCCGCTTATACCACAGTTATCACAGATCCCGTCCCTGTTCGCGTCATTGTAATATACACCGTGGCAAAAACCGTGTTTTACGCTTACTCCGCAATTATCACAGGCTCCATCCCCGTCGGAATCGTTGTAACCGCCTATATAGCAGTAACCGTGAGTTCCCCTTACTCCGCAGTTGTCACAGATTCCGTCGTTGTTCATATCGGCGTAAAAACATGAATTCACCGAGTTCAGGCACATGCCATAGCAGGAAGTGTCATCAACCACCCGCGCGTTTTCCGCGAAAATCGGCGCAGCGCTTAAGGTAACAACGGAAAAGGCCGATAATATCAAGGAAATTGTTTTTTTCATTTAAATTTTTCCTCCTATTTATTTTTTTGATCTTCATATGTAATACGATTCGAATTTATAAATCCATTCATTTTTTTAAAAATTTTTTATCTTTCTATTCTACTGGAGCTTGTTTGAAAATAGAGTAAATGCCGGATTTATGACCCAAAATGGTTAGCTTCAAGAAAAAACGCAGTCAAACCGCCGTTTGACAAAGCTTTTTGCCGCAGAAGATGACCCTTTGGGGGCGAAAAAACGGCGTTTTCGATTTTTCAAACATACACTAATATAAAAGCAAAAATCGCTTTTTCAAAAAATATAGTAATACAAATAGAGACGCGCCGTTCAAAAAAAGAACGTCCTTTTTAACGGACGTTCCCTTTTTTCACAACCATCACATATTATACTATAGGCTTCTGAAATAATCAGTGTCAATGCTTTTAAAATTTCTTCTGCCGCCCATAATGTATCGTTTTTTTCAGACTATAATCCGTTAATAAAATAATAGCATAACCCCGATAATAAATCAACCGTCATTTTACACTAAAATATTATTTTATATTGTCATACCCGCCGGATACTTCCTTATTGCCCCTGATAAAAAGCCATATACCACGGATAAACGGCACTGCCGCAGAATACAGAACGCTTTGCAGAAGTATTGACGTATCAAGGAACACCGTATCGAAAACAGATGAAAGCCAGGATACATACACAACGCCCAATGTGAGCAGCAGGCTTATCAGCACCGCGGCGATAAGTCTCGGATTTGAAAGATATCGGGCGTTAAAAATTCCCCTTCCCTCAGTTTTACACTCAAACACAAATATGAGCTGTGAAAGGCTCAGGGTAACCATAGCCGCCGTTCTTGCCGCTTCAGACCCAAAACCTTCGAAAACGGCTCGGAAACTCAGCACAGACACAATGCCTATCGCCAGTCCTCTTATAATAATGCTCCACAGCATTCCCCCTGCAAAAATACTTTCATCGCTCTTTCGGGGCGGCAGATCCATAATATTACTGTCACAGGGCTCCATTCCGAGAGCGATTGCGGGAAGTCCGTCTGTTACAAGATTTATAAGCAGAAGCTGAATCGGCAGCAGAACCACAGGAAGCCCCAGAAGCATGGCAAAAAGCATTGTAAACACCTCTCCTATGTTACATGACAGCATATACCTTATAAATTTGCGGATATTGGAATATACCGTCCTTCCCTGCTCTACTGCGTTTACAAGAGTGGCGAAATTGTCGTCCAAAAGCACGAGCTTTGCCGCCTCCTTTGTGACGTCGGTGCCGGTTTTTCCCATGGCTACGCCTATTGCGGCTTCCTTTACCGCAGGAGCGTCGTTTACGCCATCCCCGGTCATAGCCACAATATTGCCCTGTTTTTTAAGCATACGCACAATCCTGAGCTTATCGGCCGGGCTTACTCTTGCAAACACCGCCGCGCTATCCAGCTTTTCCGAAAGCTCTTTATCGCTCATTAAAGCCAATTCGGCTCCGCTATACGCTTTTTGCCCCTTCTTCATAATACCCGCCCTCGAAGCTATTTCGGCGGCGGTGTTTATATGGTCTCCCGTCAGCATAATAATCCTGATTCCCGCTTTTTCGCACTTTTTCACCGCGCCTCTGATTTCCGGCCGTAACGGATCCTCCATTCCCTGAAGTCCTATAAAAATGTATCGGTCGCTTCCGACGGTTTTATAGGCAAAGGCCAGTGATCTTAAGCCTCTTCCGGTCATATTTTCCACCGCCTCGGTGATCTTGCGCTTTACGGGCGCGCCGAGCGTCTCAACTCCATCTATACCGAGGTATTGGGAGCATTTTTCCAGCACCGTATCCGAAGCTCCCTTTAAAAAGCTGACCGTTTCTCCGGCCGACGATTTTACCGTCACTTCCATAAACCTTGTGCCGCTATCAAAAGGAATTTCCGATATTCTTTTATATCCGGATACAGTTACTCCCGCGTTCCTGGCGGATATTATAAGAGCAGATTCCGTTGGATCGCCGTTTTCCCCGTCGGAATTATTACAGACCGCTCCGCAGGTAAAGAGCATTTTTGAAATGTGATCCGTCGCTTTTATCTCTTTTCCGCCGCTTAATGTAAATATTTCGGTGACAGTCATTTTGTTGGCGGTAAGGGTACCGGTTTTATCGGTACAAATCACGTTTGCGCAGCCTAACGTTTCCACGGAATGCAGCTTGTTCACCAGCGCCTTTTGCTTATATATTCGTCTTACCGCCAAAGCAAGAGCTATGGTCACAGTAGCGGGCAGACCCTCAGGTATCGCAGCCACCGCCAAAGTAATACCCACAAAAAGCATATCGAAGATTTCGTTTCCTCTAAAAATACCTATAATGCTTACGAGAATACAGATAATAATGCAGGCTATCCCTATAATCTTTCCCAATTCGCCAAGACGCTTTTGAAGCGGAGTTTTTTCTTCCTCTATCTCGCTGAGCATATCTGACACCATGCCCATCTGGGTGGATTTTCCCGTGGCGAAAACCTCCGCCGCACAATGTCCCTTTGTGACAACCGTCCCCATATACACAGCGCCCTTCTGATTAAGCAGTCCCTTATTTACTGCGGCTGCCATTTTATCAGCAGGAACGCTTTCGCCCGTCAGGGCGGATTCGTCACACTGCAAAGCCATACACTCGACTATTTCACAATCGGCGGGCACTCTGTCGCCTGCTTCAAGAAATACCAAATCCCCTCTTACCACATTTTCAGAGGGAATAACGGTCAGCGCGCCGTCTCTTTTTACTTTGGCGGTAGGAGCGGCGATGGCTTTTATGGTCTCAAGTGTCTTCTCTGTCCGATATTCCTGAGCGAAACCCAATACGGCGTTCAACACCACGATCACCAATATCGTAAGCGCGTCGTAATACTCTCCCATAACCACCGACACCGCCGTGGCAGCCATCAGTATCATAACCATAGCGTCCTTGAACTGCCCCGCAAACATTTTCAGGGCTTTTCTCTTTTTCTTCTGTTCAAGAGTATTTGGACCGTCCTCCAAAAGGCGCTTTTTTGCCTCTGACGAAGTGAGACCCATATGTTCCAAATCCGTTTTTACAGATAACATCTGTTTTTCCAAGACATCGGCAGCACTTGACTTTTCCATACCCGAAAGCTTTTTTTCTCTTCTCCCGCCTATTTCCGCTTTAATGCGGTTATGGGCTTTGCTGTCCAAAGAAACTTCCCCCGAAAAAGCCTCTTCGGGAAACCCCCGATCAACGTTCGACACGGCGCGGTCGGCCGTGTTAGTACGCTCCTTTGAACGGTGCGATTGTGTTTTAATATTAGGCTGCTTATTATCCTCGGCGGCTTTTCTTCTAACAAGCAATCCTGACGCTCTTTCCACTTTCCGTTATCCTCCTTGTCCTTTTTTACAATAAATATGTGTAAAAGGCAAAAAATAGACTTGTACTTTTGCAAACGGACAAACAAGGGTTGTAATGATGGAGAATTTGTCTGCATACAATAAAATATCCGTAACGGAAAAAGCGGAAAAAATTAAGCAAAGGGGCGAAACAATGTCACCAAAAGGGAATACTTCAACAGTTCAAGACTTCGGAACAAAACAGGAAAGATGCGTAAGCCTCGGAAAGTACATAGTAGAAAATGAAGCTACCGTAAGAAGCGCGGCAAAAGTATTCGGAATCAGCAAAAGCACGGTTCATCAAGATATAACCGCAAGACTCGAAAAAGTAAACCCCACACTGCAAAAGCAGGTAAAGGAGGTTCTGGAAAAAAACAAACAGGAAAGACATATAAGAGGCGGATTAGCCACCCGAAAAAAGTACAGTGAGCTTAGAGAAACGGAATAATACCAATCTCTTTTAAAACTGTGGATATTACGTCAGTTTAAAAAAGGATTGATGTAAAATCGAAAAACGCCGTTCAATGCCAAAAACGGGATTGAACGGCGTTTTTATAATATATATTTTATACTAATCTTTGGTCAAGGTATAGACAAATAGCATGGATAATCAAAGATTGGAATTAAAAATCACATATGGCATAAAAGCCCTCTTTGGGCTCGTGATTTTCATCAAAAAGCAATCCCCCGTTTTTCCTGCCCTCCACAGGGAAGTAATTAAGCCACGAAGTGTCGTCCGCCACTCCCCAGAAAGTGACTGACTCTATCTCATTCCTGTATGTACGGAGCACGGAGAAAAATTCCTTGAACGTCTTGGTTTGTTTTTTATACTCCTCAAAGGTTGGCGCGAGATGAATCTCCCTGTCTTCGTAAGGATAATTGGAAACATCGTGCTCTGTTATCTGAAGCTTGTAGCCGAGACTCGCGTATTCTTCTATTCCGCGCTTTATCTCATCAATATCAAACTTGAGGTTAAGTCCCAAATGGCACTGAAGCCCGATACCATCAATACGTATTCCTTTTTCATTTACCTCCCTTACCATTTGAATTATCTTTTTCCTTTTTACAGCGTCAAATTCGTTGTAATCGTTGTAAAACAGCGGTTTGTCCACGTACTTGGCGGCAACGGCAAAAACCTGTTCAAAATAATCCTCGCCGATTATGTCAAGCCATGGGGTTTTTCTTAAATATCCTTCTCCGTCCTCTATGCCTTCGTTTATACAGTCCCAGCAGTATAAGTCGGGATATCTTTCCGTAAGCGCCTTAATATGATTTTCAAGACGCTTTAAAAGTCCTTCCCTGTCCGTGTTATTAAAAATCCAATCCGGCATCGCGTGATGCCATACGAAATTGTGCCCTCTTACGGGTATGTTGTGTTTCTTTGCGAAACCGTATATTTTATCCGCGTCCCCGAAAGTGAATTTTCCTTCCTCCGGTTCGGTTTCGGCGAATTTCATCGCGTTTTCGCAGGTTATACTGTTAAAATGCTTCAGAATAATGTCCTTGCAGGTATCTACGCTTTCCGTATTAACCGCGGCGCCGATCTTGAAATAATCCTTATATACTTCTTTAAGACTGAATTCCATCTGACTTAACCTTCCTTTCCGTATTACAGTTATTCGATTGCCATCAAAATTGAGCCTATACCTTCGGCAAATTTATCCCCGATATTGACAAAGGATTTTTCGCCGTTTTTCATATTCTTAAGTTCCGCCTTTCCGGATTGTATCTCGTTTTCTCCTATTACCATGCTGAAATTTGCTCCCAATTTATCGGCATATTTCATTTGAGATTTTAAGCTTCTGCCAACTATGTCGCATTCCGCCCAGAAACCGTAATCCCTCAGCTGCCTTACAAGGTTCATGGCGTATAAAGATGAGGCTTCGTCGGTTCCTGCTATAAACAAATCGCACTTTTTAGCGGGTTCGTAATCGGCATTCTGAGCGTCCATTACCATAATAACGCGCTCAAGACCCATGGCGAAGCCGAGTCCCGAAACGGATTTACCTCCTATTTCTTCCACAAGTCCGTTGTATCTGCCTCCCGCGCACACAGTGCCTTGTGTACCGCAGTTATCGCTTATAAATTCAAAAACGGTATTTGTGTAATAATCCAAACCTCTTACAATACGGGGATTTACGGTATATTTTACGCCCATATCGTCAAGAGCCTTTTTAACCTTGTCAAAATGCGTTTTACACTCATCGCAAAGGTAATCCAAAATAATCGGCGCTTTTTCCGCGAACCCGTGACAAATTTCACTCTTGCAGTCCAGAAGCCGCATGGGATTCTTTTCCAGCCTTTCCTTACAGGTATCGCAAAGCTGTTCACTGTACTGTACGTAATACTCCTTTAAAGCCTTCTGATATTCCGCCCTGCATTTGGGACAGCCTATGCTGTTTATTTCCAGCCGTATGTTTTCAATCCTCAAAAACCTGAAAATACCGTCCGCCATACAGATAAGCTCCGCATCGCTCATGGGAGAATCCGCACCGAAGTATTCAACGCCGAATTGTTTAAATTCTCTCAATCTTCCGCTCTGAGGCGCTTCGTAACGAAAACAGCTTGTAAGATAATAAAGCTTAAGGGGAAGGGCCTCGTTCAGCAGTCCGTTTTCCAAAGCGGCTCTCACGGCTCCCGCCGTGCCTTCGGGCTTAAGAGTTATGCTTCTCCCCTTTTTATCGTTAAAAGTATACATTTCTTTTTGTACAACGTCGGTAGTATCGCCGACGCCCCGCTGAAACAGCTCGGTATGCTCAAAGGTAGGAGTTCTCAGCTCCTTGCAGCCATAAGTTTCCGCAATCCGTGCCGCCGCTTTTTCAATAGTATGCCATTTATTTATCTGAGCAGGCAGCTTGTCCGCCGTTCCTCTCGGCGCTTTGGTAACAATGTCCATTTTTGCCCTTTCCTTTCCGTTCTCTTTCTTATAACCGCTGCCGGTTGTCCACAGCCTCTTATAATAATCTAGGGATTGGTATTACATGCAAAGTCTCTTCATCTCTCGGTTTAGCGGGAGGTTATATTCCAATTGCTTCGCAATTCCGGCAGCTTGTTTAAGCTGCGCTCTAAAATTAACCCCGCACCTGTAAGGCACGGGGATTTTTTATAAGCTTATGCCGCTAAAGCCCTACAACCGCAAAGCCGCTGTTAAACCCTGTATCCGCAAAATTTGCGAATGGATTTTCAAGCAAATTTTATCAAAAATAAAGCTTTCCAACACTGTCATCGGCAAAATCCGCCGAAATGACATTTACAAGATACCGAAAATACAAGCTTTCAGTATCTTACAATTTCGCGCCAATCAAGATCGCCGCGCTCAAGCGCGTGTATAAGTGCCTCTGCGGTTGCCATATTGGTGGCTACCGGTATATTGTGAACATCGCAGAGCCTAAGAAGATGCGATTCGTTTGGCTCACGATGATTTATATTTATAGGGTCTCTGAAAAATATCAGTATATCAATCTCATTGCAGGAAATGCGCGCTGATATCTGCTGATCACCGCCCTGCGATCCGCTGAGAAATCTCTGGATACGAAGTCCGGTTGCCTCCGCCACAAGTTTTCCCGTAGTTCCGGTAGCGCAGAGATCATGTCTGCTTAAAATACCACAGTAGGCTATGCAGAACTGTACCATAAGCTCTTTCTTGGAGTCATGCGCTATTAAAGCAATGTTCATTGGAAAACCCTCCCTTTTTCTTTTTCGGAATCCGCCTTCAATACGCCGAAATGCGATATAACCGCTATAAAAGCGAATTCATTGGTTTATTGTAAGCTACTTTTTCAAAAAAATCAATAAGGACAGCACCTCGGGTTTTAAATTGTAATTGTATGAATAACGTTTCTTTTACATTATAGCATATAATTTTGAAAATGAAAAGGGTTTTAATGGATTTGGCAAAAAGTTTGGTATATTTATTGTTAAAACGCAAGCTTTTTTGTGCATTTTTCATAAAATCCGGTTTTAAAAAGGCTATATGATAAATATTTTACAAATTTTTAATTTTTATTTTATCATCTCACTAAAGGCTTATCCGTCACAATCCAGCGCTTCCAAGGAGAAACCACATTGCCTTCCTCATCAAGATCCGGTTCGTAGCAATCATAAAAATATGCGTCAATAATATTCCTTATCATATATCTGGAATATTCGCCCTTGCTGAGAACTATTCCAAAGGCTATCTGTGGATCCTCGGCAGGATAGTAACCCATAACGGTAGAGGTATAATACTTTCCTATCGAGTCCATTTCGGCGGTACCGGTTTTTATCGCTACCTTTGAGGGGAGGTAGTCAAATGTCCATTTACTGGGATCTCCGGTAGGCCAGTAGCACCATGTACTTACCTCGATCATACCCTCTCTCACCGTTTCAAAGGCTTCGGTACCCTTGTCATCTATCTTTTCCGCCACAACAGGCACGGTTTTTGACAACAGCTCGGTATAGTCGTAATTCCAGACGGAATCCACAAGATATGGCTTGTATCTGATTCCGTTGTTTGCAAGAGTAAGCGCCTGTACTGCTAAATTAAGAGGGGTTACCTGTGTAGCGCTCTGACCTATACCCGCCTGCAGCACCTGTCCTGCGTCCCACGGTTGATTAGTGGAGGTTTCGTAGTTTGAAGGTGTGGTCATCTGTCCGGACTGAGCTGAAATTTCCAAGCCGAGATCGGTGCCGTAGCCGAATTTTTCCGCATAGGAAGATAGGGTATCAATGCCCATTCGTCTTGCCAGATCATAAAAGAAGATATTACAGGAAACTTTCAAGGACTGTACCACGTTATAGCCGTTATGATAGCCGGTACAAGTGGGCTGGTAATCGCTGTAATAGGTATATGTCCCGGTGCAGATTCCGGGAGTATCCTTATTGATATAACCCTCAATCAGTCCCGCCGCCGCGTTTATGGTTTTAAAGGCGGAGCCGGGCCGAAACAGTCCGTCCACCGCCGCGTTGAACATAGATGCTCCGTTTTCCCCGTTTAATACGGCAAGGGGATTATCAGCGTAATCAATCAAATTATATGTGGGATAGCTGGCCATTCCCAGAACCGCTCCAGTTTTGGCATTCAGCACCACCACGGCTCCGCCGTCGCATTCGTTTCCTCTTTGGGGGTCGTTGAGCCAGTGCAGCCAGTTTATCTGGTTTTCTAGTATGGTTTGAAGATCCTCCTGAAAATCGCTTTCTATGGTGAGTTTAAGGCTGCTGCCCGGCTGTACGGACTCGGTGACGGTATCGGAAACAACCTCGCCGCTGCTGCTGCGCACAATAGTTCTGTTACCGTCGGTACCCTTAAGTACGCTTTCCATACCGTATTCTATGCCGGTTTTTCCTATAAGATCGTTAATGGTGTACTTTGTATTGCCTTCCTCGTCCTTGCTTTTCTCATATTCCTTTTCTGTTATGGGATCGATGGTTCCTATTACGTGAGGAGCAATATCGCCTCTGATATAAATTCGCTTAGGCTCCTCGGAAATATCAATTCCCGCTAAAATAAAGCCCTGCTCCTTCAGCCGGAGAACCGTTTCAAGAGAAATATCCTCCGCCAATATATACTTGTTGCGAAAAGAAAAGTCCTTTCGCTCCATCTCGTATCTTACGCCGCCTATCAGCCTTACCGTTCTCGCATCGTATTTTTCTGTATTTATTGAATAATTCTCCGCCAATGCGCGAAGGCAGTTCTCGACGGTAGCGTCAAGGTTCAGACCCAGATTGGATCTGAATTTATCCAGAACTTCTTCGGAAACGTCGGTAAAGACAAAGGGCTCCTCCATGGTTATGGGAACATTATCAATCCACTTTTCGCCGCATTTTTCCAGAATGGCAATGGTAGAGGCTATCGTGTCGTTTTCTTTTCCCAAAGTTAGGAAAGCATCCTGAAGAATCACCTTAAATACACTTTGATTGCTGACTATGACCTTTCCGTTCACGTCGGAAATCTGACCTCTGGCGGCGGAAATAGACTGATCCGCTTCACGGAAGCTTTCCGTCTGGGAAGCGTAATAATCGCCGTTTACTATCTGTATGCTCATAAGCTGAATCGCGGCTAAGAATACAAGCACAAAGGCAATTATTACCCAAAATAAGCTTCTGACTATATATCCTATTTTCATCTATAAATCCCTTTCTTATTTAGAGCCTGTCATTGCACTCGTCTTTTAGGCAAATTTCGCTGATGACAGCGTTGGAAAGCCTTATCCTCGTCAATATTTGCTCGAAAATCCACGTATAAATCTTGTGAAGACAGGTTCTTATACCAAACCCTTTTAAACTATGGATAAAATCCATAGTTTAAAAGGGTTGCACCCAAAACACTAATCCAACAGTTTTAAAATGGATTAGTATTAAACTGCATGTATTCAACATTTAATTATTTGTCACAATTCAGTATGGCAAAACAATATTTTATGTTAATTGTCTGTTTTATTTCTTCTCTTTTCCTTATCCAACTCTTTAATATATTTATTCTTTTTTAAATTCAAAATCTTTTTGCTTCTTCGCTCCTCATCGGCCTTGTCCACGGCTTCCTCAACCGCGTCGTCAAGATCCTCGTTATGTTCGAGTCCGAATTTTGAAGCTATAAATCTTGTTAAATAAAACATCAGCGGCGCGGTTATAACAGTCGCGATGAAAGAAGGAAGCAATATAGCGGTAATCACTATCTCTCTTCCCTCCGTATGCCAAATTACAAAATTAAACAGATAGTATAAAGAAAAGGAAAGAAGCGCCGTTACTCCGGTAAAGATAAGATGATTCAAAAAATTTACTTTAATAAGGTTATGCGACAGGAGAGAAGCTACAAAACAGCAGGGCATAATGCACACCGCAAAAAAACCAAACAGCGTATCCATAGAGATATCCAGCATAAAGCCGCAGAAAATCCCGAATATCGACGAGGTAAACTCCGTTTCTCTCATGGAAACCCCGATAGCTAAGGCGAATATAAGATAAGGCTGCCACAACCCGAAGGCGCCGCAGCTCATTATGGAATACAGAATTATCAAGGAGAGAGAATAAAAAAACCAGCGCAAAAAAACCTTGGTTTTCATTTTCCTTGTATAAGCGACGGTAGGATTTATTTTGTAACGCATCGGTCTTTCCCTTTAATGTATAATTGTTTATTCGGCGCTTCCGGCCGTATCCTCGCCCTTTCCTTCGAAATCCACCAGCACAAAGACCTCCGAAACGCTGAATACGTCCACAAAAGGCTTTATCTGTACATGTACCGAAAGTCCGTTGCTGTCGTTTATAATATCGGCAACAGTGCCCAAAAGCATGTCCTTGGGGAAAAAGGAGCTTCCGGAGGTTACTATCACTTCATTTACGGCTATTCCGCTGTCTCTTCCCGTGTAATTCATTACACAATGACCGGTATAAGCGCTGTCCAGATCGTTTTCGATAATTCCGAGAGCATGACTGTCCACACCGCTTACCCCTATGTTAATATCATCGGAAAGAACGGTGGAGACAATAGAGTAGTTAGGCGCCACCTCGCTCACCGTACCCACAAGCCCCTTTTTTGTAAACACTGGGTCATAAAGGGAAATACCATCGTTAGAACCTCTGTTTATGGTGAAACCTCCCGATATGTCGGCGGAATTCCTCGCTGTTACGGAGCAGGGCGGACTCCATTTGAAATCCTTGTGGTTTTCCGTTATTTCAAGCATATCCTTGAGCTGCTGATTTTCCTTTTCAAGAGCTTCTTTATCAAGAACATTGCTGTATATTTCCGAAAGCTGTTCCCTTAAAAGTTCGTTTTCCTGCTTATATTTGTCGGCGTTGACAAATTTATCAATTGTGCTCTCCATCCAATTAGTAACGTTTGTGGATAGGGTGACGAAAGGGGAGGAAATTGTTTCAAGAAAAGCCTTCGGAAGCGAGGAAGCCCCCGCGGCTATCGCCACGTATATTAAAAAACCCAACAAAAGGGCAAAAATGCAGACAAGAATTTTAAATTTTATCGTATGAAAAAATTCTCTCATATGTCAATTGTCCTCCTCAGAAACAACAGAAGACCGTATACAAATAAGTCGGCGCGAATATACACCGACTTAATAATTATCAATAATATGTCTTGTCGTCATCGTCAAGCACGTCTACCAGCTTGTCGATATTTTCAAGCACCGCGCCCGTACCGTCAGCAACACAGTCCAAAGGACGCTCAGCAATCTTAACGGGCATACCCGTTTCGTGGTTTATAAGAAGATCAAGCCCCTTAAGAAGCGCGCCGCCGCCCGCTAACATAATGCCCTGGTCGATAATGTCCGCCGCAAGCTCGGGGGGCGTTTTTTCAAGAGTAATCTTTATGGCTTCGGTAACGTTGCTCAGCGGTTCGGAAAGAGCATCCCTTATCTCCTCGCTGGTAACCGTGATATTTTCGGGAAGTCCGTTCATAAGGTTTCTTCCCTTGATATCCATCACCGGCTCGTTGTCGGCATAAGGATATGCGGAACCGATACCTATTTTAATGTTTTCGGCGGTTCTTTCGCCGATAAGAAGGTTGTACTTTTTCTTAATATAGTTGATAATGGAAGCGTCAAACTCGTCTCCCGCAACCCTTACGGAACGAGATGTAACAATGCCCCCAAGAGAAATAACCGCCACCTCGCTGGTGCCGCCGCCGATATCAACAATCATGCTTCCTGTGGGCTCCGCTACGGGAAGGCCCGCGCCTATTGCCGCCGCCATCGGCTCTTCGATAATCGACACGCGCTTTGCGCCCGCATTCTGTGTCGCTTCCTTTACCGCGCGGCGCTCTACCGCGGTAACTCCGGAGGGAATACATATGATAACACGCGCCTTTGTAAAGGCTCTGCCCTTAAGCGCCTTTTTTATAAATTCCTGAAGCATGCTTGTGGTAATGTCGAAATCCGCGATTACGCCGTCTTTAAGAGGTCTTACAGCCTTTATGGAACCGGGGGTTCTTCCTATTACGTCCTTAGCTTCCTGTCCCACATATCTCACTCTGTCATACTTTACATCCACCGCCACAACACTTGGCTCTCTTATAATAATCCCTTTTCCTCTCATATAAACAAGGGTATTCGCGGTACCCAGATCTATACCGATATCCTTTGTAAACATCTGCCGTTTTTATCCTCCTGAATTGAAATTAAAAATTTCTATTGCAGCAAAAATGACGTGCCGAGGGATATATGGATAAATAAAACATTTTTTGCGTAAATTTACGTCATAAGTTTGCTAAATTGTAAAAATTTTCACTTATAAGTATTATAACACGAATTTCACCCTTATACAACTGCATTTTCAGAAAAATTTTGCATTTTTTGAAGTTTTTTTTGGAAAAATTTACCAATAATAGAATCAATTATTGATAAAAATGCCGATTTTTATTATAAAACGTAAAATTTTGAGGCAATAACCGACTTATCCTCTAAGTCCTCTTTCCTGCCTATCCATATTCTCAATAACAATGACGTATTTTTTATTGTTTAACCAATTTCTATGTCATTATATTTGCCATGCTTCCTCCGCTTTTTTCTTTTGTCACCACAATTTGTTTGTCTATCCTATTTTTCAGCTCCGACACATGAGAAATTATACCCACAAGACGGTTACCTTCAGCCAATCCGGACAAAGCATTCATCGCCTGATCTATGGAGTCATCGTCCAGATTTCCAAAGCCTTCATCAACAAACATTGTGTCCAATTTAATACCGCCTGATGTTGATTGTATTTCATCGGAAAGCCCAAGTGCAAGGGAAAGGGAAGCCTTAAAGGATTCGCCACCCGAAAGTGTTTTAACGCTGCGCTCTGTACCGTTGTAATGGTCAATAATATCTAAATCTAAGCCGCTTTGAGCTTTTTTATCTTCCGCTTCCTTGCGGCGTTTAAGTTCATACTGACCTCCCGACATTACCATAAAGCGTGTGTTGGCTCTTGATATGATTCGATCAAAATATGTCATCTGTATGTAGGTTTCAAGCATGACCTTTTCTTTGCCTGCAACTTTTCCGTTTGCGGTATTTGAAAGAGGCAATACCCATTGATAGCGTTTCTCGTAATCATCAAGATCGCCGGATTTTGATTTTATTTTTTTCAGTGACAATTCGTTGGAAGCAATACGTGAATTCAAATTCTTTGACTGTTTATCGTATTCACTTTTTATTCTGCTGAGTTTCTCCTTTTTTTGATTTTCTTCCTCTTTGTTAAGATCGCAGATTGTAGAAAGCTGTTTTTCCAACTCTTCAATCTTTGCTCTTAATTCTATTTTTTTCTTATCCGATTCATTATAATCATTCTCTGCTTTTTCTAAAGATTCTTTATTTTCCTTAATAGTCTTCTTTAATTCTTCAAATCTTGCTTCGGCGTTTTTCTTGCCGTCAAAGATTAATTTGCTTTTCTCGCCGTCCCGCTGTTCTTTTTTTGTTTTTAATTCCGTCTCATATTTTGTTTTTTCTTCTTTTTTTCCTTCAATGTCATTTTTGAATTTTTCCAACTCGCTTTCTTCTTTCGGAATAGATTCTTCCAAAATTTTTTTTCGGTCTATATTTTTGGCTTCTTTTTCTATTTTTTCGTTTAAATCTGAAATTTCTTCGGTTAGACTCTTGCATTCTCTTTTAATAAAGTCGCCCGCATTTTCAAAAGAAATATCTATATCCACAGACTTAATTTGTTTTTCTATCTCTTGCTTTTTTGTTCTCAGCTCAGATGTTATGATGGCACATTTCCTACTTTTTTCCGCCGCTTTATCTTGGTCGGAGTCAGCTTTGGACTTTGCTTCTTTTAATTCCGTTTCGCTTGGCGCACCTTCGGATTTTTTTGCAGGGGACGGATGACTGAGAGAGCCGCAAACCGGGCAAGGTTTTCCTTCTTCTAATCTTTCGGCAATTATTCCTGCTTGCTCGTCCAAAAACGCTTTGTTTTTAGCTTCATAGTTTTCTTTTTCTTCCTCAGCTTTTTTGGATATTTTTTTGTATTCTTCCTGCAGCCTTTTCAGATCTTTTATTCTGTCATAATATTTTTCAAGAGAAGCATTAATATCTTCAAGCTTTTTCTTATCGTTTTCGGCCCTACTCTTTTTTCTTAAAAGCCTTTCTCTTTCTTCACCTGCGTTTGAAAGGGTGCTGAGTTCCTTTTTTAATTTATCTATAGCTTGTATTTTTTCATCAAGAGAAGATGCGTCTTCGTCAATTATTTGTTTTTGTGTTTCGATTTTTGCCCCTAATGACTTTATCTCTTCTTCAAGCTTATCAATATCATCATACCGAGGAAACTCCGATTCTATATTAGTTTTTTCCTTTTCCGCTTTTTCCGTTTCGGATTTTTTAGCCGTTTCCTCATCGAGAATTTTCTTCAATTGAACCAAATTCTCACATTCAGTAGAGTAATCCTTTTTGGCAAACTCAAACCTCTCTTTTGCATCCTCATACGCTTTGATTTTTCCAAGGTTCTCGTTAACTACAGCCAATTTATTATCCGCCTCGATTGTCTTCTTGTTTAACGAATCTTCAAGAAGACTGTCTTGCTGAATCAGCTTTTCAAGTAAAATTACAGTATCGCTTATAGGCAGCTCTCCCTTTTTCGCCTTATTTACTTCAATGCTAAGCACATTGTTTTCATCAACAGTAATTTCACTTATATGCTGCTTTATGTCTTTTCTCACATCATCGCATTGGGCTTTTAAATCCTGCGCTTCGGATTTTAGTTTTTCCTGCAAGCTTTGGTACAGCTTCGTATAAAAAATTTGGCGGAAAATCTTTTGCCTTTCATCGGTTGGAGCAAGAAGCAGTTTAAGAAAATCGCCTTGTGCGATCATGGCAATTTGCAGAAATTGACCGTAGTCTATTCCCATAATATCACGAATAACATTATCAACATCTTTTGGCTTTGTCACAACACGGCCGTCCGGATAATGAAGCTCCGCTTCCGCTTTTTGTGTAGTAAAGCCTTCTCCCCGTGTTTTGGGACGGTTGTATTCCGGATTGCGCCTTACCGTGTATATTTTTTCTTTGTAGAAAAAAACAAGTTCCACCTCCGTAGGCGTATCGACATCAGCATATTTTGAACGCAGCATGAAAGGCTCCCTGTTTTCACCGCTTGTCTTCCCGTACAGTGCAAAAGTAATTGCGTCAAATATGGTTGTTTTTCCCGCTCCCGTATCTCCTGTAATCAGATACAGACCGCTTGAACCAAGCTTGTCCATTTCCAGAACGGTTTTTCCCGCATAGGAGCCGAAAGCCGATATAGTTAATTTTATAGGTCTCATCTTGCTTCCTCCCATATATTTTCTATCAAGCTCTTCATAAACTCCGTCTGTTCATCACTCATAGCTTGGTTATTTTGAAGCATATAAAAATCCGAAAAAAGATCCAGTGGAGATTTGCTTTCCGCGTCAGAAATACCGCTTATTTCGGCATTAAAGCGTGTCCTTTTATTATCGTAATCCAATTTCATCAGGCGATGATAAATGGAGCGCAGCTTTCCAATCGCATCGGGAATATCCTCTTCATCGGTTAAAGTAATATGCGTGTAATCCTCCTGCAAAGTGGTATTATCATAAAACGGCTTTAAGGTAAGCTCATTATAAGTGCCTTTTAACTCCACCATATCATGCTTAGGCATAAGCTCGACTTTTTTGCATGATATATTGCCTTTTTCCGCCAGTTCAATCACGGCAACCGATTTTGAATCCTTTGCTTCCGAGAATGAATATTTCAAAGGCGTACCCGAATACCGAATTTTATCCGAACCGCAGATTTGCGGGGAATGAATATGACCGAGAGCCACATAATCAAATTGTTCAAAAACAGAAGCGTCAACATTGTCTGAACCGCCAACCGAAATTGCTTCCGATTCGCAGCGCTGGGCTCCTGTCACAAATTGGTGAGTTATCAGAACATTTCGGTTGGCAGAATTTATATTCATTTGTGATATTGCAAATTTTACCGCATCGGTATAGGTGACAATCTCCTCACCCGTATTATCGCACAAGCGGCGAACATTTGCAGGCTTAATAAACGGCAGCATATAGATATTGACGGTTCCGTATTCATCATCGATAGACAATGCCGAAACTTTACCGTCATAAACCTTGGAAATATGTATCCCGCTATAATCCATAATACGGGAACCAAAGGCAACCCTTTCGGGAGAATCATGATTTCCGCTTATGACAAACACCTTCAATTTTCGCTCTGCCAATCGAAAAATGAAATCGTCAAAAAGCTGTACAGCCTCTACGGGAGGAACGGCTTTGTCGTAAATATCGCCCGCAATGATGATACCGTAAGGCTTTTCTTTATCAATAATATTAATAATCTCTTTGAGGATATATTCCTGCTCATCCAACATAGAATATTCGTTTATTCTTTTACCTAAGTGAAGGTCGGACATATGAACAAATTTCATTTTTGTATTTATACCTTTCTACTGCATTAAAAAGCAGAAATGATTATTCACACGGAATAACAATTTACTTTTAGAATAAAATTTCTTTACAGCCCCATTCTTAATTTTTTCCTGTAGAACCAAATCCCCCTTTTCCCCTTCCTGTGTCGGAAATCCCCTCCGCAAACATATATTCCGCACTTTCCACGGGCATTATAACCATTTGCGCCACACGGTCTCCGGGATTTACGGTGTAATCGTTTTTTCCCTGATTTATAAGCACCGCAGAAATTTCACCGCGGTAATCGCTGTCTATTACTCCGACACAGTTTGGAAAAGAAATTCCGTATCTGCATGCCAATGAGCTTCGCGGGAACATGAAGCCGCCGTAACCGACCGGAATTTCCATGGCTATTCCGGTGGGAACAAAGAGTATCTCCCCCGCCTTTATCGTCTTAGGCTCTTCTATGCAGGCGAACAAATCAGCCCCCGCGCTTCCTTCGGTAGCCTTAAAAGGCAGCCTTGCCCCTTCGCGGAGCTTAACAACATTTATTTTCATTTTTATTACCATTCCTTTATTCTTGAGAATTGACCATAAAAAATCCTTACCGTCCTAAGATAACCTCGAATGAAAACAATTTACCGTTTTAAAAACACAGCCGCAGACCGTTACTCGACGCCTCTGTAATAAAGCCCGTTCGTAATTTTACCTTTCGGCTTTCCGCCCTGCTTAAAACATTCAAGCTCCTTTATGACATTTTCCTCGTAAGTGTACCTTAAAACAAAAAAATCTACCGTTTCAAAATCGGAAATCTTATCTGACAAAGTAAGTGTATCCGGATTCAAAAGTTCTACCGTATTGGAACAAAGGGCGAGTATTTTTTCTCCCTTTCTGTCCCTGAGAAACCTGCCGCAGCGTGAGCCGTCATTGCAGGGTTTTCCGTCATTTATCGGACATCGCCTCGTTATCATCAGAGGAAGCCGCCCGTAGGCGACGATGCCGTAAGGGATATTACAGCGCAGCCCCCGTATTCTTTTTACGGTAAGCTCGCAGGAAAGAACAATATCCTCGAAACCGATATCCGCGAAAAATTCCGCCGAAAGGCTGTTTGCTACGTTGAGTCGCATTCCTCCGTGAAGCTTCATTCCCGCTTTTTGTATCAGGGGAATATGACCGACGGTATGAGCCATAACGCGTTCATAGCCCATTGCTTTAAGCTGTGTCAGTTTACACAGTATTTCATCCTCACAGTCGGCAAGAAATACGTTGGGAACGGCTATTATTTTGTCTTTGCACGGCGTGTCGGAGGAAAGAAGTTGCAAAGGAGCGTATACAAAAGAAAAATCAGCTCGGCTTAAAGCCTGCGCAAGCTGATTTTTATCGCTTACCTCCGCCCGTAATTTTGTATTATAAATTTCCATAATCTAATTATATCAGAAAAACGTTAAATAATCAATATTAAGTTTTTATTTTGCCGATATCCTTATACAATACACGTTTTTGTCAAACGGCATCACATCAAAGGTGCAAACAATCTTAAAACAAACCCCAATGCTTTTTTAACCGGATTGTACCTTTTGCAGTCCTCAACGGTTATTTCCCGGCATTTTTCAAGCGTGCACAATATATCTTTTTCCACCATATCCACCACGGGACTTCTGTAAAAATAACACCCGCATTCAAAATGAAGAAATAAGCTTCTGTAGTCCAGATTTATCGAGCCTACCGTAGCTCTTACTCCGTCGCTTACAAAGCATTTGGCGTGAACAAAGCCCGGCGTATATTCATATATTTTTACTCCCGCAGATAAAAGCTCTTCATAGTAGGTGCGCGCCAAGAGGTAAGCATACATTTTATCCGGAACGTGAGGCATTATAATTATTACCTCCACTCCTCTTTTAGCCGCAAAAGTAAGCGCCTGCATCATTTCATTATCTATTATAAGATAAGGGGTCATTATATGGACATACTTTTCCGCCCTGTTTAAAATATCCAGATACACAGTCTGTCCCACGTATTCTCCGTCAAACGGACTGTCTCCGTAAGGCATGGAAAAGCCTCCTGCGTAAGGCTTCCATTTTTCCGCATCGGGAAAATCGTACTTTATAAACTGCCGATAGTCTCCCTCGTCTTTTTCATTTATATTCCAGTTTTGCAGGAACATCATTGTGAAGCTTTTTACCGCGTCTCCCTTTAGTATTACGCCCGTATCTTTCCAATGTCCGTATTTTACACATCTGTTAATGTATTCGTCCGCCAGATTTACACCTCCGGTAAAAGCGGTGTGTCCGTCCACAACAAGGATTTTCCTGTGATCGCGGTTGTTTTGTACCGTGGATAAAATCGGCTTTATGGGGGAAAACATTTTGCATTTGATCCCTTTTTCCTTTAACACATTGGGATATTTATAAGGCAAAAGCATCAGGCAGCACATTCCGTCATACATAAATCGCACGTCTACGCCCTCTTTTACCTTTTGTTCAAGTATGCCCAATATGGTGTCCCACATTTCACCGCGCTCAACTATGAAAAATTCCATAAAAATGAATTCCTTAGCCTTAAGCAGCTCGGCTTTCATAACCTTGTACATATCATCACCCAAGGCATAATATTCTGCATAGGTATTTTTATATATGGGATAACCCGCAAATTTTTTCATATATACGGCAAGATTACTTTCCTTCGGATCATTTTCGGACAGCTCTTTCAAAACCTCCTTATCCTGCGGGATAAACTCCGAGGTTTTTTCAATCAGCTCTATCGTCCGCTTTTTCATCATGTGGGTACCCAATTCCAGCTTTACGTAAATGTACATAACAGTACCGAAAATCGGAATCAACATAATGGGCACAACCCATGCCAATTTAAAATAAGGGTTGGTCTTTTCGTTTATAATATAAATTATTACGACCAACGACAAAACGGAGGATGCGGCGGTGAAAAAAACAAGATTATCCGAAAAGAATACCAGCGCGGAAAAGAGAAAGTAAAGCTGGAGCCCCAAGCCCAACACTACCACCATAGTACGGCCAAATATTACACGTTTTAAACTTTTTATTTTTTTCTTTATTTTGTTCATTTTCCTTTTACCGTTTTTACCGGCCTATAAAAAAACCGTGGGCTCGTTTTGGCGAATCCACGGTCTTTTAAGGCATAAATTTAACATACTGTGGGAATTGATACTCATCTTTGGTCAGGTTATAGACAAAAAATTGTTGACCAAAGATTAGTGTTTCGGGCATAATCTTTAATCATATTTCCGACTTTGTCTACAATATGATTAAAGATTAGTATGAGAAGCAATTCCGAGATTCAGCGTTTATCACCAATCGAACCGATTTATCTATTATCCGCTATTTTAAAAGTTTTTATAAGGTCTTTAAGCATATTTGCCTGACTTGACAATTGTTCCGCGGAAGCGGCGCTCTCTTCGGAGGTTGCGGCGTTTCTTTGTACAACGGTGGAAATCTGTTCAATACCGATATCTACCTGATCCAGACTGTCAGACTGAGACTGACTTGCTTCGGCTATCTTGCCAACTATTTCTTCCGCAATGGCGGCCTTGGCGCCAACATTCTGGAGAGCTGCGGAAGTGGCGTTTGCCTTTTCCATACCTTCGTTTACAGCGTCTATGGACTGCACAATAAGACCCGTGGTATCCGCTGCGGCGTCGGCTGACTTTGAAGCGAGACTTCTTACCTCGTCCGCAACAACCGCGAAGCCCTTGCCCGCTTCGCCTGCCCTCGCCGCCTCTACTGCGGCGTTAAGAGCGAGAATATTGGTCTGAAAAGCTATATCTTCAATGGTCTTGATGATATTTCCGATTTTGTCCGAAGATTCGCTTATATGATTCATGGCCTTGGACAGATGCTCCATTTCCGCTATGGCGTCGGTAACGAAAGACGCGGCATCGGATACTATGTTCTTGGCGTTGATACAGTTGTTTGAGGTATCGGATACCTCTTCCGAGATAACACGGATTGTTGCAGCAAGTTCTTCAACGGAGGATGCCTGCTCCGTAGTTCCCTGAGACAAGTTCTGAGCCGCAATGGAAACCTGATCGGCGCCGGTGAGCACTTGATCGGAAGCAACGTCTATATCGCTTAAAGCGCTGCTGAGCTTAGATTTGATTTCCTCCATATGCTCAATTATCTTTTTGAAGTCTCCGGTGTAATATTCGGTGCTTTCCGAAGTGTTTACGTTGAAATTGCCTTCCGCCATTTCCCCTAAAATACGTCCTATATCATTTATGATATTATTGAGCTTATGTACGGTCGTGTTAGTGGCATCGGCAAGAATGCCGGTTTCGTCCTTGGCCTTGGCTTCGGGAACAGGACTTGAGAGATCGCCTTGTGAAAGAAGGTCTATTCTCTCGGTGCAAAGTCTTATGGGCTTTCCTATTGATCTTCCCAAGTAGATTGAAAACAGCACCGCAGTTGTCAGCGCGGCTGCCGTAATGATTATCAATATAATCATAGAAGTGTATGTATCGCCAAGAAAATCCGACTGAGGGGCAGATATGGCGATTGACCAACCATTGGTATTTTCAACCGGACAATAAGCGGTTACATTATATTTTCCTTCATAATTATAATTTTCAAAACCGGTTTCGCCATTGGTCATCTTTTCGTGAATTGCGTGCAGCGGACTGTTGCTTCCGCCGGAAATGTCTCCGCCGCTCTTGACTACTTCAGAGTCGGGATATGCCACTACATTACCTGCCTTGTCTATCAAATACGCGATGCCATGATCGCTTACATTGATGCTTCTCGCTATGTCGTTAAGGAATTCCTCATCCGGAACCACATAAACGCAGCCTACTGGAGCTCCGTCCCTAAAAAGGGGTGCGGCGATAATAATGGTGAGAAGTCCGGTTGTTTTTGATACAAGCGGTTCGGATATGTAGGTTTGTCCCTGCATTGCCGCTTTAAAATAATCTCGCTCGGAGTAATCGGTGCCGTCTATGGCTTTCCCATCGGAAAATATAAGGTTACAGCGTTCAAGTTCATATCTTTCGGCCCATTCGTCAAGTATCTCCTGTTTATCTTCATTGGGAAGAGCGGGATCGGACATACGGTTTATCGATCCGAGTCCTTTGGCTATATTAACGTATGATATCATTTCCCACTCCACGCGTTCGGAAGATATGGAAACCATTTCCGTCATATTGGTTCTTACCGAATTCATGGCGGACTGGTATATTATCAAAACAGACGAAAGTCCAAGCACCAAAAGTGTGAGTCCTACCAAAAGTACGGAATTTGTTACTATTTTCTTTTGTATACTGCTTTTCAAGGGTAATGCCTCCTATTTATTAGGGACTTTACATTAAAACTTTATTTATTGTTAAAAAATTTTAGTGAAAAACCCAATTTAATTTATAAACAGTATACCACATAAAGCACAAAAAATCAATAGAATATCAAAAATTTAGGATAGATTTTTGAGAAAAATTTGAAAATAAGGTGAAAAGTGCTTTTGTAAGCTGATTTATAAAATATTGTCATATATAATACTCAATCTTTGATTAAGGCATAAATAAATAATACTGATGATCAAAGATTAGTGCTTAGGGTATAATCTTTAATCAAGTCTACAACTTAATTAAAGACTGGTAAAGACAAATTTGCACAAACAGCACGTGTTACGGCAACACCGCACAAAGATTGTCGTGCAGACGCGCAGTCAGCTTTTTCGTCAGATTGTCCAAAACGACACAGGAATACTGGCGTATTTCAAGGAGTTTTGGGCAAAAATGACGGAAAAGATGCAAGCGTATGCGTGGCAAAGCGCGCAGCGCGGTCTTTGCGCGGTGTTGCCTTATATAAAGATAAGCGTCATTATTCCACACGCGCTTAAAAAACCGCAGATAAAGCTTATTTGCCGAATCTTTTTACACGGATATTAAATGACGGCGAAGCCCACAGAATAAGTCATTTTCGAGCAAGGCAGAAAAAAAGCCCTCCAAACCGGAAGGCACATGTTGTATGAAATATTGTTCCTTTTGACAGTAAAAACAGTCATTTTTCAACTCTGTATCGTCTGCAATTCTTTCTCTAAAAACTGCTTTATATACGGATTGTTTTCCTCACTCAATGTAGGCTGAAACGCCATGTAACGACATTTCTGATACTGCTCCCCATCCAGCGCAAATGTATATCCCATTACACATTTCGGATTACAGTCATCGGGATTGATAAGCCTCTTGCAGACGGAAGCTTTCTTAATTTCCTTTTTTACCTTTTCGGGCAGTGTGTCAAGAAAGCTCTGGTATTCCTGTATATGTTCGGGATAAACGCGAAGCTTCATTCCCGTTTTTCGGGATACGAATGTTGCCAAAGTTCTTTTACTGCTGTTTAACACATAAGACACAACATAGCCGCTTTTTTGCGATTTTATGTCGCACTTACAGCCGTTCTCTGTCAGATACTCGTTGATTTGACTTACAAAGCTGCGGAAACGCTCATCAACTGTTTCCATAAAAATATTAAATTTCTCGTCCATAAATCCCTCCACTATGCCTTTTTCTTTACTACCGGTATCCATACCTCATATTGTGCGTTCTGCGGATCCGGATTTAAGTAAACCTCAATATCGGGAGCGTTGGCATATTCATATCCGGAGGTCGGAAGCCACTCCGTTATAATTTGCTGCTCCAGTTCCTGTACCGACTGATTTGTACCCGTTCCGGAAAAGATTGCCCAAGTAGATGCGGGAACGGTATATTCTTCAAACTCATCACCTGCATTTGTACCGGAAACAGCAATAAAATATTTCCATTGTTCCTCATTATTGCAGACGCTCACGCCCAAAAGTCCCATTGGCTGCGTATCCATGATTCCTGCCAATTTCTGTATTGTTCCATTTACAGATGCCTCCTGCCACATCTCCGGCACAACTTTAAAATTATTTTCAATTTCCTTATCAAGCGGTGCGGATACGCCAATGATGCGAAATGCTTCTTTTGTCTCGATTCTATAATTCATTTCTGTCGCTCCTTTTACAGCAATTCTAAACACAATGGGGGAAAAAGATTTCACGGATACGCCCTCGCCTTTCACGGATGATGGGGCTATCCCGTGAAAAGACTGGAACGCCCTGTTAAATGCGGTCGGGGAGCTGTAGCCGTATTTCTCTGCAATATCAATAACCCGTTCATTTCCATCCTGCAAATCTACCGCCGCCAAAGACATTTTTCTTCTTCGGATATACTCCGCCAGAGTGATGCCCGCCATATAAGTAAACATCCTCTGGTAATGATAGGCGGAGCAGCAGGCGATTTGCCCAAGCTGTTCATAGTCAATTTCATCTGTCAAATGTTCCTCAATATAATTCATGCTTTGGTTTAATCTTTCAACCCATTCCATGAAATACCTCCTACTTAATCGTACATATTGTTTTTTCAAACATAAATTTGCCTTTATAACCGTTGCCGGATGACCCCGTCTCTTAGACGGCAACGATTTATGAAACTCTGCCTGCAAAGTCTCTTCATCTCCCGGCTCAGTGATGGATTTTTATCCCCCATTGAACCTCGGAATTGCTTTGCAATTCCGACAGCTTGTTTAAGCTGCGCTTTAATTAATTATAATGTTTTTGCTTAAACTTTTCCTCTCTATTCTTGCACAAAAAAGAGAGGTGATAAGGTTTATTTCCTCAAACAATGTCTGACAGGGGCTGCAATACTAATGAAATGCGGTAAATAATTTTTTTGCGGAGATAGCTGCCTATTTACTTGATTTTTTTATTGGTGGAGCAACAGTAAATTTTTATGTTAAAAAAATATTTTAACACGCGGTTAATATGCTGTTATGGCTAAAGTATGAAAACAAAGTGAAAAAGGAAAAAAATTTAATTTTATAATCCATAAAATATCTTGAAATTTTTCCCAAAGTATGTTAAAATAAAACTCCGGAACAGTTTTGCAAATCCGTCGGCTTGTTGTATCGTTTCCCCAAGCAGCTTTCCGTAATTGAAGCAAAACTGTGTCCGATACATTATTTTCAATTTTTTATTACACAGGAGCAAATCGTTATGTACAAAAAAACAAAAAAAACCGCAAATAAGACAGCGGCGGCGTTGGCGGTGATACTTGCGGCGGCAGTGATCGCAGGTTGCTCCCAAAGCACGGAAAGAGAGGATAATTCCATGAGCGATATGCCCGAAACATCACCAACCGAAGCGGTAACAACAACATCTTCCACGGAGGCGGAAACGCTGACTCCCGTATCCTATCCCTGTGAATATCTTACGGAGGAGCTTCATTGCACCTATGACGAAACGGATATTTTCGGCACCCTCTATACCCCGGACAACGGCAGGGAGAAGCACCCGGCGGTAATTTTCAGCCACGGCTACAACTGTATAGGCAATGATATGCAGGATATTGCGACTCATTTGGCCAAAAACGGCGTATTGACCTACACCTTTGACTATTGCGGAGGTAGCACGCGTTCCTCAAGCAGCGGGGATTCGGTTGATATGAGTATCGAAACGGAACAGGACAATCTCAGACACGTTATAGATATGATTACCGAAATGGACAATACGGACAGTGAGCATATTTATCTTTATGGAGAAAGCCAGGGCGGGTTTGTCGCCGCGCTTACGGGAGCGGAAATACCGGACAAGATCGCGGGAATGTTTCTTATCTATCCCGCTTTCTGCATAGTGGATCAATGGCTTGCGATGGATCCGGAAACTATGACCGAACCCTTTGATTTCATGGGCGGAATGAAGCTTTCCAAAGTTTTTTACGACGGAGTACCCCGATATGACGTTTATGAGCATATAAAAGCGTTTACAAATCCCGTTATTATTTATCAGGGGGATAAAGATCCTGTGGTCAACGTTTCTTACGCCAACAAAATAAATGAAGCCTTTTCCGATTCCGAGCTTATAATAGTAGAGGGAGCGGGACACGGCTTCGGCGGAAAGGACAGGATTCTTGTAAGAGACGGAGTATGCCGGTTTTTTAGCGACAGAGCTTTAAACGCTTAGGCTGCTAAAAAATATATTGATATGATTATGAATTAGCATTACCAATAAAAGCTGTAATCTCGGCAAAAATGAGATTACAGCTTTTAACATTTTCGGAAAAACGTTTTCATGCCAATTTTTAATCAAGTTGTAAACTTGATTAAAGATTGTACCCTAAGCCCGAATATCAACCTTCCTTTTTTCTTTCCTTATAAAAATCCGCCGTTATTGCGTTATTGGGACAGGCAGCCCTGCACTTTCCGCAGCGTATACATTCACCGCAGTTGATATTTTTTGTAACTTCCACCGCCATGGGACACACGGCTTCGCATTTTCCACAGCCTATACATTTTTCCTTATCAACATCCATGCGATACAAAGCAAAACGGTTGAACAAAGAATAGAATGCTCCCAAAGGACAGAGATAGCGGCAGAAAAAACGACTGATAAATAAGGAGCCCAATATAACCGAAACAAGCACTCCCGTTTTCCATGAAAACAGAACTCCCGCAGCTTTACGCAGACCCTCTTTCATCAGCAAAAGCGGTATCCCTCCTTCCAGCGTTCCCGCCGGACAAATGTATTTGCAAAACCATGGATCACCCACGCCGAATTGATTTGCCGCAAGCACAGGCAAAAGCAGAACAAAAAAGAGGAGAACCGCGTATTTCAGAAAACGCAGAGCCTTGTCAAGCTTTTTCGGAACGGTAATTTTAGGTAAAGGTATTTTGTACAGCAAATCCTGTATAAATCCGAAGGGACAGAGAAAACCGCATATCAACCGTCCAAGCAGTACGCCGAAAAGCATAAGAGTTCCCAAAACATAAAAAGAGATATTATGCTTTCGCCCTCCCGCCACAGCCTGCAAAGCGCCTATCGGACAAGCTCCGAGTGCTCCGGGACACGAATAGCAGTTAAGTACGGGCACGCATAACATTTTGCTCTTTCCAGTAAATATTTTTCCTCCGACAAACCCCGCGGCATAACCGTTTATAATCACCGCAGATATCAACTGCACCAACATTCTGAAACGATCGTGCCTATGCTCCTTTGGCGTTCGCTTTAACCTATTCCTATGCATTCCAGACATATCCTCACCGCCTTATCGAGCACTTCGGAAGCTTCTCCGCGCCATATTCCCGCCGTCACCAGCACGAAACCCGCCGCAAGACAACACACCCGGATAACAGTTATCACTCGTCTTGTCATTTCATTTCTTCCTTTCCGAGAGCCTTAAGGGTTTTATTGATCAGCTCGGTATAGGTTTCGGCAAGTTTTTCGGGACTTCCGATAAGCGCCTCTCCCACAATATTTCCGTCGCTGTCCACAAAGAGAGTGGTTGGAGTATACATAATATCAAAGTACATTTTTTCGAGATCGCCGTCTCCGCCGATAAGAGTTATTCCTTCGTATCCCAATGAGGAAAGCAGTTCTTTTGTGTATTCGTAGTCATATGCGCCGTCAAGGCACCATGTTATAAGCTTTACGTTATCGGGCAGCGTTTTCGCGTACTCTGCTATTTCGGGCATTTCCCTTATGCAGGGGCCGCAGGTGGTTGACCATATATTGATTACGGTCACGTCCGCTTCCGAAAAATCGTCGGAGGTGTATTCCCCGCCGTCCAAGGTTACGGCGGTAAAGCTGTTTGGACTGGTGATGCCGCTTTTGTTTTCGGGTGCATCGGTTTGAGCCGAAGTGTAAGACGCGATGCTTTCCGTATAATCGCTTTCCTCCGATTTTCTTGCAGTGCATGAGGCTAAAATGACCGAAATGAGTACAGCCGATATTGCAGCCGTAAGAAATTTGTTCAGTTTCATAAGTTCAATCCTCTATCTTTTAAGTCAGTATTATAGAAATCCAAGAAAAAACCGCAATACATATCGGCAATTCAAACCACGCATAGCTGTGTTGTCCTCACCGGGCTTATTGCGCAACTTGCCCGCTTTCATCTTCTGCCTTGCTATGCGCTGTTTGCTCTTGCCGCTATATGTCGCGTTATTTCTTTGGATCGCTATAAAACGGCGCGTGGATTTTTGTACAAAATTGCGAAAAGGTGTTTATTATTTTTATTCTGCCTCATAAAGATAGAAATCATCCCACGCTCCCCAAGCTTCCGCAGCAGCTTCCACCTTTACGCCTACCGTCACTTCCGCACCTTCGGGCACATCAATTCCATCAACCACGGGATTATCCCAATTCTGCCATGAAGTTACTCCGCTCTGTGCGGCGAACCTCTCCCCGTTTACCGTAATATACAGCTCAAATATCGGATTGCTTCCCGCGCTTCCTCCCTGCAAATATGCGCCAAGCTCATATCTGCCGGCGGGCAGACCGATTATCTTCTGCTCGGCGGTAAACGAAACAGGCACATTATCCCAGAACTTCAGGCTGTATTCTCCGCTTCTCTTGTTGTTATCCGCTTCTTTGCCCACTCCGTTGCCGTTTATTTCCCACATAGACATATCCGCGTCTTCAAAGCCGTAATTTTTTATATAGTTTATCTTTTTTATCTCCAATATGCAGACAAGCTCATATTTTACGCCGCCGTCATCGGCCGTACCCGCTATCTCATAGGTGCCCGCTCCCGCACTTTCCGCCTTGTTTACCTGTTCGGAGTTCCATATGACGGCGATATCCTTCGTATCACCGCTGTTCATGAGGGCGGGTACCGTGGAGGGCATCTGCACCGCCGCTCCTATTCCGGATTCGTAACGGATATTGTCAACCTTTACTATTTCAAGCTCTTTTGCAGTGCCCGAAAAAACATATCTGAAAATTTTAAGGGATTCCAAAGGCCTGCCTTCAAAATCAAACAGCGCCTGATTGTCCCAGGAGGAACCGCCGTAGTATTTTCCCGCGTCGTTTGGATCATAGGTCTTTGAATAGCTTGACGCCCAGCCGCTGCCGAAGGTTTCCCAGCTTACTTTATTTTGTTCAAGTACATCCGCCGCGTTGGGTGAATCGGGGTTGTATACCCTTACGGGTATCCACGCGGGTTCCCAGTAAAACACGCCTATTCCCGCATCCCCCACATTCTTTACCGCATTTATTACGGCTCTCACCTCGTTGGCCTGACCCTGTACGGAAATATCATAATCCAACACAACTCCGGCAGTGTCCGAAGAAACGGAGTTTCCCTGCCCATCGCCGTCGTCGGGGGTATACAGATACGAGGTTTCCGCCACCATCACCTTTTTTCCGTAATTCTCGGCTATATTTTTCAACTGCTCCGTAAGTCTTTCCGTAGTGCCGTGCCAGAAGGGATAATACGATACAGCAAAAACGTCGTATTCAACTCCGGCTTTCTTAAGATCTCTTGCGTAATCGAGCAGATTAGAGGATTCGGGATTGGTGTAGTGGAGAGCGACGCTGACAGACTTGCCGTTGGACTTTGCCGCTTCTCTTACGGCGTTTGTACCTGTGACAAGAAGAGAATTTATTCTTTCCCGCACAGTTTCTCCCGCAAAGCCGTTGTTTATTTCATTGCCTACCTGAACCATTGTTACGTTTACGCCCTCGCTGTAAAAGCGATCCATGCTTGTTTTCAAAAATTCGGACAAGGCGCTGTTTTTATTATCGAAAGTATAATGAGCCCACTCTTTAGGAGACTTTTGCTTTGAGGGATCGGCCCAAAAGTCGGAGCAGTGAAAGTCCGCCAATACCTGCAATCCCGCTTCGGTAGCCAGCTTGCCTATTGCTACCGCAGTATCCATGTCGTTATGGCCTCCGCCGTAGCTGTTTCCATCCTTATCCTTCGGATCATTCCAGATGCGTACACGTACGGCATTAACTCCACATTCCGCCAAAAGTTTAAAAAATCCCGATTCGTCAAGCTGATTTCCTTCAAAATCCCTGTACTCCACTCCGCTTTCGATTTGAGACAAATAAGAAGAGATATCTACTCCGCGAAAAAAATCGTCGGTCAATCCGGCCACGGGACTTACGTAAATTTCCGAATCCTCCGGGTTGCTTCCCTCAAAACTGTATTTCCGAACGCTTCCATTGCAGCCCGTCAACATCAGAGCCGCCGTCAAAATCAGAAGAACCGCCGTTTTTTTTAATGTTTTTTCCATTAATTCACCGCTCCTTAAAATATAGCTTTATAAAAAACTTTATCACAATATGGATGTTTTTATTATACAGTAGAAAATTTTTTTGGTCAATTATAAAAAAAGGATATTTTTGGGAGGCGTTTTTGTTGCTTTTGCATAACAAGTGCTTTTAAATGGGGTAAAACAGTGGACAGCGAGACGGAATTATGGTATAATAACCTCAGACTGCGAAAAGAGGAAGATTTTATTTTAATGTCTG
>CAJUQV010000023.1:38995-53173 GCA_910588335.1 uncultured Ruminiclostridium sp. | reverse complement strand
TGTGATTATGCTTGCTATGATTTTTGACGCTATTTTTATGTGAACACACTCTAATGAATTGAAAAGATTAATAATCGTTCCATAACAGTAAAGCGGCGACAAAAAAGGCTATTCACATAGCCTTTACCAATCATTTCAAATTAAGAGCGCACGCCGACAAAAGGCATTGCTCGGTAACCTTTTCAATGTCTCGTTTAAATGTTCGTCTTAAATTATGCCTTTCTTTTTGGTGAGCGAAATTACCTTCACACCAAATTTGTCGTAACCGCATAGCAGAAAAATATTTGGCGGTATTAACATTTTTTTCCTGTTCGTGTCGAGCTTCTTCATGCATAATTCGCTCTATAAAACCCTAATTATTTGATTTCCCTATACACTGATTTTTGAAGGGACAATTTTGACAATCACTCTTTTTTGCGCGATATCGTTTTGTGCGGTCGTTTTTATTAAAGGTTGAATACCTGAGTTCTTTTCCGTTTGGACAAATATACACATTCTTATGTGCGTTATATACAAATCTATATCCTCTGAAATTGTTCTCATAATTAGCATTAGATACAGGCTTGGATCTTCTGGGAATGAATGTTTTAATTCCCTTTTTAAACATTGCATCATAAATTTCACAGCTATCGTACCCGCCGTCAGCACATATAGCCTCTGTATTAAATCTAAACTTATCGATTTGATTTTCAATGCGTTCCGTATGAGGTGTACTGTCATTTGTGTTTCCGGGTGTTACAAATACATCTGTAATTATTCCGTTTTCAGAATCACAAGTTTGATGATTGAGGTAACAAAACGCATTTGGTTTTCCGGGACGATTAAGCAGACCGCTTTCGGGATCGGTGGTGCTTTTTATAACACTTTTTGTTCTTTCGGGATATACGGCAGGATCTTTAATAAGCCCGGTTTCATAGGCTTCTCTGTCAAGCTTTTGCATATATTCGGAAGGTGTATCCGGAACTTCGATAACCTCTCTCAAATTGCTTTTTGCATTAGCTTTGATGTGTGTATAATCAGTTAGTAGCAACTTTCCCGTAACAATACCGGCAGCAAGACATTTTCGAACAATTTCATCGAATATATCTTGAAATACTGTTGTTCCGCTGAATTTCCTGCATCGCAGCTGCGATATTGTTGAATGATCCGGAACTGATTCATCTAACTCAATTCCCAGAAACCATCGGTATGCAATATTAACTCTAACCTCCTGTTCAAGCTTGCGTTCAGATTCTATTTCGTAAAGATATCCTAACAACAGCATTTTTATAAGCATTACAGGATCAATTGATGGACGCCCCGTGTTGGAGTACAATGTTTCAACTTTATTGTAAATAAAATTAAAATCTACAATATTATCCAAATCTCGAAGAAAGTGCTCTTTCGGCATCAATTCGTCTAATGTGCCAAAGAATATTTTCATTTGTTTGTTTTCATTCCTGTTGAGCATTTTTACATCCCGCCTTCCTTACTTTTATTATATCATTTTTTTGAATAAAATTCGAGATGTAAAACTGGGTTTGTCAACAGTTCCAAATGAGTACCTCATAGCTCTCTTGTCAAAAATTGAGCAGCATAAAACAAAGAATACGGCAGCACATAAAACCACCGCACTAAACCGGTGCACCCTTCAAAACTACCGTTTCGGTACTCGAGAAGAATGTAACAAAATGTTACGGCATATAAAAAATAAACCGCATCACACAGCCTACAAATGGCTTCGTAATGCGGTTTGTGGTCGGAGTGACCGGACTTGAACCGACGACCTCTACCACCCCAAAAATATCATCATTTTATTTTTATTGTATGAACACGTTTTTTTTGATATTATATTTATGGCTTAAACTGCATAAAGCAGTTTTTGACAAATATCAAAAAGGATGGTTGACATTTATGAGAAAGACAATACTTTTTAAAGAATGGGCAGAAATTTGGCTCAAAACGGTTAAAGGCACTGTCCGAGGCAACACATACGCGGTGACTTACAAAAACACGGTTTACAATCACTTGATCCCATGCTTTGGAGAACGGGAGCTTCAGACAATCAAACAGACAGATATACAGCTTTATTTAAATGATAAGGCTGTATTTTTTTGTTTAGATACGCTTAAAAAGAATAAATCCTGCCTTAAACAAATGTTTGAGGCTGCTATCGACAATGAATACCTTGACAAAAATCCCGTAAGAAATATAAAAATGCCAAGAGCGAGAACAGCGGAAGAAAAAGCAATTTATACTGAAGAACAAATAAATTATATTTTTCAGTACGGTAATTTTCATCGTTTCGGTTATGAAATACAGCTCCTTATAGATACAGGGTTAAGCCGAAGCGAGTTGTTGGGGCTTAAATGGGGCGATGTGGATTTTGACACAAAGGTTTTATATATCAGACGCGGCGTTACCGATACACCAGATCCGACAACGGGAAAAATAACCGTTACGGTAGATGTTCCCAAAAATAAATTCAGAGAGCGTGTTATCCCTTTGCGGCAGGAAATGTGTAAAATATTGCAATCCCAGAAGGAACAGCGAAAAGCAACTACCGAAAACTATATTGTAAAAACACGAAACGGTCAGATTTGCAGTCCGCGGACATGGTCGCGTAGACATTATCAGATTTTTATGGAGGATATGCGAAATTATTATTCAGAAAAAGGAATTGAGATACCGATTTACACTCCCCACCAGTTCAGACACACAAGGGCAAGCTTGTGGGTAAACAGCGATATGAGCTTGTATGCGATCGCAAAAGTTATGGGACACGCGGATTTGGATATGCTGCGCAAGCGATACGCTCATTCGGATGCGGATCAGCTTCGCAGGCTTTTAAATATAAAATGATTACATAGGTTAAACGCTCTAACGAGCTTTAACAGCATAGACGGAGATTGCAACTCCGATAAAGGCGGTACATGTTAGTCCTACCGCCTTTTTTCTATGCTTATAAATAAAGGGACTAACATAAAATAAAAAATCGGAGGACTAACAAAATGAGCAAAGTAATAGCAATCTGCAATCAAAAAGGCGGAGTGGGAAAAACCACTACTACGGTAAACTTGGGAATCGGGCTGGCAAACAGCGGTAGCCGTGTGTTATTGGTTGACGCCGATCCGCAGGGTGATTTAACGGTTTCTCTCGGTTGGGCTGAACAATCCTTGACCGCTACGCTTGCCACGGAAATGGAAAAAATCATAAGCGATGAAGCTACCGATTTTAAAGGAACCGTCCTTCATCATTCGGAAGGAGTGGATCTTATTCCCGCGGATATCGAGTTGGCAGGGATCGAGGCTTCTTTGGTCAATGCCATGAGCAGGGAAATAACCCTTAAAACTTATCTTGATAGTGTAAAAAACGATTACGATTACATACTTATCGACTGTATGCCGTCACTGGGAATGATAACCATTAACGCATTGGCGGCGGCGGACAGCGTTATCGTACCCGTTCAGGCACAGTACCTTCCCGCAAAAGGTATGATACAGCTTATGCGGACGATAGGAAAAATACAGCGCAGAATCAACCCGGCACTTAAGGTCGAGGGAATTTTGCTTACACTTGCCGATATGCGTACCAATCTCGCCAGAACAACAGCTGAAAGCTTGCGCGAAAGCTACGGCAAAGCTATAAAGATATATGACAGCGTTATTCCCCTTGCAACTAAAGCGGCGGAAACAAGCGCGGTAGGAAAAAGCATTTATAAGTACGATAGAAATAACGCCGCCGCCAAAGCTTATGAAAATTTTACGGCGGAGGTGCAAAATGGGTAAGCTTAATTTCAATCTCCCTTCTGCCGACGATTTGTTTTCTACTCAGGAGGAAAGGGAAGAATCGAAAAATAAAAGAGTGATTCGTGATATTCCGATTTCCGATATAGACGGTTTTCCGAATCATCCGTTTTGCGTACAGGACGACGAGGATATGGTACAGCTTGTGGAAAGCATAAAGGAGCGCGGAGTGGAAACATCGGCGCTTGTCCGTCTAAAGAAAGACGGAAGGTATGAGCTTATAAGCGGACACAGGAGAAAAAGAGCCTGCGAGATTTTGGGGCTTGAAACACTGAAATGTGAGATTTTGGATATTGATGATAATGAAGCCACGATAATCATGGTGGAAAGTAACCTTATCTATAGATCTTGTATTTTACCGAGCAACAAAGCTTTTGCATATAAAATGCAATTAGACGCTTTAAAACATCAAGGAAAACGAGCTGATTTAACTTCGGCTCCACTGGAGCCGAAGTTAAGGTCAAACTATGAACTGTCGAAAAAAGTTGGGGAAAGCGAGTCGCAAATTAAACGATACATACGCTTAACCGAACTTATTACGGAATTTTTAAATATGGTGGACGAAAATAAATTTCCTTTTCGCTCCGCGGTGGAGATTTCGTATTTAAAAAAAGGTGAACAGGAAATGCTTCTTGAAGCTTTGGAAAACGGCTGCCCTGTTCCCTCTCTGGAAAAAGCTGCCGAATTAAAACGTATTTCACAGTCGAAAGGGTTAACCAAGAACTTGATTTCCAAAACAATGACAATGAAGAAAAGCGGTAAGTCCACGGTAAAACGTGAAAATACTTTTTATACCGATAAGCTGAAAACCGTAATTCCCTCCTTCGAGACATATGAGGAGGCAGAGGACTATATTTACAAGGCGTGTATTTTCTATAGGGAAAGTACAGCAAAGAGAGAAAACGGAGGAGACTGCGAAAGCTGAGTCCGAAGAAACGATCAGTGACGAATAAAATCAACAGACAGAGACCTTTGTTGTTACCGAAGCCGAAGCGGATGAAGAAAGCTTTGAGCCTGAGATGTGATGGGGTAAAAATTGAAAAGTATAAAATAATAGTTACAGAAAGGAAAAAAGAATGGATTTTAAGCTTGCAGATTTAATAGATTTGGAAGCGGCACGGATAGCCAACGCAGAATTTGAGCGGGAAGAAAAGGAAGAACTTGAAAAAATGCTTCAAGCCTGCAACGATCTTCCCGGTCAATCAAATCTATTTGATAATTTAAGATAATATGCGATATAGCAGCTGTCCTTGAAATATCGGTGGAAGAATTGAAAGAAGAATTTTAAAAATGTGAAAGTGAAAAACAGAAAGGAAATAATAAAAATGTTTAACAAAGCAATTTTAATGGGACGAATTTGTAACAATCTTGAACTTAAAACCATACCTAACGGTACGAATTATGTGTCATTCCGCTTGGCGGTGGATCGTTCCTATCAGGTGAAGGGCGAAGAAAAAAAGACAGATTTTTTTAACATTGTTGCTTGGAGAAGCAATGCGGAATTTATATGTCGATATTTTTCAAAGGGCAGAATGATACTTGCGGAAGGCGAACTGCAAACCCGTCAGTATGTTGATAAAAACGGTTCAACCCAGAATGTGGTGGAAATG
Organism: uncultured Ruminiclostridium sp.; assembly: GCA_910588335.1. Lineage (GTDB taxonomy): Bacteria > Bacillota > Clostridia > Oscillospirales > Ruminococcaceae > Ruminiclostridium_E. Next base: position 47,778 of record CAJUQV010000023.1, on the reverse strand, counting down.
ATAGTGAGCAATGTTCGCTTTACCGGAGAACGCAAAGAAACGGAGAATACCAATAATGTTCCTTCTTCTCCGATTTCTCAGCCGCTTGGTACAAATACGTCTTCTGCTTCCGCTCCTTACGCAGGCGCGGAAGATTTTGCGGAGGCTGCCGTTGACGATGATTACCCGTTTTAAATTAAAAATGAAAGGAAGTTTACCATGAATGAAATAAAAACACAGCCTATAACCCTGTTTTCAATCGAACAAAACGGCGAAATCGGATACTATCAAAATTCCGGTAATCTCAATCAATTGGATATATTCAAAATATATGCTTCATCGAAAAATCCGTGGGCGGTTTTGTCGAATAAAGGAAAAGAAATATCCTGCGAGAGAGCCGCTGAAATAGAACAAGGTGATAAATTTGCTGTTTCAGTGGATTTAAATATTGATGAACATAAGGCAAGTATTTATACCGTACACGGTAACGCCGCCGAAGAATATAGAACAAATGAAAATTCCTCATTAAAACACTACGATTTGGATATAATAAAAAATATGGTTAAAGATATTGAACACACTGTCGCTGATTATGCTGAGCAGCGTCAATTATTCCATGAAAGGTTAGAACAGTGTAACGTAAATAATGCGGCGGCAGAGGGAAGCCAACTTGAAGGCTTGCTTAGTAACTCCGAATCGGAGATTGTTATTATTGACGAAGAAATGCAGGACTGTGAAGAAATGGAAATATGAAAGAAAAAGCGTATTAGCCTTGATTAGGTTATTTTTTATTGCAGTAAAAAGGGGACTATATGTTCCCTTTTTAATTTGCAATAAATATGCAGCAGAGATATTTTTTATCTTTAAAGCGGCGGTCAGATCCGACGGTTGCAACCCCGTACACTTATTTTTAAAGGAGGATATCATAATGGCAAAAAAATTTACGGAAGAACAAACAGCGGTTTTCAGGAAATGTATCAGAGCGGGACTTAGTATTGAGGACATTAAAAATCCCGATTATAACGTTGCTCAGCTTCATGAACTGTACTTGGCGAAAAAAGCGGGACTTGACATATCGCTTTACAGCGATCCCGCCATATCGGCCGAAACAATGAGGGAGATCAGGCGCACGGCAGCCGCGGATGTAGACGTAGGTAAGCTTGTACATACGGTGGTGCAAACCGGAGCTTACAACGACAGTCAGGCAAAAGAAATAATGGACGCCGCAAGGCGCGGACTCAATCTAAAAAATATGCTGAATCCCGAACTGAACGCTCTCCAGATGAAACAGATTAAATTCGGAGAACGTGACGGCATAGATACCGGCGTATACGCCGACTCCGCCTTCAGCGCGGAACAAATGCAAAAGCTTCGTTTTGAGCTTGTGGTTCAAAAAATCATAGAGCGGTTAAAGGAGTTTTTCTCGCAGGCTTGGAATAAATTTGTGAATTGGGTAAGAGAAGAACTGCCCGCCGAACAAGTTCAGGGAAATTCATACGCCGAGGATTCCGCCGAACAGTTTATTTCGGATAAAATATACAAGGAAGTATGCATATATTTTGAATCCGAACAAACCGAGGAAACAGGCGAAACCTTACAGTCGGTTACAGAAAAGATATCGAAAAAAATTATCAGCGGCGAGCTGATGGCTGAATCCGAAATTCAGCAGAAACAAGAATTTTACAATGCGATTAACGAACCTCCCGTAATAATTGTTGAAGCGGAATTTGAAGAAGATTTGGCTATGGAAATGTAGGAAAGGAAAATCGAAATGAGCAAAATAATTGAAACACTAAAAACACGTCGCAATACATGGAAAGACGTTACATTGTACGGCAGCTACGACGAAGCAAAATCGGACGGCTTGGGAATAATGTATGATGACGATGAAGGCACCGTTTACGGTTCAACATCAGGCGGAGGACACTGGGATAAAATCGGATTTGTACCGTACGGCAAGTATTATGAAAAATACGCGGCAATCGCCAAAGATACGGCAAAGGAATACGATAACGCGTTGGTATTGAAAATAGGCTCGATAGACGTAGTCGTAGTCGGCGGAAAGATGAGCGAAAAAGAAATGAAGGCATATGTCGACAGAGCAACGACGCTTTACCCGGAAAAGCCTATAACCGCTATGAATATTGCTATAGTTGATGATGAAAACGTGGATATCGAATATCATTATGACACAACGCCGTTTCAGCGTATCCGCCGTGTTACAGGTTATCTTGCGGGAACGCTTGACCGGTTCAATAACGCCAAGCAAGCGGAGGTCAGAGACAGGGTGACGCATGACGTCAATACCGTTTCCGATTTTGAAGACGTATATATTGATGAAGCCGAAGAAGCCGACGCCGATGAGCTGTCGCTGTAATGGACAGGGGGTGTAAAACAATGCCTGCTGAGAGAAAAATAGAAATATTCGATGAAAACGGAGACAGGATCGGATATGAACCGCTGCTGTCCGAGGAAGAAACAAGAGAATATTTTCAGACAAGAAAAATACGCAATCCCGATAACCCAAACGTTTATCTTTATCCGCCCGAAATACTGAATCCGATCGTATTAAACGCACATAAGCAAGGCTTGGAATTCAGTCGTGAAATGATTGAGGACTCACAAGAAGAAAACAAAACCGTTCAGGAGAAAAACGAAGAAGAAATATTTAATGAACCGGTAGAAGCTCAGCCGGAAGAAAATACCTACAGGGAGGTTTCGGAAACGCCGGAAGGGATTGCCGAGCCTTCCTTGGAAAAAGATAATGATGAAATCGGCTATGACCGCGAAATGGAAATATCAAAATTGACCGACTTCCCTCTCAATAAGTTTCCCGCTTATGAAGGCAAGCGGCTTGAGGATATGGTGGAAAGCATTAAGAACTTTGGTGTGCTTACCCCGCTTATAGTATGGAAAAAAGAGGACAGCTACATAATTTTAAGCGGACATAACCGTAAACGCGCTGCCGAGCTTGCCGGGTTAAAAACCGTTCCGGTGTACATAAAAGAAAATCTGACGGATGATGAAGCCAATCTTATAATGGGAGAAACCAATTTCCGGCAGCAGAGCTTTACCGATATGCAGCATTCGCAAAAGGCATTTTGTTTAAAGCAGCATTACACTGTAATGAAAAATCGCGGTATAAAAAATGATATAATCGACGTCATAGAATCGCAAAACATTATGCAAAAAAATAATGCCGATTTTGCCGATAACGGTGCGGAAAACTCAATGGTGGCTAAAATTAAGCCACTTGAAAAAAAGAGAGAGAAACTCGAACAAGAATACGGATTAAATCACGCAACGATTTCAAAATATATTCGTGTAGCCGACTTATGTGCGGATCTACTTGAACAGCTTGACAACGGCTATATAGCATTCAGTGCCGCATATCAATTAACCTTTATAAATAATGAATCTGCTCAAAAGGAAATCGCAGCAGCAGTGAAAAACGGAGCGGCTATCGAAGCGGTAAAAGCATACAAGCTAAGAGAGTATTTTGAAAAACACGGAAGGCTGACAGAGGATAATATAAAGGAAATCCTTGCCAAACGTCCTAAGCAGAGCGAAACCGTTACTTTAAAACCGGGCAAATTGAAAAAGTATTTTACCAACGGAGAAAGCAAGCAGCAGATCGAACGCACCATTATTGAAATATTGGAAATGTACTACCCCGATTATTTAAAGCGAAAGGAGCAGGAACACAGCGATGGGCAGAGGGTATAAATATACCGCCGAGCAATGGAAGGACATCACCAATGCCGATTGTGTGGAAGTGGCGAGAGCTTTGGGTTATGAATTCGACGAAAAACGATCTGATAAAAACTCGCTGCATATAAAAGAGCATTCGGGACTGTTCGTCTGGCGCAACGGAAAGGGCTGGTATCAGCACAGCACAGGAGCACAGGGCTATGCCATAGATCTGGTGATGTTTGCAAAGGGCTGTAGCTATAAACAGGCAATGGAATACATTTTTTCCAACGTTCTGGGAAGATCCGACTATGAAGTAAACAAGCAGTATCACAGCAGCGTACATACGAACGCGCAAAAGGAAAAGCCCGAGTTTAAGCTTCCCGAAAGAGCGGCAAATCATAAGCGGGTTTTCGCTTATCTTACACAGACTCGATGTATTTCAAAAAAGATCGTTGCTTCCGCTTTGGAGGAGAGAACGCTGTATCAAGACGATAAATACGGAAACTGTTGTTTTGTGGGCTGCGACAAAGACGGGAATTCCCGCTATTGCAGCAAGCGTTCCACTAACTCCGATATCCAATTCAGAGGTGAAGCCGCAGGCTCCGACAAGGCATTTGGTTGGAAAATACAAGGCAGCTTGGAAATAGGCGCAAAGCTTTATATTTTTGAAGCGCCGATAGACGCTATGAGTCATGCCACACTTAACGAAATCACCGGACGCGATTGGAAAAAGGATACCCGGCTTGCAATGGGCGGCTGCTCAATGCTGCCCATTGAACAGCATTTAAAGGATTATCCCGATAAATACAGTGAGATCGTAATTTGTACCGATAATGACGAGCGGGGAAATGAAATGGCGGGTATTATAAAAGAAAAGCTGATCGGCAGGTATAAGGTAACCCGCCGATCTTCTTTTGCAAAGGATTGGAATGAGGATCTGACACATATCACGGGTATTGCGGGGCGTGAAAATATTTCTTTGAAATCTGCGGTCAGTGAATATTACAATGGGGAAACGGCGGACTCTGAAATAAACAGGCGGGTGGTGGTGGAGGAAACGGGACAGGAGGCGGGGGAAGAGATGGTGGTATAATTCCGTTTTTTCTTTCGATTTTCCGCCGATTCCATCACTTTCCAAAGTGATGGCAAGAATAGCGGGGTGTTCCTTCGTCACCTCCCGCTACCTTACATCCAAATGCCAAGGGCATTTGATTGAGGTTATTTTAAGGGTGATTGCAATAGGCGTTTCCGAAAAAAGGGTGACAAGCTAAAATAGCTTAATTATAACTTAATGAAAGGTAAAAAAAGATGTACGGAAAAAATCGCCGGGATAAAAAACTAAAGAAAAAAATACATAATATGTTTTTACTGATCCGAACCCAACCCGATTTTAAAAATGTAAAAGAAGCTATGGAATTTTTAAGAACATTCAAAATGCTGTACCTTAACAGCAAGGTTCAATTTCCTCGTGATATGGGATTTCATCATTTTGATTATTTAAGGAATCTGCTTCCGTTCGAATATGCACTTCGCAGCGGTGATTTTCAAAAGGCTATACATGAGTTGGAAGATTTGCATATATACAGCGAGCGTTTTTATTCGCCTGGGGTAAGAGAAAATATTTTATATTTGCTTGAAAAGTATGTTGAATAGCATTATGTACATTTACGCAAAAATATTGACAAGATTTGCATAATTTGTTATAATTCAAGGAGAAAAAAAGAAAAAAATTGTAATTTATATTTTTTGTTTATCATACCAACTATTATCTCAGTAGGATATTATATTTTTCATAATAGGGAGAACAAGAATATAATTGAAATTGATTCATCCGCAATAATTGTGGCTTTAATAACAGCGTTTGCGACTCTTTTCGGAATTATTATTGTAGAGATCGTGGGATGGCGCAAAACACTTGACAAAATGAAGCGGTATGAAGATATGATCGGCGTTGATAAAAACCGTGTCTGCCTCTCCAAACAGCATGAAGATTTGAAAGAAGCATTTACTGAACAAAATGCTGTAATCAAAAATTTTCTTAACGATGAAATGAAATCTGCTAATTCAAAAATAACTCACCTATATGATAAGATGAAAAGTGACGAAAATGAAGCGAACATTAAAAAAGCAGTTCTTGCAGCTGACGGAAAAATAATTGACGAATCTGTTAGCAACATAAAGCATCTTGTTGAGTTGTATAGGGATGAAGCTAAAGCAAATGTTGAATTGATTGAGGAAAATGAAAAGTTAAAAGAAAAAATTGTTACATTAGAAAATGAGGAGATTGCCAGATTAAAAAAGGAAATTTCCATGCTTTTATCACAAATTGATAAAGGCAGAAGCATATGTAATCATGACCCGTTGTTAGAAAATGAACTTGTTATATCCAAAGATGATTCGGAGCAGTTGGAAGATGGTATATTGGAACAGTAATTTTATTATAATTTGAAAAAGGAAAAAATATATGCTTATTAAAAAACGCAAAATAATCAAAGAAGAAATGCTAAATAAAGTATGGATTTGCAGTGCTTCGGATTTTGCCTTTGCCAAAGAAACCATTTATAAATGGCTTACGGATAATACGGAAGAATCTCTTCTTTTTCTTAAATACGCCATGAAAACAATCGCTTTGGATGTTTCAAGCTCAATTCAGGCGGCGGTGTTTTACATGAAGGATGTGGATTCAACGCGGTTGGGCAGAATATTGCCCCGCTTTTTTTATGCCACCGGAGGTGAAAAAGTAAATCTTATAGAAGGCTATGATGAGGAAAAGCTTGTAACCGTTGATATTTCAGATACGGTGGTTGTTACTGCTCCGTGGAAGATAAACAGACTGCCGCCTGTTTTAAGCAAAATAAAATCCGAAACGTTTAAATATGACGAACACAATCATTCAGCCGTATTCTATAAAAACATGGACATATGCGTTATTGAAAACGGTTATCATTCGACGGCGGTGGGAAAATATTTCGGCGCAGGGAGCCTTAAGGCACAGGTATACAATACACAGCTTGCATATCCGCATATAACTACCGACGGCGAGTATTGGTATAACAATGGAGAAAAGATTTTTTATCACAATACAGCGTCTGAACCTTTTAAGGTTATTGATTTCAGGTTTGCGCTGATGTATGAAATATCAAGGCTTGTTTACTGTATTGAAAACGAAAAGATGAAGATAAATGAGGCTAAAAAGCTATTCAAGTAAAGACCGATAAGCGGTCTTTTTGTTTTAATTGACAGCAGTTCCGAATTTTGCTATAATATAAGGAGAAAACCGTGTCTAATAATAAAGTTTTTAAACAAATTTTTTTGCCGGTGATATATTCCGCCCTATGGGGAACGGTATTTGCCGTATACTGCGGATATCAGGAGAATAATAAAACGGAATGGTGGCAGTCTCTTATTATAAGCATAGCGCCCGCAATTATAACGGGTATTATTACTTCTAAAGCTTCAAAAAAATCACAGCTCAGAGAAAATAACGAAGCGATAAATAAGTTATCGGAGAAAATCGGAAACAATAACTTTGAACGTTCCTTACAAAGTCAAATAGGAGTTACGGATAACGATTGCTCTTTGGCTGAGCGGATCGGAAATGTAAAAGACAGCGGCAGCCTTACATATCAGCACCTGATGATCCTTGAAGCCGTTAATTCCTATAAAAAAGAAAAAGGCGATCAAATGAAAAAGCTTTCAAAACGGCAAAAGGATATTAAAAAAATGATTGAGTACATTTCGGAGGTTTTTGAGGATTGGGAAGCTTTGGCGCATAGGGACAGCGAATTAAAAGAGGAAATTGAAAATTTGAAAAAAGAAAACCGGGAGCTTAAACAGGAAATTATTTGCCTGAAGCAGGAAAAAACGGTGGTTATAGAAAAGGATGAGATTGATAAGGAAATAGTGCTTTAAAAGGAAAAATTTGTGTTGACAACGAAGCAAAAAAGGTATATACTATAATTAAAGGAGTAGCAGCATGGAATATTTATCACCTAAGCTTGACATTGTATTCAAGCGGATGTTCGGAGAAAAGAACAACAGAGATATGTTAAGGGATCTGCTTAAAACATATTTCGATATGGACGAAGACGAAGAAGACCTGATTTTGGAAAACACCGAAATAACGCCGGAAGAAATAACAATGAAGTTTTCCAGATTGGATCTGCGTATAAGCACAAAAAAATCCGAGATAGACGTTGAAGTCCAGATAAATGACAATAAGGACTTTGAAAAAAGAAGCGTATATTACGCCTCTTCCCTGCTGAATTCAAGCATGCGGAGAGGCGAGGAGTATTCCGATATAAAGGCGATCCGTACATTGAACATATTGGATTATGTAAGCTTCCCCCAATGCGACGACTTCTTCACCACGTTTGTTGTATATGATCCGGAACATAAAATCAAATTAACCGATTCATTTTCAATGCACTTTGTGGAACTGCCGAAGATTCGTAATGCAACGGCCGAACAGATAAAAGGAGATTCGAGAGTAGCATGGGCGGCGTTCTTTAACGCTAAGAGTAAGGAGGATTTTAATATGTTAAGAGAGAATACGGTAAACCCGAATGTACAAAAGGCAGTGGAAGTCCTCGGAAGGCTTAGCCTTAACGGAAGTGTACGTCAAGAGGCAAAAATCAGAGAGGACGCGCTGTTTAATGAAAGAAGCGCTTTGAGCGCTGCAAGAAAAGAAGGCAGGGAGGAAGGCAGAGCGGAAGGCAGAGCGGAAGGCAGAGCGGAAGGAAAAGCGGAAGGCAGAGCGGAAGGAAAAGCGGAAGGCTTGCAAGAGGGCATAAAAATAATGTCCGATAATCTCAGAGCAATTGGAATAAGCGAAGAACAAATCAGGGAAGCAATCCGCATGTACAACCGTAACGACACCCCTGTAATTGAAGAGTCTCCCGAAGAGAGCGAAACAGAATAACTTGAAATCTGACGTCTGCAAACTTCACCGAGAGTGCGGAGGATTTTAATATGTTAAGAGAGAATACGGTAAACCCGAATGTACAAAAGGCAGTGGAAGTCCTCGGAAGGCTTAGCCTTAACGGAAGTGTACGTCAAGAGGCAAAAATCAGAGAGGACGCGCTGTTTAATGAAAGAAGCGCTTTGAGCGC
>CAJUQV010000023.1:0-38895 GCA_910588335.1 uncultured Ruminiclostridium sp. | reverse complement strand
TCTCAGAGCAATTGGAATAAGCGAAGAACAAATCAGGGAAGCAATCCGCATGTACGACCGTAACGACACCCCTGTAATTGAAGAGTCACCCGAAGAGACCGAAACGGAAGGTCTCGAAATCTGACAACACCTCGTTTAAATAATTTCCGAATAATAAAAGAAGCCGCTTTCAAGCGGTTTCTTTTATTTTAAAAACGGGAAACACCGAAAAGAAAAGACCCCAAAAGAACAATCTTACAAAACATAACAAATACAACACATATCATTTGTACACTATGCCAATTGAAAACTCCTCTGAAAAATGATATAATTACAATGAAATGAAATATATTTCATAGAAGTAATTAAGGCATAATCAGAGGGTTAAGGACATATTGAAAGGAGCATATAATGAGCACACGAAATTTGAATAAGAAAAGAACTGTTATAATATCCGTAGCGGCGCTTGCAATAACAGCCTGCATTACCACGGCGGCTATACTGCTTACGAACAGATCTTCCGCCGAGGAAGTGGAAACTACCACATCGACCGAAACCATATCGGAAACCGAAACATATACTATAAAGCCTATCCCCCACACTACCGCAAAGCCCGATGAGCCGAAAGAGATAACGGAAATATCTCAGAAAACCGAGATAATCGGACCGGAAACCGTTACCTTTGCTCCGGAGCCTGAAAACGGCAATGTAATACTTGATGACGACAGCGCGGCGATCCTTGAGGAACATACAAACGCTCATTTTGAATTCAGTCTCGGAGAGAAAACGGTAGAAACGCTTGAAGAAGAACACGCTCAGACAACGGAAGCGATCACCACAACAGCAGCAACCACCACTATACCTCCGGAGGAAATTGATTGGAGTGGGATTGTAGATGATGGCATAATTGGAATACCTCCTGATGGAGACCGCATAGGTCAAGGCGGCGGTGGATATGTTGATGACGGTGATCATGAAGCGATGATTGCTGCATAAAATGGTAAAATTATAGAATAAATGGACTGACTTTAAAAGGTTAGTCCTTTTTTATTATCCAAAAACGAAAGGAGCATAAAATTGAAAGTTAATAAATTAAGAAAGCTGATAGCCGCACTAACAGCGACAGCTATTACGGTTTCGGCAATTCCCTATTCCGCGCTTGCGGTTGAGGGAGATAACAGCGGCACCGGAGATTGGAACGGAGTTGAAGCAGAAGGGTCAACATGGGATATAGACCATCAAGGCTATCGTCTTTGTATTGTAAAAGAGGACGGTACCCCGGTAACCAATGCGGTTGATATTCTATACAGCAATGGTCATAATCTGCCAGCATTTAATGAGACAAAACAGTTTTTGACATCAAGAACTGGAGGAAACAGAGACGGTTACTATTACTGGACTGACTTGGGTTTCTCAAGCAACAACACAAACGCTTCCGATACTCCCCCCGCCGCCCTTTATTGGGATAACGGACCGGTAGGAAACGGAGCGGCTGTTAATGCGTGGTTTACGTCCAACGAAATCAATTCACAGAAGATTCTGAATGCTCAAAACGGTGGACATTATATCTTTACTTTTAAATCGGATGATGATAAAAGCTCAGTAAACGATGGAAAAAGCATAAAAGAGATAATAAAATCCAAAGGCTACCTCCTTACCGTAGAACCAATAACATGGTTTAAGCCCTGTAACTCCTCAAACACCATAAAATATCCGTATTACATATACGGTACCATAAATAATATATGCAAATGGTACTATCTTAACAATGAGCTTGTAAGACAAAACTTAGGCGGAGCAACGGGGGGTGGATTTTACGTCAATGTCATTCACTGCCTTTGGACGTCCATGTATATTGAAAGCAACATTATAGGGCTGGGCGGAGTAACGAGCGCAAGCTCCCTGACCGCCTATAACAGCAGTGATATCGCCGACATGTACACGGCAATGCAAAGCATGGGCGCGGGACTGCATGTTTACCGTCTCGGCAAGACGGCGGAGGTAACGGCGCTGATATGGTACGGAAAGGAAAAGCCTGACGGCGGATACGAATGGACCTTTCAGAAGGAGCAGGCGGACGCTGAAAAGATTGTACAGCTTAATCGCTTATCCTCAAAAACATACGAGGGAGCCGCGTACATACAGTATGCCATTGAGGGTACCCACGACAATCCCACGGGCTGGCGTCTGAGCGATTCGCCAAACACTGCTCCTGCGGTCGCGTTCAGTGAAAACATTCCCGCCAACAGAGTAAAAGCAGACGGTCCCGAATCCTTTATGAACGGCGGCGACAGCGGAGAAAAAAGATATTTTTCCGTAAGCGATACGGAAGAAGCCGAATTGATAATGAACAATCATTCAAACCTCAAATCCGTACATTTTGTTTTTCTCAACAAATTGAAAGAGGCAGAAAATGTTCTGTATTATCCCAAAGGAATGAAGGTCGTAACTTCGGTTTTGCTTTACAACGACACATCGGATCATATGTATTATTACGACCTAACGGAAAGCATTATGACCGACGCGGGGCTGGAATTCGGTTCCTGTTATGAGGACTCAAGAGCAAGCGTAACATTTTCCGGCAGCGAAGGTGATAATGTGTGGACGCAGACGGTAACGGGAATTACCGTCGAAAAAGACACGTCGCAGCTTGTATGGCTTGAATGGACAACTCCGGATAACCTTGACGTTATGACTTTGACAGTGACTCCCAGTGCGGGGACGTTGGAAAACAACGATGAAAAAGTAAACAGGATCATTTTTACCGTATACTTATACGATCCGTTTGCCGAAAAGACTCCCCCGGATCCGAGACCTGACGATAAAGCCGACGGCTTCAAAACTTCCCTGTCCGAAAACTTTTATAACGGCAGCAAGCTGTCCGGAAGTATTCCGCCGCATTCATGGACAGTTCGGGATTCGATATCCGAGCTTTCCCTTTCGGTAAGCTCTTATTGGTACTACTATACGGACGGATTCTTCAAAGTAGTATACCCAGGGGATTATGTGGGCGATTACGGGGATATAGATCATATAGAGGTAAACTTAAAATACGACGTCTCTACCGTGTTTTATACCAAAGATTCATATACGGTGACAGCGTCCGCGTCGGCGGAGATAATGCCCAGTAATTACTGTCCCACGTGGTATGAAAAAAACGGAATAACATATATGGCGAGCGGTTACGGTATATACACTGCCGTACAAGGAGAGCTGCATATAACAAAAACAACCAAGGAAATGTCCTGTTCCGGAGAAGCCGATTCTTGGAGTTCAACAACTTCCACGGAAAGCAGGGTAATATCCGTGGGAGAAGACTATGACGGAGCGGCGGTCAGCTTCCAGATGGCGGAAAGCCTTTTTCCGGAATTTTACTACGGAAAATCCACCAGAGGAAACTATAACCGAATATTGAAATTAAATCCTTCGGGAGAGTTTAACTTTAAAGAGAACAAGTACAGTACATTAAATGATACCGTGCACTACACACCGTTGTGGTACCCTGATAACGCCGATTATAAGACTCTTACAAATATGCTGTACGCATACACTCCCTTGGGAATGATCGAGGTAAACGGAGTCGGAAGCAACCCGATACGCATATTGGGAAACGTTTATGATGATTGGCATGTGGCGGTTGTGAGGTAAGTGAAGGTTGACAAAAATATAAAAATACAGTAAAATTAAGAAAGGCGGATAGCTTGTATGTTTCATAGAAGGGCAAAAAAACAACTGCGCGAATTGTGCCGTAAAATGAGGATGGCTGAAATCGAAGCTGACGACCTAAAATGCTATGAGCTTCTCAGGGAATTTAAGCTTTGTTACGCTAAATGTCCGTTAGATAAAAGCTATGACGGGTTCAGTACCGGGCATTACGGATTCTTTAGAAATCTGTTTCCTTTGTGGAGAGCCTTGACACGTGAGGATTATAATCTGGCGCTGCATGAAATAAACACCGTCATAGCTCTTAACCGGATTTTTCAGATTAGAATAAAAACGGCTCTCGGCGATCTGCTGAATAAATATGTGAAGTAAAGGAATAGCGTTATGCTGTATAAAATATCGGAAATGATTAAGAAAATAAAAAGCGGGATAAACCCTAAACGGAGCAAATACCCCTACATATGCTGCCCGGGAAGTTACGGTCCGGCTCTGGATTTTGTGGAAAATTTTTTATGTTACTGCCATACTGCGGAAGAGGAAAAACTTTTTCTGAATTATGTTATTGAGCTTATCGGACGTGATATTGAAACATCCGTGGAGACTTTGCATGTATATAAACCCGAACACGAGGCTTGTTGTATGGATAAACCTTTTCCCATTTATTGCGCCGATAAGCCCTACGTCAGCATATCGCTTGTAAACAAAGAAAACAAAATTACAATCGAGCTTGAAAAAAATATCGTTATAACCGAGCCTTGGGATTTATACCTCAGATTGCTTCGTAATTTGAAAAACATAAAAGAAAATAAATTTCAATATGACAGAGATAATCATGATGTCGTTTATTATCCGTATATGAATATATGCAGGGTTGAAAGCGGGAATCATTCGATTTCATGCGGCAAGCATTTCAAAAACGGTACTGTTGAAGCATGCGTTTACGATACGGAAACAGCGTTCAAATACATTGATACCGACGGCAAAAATTGGATTTTTCACAAAGGGTACATGCAGCCCCAAGAGGTTGTGGATTTCAGATACGCGCTTCTTTTTCAAATCGCGAAGCTTCTGTATAATTCGGAGAAAGAGAATAGCACAAAAGAGTCTTAAAATATTAAGGCTCTTTTTTATTGGAAAAATTCAAGGAAAGGAGCACGCGGAATGCCCGAAAACAAAAAAACGACCAGAAAATTCAGCGTAGTGGTTCCGGAAGGCGTATATGAAAATCTTGCCAAAGCAGCAAGAGAAAAGCACACCACAATAGCGGACGTTGTTCGTTCGTTTATTTCCAAAGGCTTAACGGTGGAATGGGCTGAGGGCTCGGAAAATTTCATACGCGGTATAGTGCGCGAGGAAACGGAAAACGTAACGAAGCACTATAACGAGCGCCTTATAAGGCTTATTGTAAAAGCCGCGAAGGGTTCTTTGTCGGCGTTGTATCTTCTTTTGTTGTTGATCCAGAACGAATACGCAAACGAAGCCACCACCGAGGATATACTGTCCTCGGCGTTTAAACAGGCGGCAGGATACCTTAAGCTTAAGGATCAAAATGTGGAAGAATATATAAAAGACGCAAGAGAATTTATCACCGCAAGTAAGAAAATAGGAAGAAAGGAGGACGGATAATGGCATTACTGATATACAAGCAGTGGCACCGGAACGCAAATCTTACAGGCACACCCAACAGTAACGCAAAGCATATTAAGTATATAGGAGAGCGCATTCACGCACTGAAGAAAAACAATCCGGAGAACGGACTTTTCGGTAAGTTTGGCGGAAAGCCTTTTACGGACAATATCAGCACCAAGGCTGCGGAAAAATACGTAGCTTCAATATCGAGAGACGGGAAAACCGTATTCCGAAGCTGCATATCTTTTACGCCCCAAAGAGCGGTAATGTTGGGTCTTGAGAAAAATATTGACCGCTGGGAGGAATTCGCCAAATATCACATATATTCCATCGCAAAAAATAACGGCATAGGAATGAAGGATATCGAATATCTTGCAGCGGTTCACGATAAAGAAGGTCAGCCGCATATACATATCGTGTTCTGGAATAAAAATCAGCAGGTTGGAGTCAACTATGTGAACCCAAAGGTGTGCGGCAATATCCGGGACGACCTTGAAACAAACGTTTTCGGAGAGCTTGCGGAGGAAATAAACATCGAGGAAGAAACGGAAAGTCTTGTCGGCAACCCGTCCTATACCGTTGACAACGGCGACAGTGTGAGAAAAGCCCTTATTTCGTTAACCTTCGGCAATGAGAAAAAAGCGCAGTTTGATATTCAGAATAAAATGCTTGAGTATTTTATCAGCGGCGCGGAAAACGCGGTCAATGAAATAAAAGAATTTCCCGAACTTATAGCGATGTTTGATGAAATTGCGGACAGCGTACCGAAAAGGGGGCGGCTTTCCTACGGATATATGCCGCAGGAGGTAAAAAAACTTATTGACAATTTGAGCAATAAGCTTATGAATACGTTTCCCGAACTAAAAGATTTATTTGAAGGTTATTTAATCTCAAAAAAGCAGGTAGCGGAAATGTACAACAGCACGGAAACGGCATACGGCAGACTCCAAACGGCAACCACTGTCGGTAAAGCTAAAGATAAGCTGTATGCAAAAATGGGGAATAAGATATTAAAGGCAATCAGTTCATATAAGCTTGAATTAAAAGCTAAGACGGACGCCGAGTGCAGAGCGGAATACGAACGTTCACAATCGGTAATGAAAAGCCTGCATGTCGTTGACTTGACCATGTCAATATCACGTCTTTTATGCCGGGAACTTTCAGGTACTCAAGGTGAATCCGCCTCAGCCGGAGGAACGGGAAAATTTGCTTTCGGTACCGGGGACTTGTCCAAACAAGCAAGAATAGAGCTTGTTTATGAGAATAAGGATAAAGGGAAAGGAGAGGAAAGATGAACAAAGGCAAAAGACCGAAGAATCGTTCGCCTTAACAGATTATAATGAGCCGCAATTACAAGCGGCTCTTTTCTTTTACCCAAAAACCGTGAAAGGATGGATTCGTATAGATAAAGCGAAAAGAATCATAATTGCCGTAACAGCCTTTATCCTTATGACCGCAGGCGGCGCAATGGGTACGGTTATAATAGATCAGGCACTTTCGGGAAAAGAGATTAAGCCGTGCGGCTTGATGGAAAGCATAGAAATCATTTCGGAAAACGAGAAATGCAAACAGTGGTTTATCGTGTTCGAGCTAATATCTGCTGTGCTTTGCACCACGCTGGTTATTACGCGGAACGACAGCTATAAATCCAAAAAAGTGAAAATAACCGACAGGATTTCAACCCCCGCGCCTATGGGCGAAGGGCAGCATGGAACGGCAAGATTTATGACCGAAAAAGAAAAGAAAAAACATCATAAAAGCTTTGTGCTTGACGGCGGGAATCTCGTAATAGCCAAGCTGGCCGCAGAAGGCGGTAGACGGGGCAAGGCGGCGGTAAAATACAAAAAATCCATGAAAAAAAGCCGTAAAAGAGAAAAATGCGATACCGTCAAATACGGAGGTTTGGTCGGAAAAATACAGGATCTGGCACAGACGGCGGCGGATATCATATTTTTTCCCTGCCGCAAGGTAAAAAAATTGCTTATCGAAGCTAAAAACACGGTTGTTCGTCCCTTTTACAGATTCGGAGAAAAGGCGAAAAAAATAAAAGAGTCCTTTAACCGAAAAAGAGGAAAGGCAAAATCGAAAATGCTGAAACTGCTTATAGGTCAGCGGGAAAATACCGGTTTAAGAGAAAATGAAGTGGCTTTAGAGAAAACCGAAAACAAAACATCGGTTATCACCTGTACAAAAGGGCTGCCGAATAAAGCAGGACTGGTTATAGACTATAAAAAGCTTGGAGACGGCAGAGAGCGCATAACGTGCCTGACAGAAGATGTTCATACGCTGATCTGCGGCGCAACCGGCTCCGGCAAGACAAGGAGAATGGTTATACCGACAGTATGCAGCCTTGCCCTTGCGGGGGAAAGCATTGTAATAACCGATCCGAAGGGAGAAGTTTACGCGTATACTGGAGATTATCTTAGAGCGCTCGGATATGAGGTATGTATATTAAACTTTTTTGATCCGGCGGTATCAATGTCGTATAATCCGCTTCAGCCTGTTATCGACGCGGTAAATGACGGCGATACAACCCTTGCGGCGTCACGGACGTGGGATCTGACAAGCTTCCTTGTGGAAAAAAACGATAAATCGGAACCGATCTGGTCAAACGGTGAAATGTCGATTATCGCGGCGGCTGTATTGTGCGTTGTGTATGACAATAAGGATAAACCACAGTATCAGAATTTAACCAATGTATATTGGTTCATTGCCAATATGTGCAAGGAAATTGTGATAAGAACAGGCGAACAGTTCACCGAAGGAGAAAACACGGGAGCCGACAAGGGAAAAAAGATCCTCCCGATAACGGAATATGTAAAAGCGCTTCCCGATACACACCCCGCGAAGCCGCTGTTGGGAATTTCAAGCGTTGCGCCGGAAAAAACCGCGGGCAGCTTCTACACCTCGGCTCTTACCACCCTCAGACTCTATACCGCGGGCAATATTTATAATATTGTAAAAAGCAGCGAATTTTGTCTTGAAGGGTTGGGGAAGAAAAAACAGGCATTATTTTTCATATTGCCCGATTCCAAAACGACCTACTACTCTATCGTATCTTTGCTGTGCTCCCAGACCTACGATTTGCTAACCGAATCCGCCAAAAGAAACGGCAACCGCCTTAATAACCGTGTAAACTTTGTACTCGACGAATTCGGAAACTTTGCAAAAATCCCCGATTTTTGCACAATGCTTACGGTGGGGCGCGGCTACGGAATTCGTTATAACCTGTTTGTACAGTCATTTTCTCAGTTGGAGGAAAAATATGAAAAAACAGGTGAAATGACCGTAAAAAACAACTGTGTGTGGGTTTATCTTGCTTCCAATGACGGTCAGACTCATAAGGACTTTGAGACCCGCTTGGATAAATATACCACAAGCAGTTACAGCCTTACCAGCAGCGAAGCATCCGGAACAAGTTCGGGGTCGAGATCCAGTAATGTGAATTTAATCGAACGCAGCCTGCTTACATCGGGGGAAGTCGGAATGATAAAAAAGCCTTGGCTCTTGACCTCGGAAACGGGGCAGTATCCTATGATCTCAAGATTGCCCGATTTGTCAAAATGGAAATATAACGACATTTTGGGATTAGGCGACGAAAATCATAATACCGCCTTTATCGAGTATGTACAAGCCAAAGAACACCGCCGAACAGATGAAGAAATTCAACTGTGGGGCATTTGGAATCTGTTTACTCAGCGCGGTGTAAATCTTACGAACATTCATCAAAGAATACGGGATTTTCTTTACGGCGATACAGAATTCGGATTTGCGGAAGGCGTCTGTAATTACGGTGCACCTGCCGAATCATTGAAAAGAAAAGGAAATGCCAATAGGCTTGATTTGGAAGAAAAACGAAAAAGCTTTGAAAGAATACAGGACGTAACGGAGCTTAAGGAGCAAATTACGGTACTCAGAAACGAGATAAAGAAGCTTAGCAAGGAGCTTAGCGAAGAGCAAAGCACCAACCGCGAAAAAATGGACGAGCTGTCCGAAGAGATTTCGTACATAACGGACGAGCTTCGTACCGCACTGTCCGTTTTAAACCTGCGCGAAAAACAAATGTAAATAGAGGAGGAACAGAAAACATGAATCAAAAGCTAACGGCAATAAAATTATTCTGCGGAAAAGTACTCGGCTTCGCGGGGTCTCAGATTGCCACCGGCACTACAAACCTTATTAACGATGTTACCACATGGTTATATGTGTTGGTACCGCTTGCGGGGGTTGTATTTCTTATATATTTTTCAATCCGCCGCGGTTCGGCCGATCAGCAGGATAAAAAACAGTGGGACGACAGAATCAAAACGGTTATTGTATCCGTTATTATCGGCTTGCTGGCTACCGTTATAGTTAATATTATAAGCAGCTATTACGGTACGGGCGGATAAAAATAAGAAAGGATGACATACGCATGAAATTGTTTTACTTATCCGGGGTTCCGCCTTAATACATTTTATGGGCGTACCTGTACCAATCTTTAATTAAGCTGCAGACTTGATTAAAGATTGCACCCGAAACACTAATCCCACAGTTTTAAAAGGGATTAGTATCATACATCTGCAAACAAGAACATATTTTAAAATATTTATCATACGGAGGAAAAAACAATGAAAGTTTTAAACAAAATCAAGAATGGAATCGCAACCCTCAGAAACAAAATTCAAAACGGCATTACTACCGCTCAGACAAAGCTTGCCGCCAAGAGCGCAAGCTTGCAGGCTGAGCTTGCAGAAGAAGCCGGTGCAAATACTCATACCGACGTTACCATCTGGATCGTAATCGGCGTTACCCTCGGAGCTATTGCTCTTGCCGCGCTGATCTATATTTTCAGAGACGTTGTAATGGAGAAGGTGGAAGAGATGATTAACAATATGTTTGGCAATGCCAACAATCCCAACCCCTAAGCGCGTTCAGCGAGAGAAATATAAGAATTACAAAACGGGGCTGCCTGCCCCGTTTTTAATTTTTATATATTTATGATAGGAGGCTCATATTTTATGCCGGTAATTTTTTGTATTTTGCTTGCGGCAATCATAAGTGCATTACTTGCGTTTGCAGAGCCTATGCTTGACGGAATGTTTTCCGTTGTATTCGACGTTGCGGGACAGATACCCGGTGTTGATTGGCAGCTGATTGTAAGAGGAATATCCGACGTCATATATCAGGCGGCGGTTTATCTGATGATAATAAAATTCTTGGTAAAAATGTTCAACACCTATGTTCTTTGGAGCGACGGCGAGGACGCCGATCCGATCCAGATGGTCACGAATTTTGCGAAGGCTGCCGTTGTGGCGTTTTCTTTCCCGTATATTTACCGTTATTTTATAGGTATAGCACAGGGAATGATCAATGCGATTTTCAGTAATATAACTTATGCGACGGGAACGGATCTGAACAATTTCTTTGAAGGCGCGGTATCGTCTTTGGGGATAGGACCCCTTGTGGTGGGCATAGTTTTTCTTGTGGAAATAATAATTATGTATTTTTCGTTTATGAAGCGCGGTATCGAGCTTGAAATGATGATATTGGGCGTGCCTCTTGCATGTACGGGTCTGTTGGATAACGACAAGGGAATTTTTAAGTCGTACATGAACCAGATGGTGAAAATCCTGATTACCGTCATGTTTCAGCTTATAATTATGAAGGTAGGATTAGCCATTGGTTTAAGCGCGGGAATATTTGACGGCACGGCTATGAATATGCTTTGGGGTATTGCTGGTATGTTCCTTTCCTTAAATGTACCGCATATCATGTCCGAATGGATGATCGCTTCGGGCGGAGGCGGCGGAGGAATGAGTAAAATCTATACCATAAGCATGGTTGGAAGAGCTGTAAAGGGGTTGATCAGATAATGAACGATTTTTTCGGGCTTCTTGCCTCAACCGCAAACGATACGTCGTATCAGCAGGATTTAAAAGCAATAGTTAGCGTCTTGAGCGGAGTGATAACAGCAGGTCTTATAGCGCGGATTATAGTCTGTGCAATTAAAATGTCGCATGATGAAAACAAGGAGGTTCAGAAAAAATCCATAAAGCACTGTATAATCGCCCTAATAATAAACCTTTGTGTAATTGATATTTATTATATTCTCAATAAATATTTCGGGTTCGGCGTTTTCATATGAAAGGAAAAGACTATGGAAAAAGAAAGGCTCTATATTCCTTACGGAATAGGAATTGAAAAAGAATATATAATCGGATTCGGCAAAAAGGAAATAAAGCACTTTTTTGTCGGACTGCTTTGTACCGCGCTCATTGCGGTTCTGGCATATCTTATCGGTCAGCATATCGCAGCTCCGGTAATTATTTTAATGGCAGGAGCGGGAGGAAGCTATATGACCACCAGAAAAGAAACCTATTCCCAATCGGTAGTGGAGATCGTACAAACTATTATTCGCTACCGCAGATCACAGCAGAAATTTCTGTACAAATACTAACCGTGGAAACGCTTTACTTAATTGCAAAAATTATGCTGATTCCGCTTCTTGTACGGATATCCGTTAAAGACATCAAAACTAAAACCGTGTCAAATGCGATACACCCGGTTTTGCTTTGCGCGGCAATTTTTTTGAACGAGATATCACCTTTTGAACGGCTTATCGGCGGTTTTCTTTCCGCCTTTCCCTCATATATTTATTCGCATAAAACAAGAAAGATGGGAATGGGAGACGTTAAGCTGATGTTTTCTTTCGGCTGGTGTTCGGGATTATGGAATATTCCCGCAGTAATTTTTGCGTGGATAATATTTTATTTTACAACCCTAAAAGGCAAAAATAAGCCGATACCCTACGCGCCGTATCTTTGCGGCACATTTGCGTTAAGTTTGTTTTTACCTTATTTTATTTAACAGGAGGGACTCAAAATGATAAAAAACAGAACCTTGATTGCCATCGTATGCATTGTACTTGCCGTACTTCTTTGCTTTTGCATTGCGCCGATTGTAACCAACCTTTTCAACGGTACCCAAAGCGTTGTAATACTTACATCCGATACTGCGCCGGGAGTGCAGATTACAAAATCCATGCTCAGTACGGTACAGGTATCAAAAGCCGACACTTTTTCGTTTTCATACGTTGACGACCCCGAAGAGATAGTGGGAAAATATTCAAAAACTTTTCTTTACAGCGGCGTTGTCACGGCGGATATGTTTGGTGAAAGCGTAACGGATTCAAGCACTAAGCTGTTATCTCTTGAAGCGGGAGAATTTGCAATGTCTGTCACAATACAGTCTTTTGCGGGCGGTTTCAGCAATAAAATCCGCAGCGGAGACATTGTGTCAATCGTAAGCGTAGACGATAAAGACGAAGCCCATATTATAAATGAGTTAAGATATGTAGAAGTAATTGCGCTGACAACCGATGAGGGTGTTGACGTTACCGAACAGTCCACGGAAGAGATAGCGGATACCGTAACATTTAAGCTGATAGACGAAAGTCAGCTTTCTCAGCTGCTTAGCTGTGAAGAAGGCACGCTGCATATAGCTTTTGTGACCCGTGACGAAAAACTCAGCGAGGAATACCTTAAAATCCAAAAGGAATATTTTGAGGAAGCCGATGAGAGTGATATAAGCGAAAATAATTTAAACGGAGGGGACGATAATGCTGCATAAAATAATCGCCGTATATGGAAACAGTTACAAAACCACTACCGCTATAAACCTTACCGAACTGATAACGAGACGGTATCCGAAAGCCGCCGTTGCTTTTGTGTCAATTGACGATATGCAGCCTGCCCTGCCGCTTATTTTTCCTAAAATAAGCTCCGATAATTCTTTCGGAAAGCTGATGAGCAAAGCGGAGGATATGGACGGAAACACTATTCTCGCAATGGGCGAACCGGCAAAAAGCAACCTTGCAGTATACGGCTACAACAAAGGGGAAAACATTAACAGCTACGCTAAGCCGATAGATACAAAAATCGACGACCTGTATATGTATATGCGCAGTATTTTTGATTTTACCGTTATTGACTGCACAAAGGACGTTATGGGAAATAAGTATACGGCAAAAGCGCTTATTAACGCTGATGTGACCGTTAATCTTGTGTCGTGCGATATATACGGGTTAGTGTTTTTTGATTCTCAAAAGCCGATTTTAGAGCACAGTCAATACCATTACGAACGCTTTATAAACTGCCTTACCTTAAACGGCGCGTTTGAACAGGACACAATGGAAATGAGCGATCTTTTATCGGCAAAATATGTAATTCCGTACAGCAAAAAGGTTGCGGAAACCATAAATATGGGACTTGCCTTTGAAAAGGTACCCGACAAAAATTATCGAAGCGTTTTAACCAAAATTATCGATGAAATTGTCGGCGAAAAGTCAGCCGAGGATTTAAGAGAGCACAACGAAGATTGATAAGGAAAGGAACGGTTGCATATGAACTTTTTTAAGCAAAAAAATATAAATATGGAAGAGGCGTCGGAAGCGGAAAAATCCGTTACGGAAAAAACCTCCGATGAAAATCGGACGGAACCTATAGCGCCGCCACAGGAAGAGGCTCAGGGTATAAAGCGCGTTATGGTTTCCTATGACGTTTTGCTTCCGGAAATTCAGGCGTATATGTCCAGTCAGTACGCTTCAACCGTGTATGATATGGACAGGGCGGAAATGTTCAGAAATTATATCAAGCAGTATCTGATCGATAAAAACTACTATATAGAGGGTAAAACGCTTGCGCAGGCGGTGGAAATGCTTTATTCGGATATGGCGGAGTTTTCCGTGCTCACGTCATACCTTAAGCGCACCGACATTGAAGAAATCAACGTCAATTCGTGGGACGATATTGAAATTAGACCGTCCGGCGGCGATTCCTACAAGGCAAAGGAGACCTTCAAATCCCCCGAACACTGTATAGATATAATAAAACGTTTACTGCACGATCAGGGCAAAATGGCGTTTGACGACAGCAGACCCATTGCAAAGGGCTTTTTGGGGAAAAACACGCGTATTACCGCCATTTATTCCAGTCTTATCGACAAAGAACGCGGCGCGGCTTGCTCAATACGTATTGTAAACCCGAAACAGCTCTCTAAGGTCGACTTTATAAATTCAGGTACCTGTAACGAGGAAATGTACAGATTTTTATCCACTTGTTTCAAATGCGGAATTTCCGAGTGTTTTGCGGGAGAAACGGGTTCGGGCAAAACTACGATCATGTCGGATATTATGAAAAACTATCCTCCCGAAAAACGTTTGATAACCATAGAGTCGGAAACGAGAGAGTTTAATCTTGTGCAGCGTGATGAAAACGGGAAAGTAAAAAATAACGTAATTCACATGATAACCCGTGACAGTGATGACAAAAGCCGTGCGGTTACTCAGCTTGATTTGCTTACCACCTCGCTTACAATGGATCCCGACGCGCTTTGTATGGCTGAGATCAAATTCGGCGGCGAAGCGTGGGGTGCGCAGGAGGCTGCCCGAACGGGACACGCCGTAATGACTACCACTCACGCTTCTTCAATTACGGGAATATACACCCGTCTTGCCACTCTTTGCATACAGGAATACAGCAATATTCCTTACACAACTATATTGCAGCTTGTATCGGACGCTTTTCCCGTTGCGGTGTACCAGCATAAATTTGAGGACGGAATAAGGCGCGTAACCGAAATTGCCGAGTGCATTCATAACGGTGAGAATATCAGCTTTAATACGCTGTGGCAGTATCGCAGGGAACGCGATGAAATTCTCGATGACGGCAGCAAGAAAATTATTGGCGAGTTTGTAAGGGTCAATCCCATAAGCGACAGTCTAAAAAACAGATTATTCAATAACGGGCTGTCCCCCGCTGAAATGGAATCTTTATTATAAAATAAGGAAGGAGCTTATATATGACCATATTATATATAACAGGATTTATTCTCGCGGCGGCGGGTATCATTATCGCCCTTAATATAACGCCGAAGCAAATAGCTTTCGACTTCATGAAGTTTTTGGGGCGCGACAAACTGCTTGCGGAAAGAATGAAGATAGCCAAAGGCGAAAAGAAAGAACCTAAGCTTCAGGCTTTAATCACCGATATAAATTATTCCTTGGAAATAACGGGCAGCGCCGGAAAATTTAAATTTGTGTGCATTGCCTCGGCTATTCTCGCGTTTGCGGCTTCCGTTTTATGCTTAGTGATCGGACAGTATTTTGTGCTTCCGGTAATGGTGGCGATTATAGCGATGATACCGTACTTATTTGCGAAAGCGCAGCTTAACACATACAAGAAAAATGTATCACTGGAGCTTGAAACGGCATTGTCGATAGTAACTACCTCTTATATCAGCAAGGAAGATATTATAACGGCTATTGAGGAAAGCCTGCCTTATACTCATCACCCCATTGCGGAGGTTTTTAAACGATTTATCGGACGTACTCGGCTTATAAACAGTTCCATTAAAATGGCTATACGTCAGATGAGGCAGGAAATAGACGACGATATTTTTCACGAGTGGTGCGACGTACTGCTTGAATGTCAGGAAAATATCGGCATGAAATATACCTTACAGCCTATTGTAGCCAAATATACCGATGAAAGAATCGTAAACGCGGAATTGGAGGCTGAGCTTGCGGCTGAAAAAAGCAGCTTTTTGATGATGATTTTTCTTGTGCTGGTTAACTTTCCCTTGCTGTATTTTCTCAACAGGGATTGGTTTCAGGTACTGGTCGATACCACACAGGGTAAAATAGTAATAGCTATCGTGGCGCTTGTTTGTTTTTTAACGACGCTGAGAATGAGAAAGCTGACGCAGCCCGTAAAATTTAAGAGTTAAGGGGGGAATAAAAAATGATTGTCTTTGTAAAATTGCTGTTTTACATAATATTTTTTATTTTGACGGTAACCGCCCTGTACAATATAGCGGGAATAATTTTTCGTCTGCCTATGGGACGGATAACCAAAACACTGAAAAACGCTTCAATGGGAAATCAAAAAAGAAGCGGAAGCGATATAAATCATCAGATTGCGGTATTGCTGTCCAACATAATCGTTATAAACGAATACAAACGGAAGGAATTGGAGGAAAAGCTTGCCATTGCGGACATAGACGAAACGCCGGAAGTGTATAAGGCTCAGGGCTTTTTAGTTATACTGGAATTCGGTTTGCTCGCAATTCTCCTTGCCTCCGTTTTTCCTGTTTTTGCCGCGGCTCCGATTATTATCGGCTTTGTAATGCACCGTAATCATAAAAATATTGTTACAAATGCGGTAAAGGATTTGCAGGAGCAAATAGATATCGATCTTCCGAGATTTGTTTATTCCATGAAACAGGAAATGTTGGTCTCTCATGACGTACTCACAATATTGGAACGCCATAAAAACGATTATTCGGATCACTGGCGAAAGCAAATGTCTATTACGGTAGCCGATATGCGTTCGGGCAATTACGAGGCGGCGCTTCAAAGACTTGAGGGGCGAGTTGGAAGCACTAATCTCTCCGAAGTGGTAAGAGGTCTTATAGAGATGTCCCACGGAAGCGATATGTCGGTATACTGGGAAACGCTTCAGGTAAGATTTTCCGAGATGAGAAAAGCGCAGCTGAGAAAAATCGTTAAAAAAATACCCGATAAGATTCATAATCTTTCCCTCTGGTTGATCGGCGCAATGCTTTCTATTTATATAGTAGTGCTTATAACGCAGCTTGCGGAAAGTATGTCGGTATTTATGTAAGGGAGGCAGAAATGAAATTCCGAAAAAAAATAAAAGACAATCTTTTTAACAAAAAAGGATACTCCCATATTACTTCAATCATAGGGTTTTTGATACTTATGATGTGTCTTGCCTGCTTTATGTCGGTAACTCCCGTATTCATAACAAAATTTTCTCTTGACAATTATGCCAACGAACTTATAAGAGAGGCGGAAATATCGGGAATAATAGGCACTGAAACCACTGATCGCCTTGAACGCTTAAACGATCTGAAGGGGTTATATCCAATAGTGTCATGGAAAGTAAAAGGAACCGATGTGTCGAGTTCAAGTAATAAAAAGATCAATTTGGGCGAAGAAGTGTCCGTTACCGTCAGCAAGGAAATATCCGTAAGCTTTTTCGGCGAATGGGAATTTACTTTGAAAAGTACCGCAACGGGATTGTCGGAGGTATATTGGAAATGAAAATAAAGCAGCGCCTGTTTAACCTCGGCTCCAAAAAAGGATTTTCCTATACTTTTATTGCTGTATTGCTTCTTTTGCTTATGTCGATTTCAATGCTTGTCTGGGAATTTGTACGGCTTGGCGTTATAGTATCCAACACCCGTGAAAAATTTGAGGATTCCTTGGTAGTAATCGCTACGGAAAGGTACAAAGAAATGTATTCCTCATGCAGAGACGGTTATGCCGCTTCTTTTGAGTATAACGGTACAAGCTGGGCAAATAACAACAGATTGTCAATTCCCGAAATAAACAATGAAATATTGCGCGAGCTTAATTCGGGAGAAAAAACGCAGGTGAATTCCGCTTCCGTTAATTCCTTTCTGCTTACCTGCAACAGAATGGGAAATGCTTACGGAACTCCGGATGCAAACAGCGGAATACGTTTCAAGGTGTCTGGTACCTGCGCCGTAAACATACCTTTTAAGCTTCTTTGGTCGGATAACTTCAACGTAATAATCAAAGCGGAAACGCAGTGGATCTCATTATATTGATTGAAGGAAAGGAATGGTTATAAATATGGATTCAAACATTATTATATTGGTAATTTTAGTGATAGGCAGCGCGGCTGCCTATTTTTATTTCAAATTTCAAAAGAAAAAGGAAAACGCACAGCTTGACCGATCGGCTCTTGCGGAAAAAACCGCGCAGGATTTCGTAAATGTCAGGGACGTAGGAGAAAATACGCTTTACACCATGGACGGAATGGTTTATTGCTACGTTCTGATAGACGGCATATGTCCCGAACTGTTTTCCGATTCCGAACTGAAGAATATTTCTCATAAACTGGCGTCGGATTTATCAAAGGTCAGACATCCTTGGAAATTTGTATCGGTTTCCCGACCAATCGATCTGAAAAAAACGCTTCAAGTTTATTCCGATACATACGCAGTCGCCGAAGAAGGCCGCAGGGCGCTTCTTAAACAGGAAATGAAAGAACTGGGCGATATGGCAAACCGCGGCGATACTCTCGAACGAAAGCATTACGCGATTGTTTACGGAAAATCGAATGAAGAAAGTAAAGTATTAAAATGCGCCGAAAATCTCGCGAAGATTTTTTCCGAAAACAGGGTGACCGCCTCTCTTTTAAACAAAAAGGGCATTGTAGAATTATGTAACCTTGTTAATATCCCCGCCTATTCTCATATAGAGAACAGATACGATTTTGACAATACGATACTTGAAGCCATGATAAGAAAATAAACGGTATTCGGTGCAAAGAGAAAGGACGGTCACAAAAATGAATTTTATAAAAAACAATACCAAAAATGAAAAAACCAACACCGAACCCTCGCCAAAGACCAAAACAAGCAGCGCTCCTTTACGCAACAGGGGCTTGCTGTCGGCTATTACCCCCATAGGAATAGAATTTAACAAAAACGAATTTGCCCTCGGTGAAAACTATTGCCGCATTTACAGCGTTATCAAGTATCCCCCTGAGGTCTCGATCGGGTGGCTTTCAAGACTTACGGGAATACCCGGCACTATTGTTTCAATTTCCGTTACACCTATTGACAACGCGGATTTTTCCAACACGATGAGCAGAACCGTATCCGAATACCGCGCGGCGGCCGAAAGCACGAAGGATCAGCTCGAACGCAGCCGAAAGATAAAAGCCGCGGACGACGCCGAAAAAATAATGAAGCAGATAGATCAGGATAACGGAAACGCTTCGGGCTTCGGCTTGCAAATAATGGTGTTAAGCCGAGATAAAGAGGATTTTACGGATAAATGCTCCCGTATCGAGTCGGCGGCAAACGCTTTGGGCTGCCGCGTAAGAATATTAAGCAATCTTCAAAAAGACGCGTATATGCACCTTTCCGCCACATACCCGCAGCAAAAAATAATTAACGATATAATTGAACGTCCCTTTTTGCTGTCCACCTTTACGGGTGGCTATCCATACGCCGAAAACGGCTTTTGCGATACGGAAGGATATTATCTCGGAAAAAACAGCAGCGGCGGTATAGTGCTGTTTGACCTTTGGAAACGTTCGACTACCAGAACTAACAGCAATATTACCCTTGTGGGCGACAGCGGAATGGGAAAATCCACCGCGTTAAAGCACTTGATACTGTCTGAGGCGGCACGGGGTACAAAAATAATTATAATTGATCCTGAAGGCGAATATAAAGAAATATGCCTCTCCGAATACATAAAAGGGAAATGGATAGACGTTGCGGGAGGGCGCGGTGGAGTAATCAATCCTCTTCAGGTTCGCCCCGCTCCCAGAGACGACGATGAAGAAGAAAAGGGTGTTAAAGATCAAGGTGTTGATCTGAGTGGCGTAGGGGATCTGGCAATTCATCTAAAAACTTTGGACACATTTTTCAGCCTGTATCTGCCGAGCCTTACAGACAGCCACAAAGCACTGTTGGAACTGGTTTTAATAGAATTGTATAAACAATTCGGCATAACATGGGATACTGATGTTACAAAGCTGAAAAATGCCGTTTATCCTACCTTTACGGATTTATATAACCTTATTCACGGCAAAAAAGAAACCGATAAAAGTAAATTTGCTCTTTATGACGAGCTTGAACTGCTGTTAAGCTCCGCCGCTAACGGAGCCGACAGAGGCTTATGGAATGGACAAACGACCATTGACGGTAACAGCAACTGCATTTGTCTTGATACAAAGGCTGTTACAAGCATGGGCAGCAGAATACTTTCGGCGCAGTATTTCAACGTGCTTTCTTGGTGTTGGCAGGAAATGTCGAAAAATAAAACGGAAAGAGTTATGCTGATTGCCGATGAGTGCTGGATGTTAATTGACCCTCGCTGCCCCCAGTCCCTTGAATTTTTGAGAAACGCGGAAAAGAGAGCGAGAAAATATGAAGGCTCCGTTGTGGTATCAACGCAGCAATTGGTAGATTTCCTTGATCCGCAGGTGAAAATGTACGGGCAGCCCGTGCTTGATATGCCTACTATCAAGCTTTTATTCAGTTTATCGGGAAAAGGGTTGGAGGAAGCGGTAGAAGTTTTCGGTTTAAATACGGCGCAAACCGAGCTTGTGGGAAGTAAACAAAGAGGTGCGGCTCTTATGAATATCGGCGCACAGAAAATGAAAATTCAGTTTTCTTTCAGCGATGAACGTCTCGCGATGTTCGGAAAGGGCGGTGGTCGTTAAATGACAGCGCCCGAAGCGGTAATAGCCGCCGTTAAAGCGGCGGTAAAAGCCCTTTATGATAAAGACGAAAGAAAAAAACTCTTTCAGAAGCTTGGCGGTCTGATCGGCGGCGGAGTAATGCTTGTGGTTATGATTTTATGCTGTTTCCTGTTCCTTATCGGCGGAATATTCGGTTTGCTTGTGGATTCTTATATAAAAGATAATTGGAATATAGTAAGGAACAATATTTGGGACGTCTTTGAATCTCTTGACAGAACTGCAAACGGAGAAATAAGGGAATCTGTATACGATTTTATGCCGGATTTTTCAATCAATTTGTCCAAAGCCGCCATATCAGACAGCTATCCCCGCAGTTTGCTTATTTATGATACTAACGAATACGAAACAGCAAGAAAGGCTATGGAAGCAGCCGCCGAGGAGCTCCGAAATGTAAGAAGTGAAGGCGAATGTATAAGCATTTGCGACAATTACGGAGTATACTACACCGAAGGTCTGTATGAAGCGATCTGTGAGGACAGCACATTTTTTAAAGATACTGGACTTGAATCCGCGGCAAATTATTCTTATTTTGTTAATAAAATACTATCGGCAGCAGCACAAAAGAAGCTGAATAATTACAGATATACCGTAAGAGAATATAAAACCGATGACGGAAAAAAGAGAAAAACGCAAACTTTAACTGTTGTTGGTGAATATTCTACGGAAATTGTTGAATATAACACCGTCGGAAACGTTGAGTTATATCTTCCGAGCTTCCTTGCCTTATATCAAACCCGCCTTTGTAAAGACGTATATTCGGAAAATATTGACGACGAAGACGGTGAACGCTATAACCAAAAAATAGAAGAAAGTTTAGGCGGAAAAATAGGCGAAGCAAAAAACGAGGACGAATTGGAAGAAGCCGTGAAGGGAATATCCAACAGCGACATAAGCAGCGTTTTAAGTTTTATGCAGATAGCGGACTTAAAGCAAATACTACAGAAAAATCTTATAGAAGGCGGTGTTAACGCCGATATTTCCTATGAAAACGGTATTGACGAAAACAGAAATCCCTCCAGAAAAATGATAATAACCTTAGAAGCTCCCGACGATGGCGAATGGATGAAAATTTTTGAAATAGAGTCCAACGATACAAATAACAATACTGTGGAAGAATTTACAAATATAATTTCGCAGATATTGACAGAAGCGGACATTAGTGAGGCGGAATTTTACATTAATCTTGATGATTTTTTTCAAAACGCACTATTTATATACTTCCAAGGATTTTTTAATCTTCCCGTCGAAAGTTCGCAGCTTGTACAAGACGGAAACGGTATAATAAGTAAATACGGCGATTATTCCGATCTGCATACTATGGGCTTCAAATACGCACGAACGGTTGAAACCGGCGTAACGCTTGCCATAGAAAATGAAGAGACCGAGGTAAAGGTAGATTTGCTTCCGGGGGTTAAACGTGACTGCATAGAAGACATAGTAATATATGACATTTGGTTAGGTGGTGAACACTTAAACGGTGAGTATAATAACAGGAATATGCAATCCGCTTCATACGGCTGCAATATGATAACGTTGGCATATACCATAAATACCGAACGGTTTCGACAAGATTACGGATTTTGCTTTCCTACCCCATTTGACCAATACGGTGAAGAAATGAATAATATGATAACTATGCTTGTTGAATACAGTTGCATGTCTGAGTGTTATTATCCGACAATTTCTTATCAGGTCGGAGATTCGGTAAGAGAGCAAATTGAAAAAGGCAAATTTTCCATAGGTTTATGCAATAACGGAAAAACCACATCTTCGGAACAATACGCTTCAAGCAATTATGACTGGTACAGGCATAACGATAACAAACCGCACCTTACCATAAAAGTTGCCTTTTTTAACTATGCGGGCATTGATCTGTTCGATACCAATACAAGCACTTATTCCGGAATAACCGGAAGCAATTGCGGAGATTATTGGTATATGAGCAATCCTATGCTTTGGTTTAAAGGGTTCAGGACTGAAGTCGAGGATGAGGCTTTGGCAGGATTGGCGGCAATGTAAGGATAGTTTTTAATCAAAGTATAAACAATTTTATTATCAATTGGAAATTAGTAGTAGGGTTGACAAATCCAAATAAAAATAATACAATATGAAAGAAGAGAATTTCTATGAAAACTGAATCTATACCTGAAAAAGCAGAATTAATGAATAATGTTGACAAAATAGTATGTGATAACTGTTTTGAAAAGTATCTTTTTCATCTAAAAAATCTAAACGGAGAATTTACCGTCGGTTTGACGGATATTCTCAAATGTTTGGCATTTGCGGAGAAAGAGGGGGCGGTTCCTCCGCTCTCTCCGCAATGGTGGTTAAGCGTTGAAAGTCATTTTGGCGACTTGGAAGGTTAACTTAAGGAGTATACATGCATAACTTCAAAACAAAAACCGGAATATCAAGAATTTATGAAATCAATAAGGAAGAATTTGAACTTGTAACAGCTCAAAAAAAGCCGTATTACAGCTATAATGAAAATAATGAGCTGGTTCAGTATGCTGTTTGCCCTATTTGTGATAATCCAATTCAAATACTTGGTTTTTATAAAGCTTTAAAAAATACCGATAAGCCTTATGGAAAACATTTAAAGCGTTCAATCAATGGATTAGCGGATTATAATCAGCAAGCTTATGATTTTTGTCCTTATGCCAATAAGAACAAAAACGTTAATCGTTACAGCAGGAAATCTCATCTTACCGATTTTGAAAGAAACATATACAATCTTTTGCGCGATCATTTTGACAGAGTAATATATGTGCTTGCAAAACAGATTGATATTAAAATTTCAAATCATCTTGCTAAACAAATGTTGATTACATATGTAAAAGGCAAAGGCTGGCTTTATCCTTGGTCAACGCTTAATAATCTTCCTTGGGTTTTTGGTCATTTAACATGGTCAAAACCGCTTTTCGGACAACCTATTCTAAAAGACAGTCCTATTTATTTAACCATATTAAATAAATGCCCTGCCGCAAAGTTTGTTCCGTACCAATATAACGGTAAATATGATGTTCTTTTGTCTAAAGAAGGAATGCATTTAGACTTAAATTACTGTATTATTGTTCATAACAGAAGTGTTGAAAATAAAGAACTTATTGAAACTTTGAAATTTGTTGTGTCTGAAGGCAGTATAGAAAATAAAAAAGAGATTTTTGTCAAAACTCTTACAGTTGACCAAACATATTTTCTTAACCTTGTTAATCTTTCAAAAGAAAAAAGTTATAGGAACAATAAACTAATTGAAATTGCAAAAGAAATAATGCCTGATATATGAAAATGACATAAAAAGAAACTCCGTTATGGAGTTTCTTTTTATGTAAAAAATAATTACAGAAAGGACTAACAAAAATGCAGGAAACAATGTACCCGTTTTTAATAGCAAGAACGTCAAACGAAAGTATTTTAAGAGAAATAGGTCAAAAGCTTAAGTTTATTGATATCCGAAAAATTATTCTGAACGAACCTACCGCGCTTATGAACTATGTGGGTCAAATGAGAAATTTTTCCGCCAACACTCACATGGTTATCGACGTTTCGGCAATTTCCGAGAATGACGAGGAATTTGTAGAGGCTCTCGAAGGTATTCAGCTTCAGCGCGACGATATGAAAATAATTATTTACGCGGTTGACTTGAAAAACGGAAAAGAATTTTTAAACACTCTTGTCCGGAACGGTTACACAAATATTGTAGCCGTTTCGGACGAAGCTGTTGAGGAAACCGCAAAGTGGGAACAGATAAAAAGCGATCTGCAGGAGTGTTTTTCGGAAGAAGGGCTTTCGGAAAAACGTTGGAAAACCTACCGGATAGACGTCGAGCCGCCATTGGAAAGCGTTCAAATGCAGCTTAAGGAAGAAAATGAGCAGGAAATAAAAGTACCCGATTTCAGCGATACGCACGTTAAAATATGTGTTTTCGGCACAGACAGAAGAGTGGGAACAACAACCGCGGCGCTGACGATTGCAAGCTATTTTTCGGCGGGAAAAGCGGACGTAAAAGTAGTTTTACAGTCGGCGCAGCATATTGCGGCCTTAAAAAGTTTTT
The DNA here is from genome assembly GCA_910588335.1 of uncultured Ruminiclostridium sp. Taxonomy (GTDB): domain Bacteria; phylum Bacillota; class Clostridia; order Oscillospirales; family Ruminococcaceae; genus Ruminiclostridium_E. Next base: position 14,259 of record CAJUQV010000023.1, on the reverse strand, counting down.
ACGGTTTCGACAGCGCAGATACGGAGGTTTTCAATTACAGCGATAATATAGTATTCTCTTCATCCGCGGAGCAGGATGAAAGTGATATTTTTAACGCCGTTGTTATTGATATGGGAAAATACGGAAGAGTGCCGCTTCAACCAAACGCCGTAAACATAATAGTTGCCGACGTAAGCTTTGACGGTATCTCAAATTCCGTTGGACAACTTGATTCCGCATATCTTATGGAAGATGAGCCGTTTAAGGTTATAATCAATCTTTGCGGTGAAGAAGAGTGGAACAAGATTCTTAAAAATGGCTTGATAGATCAAAATTCATTTGATTATATCAGTAATCCGCCCTTGTTAATGCCATATATAAAGGATAAAATGGCTTTTGATAAGACGGAGGGTAACATAAAAGTCTTTAATTCGTTTTTTGCATGTAATGATGATCAAACATAGAATAAATCGGGTTTTGTATAATTTGGTAAAAATAAAATGGAATTGTTGACTTTTGAGTAAAATCGACGTATAATAAAAATGTTCATATAAAGGCTATTGCAGAATGGAGATAATATTTAATGACAGGTATAAATGATAAATACTCAATGTCGCAGGAAAAAAATATTTTCTTGGCAAAAAGACTTCTTGTTGACGTTGTATATAAAAGCGCTAACCTTGAGGGTATTGCCGTTACTTATGCAAATACTGTTGACATATTGAACGACGTAGGCGTGGAAAAATTAAAGCCGTCGGAGATCAGCAAGGTGTTTTGCCTTCGTGACGCTTGGCACTATGTTTTGGATAACATTAACACCGACGTGAATTTAGGATTCTTACAATCCGTCCACGAAATAGTTGCAAGATACGATGTGAGTTACAATGAACTGGGTAAATTACGAAGCAGCGATGATATTCTGGTCAGCGGTACACTTTGGCGTCCCGATATTCCAAACGCGGAAAAGCTCCATTTTGAATTGCAGGAGCTTTTGAAAATCCCCGTTGTAACCGACAGAGCGATTTCGGTTATGCTTTGGATAATGCGAAGTCAGATGTTTGCGGACGGCAATAAAAGAGTGGCTTCAATGGCAGGCAATAAAATACTGATACAAAACGGTAAAGGTATTCTTTCCGTTCCTGTTGAATTGGACGGTACATTTAAGACCATGCTTGTTAAATATTACGAGACTAATGATATGCGATCTTTAAAAGAATGGATATACGAAAACTGCATTGACGGCGTTAATTCTGAGGTTAAAGATCAGGTGATCACAGAGGAAACCGAAAACGAAGAAGGTCAAGAATCGGAAATTCAGTAAAATATAAAAGTTATGCATTTATAAGAAACTCCGGTATGGGGTTTCTTATTATTTTTAATTTTTCTGTAAAAAACTTGACTTTTTTAATTTAAAGTGATAAAATCATTTTAACAGGAGGAAAAATGACAAGACTTGAACATGTTCAAAATGTGTACGATAAGGAAATCGAAAAGATAAAACAGCCCGAACTGTGGCAGCATACCCTTGAAAACATCGCAAGGTACTATAAATTCAGCTTTGCGGAAGCCATGCTGATAAACGCGCAGTCGGAAAATGTTTCGATAATGGCTACAATGCACGACTGGAACAGATTCGGCAGACACATAAGACGCGGTGAACGCAGCATAGCCGTTTTCACCTCGAGAACCGACACCGCTTTGAAATACCTTTTTGATATTTCTCAGACTTATGGTCCGTCGATAGAAAAAAGCTGGAATATAAAAGAGTCGGCCGATCAGCGCGAAAAGCTGATACGAAGATATAATTCAAAATACGGTACCGATTATACCGAATTAAGCGGGGTGATCAACAGCGTATACCGTTCCGCTATGGAAAGCATACTGGAGGATATTGAAAGAGAAATAAGCATTTTTGAGTACCAAAACGAGGCTGAAATCAAGAAGTTTATTTCCGACAGCGCATTTTGTATAATAATGACAAGGTGCGGCTATGAAATACCTTCGGATACCCTTGACTTTTCCTCGGTATCCGAAATTATACCCGACGGCTTGCTGATAACGGCGGGAAATTTATCAATGAAAGCAGCGCATAACGCGCTTATGGAAATCGAAAACGCAATAAGGAGGAAAGATTATGAGCAGTATCAGATTCAGGGACACAGTGCCGGAGTACGAGGAGAAGAACGGAGCGCTTTATCCGAAATTGAAAGCGCCCAAGAGCAGGGCGGAGTTGAGTATAAAAGCGAGGAGAGCGATAGATATGCTGAACGGACTCAGCCCCTCGGCATTGGACGTGGTGAATATGAGCGGATTGGGCGAACGGATATGGGAAGAGATAGCCGACAGAGCGGACGAGAGGGAGGCCGAAATAATGAAGGCTATGCGGAAGAACCTGCCCAAGAACTGGGACGAACGGGTGCAAGCGCTGGCGGAAATACAATTGGAAGCGCAGCGGCAGGGGAACGAGCTTATGCAGGAATTAGTAGCTCAGCTGAGGAAAGCGGCGATGACCTTACCCCACCTGTCAGACGTGAGGGAGTGGCAGCTTCCGTAAATAATATTAAAACAGCGGAGTCGTCTGAAAATGACGACTCCTTTTCTTTTTCGGATATCGGGGACGGCGACGCGGTTGTGGAAATATTATGGTCTGAAAGCGAAGCGTTTGAAGACGGTGAGATCCTTTCCTTTGCGGAGGCAAATACTTTGTTTGCTTCTCTTGACAGCGAGCAGCGTATAAATCGCGAAAAAGAAGATTGGACGGGATCATGGTACGATAAAACCAGATTTAATATCTACGCTAAAATTTACGGCGAGGAATACACATATTCCGGACGTTACGATATAGGCGACGGCGACGGAGCGCTGATCGAACATCTGGAAACGATTAATGATTGGTATCTGAAGGAATATGAAAGCGACGATCTTGACGGAAGAAAAACTCTGATTCCCTATCTAAGAAAATTGTGCGATACTGCTTTTGACAAAGAAATATCCGAAACAGATGATCAAGAGGAAAAAATTAAATCGGTTATTACTCATAATCCGGATTTTCGGCAGGAAGAGTTTTTGCAGGAAACGTTTTTTTCGGAAGAATACGAACAGGACGGCAGCGAGACTGTTATACGGGAAGAACTGTTGATTGGAAGCGGATTTGCGGGTGGAAAAGAACGCATAGAAAGATTTTACACCGAGAAACAGCCCGATAAAAAGGCTTTTTCGGAAATGCTGAAAAAAGAATATGGAATAGGCGGTCACAGCGGAAAGGGAGATGTGAGGTTTGTTAACCACAACGGCAAAGGTATTTCCATTTCATTTAATAACGGTAAAAAAATAAGCTTGACATGGAATGAAATCGCCGAAAGGATTTCCAAACTGATTGACAACGGAGAATATCAAGGAATACCCGACAGTCGTTTAAAAGCCGAAAAGCTTGAGCATGAAATTATCCAAAAATACAATAACGTTGATAAATATTATATTAACTCGGAAAATGAAAGCATTACCCAAGTATATTACAATCCGGATAGCAGCGAGGGCGGGCAATTAGTATATAATTACTTTTCATTCGATGATCTGAAAGAAGCGTTTAAGAAAGATGATCCGCTTGACTATATTTCACAGATAGGAAAAGTTTCTCTTATTGATATTTCATCGGAGAGTTTTATCGGCAGTGCGGAAAGTTTTCTCGAATCCAAAGAAAATTTCAACAGCCGTGACACTTCTGCTATAAATAAACTAATAGATATTTTAGTTGAATTTGAGAACACGGAAAAAGAAGTTGCCCCGACTTCACAAACGGCTCAAACACAAAACGAAATTCTGACCGCCCAAAAGAACGTTGGTGATAGTGAACAAACGCAAGACAATAATCAAAGCATCAATGGCGGCGAACCGAACAATTTCACAAAGCCTTCCGTTCCACAAGTTCCTGTTAATTTCCATCTTGACGAAAATATTAACATTGATTATGCGTCGGGTGAAAAGGCGAAATATCGGGACAATATAGCCGCCATACGTACGCTTTTGAAAATCGAAAAAGAAAAACGCTTTGCCACAGCCGAAGAACAAGGCATTATGTCAAAATACGTAGGTTGGGGAGGATTGGCAAAGGCTTTTGACAAGGGTGCCGCCAATTGGGAAAAAGAATATATCGAGCTTAAAGCCCTACTCTCCGGTAAGGAGTATGAAGCAGCTTTAAACAGCACCTTAACCGCATTCTACACGGATCCCAACATAATTCGTCCCGTTTATCGTTGTTTAGAGAGGTTTGGCTTTAAAAGCGGTGAGATACTCGATCCCGCAATGGGAACAGGCAATTTCTTTTCGGTTATTCCCGAAAATATTTCCGAAGAATCTCACTTATACGGAGTGGAGTTGGACAGCATTACGGGACGTATTGCAAAGCAATTGTATCCCAACGCGGATATACGCATACAGGGCTTTGAATATACCGGTTATGAGGACAATACCTTTGATATAGCCGTAGGAAACGTCCCCTTTGAAAACTATAGGGTTTCCGACAATTCGTATTCGGAGGAATACATTCTGCACGATTACTTTTTTATAAAAGCTTTGGATAAATTAAAGCCGGGCGGGATTGCGGCATTTATAACGTCTTCTGGAACGCTTGACAAATATTCAAACTCCGCGAGAGTGGAAATAGCGAACAGAGCCGAGCTTATAGGTGCCGTGCGGCTGCCCAATAACGCTTTCAAAGAAATCGCGGGCGCAAAATCGGTTACAACGGATATAATTTTTCTTAAAAAAAGAGAACAGCCGAAAAGCTACGAAATGGATTCGCTTGATTTGCCCGATTGGGCAAGGGCTCCGGAGGATTTTTATAACCGGCGGGGAGATTTTATAGGCTGCTTTAACCTTTACTACCACACGCATCCCGAAATGGTTCTGGGCGAACATAAGATAGTAAAGAGCGCTTACGGTATGAACTTACAATGCCTGCCCCAAAAAGATGTTGAGCTTATTCCCGCATTGGAAACCGCGCTCGGCGCTTTAAAAGCGGAATTTACGGCGGAACCTACTGTGATAGTTGAAGAAAATATAGAGGATATTGAAGAAAGCGGGCTTCCCGCTCCCAATGATTCACAAAACTACTGTTTTTATGTTGACAGTAACAATAGCTTGTATTATCGGGAAAACGACCTCATTTTTCCCTATGAGACCAAGTCGGTAAAGGCGGAAAACGCGATAAAAGCCATGTGCGGTCTTTCCGAGGAGCTTCGTGAGGTAATAGACGTCCAATTAAAAGGATCGGGCGATTTCGCGCTCCGAAATGCGCAAAAAAAGCTTGAGGAAAAATACGATGAATTTGTAAAAGAGTACGGATACTTAAACAATCCAGACAATTCAAAGCTGTTTCGCGAGGATATGCGAAGCTCGCTTCTCCTTTCACTGGAAGAAGAAACAGAGGAAACGGAGATAAACGGTATATATAAAAAGGCCGAAATTTTTACCAAAGCCACCATTTCTCCAAGTAAATATATTGAAAGCGTAGACACGCCTCAGGAGGCTCTCGCGGTCTCGCTGAATTTGAAAAATAAAGTGGATATACCGTACATCGCACGTCTTTGCGGAAAATCGGAGGAAGAAGTCATAACCGATTTAGGCGATAAAATCTATCAGAACCCCGCGGGATATGACGGTTCGCCTTGCAGCGGCTGGGAAACCGCCGAGGAGTATTTAAGCGGATATGTAAAAGATAAATTGGGTACCGCAATGCAGTTTGCAGAGCAGTACCCAAATTTATTTGACCGCAATGTAACGGCACTGAAAGAAAATCAGCCGCTCTTTATCAACATTTCCGACATTGACTTTTCGGTAGGCGCAGTATATATTCCCGCTGATATGTACAGGGATTTTATTTATGAAACCTTTGAAACGCCGCTGTATTATCGAGTTATCGGTTCAATAAGCATTGGCAAATCCGTTGACGTAGAGTACAGCGGCCTGCTTAATCAATGGAAGATTACCAATAAAAGCGTGTCGGATTCCATAACGATTTCCCAAGTATACGGCACCGATAGGCTGAACGCCTATGAGATAATGGAGAGTTCTCTTAATCAAAAAAGAGTTGCCGTAAAGGATCCTGTTGAGTACATAAATCAAAAAGGCGATAAAGCCGTAAAGTACGTACTTAATGTAAATGAAACCCAGATAGCAAGAGCGCGTCAGACAAAAATTGAAGCGGAATTCAGAAATTGGGTTTTAAAAAGTCCGGAACGTATCGAAAGAATTGAACAGATATATAATGACCGTTTCAACAATATTAAGGTCAGGGAATATGACGGAAGCTACATAACGATCCCCGGTCTTAATCCTCTTTTTAAATTTCGCCCCCATCAGCTTAACGCCATTGCGAGAATAGCTTCGGGAAACAACGTAATGCTTGCTCACGAGGTCGGCGCGGGAAAAACCACCGTTATGGCGGGAGCGGGAATGTATCTGAGAAGCATAGGCGCAGCCAAAAAACCTCTTTATATAGTACCGAAGCCCATAGTTGCGCAGTGGGGCAGAGAATTTGCCCGTTTTTTCCCTGCGGCAAAGGTTCTTGTAACAGATGAAAAGGACTTTGAGAAAAGCAATAGGCGAAGGTTTTTGGGCAAGATCGCCGCGGGAGATTTTGACGCGGTTATTATGTCCCACAGCCAGTTTGAAAAAATACCTTTGTCTCTTGAACGGCAGGAGGCTATATTCAACGATAAAAAAGCTCAGCTGATGGCGGCTAAGGAAAAGGCAAGGGCAAGCGACGGAAAGAGGGCTTTTTCCGTAAAACAATACGCTTCCGCAATTAAAGCGCTTGATAAAAAGCTTACAAAGCTTCGTGCCGATTTCAAAAAGGACAGCTTTATGAATTTTGAGCAATTAGGCTGTGATTGCCTTTTTGTGGACGAAGCTCATATTTATAAAAATCTTTATACCGCCACTAAGCACACAAATGTGGCCGGAATAAATTCGAGCGCCAACAGTCAGCGTGCCTTTGATATGGATATGAAAGCCGCTTATTTTCAGGAGATAAACAACGGCGGGGGAGTAACGATGGCGACTGGCACGCCGCTGTCCAACTCCATAGCCGAATGTTATGTTTTTCAGCACTTTTTGCAGCGTCCAATGCTCCAAAAAAGCGGTATTGACAGCTTTGACGAATGGGCTTCGGTATACGGAAATATAACCGTGTCCTTGGAGGTCAAGCCTACGGGAAACGGTTGGCGAATGCGCGAAAGGTTTGCCGAGTTTAAAAACCTTCCCGAATTGTGCAATATGCTTTCCCAATGCTTCGACGTTGTAAAAACCACCGATATTGAGGGGATAAATCTCCCCGAAATAATAGGGGGAAAACCTCAGATTATCGTTTGTGAGCAGTCGGCGGATCAGGCGCGTCAGGTTGAGGAAGGCATGAAACGCGCCGAGAATATCGAAAATAAAAAAGTAAGCCTAAAAGACGACAATATGCTTGCCGTATGCGGATATATGAGCAATGTGTCACTCGACCCGCGGATAAACGATCCTAACGCGGAGGATTGGGATGGCTTAAAAATCAATGTATGTGCGGTTCAAATTTGCGAAATTCAAAAGCAGTTTCCAAATTCCGCTCAGGTAGTTTTTTGTGATTTAAGCGTACCGAACAACAAAGGAAAATTTACCGTTTACCAAGAATTAAAGGACAAGCTTATAGAATCCGGAAGCTTTCTGCCCGAAGAAATCGCTTTTGTACACGACGCCGACAACGACAGGAAAAGACTTGAAATGTTTGACAAGGTAAACAGCGGTGCAATTAAGATCATCATCGGCTCCACGTCTAAATTGGGCACCGGCGTTAATATGCAGCGGAATCTCATAGCGGCTCACCACCTTGACGCGCCTTATGTGCCGAAGGATATCGAGCAAAGGAACGGACGAATTGTCAGACAGGGCAACACCAATTCAGAGGTATTTGTAAATTATTACAGCACCAAAGGTACATTTGACAGCTACCGCTGGCAGCTTCTCGAAAAGAAACAGCGGCTGATCAGTCAGGTTTTGTCCGGAAAAGCGCCCTCAAGAAGCTGTCAGGACATAGACGAAACAGCGCTTACCTTTGCGGAAATGAAAGCCGCAACCGCCGACAATCCCCTTATAGCCGAAAAAATGCAAACCGATAATGAAGTTGACCGCTTAAAGCTTCTGCAAACGGACTGGCTTAGCCAACAGTCAAGATACAAATCCGACATCGAGGTTTATCTGCCTTCCAATATTGAAAAATTAAACAAGAAGATAAGTAAGTTTGACGAGGATATTGCTCTTTTAAATGATAATCAACTCAAATCGCAATTTGAAATGCAGGTTGGAGATGTGAGATACGCTGAGCGAACAGAAGCGGGAAATGCCCTTATTGACCAATTTAACAAGTATCTGGCTTCCGATAAATATAAGAGCTGCGAACCGAGCGGTACGGTTGGCAAATTCCGCGGTTTTGGCATCGAATTCTATGCTTTCAGGCAAAATGCAACCGTTCGTTTAACAGGCAAGAGCGGCTTTATTTACGATAACACCTTTACATTAACAAGTATCGGCATTTGTATTAAGATAGAAAATCTTGTAAACAGTATTCCCGACAGAAAACAAGCCGCTATTAGAGAGATTGAGAAAACCGAAAAAGAAATTGAAATCGCAAAAATGAATTACGGCAAACCTTTTGAGTATGCCGATGAGTTTGAACGGCTTATGATGAAGAAGTCCGAAATTGACAGCAGGTTGGAGTTTGGGAAGGTTCAGGAGGTCATTGTTGATGAGGGTGATGAGTGGGAGGAAGAAATGGTAATGTGATTTTTAGGTTTTTATATGAGAAGGCGTTTAATTTCTAAAGATTAATATTAAACGCCTTTTTATATTTATTTTAACAAAACCGCACGGTTTGACAAATAAAATCAGAGGTGATATAATAATGGATACAAACTTAAAATTTTTTGATTATTTTATACAAGCCTTGTGTTTCATTTGGATAATTATACTTTTCTTCAAATTTATCAGGCAAATAGTCACATATGTTCTTGCTTTTATTAAAAATAAGCGGCATGGTGAAGATAATACCAGTGATTGGATTGGGAATGAAACTTTACTATGTATAAGATATTTTGTGTTAACAATAATATGGATTTATTTAGACAACTTTTTTTCGATAAACAAAATATTTCTTTTGATTTCTATTGCCTTATCAAGCTTAAACACAATTATTAATCTTCTGTTATATACTTGGCTTTGGCGGGCGAAAGGTAAAAAATTTATCTTATGTTGTTCCTTAATTTTGATTTCTGCTTTTTGTGTGTATGCAATATTAGCAATTTATTTTATATAATTTAATTTTACATTGGTGATAAATATATGTGTCGTTCAGATAAAATTGAAAAACTTTTTAAACTTTTTTCATTTACAGATAACGCAAGGAATAAGATTCAACAGGCTGAAAAATATTTATACAATCATAAGCACATCTTTTGGATAATATTCATTCCGTTAATTATTATTTTTGTAATATCAGCACTGAACCAAGTTTTTTTATTGGGCAACATTACTGGAATTGTAATTATAATATTAGTTTATATAAAAGTTTTCTTAAAAATGTTTTCATCGTTAAGGTGCTTTTTGGGAGGATCAATTCTTTTTTCCGTTATGTTAAGTATAATAACGGGATTGATTATCAACAGTCTTACATACAATCCATTTATCATCTATTTGATTGAGATTATTTCTTTTGGGTTTATTTGGACATTTATAAGCCTGATAGCTGATAATAAAATTTCCACTATATCAAATGAGCTTTATGCAATTTCATTTTCAGTAATTTTAATTATTAAAGATTCTGTAATAAATATAATAGAATATATATTTCATCTTACAATTAATGATTTTGAAGCAGTTGCGATTGATATGATCGTTGTTCCATTGGTCATAATAAATTCTGTATCAACCGTTATGTGTTTACTTAAAGGATATTATATCGAGAAATACGGAAAAAATGAGATTTATGTATCTAAGCAATAATATAATTGAGAAGGCGTTTAATTTTAAAGTTAAACGCTCTTTTTTTATTTATTTTAACAAAACCGCACAGTTTGACAAATCAGAGGTGATATAATTGAAACAACAAAATCCTTTAATATATTTTGCCCCGTGTTTAATACCTATTATATATGGATTTTGCATACCATTATGGAGGAACGGAAACGTGAATGCGGAAATAATCACAACCATAATTACAGGGGCTGTTACTATTTTTGCAGCCATCATCGCTTTTGCGGGAAGCTGTAAAAGCGGAAATAATGTTACAAAAGAGGCAAAAGCCGATTTAAAGCTCGAATATAAAGACTTAAAGTCTGATATTTCAAAGAGCCAAAATACAATCGAGGGTAAAATAAACACAGTCAAAGAAATAATCAATACAGAAATTGCAAAATCGGAAGAAAGAAAAAAGTATCTTACTTCGGAACAGGTTACCATGCACCGGGTCGCGGAGCAAATCAATAATATGCATTCCAACTGGCTCGAGGCAAATGCAAAAATAAATCTTCTTGAAAAAGAAAGAATAACCTTGAATAAAAGGATTGCAGAATTGGAAAATGAAAACAGCGGACTTAAAGAAGCGCTTGAAAAAGCGCAATCAGAGTATATTGCTATGATGGGAAAAAGAAGTATGTATAATGACGTTATTATTGAAACGCAGGATGGGGAACAGGAGGGTAACTGGGATCAGGATAATATGGAAATTTAAACTTTGTTTTTTAATATTAAAAGGCGTTTAATTATAAAGTTAAACGCCTTTTATATTTAATTTTAAAACCCACTTTATGTTAATCAGAAAGGAAAAATGTTATGGAAAAATCTATGCTTTATAAATGTAAACATTGCGATAAACTGTTAGACAGCGGACATGATTGTCTTGATTGTCTTAAGAAAACTTTGAAGATCGAAGAAAAAATTCCGAACTTAAATCTAACTATAATCGGGAAGTGCGGGAGAGGCGTAAAATCGCGGCAATAAGTTAATAATATGATAGGAATGTGTTATCAATATCTATTTTGAAAATATTACTTTTAATAAGCTCATTTATCTTAAAGGATACATATTTGATACACGGTCAGCTTCACAATACAGATACTCCAAATCAAACGAGTATTTTGTTAAACTATCAGTTTTATATAACATAATCATGGCTCTTTTTAATTTGATATTTTAATAAACGAAAAAATAATATCAATAAAACATAAATATAAATATTTGAAAACTTTAGAAATACAGACACTCAATGCAAGAGATCTGTTTTTAGGAGGAAAAATACCATGTCAACCACATTCATAAAAATCCCCAACAGCATTGTAGGAAACCTCAAAAAACACCGCTGCACCATATACCTTTATTTACTCTACCTTTGCACCGTGCAGCAGTCCGACTCCGTAAAAGTAAAACAGGAAACCATAGCTCAAAAATTAGGCATAAGCTTCCAAGAAAGCGTTAATGTAACATTGCGTTATCTGCAATCCAACGGGTACATAACAATGGAACACAATTTCAATCCCGTAACGGGCAGACAAGCCTGCAATACGATAACCGTCCGCAATTTTGACCCGCAAAACAACTATTTTCTCCTGCCTTCGGAATATATTTTCGTTGAAATGCCGTCTGTTGCAACGGAGCTGTTATTAACTCTGTATATGCTTGCTTTTAATGATCCTTTCTGTTTTCCGTCGTTTACGCAGATATCAAAGACCGCCAAAATGGGCGCGTCATCTATTGTGAAAGCCTATACTGTTTTGGAGGAAAAAGGAATCATAAAAAAAGAAAATTATATAAAAAAGGACGGCAGCAAGGGGCATAACCGTTACTTCCTTGCAAAAAAGATAGAGCGTATCGTAGGAGCCGAAAAGACGGAGAAGCTCCTTACTTGGATCAGAAAACAAAAATCAATCTTCTTTGAACTTTGGCAAATCATAAAAGAAATTTTAACGGGCAATACGTCTATTCTCAATGAAATATGCGCTCAGCTTAACTGCGGCGGGGTGCGCGAGGAACGTTCGGATTTTGAGCTTGGAGATACACTGGACAATGTGAGCTTGGAGCGTGAATGCCAACCCGGAGAAGCTGATATTCCCGTAAGAGCGGTCCCTTCAATATTTGGTTTTTTAAAGCAGAAGATAAGCCGGATTCGTGGCAGAGTCCGGCGTTTTTTTGCGTCTGTTTCTCAAAAATTTAAGAGAGCACTCCCGTAATGTTATACAAGTATAATCTAACAAGACCGTTATACGAGGAAAGACGAAAAAAGAAATAATTTTATGCTTGTTTATTTTATGTTGTGATAATTTCGGGTTAGATTTTTGTATGTTAAGATGTTCCCATACATGGATGCTGCGAAAAGTACTTCAACATTAAACATTATTTGATCAGCAAAAAAAATTAAATAAAATTTGCTGGAAATAGGGAAATTTACGCTTGAATTCAATTTTCTGTTTTTCTTTTCAAATTTCCGCATATTTGCTCTTTATACGGGAAAATATTCACAAATTTTTTACAATTTTTAAAAATTTTTCATATTATATTGACATTTTCCAAAAAAAGGTTTATAATTAAAGCATGTAAATTTCTTTGAAAAACATAATCGGGCAAACGAGTTGACGGTACAACTCGTTTGCCCGTAAACCCTCAACTGTTACCAGCAGTCGAGCGTCTTAGATTATGCTTTAAGCGTGTATACATTTTAACACGTTTAGATACATTTGTCAAGGGTGCGTTCACTGTTTTGGTATGGCAGTGAGCGCGCTTTTGTTTGTTTTTCGATATTCGTTTCGTTTTGATTGCTTTTTCAAGCGATTAAAATATACCTAGAAATTGTCAGCATTGTGATAATGCGGTCAATTTTTCGTTTCCGGCAAAACCTATACGCGTTTTAGCCGTACAAATTGAATAACCCCTCCTGCAAGAAACAAGTTCCTCTGTTTCCGTAACAACTGCGCCGTGACTGAACATCATAGCGAGTATATACACCTTTTCGGTTGAGCTACCTCGGAAGCAAGTACAGGGGCGTGCGCCATTGTGCGTTGCTGGGTTGACACGTCAAAATAAAAGGTAACAGGAGTTTGGATTCATTTGATTTTTTGCACTCGGCGGAGTGTTCACGCGCTTCGCCGTTTGCTTTATTTGCTTTAAATAAAAAGATACACTTTCATAGGCTTTTTGATAGAACCTATGAAAGTTTACCTTTATGGTCGGAGTGACCGGACTTGAACCGACGACCTCTACCACCCCAAGGTAGCGCGCTACCAATCTGCGCCACACCCCGACTTATTACTTAAATAATTATACACCTTTTTTCAAAAAAGTCAATACCTTTTTAAAAAAAAATTTAAAATTATAAATTCTATAATTAAATGCGAGGGGTCTCTCTCCCTTGCATTTATTTTTTTGTGAGCGGCAAGCAAACCAATGAAAGGAAAAAATCATACAGAGAAAAGAAGAATTAGGTCTTACAAATTATAAAGTCGCTGAAATGCTTAATGCAGCGTGAGACAGGGACCTTTACGATATTATGTGGAAACTTGCCAAAATGAACAATCGTGATGGTTCATTAAGTGAATGGCTTGTTAATGTCATTCAAGAAATAGAGGATTTACAGCTATGATAACATTGGGAAGCCTTTTTGACGGTATCGGCGGGTTTCCGCTTTGCGCCGCAATATCGGGCGCAACCCCCATATGGGCGGCAGAGGTAGACCCCGCATGTATTGCATTTACAAAACAGCATTTCCCGCAAATGCTCCATTTTGGGGATGTATCGAAAATAAACGGTGCGGAATTCCCGCCTGTGGATATTATTACATTCGGTTCACCTTGTCAAGATTTGAGCGTAGCGGGACAGCGCAAAGGATTAAAACACATTGACAAAGGCGGGGACGAAACCACCCGAAGCGGGCTTTTCATTGAAGCTCTAAGAATTATTTATGAAATGAGGAAAGCGACAAATGGAGTATACCCAACTTACATTGTTTGGGAAAATGTGCCCGGCGCGTTCAGCTCCAACAGCGGACACGATTTTCAAATGGTGCTTGAGGAAATCACAAAAGCCGATATTCCAATACCTGCAAGCGGACGGTGGGCAAACGACGGAGTGGTTCGAGGGAGCGGAATTACTGCCGCATGGCGAGTGCTTGACGCCCAATAATGTTGAGCTAAACATTATTGGGCTAATGTAAAGTGAAAAATAATGTAAAGTCACCTCCTTCAAATGCCAGAAATGCTG
>CAJUQV010000022.1 GCA_910588335.1 uncultured Ruminiclostridium sp. | reverse complement strand
GTGATTATGCTTGCTATGATTTTTGACGCTATTTTTATGTGAACACACTCTAATTCCCATTAGAAAGTGTACAAAAATTCGAGCAAAAACTTCTATATAAGGTTTTTGCGAAAAAATTTTGTGTACACTTTCAATGAGGAATTAGGGCTTGTTTGAAAATAGAGGAAATGACAGATTTTCCTCCAAAAATGGTTAGCTTCAAGAAAAAAACGCAGTTAAACCGTCGTTTGACGAGGCTTTTTGACGCATAAGATGATCGTTTGGGGGCGAAAAGACGGCGTTTCCGATTTTTAAAACAAGCCATAGTATTAGGAAGCATCGGAAAAGAGATTTTTATATTGACTTGATTGTTCGTAAATGATATACTTATATTATAATCAATCCTAAAATTAAAGACGGTATAAACCCATTCGGTATCGAAAGGAACAGCATTATGGAAAAATATTTAAACGAAAGCTTATCACCACAGGAAAGAGCGGAAGCCCTTACCGATGCCATGACGGTGGAGGAGCAGGCGAGCTGTCTCAGATACGACTCACCCGCAATAGAACGTTTAGGCATACCCGCTTACAACTGGTGGAACGAGGGTTTGCATGGTCTTGCGCGTGCGGGAACCGCAACTATGCTCCCACAGGCAATAGGTCTCGCGGCAATGTTTGACGCCGATCTTATGTACAAGGCCGGTGAAATCGTGTCTATGGAAGCCCGCGCTAAGTATAATCAGTATACCGCACACGGTGACCGCGATATTTATAAGGGACTGACTATCTGGTCACCCAATATAAATATTTTCCGAGATCCCCGTTGGGGAAGAGGACACGAAACCTACGGCGAAGATCCGTTTCTTACCGCCGAATGCGGAAAGGCCTTTGTGCGAGGGCTTCAAGGAAGCGGAAAGACTTTGAGAACTGCCGCCTGCGCAAAGCATTTTGCCGTTCACAGCGGACCGGAGGATATCCGTCACGGTTTTAATTCGGTTGTAAACTCCAAGGATTTGGAGGAAACCTATCTTCCGGCCTTCGAGGAGCTTGTAAAAGTTGGAGCGGAGGGCGTAATGGGCGCCTATAACGCCGTAAACGGCGAGCCTTCCTGCGCTTCTCCTTTCCTTATGGAGAAGCTTCGCGGCTGGGGTTTTGACGGTTATTTCGTTTCCGACTGCTGGGCGGTAAAGGATTTTCACGATCATCACAAGATCACAAAATCTCCTCCCGAATCCGCCGCTCTTGCAATAAAAAACGGCTGTAATGTAAACTGCGGCTGCACTTACACAAATCTTCTTCTTGCGTTGGAACAAGGACTAATTGACAAAGAAGATATACGCAGGTCATGTATTGCGGCAATGCGCACCAGAATACGTCTGGGAATGTTTGACAGCCACACCGAGTTTGACAACATTCCCTATTCCGTTGTATCCTGCGCCGAGCATAAGAAATTCACTCTGGAATGTGCGGAACGTTCGATGGTGCTCCTGAAAAATAACGGAATTCTCCCATTGGACGAAAACAAAATAAAAACCGTAGCCGTAATAGGCCCCAACAGCAACAGCCGCATATGCCTTGAAGGCAATTATAACGGCACCGCCGACAGGTATGTAACCTTTTTGGAAGGAATTCAGGACAGATTTTCGGGACGCGTTATTTACGCCGAGGGCTGTCATTTATATAAGGACAGGCTGTCGGGACTGGCTATGGCTAACGACCGCGTTTCGGAAGCTGTAATTGCCGCCGAATGTTCTGATATTTCAATACTTTGCCTGGGGCTGGACTCAACTCTTGAGGGTGAAGAAGGCGACACGGGCAACGAGTTTTCTTCGGGCGACAAGCGCGACCTGAGACTCCCCGAAAGCCAGCGCATACTGCTTCGCGAAGTAATGAAAACAGGAAAGCCCGTAATTGTAGTATGTGCGGCGGGAAGCTCAATAAATATTGAAGCGCAGCCCGACGCTGTTATTCACGCATGGTATCCCGGTTCTGAGGGTGGAAAGGCGTTGGCTCGCATCCTTTTCGGAGATGTATCGCCCAGCGGAAAGCTGCCGTTGACATTTTACGAGAGTGCTGAAAAGCTCCCCTTATTCACCGATTATTCCATGAAAAACAGAACTTATCGCTATGCCGAAAATAACGTGCTTTACCCCTTTGGTTGTGGTTTGACTTACTCAAAGGTTATATGTGAAAATCTCCGGTATTCGGAAAACATTGCAAAGGTTCAGGTCAAAAATATCGGAAACCGCGATACGGAGGAGGTAGTTCAGCTTTATATCAAGGATCACGGCGAAAACGCGGTGCCCAATCACAGTCTTTGCGGATTCAAAAGGCTTTCTCTTAGGGCAGGCGAGGAAAAACAGGTTGAAATACCGATTCCCGAAAAAGCTTTCACCTCCGTTGACAATGAAGGAAAACGCGCCATATTCGGAAAAAGCTTCACTCTTTACGCGGGAACGCATCAGCCCGATGTTCTGAGCGAAAAAATTTGCGGCACCAAGTGCGTATCTACCGAAATAATGTTGTAAAATTATAAAACTCTGTCCTAACATAAGTTTTTTGCAAATGTTCGGACAGAGTTTTTTTATTTTTGATAAGTTTTTTTAATCATCAGTATTATTTGTCTATACCTTGATTAAAGATTAGAGCCTGTATTGCTATGTAATTTTTGCCGCCGTATAACGTCCGATTTCAATTCCGAGCATTCTCATTATATCCAACTCATCAGCCGCGTCGGTAAGCGCATTATGTATTTCTCGGTAATAGCGGTTACCGCTCAGCATTCTGTATATCTCTTCTACTCCGTATCCTCTTTTAAGTCTGCCGGTGGAATAGGTGTCGGCGGAAACGGGAATTTTTTTATTAAACTGACGGTATGCAGCCAATTTCATAATGTCATACCAGAAAAATCCGCGCAATTCGGGCAGGTGGTGGAAGTCAAAAACGGCATTATAGGCGAAAATATCCGATATGTTGCGGGAGACAAGAAAGTTTATCAGATCATTCATAACACTTTGTCTTGATCCCTCAATATCCGGTACGATTTCGTCGGCATAAAGCACGTTTGAATACATTCCGCCGTGATTTTTAAAGGGAGTAAGCACATAATACCTTTTTTCAGCGGGTAAAAAATCCTTGTCGTCTGTCGTAACTATTCCTATGGACATTACTTCGTCTTTCCATGTGGTTTCCGTATCGATAACGGCGATCGTTCCCATAAATTTTTCCTCCGGATTCTTACGATTTTCTTGCGAAAACCTTACATTTATATTTTTTATATTGACAGTCTGTAAATATTGGTATAACATATAAACAGCAATTTGTCAACATTTATCAGAAAATTTTTTACTTTTTACGTTTTTATCTGACAAATTGATACATGAAAGTTGTAACACCGAGAGGAAGAATTTATGAAAAAAACATTGTTTTTTCTGTGTCTGATTGGTTTTCTCGCTGTCGGTACAGCTTTGGCGGCAATAAACGCGCCCGTTAAAGCCCATGCCTTTTATTGCGCTGAGGATGGCGTTATGCTTGACGCGAAAAACTCAAATGTCCGTGTTGCCCCCGCAAGCCTTACTAAACTGTTAACCGCCTGCACCGCTCTGAATTACATAGATCCGGATACGGTATTTACCGTAGGCTCGGAGCGAGAGCTTGTACCCGCTCATTCAAGTCTGTGTCTTATTCTGAAAGGTCATTCTCTTAAGCTGCGCGACCTTCTGGCGGGAATGTTAATGGCGTCCGGCAACGACGCAGCATATACCGTGGCGGTGAATACGGTACGGGAGATAACCGGATTATCCGCAAGCGACGCCGAATGCGTAAAATATTTTACGGATCTGATGAACAAGCTTGCCCAAACCGTCGGAATGTGCGACAGTAATTTTACCAATCCCGACGGCAGCGACAGTCCGGATCAGTACACCACTCTTTCCGATCTTATTAAGCTTTCGGAATACGCCCTGACTTTTCCGGTTCTCAGAGAGATAATGGCTGAGCACGAAAAATACGTTGTGTTTGAGACGGGAGAAAATATCACGTGGACAAATTCAAACAAGCTTCTTGACCCGGACAGCCGCTATTACTCCGAAAATGCGGTGGGAATCAAAACGGGAACCACCCTTAACGCCGGAAACTGTCTTATAGCCGCTTTTAGGAAAAACGAAAAAACCTATATTTCCATAGTAATGGGTTGTTTTACGGACAACGAGAGATACAGGCTTACGCTTAAATTGTATCATGAAAACACTTAAGGCAACACCGCGCAATGACCGCCTGACGGCTTTGCGTGTGGCTTGCTTGCATATTTTCCGTCAGCTTGCACAAATCCTCCTTGAAATACGCCAGTATTCCTGCGTCGGATTTATACAAGCTGACGAAAAATCTGACGGCGCAATCCACACACAATCATTGTGCGGTGTTGCCTTAAAAAACGGTTAGAGATTTGAGAAATCAACGGGACATTATCAATTCCGATAATGTCCCGTTGATTTATTCTCTCAAAATAAGGTATTGCCGTAATACGCAGGTAAAAAAAGAAAAGAATCAAGGAAAAGGCTCGTCGATATGACAGCATTTTTTTGAAAAAGCGGTAGACAATGCGTCGGTATTATGGTATAATTTTATTGTATACAGTTTTTGAAATCCGTTTTATACCAATCTTTAATCAAGTCGTAGACTTGATTAAAGATTGCATCTTAAATGCCGATTTACAATCGCGGAACAATTTTACTGTAGGAGGAGAAAAATGGATACCACTTTTAAAACCTCGGAAGGCGTATTCAACTACCGTGTCGGCGCAATAATACTTAACGGGACAAAAGCTCTTATGGCACACGATAATCGCAGAGATCAATATTACACCGTCGGCGGCAGAGCTCATTTTGGTGAAACCTCAGAGCAGACAATGCTCAGAGAGATTTTTGAGGAAACGGGTATAAAAGCGGAGCTTGACCGATTGGCGTTCGTGCAGGAGGGCTTTTTTAATGCGGACGGTACCGATTTTCACGAGCTTGCCTTTTACTGGCTTGTAAAGCCCTTTGATTTTGAAGAAATAGATTTTTCCGCCGTAAAGTGCGATGGAGACGATGCCGAATTGCGCTGGATCGATCTTGCGGATAATAAATGGTGCAACGGTAAGGAGATATATCCTGTTTGGCTGCGCGAAAAGGCGTTATGTATTCCGACCGGAATAACTCATATTGTGAGTATAGAGGACAATTTTAAAAAAGGAGGGAACCTTTAACGATATGGAACTTTTGCAGTTTTTTAAAAGCATAATAGACATGGACAGAAGCGCGGTCGTTATCTGCGATCTGAATCACATTATAGTGTATATGAACAAAGCCGCTTCGGAAAGGTATGCAAATCGCGGAGGAATAGAACTTACGGGTAAAAGCCTGCTGGACTGCCACGGCGAAAAATCCGTTCAAACAATAGAAAAAGTCGTTAATTGGTTTAAGGAAAGCAAGGATAATAACATAATATACACTTTTCATAACCAAAAGGAAAACAAGGACGTTTATATGGTTGCTTTACGCAGCGAAAATGGAGAGCTTATAGGATATTACGAAAAGCATGAGTACAGAAACAGAGAAACAATGGAGCTGTACTCTTTTAAGTGAAATTAGAAGATTACATATTTATACACGCGAACATAGAAAACCGTCCCGATTGGCAGAATACTGAAGATACATTTTTTATATGTGATGATTGATCAGACTGTAGAAAAAGGCCTTACCGGGGGAAAATCTGCGGAGAATGGCAAGAAAGCTCTGGTTAAACGCGTTTTTGTCGGTGAACGATGGTGAAAGTTTTGCGGTATTTGGAGAGACCGATGATTACTTTTTCGGGATAACCGAAAACAAACAAGTATGATTTGTGCCAAAAAGCCGCTTTGACGATACCGTATAAAATAATTAAAAGGAATGGTCTTAAAATGTTTAAGCTAATAAAAACCGAAAATAAAGCTCGCAGGGGCGAGTTTACAACGACACACGGGGTGATACAAAGTCCATTTTTTATGAACGTGGGCACCTCCGCCGCAATAAAAGGAGGGATTTCCTCCCCCGAACTGGCGAAGCTGAAATGTCAGGTGGAGCTTTGTAATACCTATCATCTCCATCTCAGACCCACCGACGAAGTGATATATAAAATGGGCGGGCTGCACAAATTTATGAATTGGCACAGGCCAATTCTTACCGACAGCGGAGGATTTCAGGTATTTTCTCTGTCCAAGCTGCGTAAAATCAAAGAGGAGGGCGTGTACTTCAACAGCCATATCGACGGACGCAAAATATTTATGGGGCCGGAGGAAAGTATGAGGATACAGTCTCATCTGGCTTCCACCATAGCAATGGCCTTTGATGAGTGCATAGAAAATCCCTCTCCCCGCGAATACGTGATAAATTCCATAAACCGCACAACCCGCTGGCTCCAAAGATGCAAGGTTGAAATGGAAAGGCTTAATTCGCTGGAGGAAACCATTAACAGGGAGCAGCTGCTTTTCGGAATAAATCAGGGCGGCACTTATGACGATTTGAGAATACAGCATATGAAGGATATATCCGAGCTTGATATGGACGGCTACGCGGTAGGCGGGCTGGCGGTGGGCGAGCCTACGGAGGTTATGTACCATATTCTGGATATACTTACCGAGCATATGCCCGTAAACAAGCCCCGATACCTTATGGGGGTGGGGACTCCCTCAAATATAATCGAAGCGGTGGCAAGGGGAATAGATATGTTCGACTGCGTAATGCCCAGCCGCAATGCGAGACACGCCACGGTTTTCACATGGAACGGCATAACACATATGAACAATAGCTGCTATACCCTTGATGACAAGCCGCTTGACGAACATTGCGACTGCCCCACCTGCCGAAATTTTTCGCGGTCGTATATAAGACATCTGTTCAAGTGCGGCGAACAGCTTGCGGGGAGACTTGCGGTGCAGCACAATCTTTATTTTTATAATACGCTTCTTGAGAAAATCAGAGAAAATCTCGATTTGGGCACCTTCGAGGAGTTCAGAGAGGAGTATTCCGAAAGACTTGCGCAAAAAGCTTAATAAACAACTGTTTTTGGAGGAAAAATGGTAATTAACAAACTTGATTCTATTGAATTCAGACTTAAAGAATTACAGGATTTTTCTTGGCTGAAAAAATACGGCACGGCTTTTTGGGTTGTGGACGAAACCGGCTCCGGGTGTATTTGTATAGGTATGGAGGAGGGCGAAAAAAAGTATTTTTGTAAGATTGCGGGGGTAAATACGGTTGAAGCGGAGGTTTCCCCGAAAGAATCCGTGGAGATACTTAAAGAAGCCGTTCATCTGTATTATGATTTATCCCACCCCAATTTGATTAAAATTATCGAGGAATACGATTACAATCAATTCTATATTGCGATTTTTGAGTGGGCAGACGGTGAATGCTTATTTGACCATTGGAATTTTGAAAAATACCGAAAAGATACGACTATTAAAAGCCCCAAAGAAAGATTTAAAGAATTGGACGTCGCCAAAAGACTGAAAGCGGTAGATGTTCTGTTTTCCTTTTTGCAAAATGTAAATCAAAAGGGATATGTTGCCGTTGATTTTTATGACGGAAGTATAATGTACGATTTTTTAACGGACAAAATTACCATTTGTGATATTGACTTTTTTAAAAAGGCGCCGGTTGTCAACGATAGAGGGGTGGAATGGTTTGGAACAAAGAGGCTGAAAGCTCCGGAAGAATATACGGAAGGCAGTGCGATCGACGAACAGACAAATATTTTTACTTTGGGAGCTTTGATTTTTGAGTTTTTCGGCAGTTTTTCCGATGAAGAAATCCGTCAAAGATATTGTAACAACCGGTTTGTTCCTTGCTCATTGACTGATTGGCAGTTAAGTGAAGAAAGCTATCGGGTTGCGTCTAAGGCTGTCAGTCTTACTAAGAGGGAACGTTATTTAACGTTTTCCGAGTTTTTGTATGAATGGAATGAAACGCGGAAACATATTACATAAAAGAGGTAAAAGATGGGACTTATCGAATTGATCTTGCTTTCGGTGGGACTTGCCATGGACGCTTTTGCGGTATCCATAGGCAACGGTCTGTCGATGAAAAAAAGCAGCCCCAAGGCGGCTTTGTCAATTGCGTTTTCTTTCGGATTGTTTCAGGCGCTTATGCCGACTGTCGGTTATTTTTTGGGCAATGCCTTCGAGTCCGTCATAAGTGAGTTTGATCATTATATAGCCCTTATATTTCTCGGCTTTATCGGCGGAAAAATGATATTCGACGGTATAAAGGAACTTAGGGAAAGCAAAAAAATAAAGGGAGCGGAAAAGGAAGAAAAGCCGTTCAAGCTGTCCTTCGGGGCGCTTATGGTGCAGTCTGTGGCCACCAGTATAGACGCGCTGATAGTGGGTGTAAGCTTTGCGGCGCTTCCCGATGTAAATATCTGGACGGCGGTGCTGCTGATAGGAGTAATCACTTTTTTTATAAGCCTTGCGGGCGTTTTTTCCGGAAAAAAGTTCGGACAGCTTCTGGGGAGCAAAGCGGAGGTTTTCGGTGGGCTTATTTTAGTGGGAATAGGGGTTAAGGTGTTTATTGAGCATATGTTTTTTGGGGGCTGATCAAAATAATTTGAAAGTAGAGCTTCGGATGTAGTTCTGATTTAACCTTTCCCTAAAAAATCATATAAAAGTTGATTTTTTAACAAAAAAGTGCTATAATATTATGTAATATTTTGCGCAGACAGCAACTTGTCATATGCGGGACAAGATATACGGAGGAGAAAATGCGGCTTTTGGACATAGGCTATGGAAATATGATAAATTCCGACAGAGTGATCGCGCTGGTCAGCGCAGAGGCGGCGCCCACAAAGAGAATTATTTCCGCCGCCAGAGAAAAAAATCTTGCCGTTGACGCTACCTGCGGCAAAAAAACCAAATCGGTGTTTATAATGGACAGCGGACATGTGGTGCTTTCAGCCAAAACGCTGGACAGGCTCGGAAGAATCGGCTCCGAAAATATGGAGGACGCAGATTTTACGGAATCCGAAACGTGAAACTTAGAAAGGACACAGAAAAATAAAAATGAGCAGGGGAATATTATTTGTGGTATCCGCTCCAGCCGGGTGCGGAAAGGATTCGATACTGGAAAAGGCTTTGTCCAAGGACATTAACCTTACATATTCCGTATCCGCCACAACCAGAACTATGAGGGCGGGAGAGACCGAGGGAATAAGTTATTATTTCAAAAGCCGCGAGGAATTTGAAAAGATGATAAAAGACGGCGAGCTTCTTGAGCATACCGAATACTGCGGCAATTATTACGGCACACCGAAACAGACGGTGGAAGAGATTCTCGCGGACGGAAAAAACGTCGTGTTAAAAATAGAAATAGAGGGAGCGGGCAACGTAAAAAAAATGCTTCCGGAGGCCGTACTTATATTTATTCTACCCCCTTCTATGGAAGAGCTTTCCCGCCGTCTTCACAAAAGAGGGACCGAGGATGAGGAAACCATACAAAAACGTCTTAAACAGGCAGAAACCGAAATATCATGCGCCCACAGCTACGATTATGTTATAGTAAACGGCGATCTTGACGCGGCGGTGAACGACTTTGTCTCGATTATTAAGGCGGAGGGCTTCAGAGCCGAAAGAAATGCCGAGCTGATATCAGGACTGAATAAATAAAATCCGACGGAAAAAATTTATTAAAAGGGGGCGCAAAAAACGGAAAGCGTTAATTTAGTGGCTTTTGTTGTGGTGGACAAGTGTCTTTACCCTTTTGACTTTGTTTACGATTACCTTGTGCCGCCCGACCTTGAAGGAAAAGTATGTGTGGGTCAGCCTGTACTGGTGCCTTTCGGAAAGGGAAACAGAAAAAGGGTGGCGATGATCTTCGGATTGGAGGAAAAGCCGTGTGATCCGTCAAAGCTAAAGCCGTTGGCGGGAATTCCCGAGAACGGCGTTTCAATGACTCCGGAACAGCTTCGGTTAACGGTCTGGCTTAAAGAAAACACCTTTTGTACTTACTTTGACGCCATAAGAACCATGCTTCCGCCAGGACTTAATTTCAGCGTCAGAGAAGAATACGAGTTTGAAAAGATATCCGATAGCAGGTATGCGTCTCTTTCGGAATCCGAAAAAAAGCTTTATGAAAAGCTTAAGGCGGCAGAAAGCGCAGGACGGCTTTCTGCGGTGGTAAAAGAAGCGGCAGCCCGCTGTGGTGGCGAATCGGATTATACCGCGCTTAAAAATATGGGTGTCATAAAAACAGTCGACGTAATGAAGCGCAGGGTGGGAGACGAAACCGAGCGTATGGTACGCTTTGCGGAGGGCTACGAGGAAAATCCGAAGTATAAAAACCTTACGCCAAAACAGAGAAGGGTCACGGAAACGCTGGAGCAATACGAGGCGGCTTCGGTAAAGGAGCTTTGCTATATATGTTCCGTCACCTCCGTTGTAATAAAGAATCTTGTAAAAAACGGAATATTTGAAGAATACGACTACACGCTGTCACGAGCGGAGACTGCAAAATACGCGGCGGAAAAAAGTCCTTCCGAAATAATTCTTTCGGAAAAGCAGCAGGAAGCGTTTGACACGCTGTCCGAACTAATGAACGAAAACAAGCCTAACTGCGCTCTGCTTCACGGGGTTACGGGAAGCGGCAAAACCTCGGTTTTTATTAAGCTTATTGACGAAGCTATAAAAAAAGGCAGAACGGCGCTGATGCTTGTGCCGGAAATATCGCTGACTCCGCAGATGGTGGGAAGCTTCCGCTTGCTTTTCGGGAGCACCGTGGCAATAATACACAGCAGCCTTTCAATGGGGCAGAGAGTTGACGAATACAGGAGAATAGAGAGCGGCGACGCAAAAATAGTTATAGGAACGCGCAGCGGGGTATTCGCTCCCTTGAAAAATATAGGGATAATAGTTATCGACGAGGAGGGGGAGCATACCTATAAATCCGACCGCTCCCCGCGGTATCACGCCAGAAGCGTGGCAAAGCAAAGAGCTTTTACTCATAATGCACTTTTGCTTTTAGTTTCTGCAACACCTTCTCTTGACAGCAGCTATAACGCGAGAAACGGAAAGTACACCTTGGTAAGATTGGATGAAAGGTTTAACCGCTCCGATCTTCCGGAGGTTTATACCATAGATATGAAAGCGGAATATGAAAACGGAAACCGCGGAAATTTCAGCATGGCACTGCTCCATGAAATAGAACTTAATTTAAATAACGGAGAACAAAGCCTGCTGCTTCTTAACAGAAGGGGTTATTACACAAATTTAAGCTGTATAAAATGCGGGGAAACAATGAAATGCCCGAATTGTGACATTCCCCTTACTTATCATAAGATAAACGACTCGCTGTGCTGTCACTACTGCGGCTACACGGTGAAAACTCCCGATATTTGCCCGAAATGCGGGAGCAGCTATATTTCCCAGAGAGGCACCGGAACACAGAGAATAGAGGATGAGATACGCCAATATTTTCCCAAGGCGCGGGTGCTGCGTATGGACGCCGATACCACATTGAGCAAAAACGCATTTGCCGATCGTTTTGCAGAGTTCGGGCGGGGCGAATACGACATAATGGTGGGTACTCAGATGATAGCCAAAGGACTTGATTTTGAAAACGTTACCTTAGTGGGAGTGCTTCAGATAGACAAGTCTTTATACGCGGGAGACTATTTGGGATATGAGCGCACCTTTTCGCTGATAACTCAGGTTGTCGGGCGTTCGGGGCGGGGCGGAAAAAAAGGCCGGGCTTATTTGCAGACCTATTCCCCCGATCACTATGTCTTACAGCTTGCCGCAAGACAGGATTACGACGGGTTTTACGCTCAGGAGACGGAAATAAGAAAAGCGCTTTTGTTTCCTCCGTTTTGTGATATCTGTCTTATAGGCTTCAGCGCCGTAAGAGACGACTATTCGGAAATCGCCGCAAAGCGTTTTCTGGAGATTTTTCGGGAAAGGCTGGCACAGGAAAGCGGAACGATACCTATACGGGCTTTAGGCCCAACTAAAATGGGTACCGGAATGATGGCGGGAAGGTACAGACATAAGCTTGTCATAAAATGCCGCTTCAACGGGCAGTTCAGGGGGATAATCTCGGACGCCCTCATAGCGGCGTATAAGGATCCGGCTTTTGCGTTTGTGAGCTTTTACGCGGACATAAACGGGGAAGTAATGTGAAATATATAATCCATATAATAGAAAATTACGACCAAAGCCTTATATCGGGATTGCAGACTGAGACGAGATGATTAGCGGAACACTTTTTCAGAAAAGGGAGATATATTTTAACCAAAAGATATGAAAGGAAGAGAGACATATGGCAAAAAGGAATATAGTAAAATTCGGAGACGATATTCTCAGAAAGAAGTGCAGGGAGGTCACCGATTTCGACGACCGTCTCTGGGTATTGCTGGACGATATGTATGAAACCATGACCGCCGCCAACGGAGTGGGGCTTGCCGCTCCTCAGGTCGGGATTCTTAAAAGGGTTGTTGTGATAGACGTTGGCGACGGAAAAATCGAGCTTATAAATCCCGTTATCACTATGGCTAAGGGAAAGCAGAGGGAAAAAGAGGGCTGTCTTTCCTCTCCGGATCTGTGGGGATATGTGGAAAGACCCGCTAAGGTGAAGGTTGTGGCAAAAAACCGCTACGGAAAAGAAATAAAGCTGGATGGTACCGAATTGTTAGCGCGGGCGTTCTGTCACGAAATAGATCATCTTAACGGAATTATATTTACCGATATCGCGGACGAGATGGTAGAAGGCAGTGATGATTGATTCTTTTCAGACAAATAGTATGTGAACCGAAAGGAATATTTTTATATGAATATTGTTTTTATGGGCACTCCGGAAATTGCGGTTTCCTGTCTTAAGGCGCTTTTTGAAGCGGGACATAACATAAAGGCGGTTTTTACGCAGCCCGACAAGCCGAAAAACAGGGGGCACAAGCTTCAGGCGCCGCCCGTAAAGGAATATGCCCTTGAAAAAGGCATAGACGTGTACCAACCCTTATCGCTGAGAAAGGGAGAAGACGGGGAGAAGGCCTTTGAAACGCTGAAGGCCGTTGCCTTGGAATGTATTGTCGTAGTAGCATACGGGCAGATTTTGCCCAAGAATATTTTAGAGCTTCCAAAATACGGCTGCGTCAACGTTCACGCCTCCCTGCTCCCGAAATACAGAGGGGCTGCTCCTATACAGAGGGTCATAATGAACGGAGAAAGAGAAACGGGTATTACCACCATGTATATGGCGGAGGGTCTGGATACCGGAGACATGATATTAAAGGAAGCGGTTGAGATTACACCGAAAATGACGGCCGGTGAACTGCATGACCGTCTGGCGGAGACGGGGGCAAGGCTTATTTCGGAAACTTTGGATCGCATAGAAAAGGGAATTGCTCCCAGAACGCCTCAGACGGATATAAATACCTGTTATGCGGAAAGAATACTAAAAGATGACTGCCTGATAGATTTTACAAATACGGCCGACGCGCTTTATAACCGTATAAGAGGGCTTTCGCCTTTGCCCTGTGCTTTTACGTTTATTGACGGGAAAAGACTTAAGGTTTATTTTGCGGAAAAGCTCGATGTAAAAATTGATATGAAGGCGGGTACCGTTATTGAGGGAGAGGGGCTGTGTGTCGCTTGCGGCGAGGGAGCGCTCAGACTGGTTGATGTGCAGATGGAAGGCGGAAAGAGAATGAGGGATACGGATCTGTTGAGAGGAAGAAAGATTGAAATCGGAACGGTGCTGGGATAAAAATATTTTTTAACGGAAGACAGGAGGGACAAAATATGCTTGATTTCTTTTACCGTAATCCGGGAATGGCTTATTTTCTTATGATAGCGGCGGTAATCTTTTCTTACGCCATGCAGGCGCTGGTAAATTCCACTTTTAAAAGATACAGCGGTGTAAACAGCCGAAGCGGCGTACCCGCCAACGTTATAGCAAGACAGATACTGGACAGCTACGGGCTGTACGGAGTGACCGTGGTTCATGTGAACGGAACGCTCAGCGATCACTATGATCCTCGGAAAAACGTTGTCGCTCTTTCGGACTCCACATTTTTCAGCACTTCCGTTGCCGCCATCGGCGTGGCCGCCCACGAGGTGGGACACGCGGTACAGCATAATACCGGATATATCCCGATAAAAATACGTTCGATTTTCGTTCCCATAGCTCAGTTCGGATCAAAATCATGGATAGTGTTTTTCTTTTTGGGAATGTTTTTCAGCCTCCCGTTTCTTTTGGAAATAGGCGTTATTCTGTTTGGCTTTGTTGTGCTTTTTCAGCTTCTTACTTTACCCGTTGAGTTTAACGCCAGCAGGCGGGCTCTAAACACCATAGAAGCACAGTTCCTTCTGGAACGGGACGAAATGACGGGAGCGAGAAAAACCCTATCCGCCGCAGCAATGACTTATATTGCGGGTCTTATGGTGGCGGTAACGCAGCTTTTAAGGCTTCTGGTAATGGTGAACGGAAGAAGACGCGGCGATTGATACAGATTGCGGCATTTTTCGCGGCGCTTATGAGGTAAAATTAAAGTGTTGCTTTAAACAAGCTGCCGGAATTGCGAAGCAATTCCGAGATTCAGTTGGGGATTTTTACACCGCTGAATCGAGAGATGAAAAGACTTTGCCCGCAAAGTCTCATAAACCCTTGCCGACTTATAGGTGGTGGACATCCGGCAGCGGTTATACCGAATTTATTTACCCACACAAAAGGGAAAGGAATAAAACTTTATGAAAACATCGAGACAGGTAGTTCTGGAGCTGCTTATTAAAATGGAGCAAAATGGCGCTTATTCAAACATAGTGCTGGATAACACCTTTCATGCCGAAAAGCTCTCAAATCGGGACAAGGCATTTGCCGCAATGCTCTTTTACGGCGTCATTGAAAGGAGAATGACCCTCGATTACATAATAAGGCTTTATTCCTCCACCGAATTTGATAAAATAGATATTGACGTATTGCAGCTTCTGAGAATGGGGCTTTATCAGCTTTTATATACCGCCGTCCCCGAAAGCGCGGCGGTGAACGAATGCACGGAGTTGGCCAAGGAAAGCCGTAAGGGCTTTGTCAACGGAATTTTAAGAAATTTTATCCGCGAGGGAAAGAAAATAGATTATAAAGATCTGGAGGGTGCGGCTAAGCTTTCGATAGAGTATTCATGTCCAAAATGGCTGGTTAAAAAATGGACGGGAATGTTCGGTGAGGAAAAGACCGTAGAGCTGCTGAAGGACAGCTTCGGCAGACCGCCGCTGTTTGTTAAGGTAAACACGCTGAAATGTACCGCCGACGAGCTTATTTCGGAGTTTGCCAAGGAAAAGATAGAGGCGAAGAAAAATCCGCTTTTAGACGATTGCCTTGAAATAGGCAGGATACACGGGGTGGAAGCCACCAACGCTTACCGTAAAGGCTTGTTTCATGTTCAGGATATTTCCTCTCAGCTTTGTTGCAAGGTGGCCAGACCGGTGTTCAACGAAACCGTTATAGACGTATGCGCCGCTCCGGGGGGAAAAACCTTCACCATGGGTGAAATGATGTCCAATCGGGGAAAGATATACAGTTTTGATTTGTACGACGGCAAGGTATCCATGATAAACGAGGGAGCGAGGCGGCTCGGCCTGTCCATCGTTACCGCCGCCGTAAACGACGCTACCAGTTATAACGAAAACATACCTATGGCGGACAAGGTGCTTTGCGATACCGTGTGTTCGGGGTTGGGCGTTATAAGAAGAAAGCCGGAAATAAAATATAAGGAAATGAAGAATCTGGTGGATTTGCCAATTTTGCAGCAGCACATAATGGAAACCGCTTCAAAATACGTTAAGGTAGGAGGCACTCTTATTTATTCTACATGTACGTTGAACACCGACGAGAACGAAAAGGTCGTTGAAGGATTTCTCAGCAGGAATCCCGGATTTTCTCCCGTGGTTGTGCCAATAAATATCGCGGGGGTTGAGGACGTATGTATGAGAACGTTCCTGCCTACGGTAACGGGGGGAGACGGGTTTTTCGCGGCCACACTCAGGAGAGTTAAGTAAAATTGGAAAAAATTGATATTTTATCATTGACTTTAGAGGAGCTTCAGGAGAAATTATTACAAAACGGTGAAAAAAAGTACCGGGCATTGCAGGTATTTCAGTGGCTCCATTGTAAAAAAGCATCAAGCTTTGAGGAAATGACCAATATTTCCGCACAAACCAAAGCACTGCTTGTTGAAAAATTTTATATAAATTCAACGAAAATTCAAAAAAGGCTTGTATCTTCCATAGATAATACTGTAAAATACTTATATATGCTGCCCGATGGCAACAAAGTGGAAACGGTGCTGATGGAATATCACCACGGGAACAGCGTTTGCTTATCCACTCAGGCGGGCTGCAAAATGGGCTGCAAATTCTGCGCTTCCACAAAGGCGGGATTTGTGAGAAATCTTGCGCCCTCGGAAATTCTGCTCCAGATATACGAAACCGAACGGGACAGCGGACGAAAAATAGATTCCGTGGTACTTATGGGTATCGGCGAGCCGTTGGACAACTTCGACAATACGGTAAAATTTCTGAATATTCTTTCCCATAAGGACGGAAGGAATATGAGCCTGAGGCATGTTTCCCTGTCCACCTGCGGATTGGTTGATAAAATCCATGCTCTTGCGGAGCTTAAGCTGCCGCTGACATTGTCGGTATCTCTTCACGCTCCCACCGATGAAAAGCGCTCCGCGATAATGCCGATAAATCTTAAATATCCCATAAAAGAGCTTATTAAGGCATGTGACGATTATTTTAAGGTCACCGGGAGAAGGATTAGCTTCGAGTTCAGCCTGATAAAGGACGTGAATGACGATGCTGAGACCGCGAGGGAGCTTATAGCTTTGCTCAAGCCCTTGGGCGTGTGCCATGTCAACCTTATTCCCATAAACGAAATAAGAGAGGGCGGCTACAAAAAAAGCAGCTTCGTATATGCTTTTCAGCAGGCTTTGGTTAAAGGCGGGTTTAATGCTACGGTAAGAAGAACTTTGGGAGCGGATATAGAAGCCGCCTGCGGACAGCTCAGAAGAGACAATATTTAGAGCGTGTTCACATATAGCTCAGCACGCATATTTTCGGCAAATTTTCGTACTGATTTTATGTGAACACACTCAGATGAGCATACATTATTAAGTCAATATCTCACTAAGGAGTTTAAATATAAAATGAAATTTTATTCAAAAACCGATATAGGACTTATCAGAAATGAAAATCAGGATCGGGTATGGGCGAGCTATTTGGGCGAAAACGAGGAAGCCGCCGTACTCATAGTTTGCGACGGAATGGGCGGAGAAAACGCGGGAAGCTGTGCAAGTCAGATGACACTTAACACAATGCGCGACAGAATATCCGAAGGCTTTCGCACAAGCAGCAACCGCAATTTTATCAGAAACCTGCTGATAACCTCCGTCACCGCCGCCAACAGTCTTGTTTTTGACCGCGCCAGAAGCGAACCTGATAAAAGAGGAATGGGCACTACCTGCGTCGCCGCGATAGTCTATGCGGAAAGAGCTTATATAATAAATGTGGGAGACAGCCGCTGTTACAGAATATTCGGTGAAAGTATGCAGCAGGTGACCAAGGATCACACCGAAGTGCGCCGCCTTCTTGAGTTAGGCAGGATAACCGAGGAGGAAAGCCGTACTCACCCATACAGAAGCCGCCTTACGCGAGCGGTGGGAGCCACAAGAGATATAACGCCGGATTATTTTGAGATAGATCTTGAAGAGGGGAACGTACTTTTGCTGTGTTCCGACGGGCTGCATTCCTACGGCGATGATTCGGAAATAGCCGGAATAATCGTCGGCAATCCCATAAGCAAATGCTGTGATATGCTGATAGATTACGCTCTTGCCAACGGTGGAAGAGACAATGCTACGGTGGCTTTATTAAAATATTAAAAACATTATGATACATATATAAAATATTAAATTTTTCCCGTCCGCGCAGGGAAAAGGAAATTGCAAAGGAAAATTTCGCGTGGAGAAATGGCGGATATATTATGGATAGTAATATCGGAAAAAAGCTTGACGGTAGATACGAGCTGCTTGAGCTTATCGGCGTCGGCGGAATGGCGGACATATACAAAGCCAGAGATATAACCGAGGACAGAGTTGTTGCCGTCAAAATACTTAAAACCGAGTTTGCGGCCAGCGAGGACTTTATGCGAAGATTCAGAAACGAATCAAAAGCAATTGCCCTTCTGTCCCACCCCAATATAGTTAAAATTTACGACGTTGGTTTTACCGAGAAGCTTCAGTTTATTGTGATGGAGTATATCGACGGAATCAACCTTTCCGAGTATATATCAAAGCAGGGCGTCCTTAAGTGGAAGGACGTGGTGCACTTTACCATGCAGATATTGAAAGCTTTGCAGCATGCTCATGACAGAGGCATAGTCCACCGCGATATAAAGCCTCAGAATGTAATGCTTTTAGCGGACGGCACAATAAAGGTCATGGATTTCGGCATTGCCCGCTTTAACCGAGAGACCGACAAGACAATGTCCGAAAAGGCGATAGGCTCCGTTCATTACATCAGTCCGGAACAGGCAAGAGGAGATGTTACGGACGAGAGAAGCGATATTTATTCCATAGGCATAATGATGTATGAAATGCTGACGGGAAAAAAGCCATTTGACGGAGACAGTCCGGTGGCCATTGCCCTTATGCACATGCAGTCCAACGCAAAAAAAATGTCCGATATTAATAATTCCATTCCGGAGGGGCTAGAGGAAATTACCGAAAAGGCGATGCAGAAAGAGCCCTCTAAACGCTATCAGACGGCAGGAGAGATTATGAAGGATATAGAGGAGTTTAAACAGAATCCGAGTATTGTATTTGAATATAAGTATTTTTCCACCGACGGCACCACTAAGTATTTTGACAAGGTAACGGAGCCGGCTAAAAAAAGCTCAAAAAACTCTTCCGGAAATTCCGGGAAAAACAGCAGCCGCAAATCCGCGCCTGCCGCCGCTTCGTCAGGAACGCCGGCGGCGAGAAGGGGTTACGCCCTTAAGCCGGACGTTGAAGAGGAGGAAGAGCAGGAGGAGTACGAGGACGATTACGACGACGAGGTAGCGCCGAGGCGTTCGCCTTTGCTGTCGGTGCTGTTCGCAGTTACCGCCGTTTTTGTAATAGTGGCGGCGTTTGTGGTGTATAAAGTGGTTGTGGACACTGTTCCCACACAGGACAACACCAATATAGAGGAAGTTACTGTTCCGCTTTTTGTGGGACTTACAGAAGATGAGCTGAGAAGGGAGTACGGTGATATCTACCGCTTCCAGCTTACAAGAGAAAACGACAGCGCACCCGAAGGGGAGATCATATATCAGAGCGTGGGCGCGGGATCTACCATAAAAATAACTCAGCAGATTACCGTCACCATAAGTCTGGGTCCCAAAATGGAGGAAATAGACGACTTCACCTCCCGTCCCAAAAACGAGGCGAAAACTCAGTTGGAAGTGCGCGGCTTTAAGACGGAGATAGTTTCGGTTGTAAACGACGATATTGCCCGCGACTGCGTTATCAGAACCGAACCGCCCGCAAGAACAAGGGCGGAGGTAGGAACGAAAGTGGTGATTTTTGTAAGCCAGGGACCTTCTCCCACACTTACCGTGGTTCCCAACTTCAAGAACCTTACCGAAGCCACTGCCAAACAGAATGCGGAACGCAACGACTTAGTTCCTCTCTTCGAGTATATTCCCAGCGAGGACGGAACCGTTGAAAAAGGCAGGGTTATAAGCCAGAGTATTGAACCCAATGAAAAAGTCGAGAAAAACACTGTAGTCACCATTTACGTATCAAACGGCGAAACCCCACAGAAATCCGACAGCATTGACTTAAGTATAAACGAAAGCGCCAGCGGCGAATATATATTCAAATATTATATCAACGGAGTATTGCAGGAGGAGCTTACCGAAACAAGGGATATTTCTTTAAGTAAGCAGATAAACTGGCAAATTTCGGGAACCGGCATTCAAAGGTACGGCATCGTGGTGGAAAATACCGCTACCGGACAGAGCAAAACACTTATAGAGCTTGAAGTGAACTTTGATACAGAACCCGTGGATAAACAGCCCAAGACCTTTAACGAAAATGTCTTTAAAGAGCTTCAGACTGAGTCCTCGCAGACCACGGCACAGGGTGGCGATTCAACATCTGCTCCCAATCCTTTTGACTTCGACTCCGATACCACCACCGAGACGTCCGCCGCGACGCTGACAATGCCGGAAACCGAGGCGGGGCAAGGTATAGGAGCGCTGTAAAATCGAATGCAATAAATTAAAGGAGAAAACGCTTGACAAAGGAAAACAGGATCGTAGGCGTCAGCGGGGGGCTTTATACGGTGGAAACTCAATCCTCCACGGTGCAGGCTAAATCAAGAGGCGTATTTCGCCTAAACGGAATAAAGCCCGTTACGGGGGATTATGTGAAGCTTCATTTTGAGAATAACGCGGAAACGGTTATAACCGATGTTCTTGAAAGGAAAAACGAGATTATACGCCCGCCCCTTGCCAATATTGACATATCGGTTCTTGTGGTTTCTTCTTGTGAGCCTCCGCCAAATCTCTTTATTCTGGATAAGCTCACGGCTGTTTTTGAAAGTAAGGGCATAGAAACAGTATTTGCCTTTACAAAGATAGATCTGGCTCAGGCGGAGGCGTATGCCGGGATATACTCAGATATAGGCTATAAAACCTTTATGGTGGATAATACATGGGGTTCCGGCTCCGAAAAGCTGAGCAATTATCTGAAGGGAAAAACCTCCGCACTGATAGGAAATACGGGAGTGGGAAAATCCAGCCTTATGAAATATATAGCTCCCATTGCCGAGCATAAAACCTCGGAAATAAGCAAAAAATTAGGTAGAGGGAAACATACCACCAGAGAGGTAAAGCTTTATCGGCTTGATGATGAAACTTATATAGCCGATACTCCAGGTTTTTCCACCGTGGAGGTCAGCAGATACGGGGCAATCCCTTCCGAAGAGGTGGCGGACTGCTTTCGCGAGTTCAGAGAATATACCGATAAATGCCGCTTTAAGGACTGCGCCCATATAAAAGAGGACAACTGTGCGGTCAGAGAGGCGGTGAAAGCCGGATATATCGCCGCGTCAAGACACGAAAGCTATTGCAAAATATATGAAGAGGCTTTAAAAAAAGAAAGAGCATACTGATTCATTTTTAATGTAACAAAAATCACTCCTTCCGAATAAACTGTGGTAAATGCGTAAAAACGCACAACAGTACGAGGAAGGAGTGAATTTTATGAGAGACGGCAAATGCAAGCGCGGTAAAGGTAAACTGGCTCTGATAGCCTTTGCTCTGGCTCTTATATGTTTTTGCTTTCTTTCCGTGAAAATTATGCTTGTGGTTCTGGCATTGTCGCTTATAGCGGCGGGAATATGGCTGTTGAAATGCGGCATATAACCGCTACCGGATATCTCTGTCTCTTATACTAATCTTTGGTCAATATATAGGCAAATAATATTGATAAACAAAGATTAGTGCTTATACTAATCCCTTTTAAAACTGTTGGATTAGTGTTTTGGGTGCAGCCCTTTTTAAACTATGGATTTTATCCATAGTTTAAAAAGGGATTGGTATTAGGGTGCAATATTTAATCAAGTCTGTAACTTGACTGAATATTGGTATAAAAGGATTGGCATAAGAAAGTGAGGTACATATGAAAATCGTTGTGGTAAAAAGTCCGAAATTTCTGGCGGGATTTTTAAGACTGTTTTTTGGAATCAAAAAAACGCAGAGTTGACGGAAAAACATGAAAAATTCGGCGAAGCCGCGCTTCGCCGAATTTTTTATGCAGCAATGTACAATTATCAATTGCCTTAATTTATTTCAACAACTTCCACCAGAACGTCAATAACCTCTTTTTTGTCCGCTCCATCGCTGTTGGTCAAGCAAAACCTACGGGTTTCATTTTCCCAGCAGGTTTTAAATCCGACCGTTTCTCCGTTTTCAAAGCTGTAAAGCACCGCGTTGGCTTCGGGATAATTCATGATTACCTCCGCCGTCGGAAATTCTTCCTCTTGAGCGGATAAATCCGAATTTTCTCCGAGTTCGTAAACGACGAAGGAGTAAACATGATCGTCTAAAATAAAACTTCCCGTCTGAAAATCCGCGTCTTTGTTTTCATTTTCGCCGTACGTTATGCTTTTAGCTTTTTCCGGTATGTTAAACCAAAGCCCAGCCTCTTCTGCGGTAATTTCCGTCAGCGCTATATCCGCCTCTTTTTCAGGAGCCGCCGTATTTGTAAAATGTCGGGTGCTTTCAATAACATACGCTTCGTCGGCAATGTCTTCTCCGTCCTCCATAACATCCGCGATTTGCTCTTCGCTGTGTTTCATTGCATTTCCTGCGGGCGCCGCTTCGCAGACTTCATTAACGTTTTCACCTTCGTTATAAATAAAACCGGACAAAGTGGTTGTAAGTATGATGGCCGCTTCATTCTCCGCCGCGTCAAAGCATAAGCTTTCGGTACTGTCATCGGCCGCCCCGGAAAAGCCGCCGGAATTATTAATCTCCGTGCGTAGCAAAACGGCGGCGGCAGCGACAAGGCAAACACAAGCGGCAACGGAAACGGCCGGTTTAATTATTCTCAGAATTTTAAATTCGGAGCCGGTGCCTTTGGCCTTTTTCAAAATATTGTCATACATTCTTTTTTCCGCGTCCTTGGAGGGTTCAATCTTGTCAATGGCGCTGAAAATTCTTTCCTCCGTCACTTTTGTTCACCTCCTATCTTTATTTTCAAAAGCTCCCTCGCTTCCCGCATATGGTTTCTTACCGTGGAGGAGGGTTTATGCAGCATTTTGGCTATTTCGTCTGTCTTGTAGCCCATGTAATAGTATAAATAAATTACGTCCTTATACTTTGGAGGGAGAGCCATTACTTCTTTTAAAGTTTCGTCTATGTCGAAGCTTACCTCCGTGCTCAATTCCTCGCATTGGTCAAGTGAGACCGTGCTTTTATGCCATTTGCTTTTAAGCTTATCCTTACATAAATTCATAGCGGTGATCGAGAGCCACTTTTTTTCGTGATTCTCTCCGTTAAAGCTGTATTTTCCGCAGAGCACCTTGGCGAATACGTCTTCGGTGCAGTCCTCGGAATCAAAGCTGTTTTTCATATATATAAAACAAACACGATAAACGAATTTGTAATATTTTAAATAAAAGGCTTCAAAATCCTCGTCGGGTCGGATATAAGAGTCTGACATACGAGATTTTCTCCTTTCATATGTATAACGATTAAGTCCTCGTTTTTGTCGGAGTTCGGGAAAAATTTTTTTCCTGTTTTTTTCTTTATAATTATACTATAAATCTGTAATTTTAGCAATAGAAAATCAGAAACTGTTCCAATAGAAATTGACTCACGTCTTTTCGGCATATTTTAACGCAGTCAGTAACAAAATATGCTCGAAAATCCGCACAACATTCCTATTGGAACAGTTTTTTATATTTTATAAATAACCGTATTTTTTCTTTTTTCCGAAAATAAACGCCATGGTCACTGCCGCCGCCGTAAATTCCGCCGCGGCTACAGAAAACCATACGCCGTCAACATCAAAGAAAACAGGGAGTATCAGCACCGCCGCCGTTTGAAACACAAGAGTACGCAAAAAAGATATAAGCGCCGAGGTAAGCCCGTCGTTCAGCGCGGTAAAGAAAGAGGAACCGAAGATAGCTGTTCCCGCGAAAAGAAACGATACGGAAAAAATCCTGAAGCCGTCCAGTGTAAGCTTCATAAGCGTTTCGTCATACCCGACGAATATTTTTGCCAGTGGATAAGCCAGAAGCTGAGCCGTTATTATCATGGCAGCGGAGCTTATCCATATTATCACCGCGCTTTTTTTCAGCAGGCTTTTCAATTCGTCTTTGTTTTCGGCTCCGTAATGATAGCTTATAATGGGTGCGGTTCCGACTGAATAACCTATAAATATCGCCAGAAAAACAAGATTTACATACATCATTACTCCGTATGCCGCAATGCCGTTTTCTCCGGCGTACTTGTTAAGCTGAAAATTATAAAGCATATTTACTATCGACATTGATATGTTGCTCATAAACTCCGAGGATCCGTTGGTACAGGTTTTAAGCAGCGCTTTTCCGTCAAAGCGGGTTTTCCCAAGTCTGAAAAGGCTTGTGTTTTTGCGGAAAAAGTAAATCAGAGGTATTACTCCGCCCACAGTGATGCTGATGGCCGTAGCGGAGGCCGCCCCCTCCAGTCCCCATTCAAATACCGCCACAAACAGAGCGTCCAGCGCCATATTTGTCACACCCGCCGCAATTGTTACCAAAAGACCCATACGCGGCTTTTCGGCAGCTATGAAAAAGCTCTGAAATGTATATTGAAGCAGATAAAAGGGCATCGAAGCAAGATATATTCTTCCGTATCTTACGCAGTTTTCCAGCAGTTCCCCTTCCGCACCCAAAAGCGCTGAAACGGGTCTTAAAACCGCTATTCCGAAAACGGAGAAGATTACACCCAACACGGCGGCTGAGTACACCAAGAGGGAAAATGTTTTGTTTGCAAGCTCCTTTTTCCCTTCTCCCAGCGTTTTTGCAATAAGCGCGCTTCCTCCCGAACCGAACATAAAGCCTGTTCCTCCCAATATCATAAGAAAAGGCATAATCAGGTTAACCGCAGCGAACGGCGTAAGACCCACGTAATTTGACACAAAATATCCGTCAACCACTCCGTAAACGGAGGTCATAATCATCATTCCCACAGAGGGTAAAGTAAAGCGGAGCAGCTTTCCGTATCCGAAGTGCTCCGAAAGGGATATATTCATTTTTCGTTCTCCTTCCGTACGATAATATTATAGATTTACAGTTTTTTTATCTTTTCCCTAAAGCTTTTAAGATACTTTTCCGCCAACATAACATAAATTTCCCGTTCCTCTTCCGTCCAGCTTTCAAGTATTTCGTTTTCTATTTCGATAATCTTTAAGACGGTTTTTTCGCTCAGTATTTTACCCTTTTCGGTAAGGCAGACGTATTTTTTCTTTCCGTCCGCCGCTTTAAGATAAACTACTTCCTCTGCTTCGAGCTTTCGTACCGCGGAATTTAAGGTCTGCTTCCTCATACCTGCCAGTCGGCATATGTCGCCTAACAGGCATACGCCGTCATTGTTGCATATGGTGTATAAAATAAGGGATATGCTGTCGGAAAGCCCCAATTTAACCGATGCGTCGTGATACACGGCTTCGGTTTCCATCGCGAGGTAGTTGTATCGTTTGTTTATAAGGTCGACTTTTGTGTTTTTTTCAGACATTGGACTCTCCTTTTATTTTAAAGAAAAAAGTATGAAATCGTACTATAACATTATAGTACGATTTCATACAAAAGTCAAGTCTTTTATAAAAAAATCGCTTAAAATTTTTTAAATTATATAATATATAAAAAACAACGCGGACAGCACTTCGTATATTGCTCCACAAAAAAATTCAAAGCACTTTTTGATTGTTTATTACAAGCTGAAATTCCACATTCAACGTTTTTGCGGCTTTTCTGCAAAGTATCATTCTGTCCATAAATATTTCAAAATACTCCATAATGGAGCTTATTCTGAGGTCAATGGTCAGATCAAGTATCAATGATGTCTTATCGTCTGAAAAATACACCTTCGACTGTTCACAGGCGTAATTAACACGGTCGTGAACGTCGCTTATATCTGTTCCTTCGTAATTTTTTGCTCCCCGTACCCTTGAACGGCGTACGTCCGTTTTATCACTGATAATTACTGCGGCCGCTATATGATTTACGGGTGCTGCGGTATGTTCGTCGTGATTTCCTATGGCGGATACGATTGTACATATTTCCTCGGCGGGCATGCCCATTCCCTCCAGAATATGAAATGCCATTATCGCTCCGCTCTGAGCGTGATCGACTCTGTTTACCACATTGCCTATATCGTGCATATAAGCGGCTATTTGCGCCAGTTCGCAGTCCCTTTCGGGATAGCCCAGTTCCGACAGTATCATATTTGCGGTAAATGCTGCACGCTCCACATGCGCGTTTGAATGTTCGGTATAGCCTATGGAGCTTAAAGCTGCGTCTGCATGGTTGATATAGGTCTGTACGTCTTTATTCTGCTTGATGTACTTATAGGTTACATTGCTCATGTCCGATATCCTTTCAGATAAAAATAAAAAAATCGTTAAAAATATACTTCCGAATATTGCAAAATCTTCTGTTTTGTGGTAAAATATTTTTTAATATACCCGTAATTTCTTATCATTTTTTTCCGATAAGAGAAATTTTTCCCAAAACCTGCGGAGGAAACGGTTTTATCCATGTTTAAATATAAAAATGTAATGATCGCCTTATTTGCCTTATTCTTTTTTTCCACTTCGGTACATTTTATATATTCCTGCCTCACTCTGGAGCCGAATATGAGAAATACGGCGCTGCTGTGCGATTGTGTACTGTTTATGGCGCCCTTGGCGGTATTTATAAGCGGAAAGCTCAGACGAGTAATGCCTTATATTTTTGTCAGTTTTTATGCGGTATCCTGCTTCGTTATGTCCGTTATAAATAAGAGCGAGCTTTATCTGCCGCTTTTGTTTGCCTGCGCCGTGGTTTGCTGCGGCTTCTTTTTATCGGTGAAACTTTGCATATGGCATATTATAATTACCGATATAGTTCTTATATGGAGCGTAGTGTTCTTTTTTACCGAGCAATGGGATCATTTTATGCTGCTTTATTTTACCATGTGCGTTTGTTACAATTTTTCCGCCTTTGCCATGACTCTTTTTGTCTATGCCGTAAAGCGGAATATAATACGGCTCAGACAAAGAAACAAAGAGCTTTCCGTTTCCGACAACAGAAAGAACGCTTTTTGGGCCGCTGCCGCTTCCCAGATGCGTTTGGCTTCGGACAAGCTCAGCGTTTACTGCGAAAGCCGTCTTGAGGACGACGATCTTCCCGATCTGGTGCGGGAAAAGATAAGTACAATAAAAAGCGATACAAAGCATCTTATTACCGTTCTCAACGACGCCGAGGATTAC
Organism: uncultured Ruminiclostridium sp.; assembly: GCA_910588335.1. Lineage (GTDB taxonomy): Bacteria > Bacillota > Clostridia > Oscillospirales > Ruminococcaceae > Ruminiclostridium_E. Next base: position 31,054 of record CAJUQV010000022.1, on the reverse strand, counting down.
GCGATGATTGAAAATAAGAGGCTTAAAACCGTAAGCGCTCCTTACAGCTTCGGCGAACTGGTAAACGAAATTGCCGCTTCCTGTTCGATGCTGATAACTGTGACGGCAGGAGGCGGGATAAGCTACTCCATAGACTGTCAGCCCGATATTCCCGCCGTTCTTATAGGGGATATGGACAGGATAATTCAGGTTATAATGAACCTTTTTGAAAACGCGGCCAAATATACCGAAAACGGAAGCATTTCCATTGCTTTTTCTTCGAGGAAAACAGAAGACGGCGTAAATTTGCAGATCAGGGTGACCGATACGGGCGTCGGCTTCACAGACAGCGCGGCGCGCAGAATGTTCACCGTTTACGCCGATAAGCGCGGAAAACAGCTTGTGTCTCATGTGGGGCTTGCTATAGTCAAGGAACTTGTTACGCTGATGGGCGGGTTTATTTATGTGCGCCGTCTGCCCACCTGCGGCACCGGTTTTATAATCACCCTTCCTCAGGGGGTAAAGGATCCCGTTCCGTTTGCTGAGATAAGGGACAGCGAGAATATAAACGCGCTTATTTACGCAAAAGAAAAGTCCTGCGCCGATAGAATCTGCGGTCAGCTTAAAAAAATGGGTGTTAAGAGCAATGTTTGTCTTACCCGAACCGAGTTCAGCGTAAAAAAGGACGCTTCTGAGCTTACTCATATATTTACCGATTATTCGCTGTATAATTTTGACAGCCCAGTGTTCAGAATATTGTCAAGACGGCTTATTATCGTGGTGCTGTGCGATTCGGGAGAGGGAAGTGAAATTATGCCCAAAAATGTCCGCAGGTTAAGTAAACCCGTCAATATGGCCGCCGTATCCCGTATTATGAATGAAACAGTTCTGGATACTGTTATAAAGGACAGCTCCGATCCCGATTTTGATCCCCGCAGGGATATTCATTATGATGATCCGAGACGATGATAGGTTTTTATTAAATAATATATGCCGTCCGCATTCACGTCTTTGTCTTTTTTCGCAACCCTTTTGAAAGGAATATACAATGAACAAAACCCTTATAACCGCCGATTCCGCTTGTTATATTCCCCCCGAACTTGTTTCGGAAGAGGTTTCCGTCATTCAGGCGGAGGTAAAAACCAAAAGCGGAAGTTTTCGTGAAAGTTACGAAATAACCTCCGAAAATATCCTTGAATATGCCAGACGCGAACGAAAAGCTCCGGAATTGGTTTGTCCCTCAACGGAGGATTATGAAAAATTTTTTTTAAAACACCTGAAAAAAGCGCCCTGCATATGTCATCTATGCTGTTCCGCCAATATTCGCGATTCCTATTTTAATGCCGTAAAAGCGGCGGAAAAAATGAAAAACGTTTTTGTGGCGGATTCAAAACAGGTGGGCGGCGGTATGCTGTTTCAGATAGCGCAGGCGGTGAGGCTTGCCGCCGAAGGCTTTTCTCCGGAATTTATAATCAAAAGCATAGACGAGCTTGACAGACATATAAACAGCAGCTACGCTTCAAAAAGCGCTTTTCTGTTGGGTTATCTTAATCTTGCTCCAAAAGTGCTTTCTTCGGCGATTGACTTTTTGGAGCTATCTCCCACCATCACCGTGAGAAACGGCACGGTGATTTCGGGGGCGGTATTTAAAAACGGCCGCGAATATTTTGAAAGCTATATAAGAAAAATGCTTAAGGGGAATAAAAACGTCGATAAAAGCATAATTGTGGTAAGCTGCCCAAAGCCCTTCGGAAAAGCCATAGAAAGGTATAAGCGTGAGATAAACAAATACGGGCGCTTTGATAAAATCATATTTACCGACATTCCCGCCAGATTTGCCTGTCGTTTGGGCGACGAGTCGTTGGGGCTTCATTTTCTGAATATTTAATCAAGCGCTTTTTTCTTTTTTCTGAATACTATAAGCTTACTTAAAATATAATTCAGCACCAGCACAAATATGTTTGAAACCACCTTGGCGAAAAATTCCCAAAGAGTACCGTCCATATCCGTCATATCGACTAAAAGAAACATTATAAGCAGATCCACAAACAAGGTAAGCAGCCTTGCTCCGCAGAATTTTACGAACTCGCTTAATATTCCCGCCCCTGCGGCCTTGCTTTCAAAAACCCAGATACGGTTTGTGACATAAGCGAAAATAACCGCGCATATCCATGAAAGAATTACGGGCAGAACCGTGGCGCTTTCCGTGCTGAAAACGGCTGTCAGATTAAACGTCCAGCGGAGAAACGCGGGTACGCTTTTCTCGTCTGGAAAGATGAAGCGGAACAAATAGTATGTTCCGAAGGAAACAATTGTGGTTAATACTCCGAAAAAAACGTAGCTTACGATTTCCTTGTTTTCCCTGTACAGGCTTTTCCATTCTTTCGGGTGTACCGCTCTTGTTAAAAAACTTTTTACGTCAATATTCATTTTCCGTTTATTCCTTCCTTTTAGGGTTACTCCTGATTTTATTCCTTTTATTCCGTATTTTTTTCAAATTCCGACTTTTTTATTATACTACTGTTTAAAATATTTTTCAACATAAAAACGCATTTTTGGAAAGGAAAATTTTCATCAGCCATGGATACAACACAAGCAGTCATAATCATTATAATCTTGGTTTCTCTGTCCGCCTTTTTCTCGGCGGCGGAAACGGCGTTCACCAGTGCGAACCGAATACGTCTGAAATATATGCACGAGGAGGGGTCGAAGGGTGCGGGCTGCGCTCTTAAGGTAATTGAGAAATACGACAAATGTCTCACCACCATTCTTGTGGGAAACAATATAGTAAATATCGGCACGTCGTCGCTGGCAACGCTGCTTTGCGTTAATCTTTTCGGGGATCGGGGACCTGTGATAGCTACTGCTGCCACAACGATTATTGTGCTTATTTTCGGTGAAATTACTCCCAAAACAATAGCAAAAGGCAACGCCGAAGCTATGTCTATCTTTTTCAGCCGAATATTATCCGGCCTTATGTTTATTCTTACGCCCGTATCCGCTGTTTTTCTTCTTATACAAAAGGGCGCTACAAGGCTTTTCAACAAAAAAAGCGAGGTTACCGTGACCGAGCAGGAGCTTATGCACATTATAGACGAGATAGAGGATGAAGGCGTTCTTGAGGCTCAGGAAAGCGCTTTGGTGCGCAACGCGTTGGAATTTGACGAAACTACCGCCGAACAGATTATGCAGCCGAGGGTAAACGTGGTCGGAGTTGACCTTTACGACAGTAACGAGGAAATAATGGAGCTTTTCAAGTCGGAGGCTTACACAAGGCTTCCCGTTTACGAAAAATCCCTTGACCATATAGTGGGCGTAATAAGCTATCGTGATTTTACTCAGAAAATGATGGAGGATCCGCATTTCAGTCTGTCGGAGATTATTTCGGACATAATGTACATTCCGAGTCTTATGCATATTTCCGAGCTGCTTAAGAGAATGCAGAAGGAAAAGGAGCATATAGCGGTAGTGGTTGACCAGTACGGCGGCACGGCGGGTATTGTTACCATGGAGGACGTGCTTGAGGAGCTGGTGGGTGAAATATGGGACGAAAACGATGAGGTTTTCATGCCCGTAAGATTTTTGTCGGATAATACGTTTATAGTGAGCGGCGAGGTTTCAAAGGTAGACTTTAACCGTTATTTTGAAAGCAGAGACATGGATTACGAGATAAACGGGGATTTCAACACGGTTGGCGGCTGGGTGTTTGAGCTTTTCGGCAGGATTCCTTCGCCGGGAGATAAGATTGAGACGGATGAGTTCGATATTACGGTGCAGGATCTGAACGAGAGAAGGATAGGTAATCTGAAGTTTGTTATTAAACCGCCCCGTGATAACGAAGATAAATAAAGTTTTTTGAAAAATCCGGTGTTTGCCGGAGTAATAAACGGTTGTGTTTTCGGGTTACATCTTTTTTAAAGCTGTAACCCGAATTTGTATTTTAAAAAGGGATTGGTATAATCTGAAACTTTACTTTAGTGCTATTTCCACAAATCGGTTAAAATACCCAAAAACTTTCATAAATATAGTTGATTTTTATAACAATTTATGCTATAATTATGTTAATGCTTGTAGGAGAGCATAAAACTATTTATGGAGGGCTTTAAAGCTATGTTAAACAAAATACGCAAGCTGAGGGGGAAGAAAGGCTTCACCCTTGTTGAGTTGATCGTTGTTATAGCGATCATCGCAATTCTTACCGCTGTACTTGTACCTTTGGTGGGTAGGTATTCGGCGCAGGCTACATATACTACCTTAAATGATGCGGCATCAACTATTTCAAGCAGCGCAAACACGGCTCTGTCCAGTGCAACTCAAATGGGCTCTGTAAGCTCATCAACCTATTTTACCGGTCGTAAAACCAGTGCCGGTGGTTTGGTAGTTAAAAGTAGTTCCGGAAAATCAGCAACAGCTACATCTTCTGAGTCAGCAGTTCCGGCAGCGGGTCTTGCTACACTGACAGATATTGATTCAAAAGCTTGTGCGTTATTGGCTGATGCATTGTTTGCGACATTACCGAATGACTGTGCTTTTTATGTAGCTGTAAAGAGCAATGCTGTTACCGGTGTTGTTTATACAACTGATTCTACATATTCAGGTACAGTTGCTGGCTTAACGACGGATCCTACTGGATTTACACGTGATAAAGACTTCGAAAATGCATTTCGAAATAATGATGATGCTAAAATTGCTGTTGGTTTGAGCGGTAAGTTTATTCCTGCTGCTCCTGCTGCCCCTGCCGGGTCGTAATAATTTTATACAAATTATACTAAACAATTTACCCCGCTCCCACAAGCGGGGTAAATTTTCAGGAGGTATCCCCATGAAGATAAAAAGGCTCTTAAAAAAACAAGGCTTTACACTTGTGGAAATGATAGTGGTAGTTGCCATAATAGGCATACTGCTGGGAATTGTAATTCCAATGTTCAACACTAACGACGCGATAATCCGCGCCGCCAAGGAAAAAGCGAGAGCCTTTTATTCAAACGTGCAGGAGCTGATGGTTGATGAAAAGCTGGCGGGGACAAAGCTTCCCGGAGAAAACGCGGGGGATATCAATATTATATATGTAAAATTGGAGATACCCAGCGATTCCACCGTTTGCGACGCGGACATATATATGCTGAAAAAGACCGCAGGCGTCACTGGAACTAACATTTTAAGCTCACCCATCGCCAAGTGCAGGACAAATACGGATATTAACGATTCCGAAAACGTATTTCACGCGCAGACGGGTTCAAATGACTGGAACAAGAACAACGAATGGAAGGAATTCGCCTATTCCCTTTATAAAATACTCAGGATAAGCGATATAGATGACAACTACGCCGACGGGGGCAAGCAGACCGCTTATTTCTACGCCGAGGTGGACAACAAGTACAGAGTTGTAACCGCATATTATTCCTTGGGTGACGCGGAGAAAACGGTGGGTAAAAGCTTTGACCGCGAATGCTACGTGAAGCCGGATTCCGGCGATCTGATATTAACGGGCGCTTACCCCTACGAAAAGTGCGCTTCGGGTAAAACAATGCTTGGCTGATATTGAAACGATAATAATGCTTTTGGGGCTTCCGCTTCGCCGGGAGCCTTTTTTCTGCGGTTTGTTGACAAACGGGCGGGAAAATGGTATAATTAATGCTAATCTTTGGTCAAGGTAAAGACAAATAATATAGATGACCAACAACAAAGTTTTCTCTAATTTTCCTTTTACTTTCACAAAACAATGTTATAATAACAAAAAATATTTTACTTTATTTTATACATGCTTTTGGTGAAAAAACAGACAAATAACATGAAAACCGATGATTATTTCGAGATAATAAAGTACAATCAAAAGAAAGGATACAATCAGCTTTAGAAATGAATAAAACAATAAAATCCATGACCGCGTTATTTGCCGCGGCGGCTGTCACGGTTACATCCTTCGCCGCCTGTTCAAAAAACGAGGAGATAAACGGAATTGACCCTTCCGCTCCCGTCGCGCATATCGAAAATCCGCCAAACGGCAAAAAGGATCTGTTTACCATAAAATACAGCGACTTTTTCGGCGAGTACAACTTCTTTATGGCGCGGGGAGGATATACCGAGGAAAACGACGCGGAGCTGGCATTATCTCAGCGGGACAATGTGATAAAATATTTGGCTCAGGAAAGAATTATCCTTTATCTGGCGGAGCAGGCGGGAATAACGGAAGAAACCTTTACCGAAGAGGAAAAAAAGACAATCGAAGATACGGTTAAGGAAAATGTGGATAGCTGGTGCAGCAGTTACCGTTCCGACGCCGTTAACGAACTGGGAGAAACTTATACCGAAGAGGAATTGTACAACAAGGAGTTGGAGCTGTTTACCGCGTTTCTCGCCGAATCCGGACTTACTGCGGATATCTTCCGAACATGGGAAGTGAACGGGCTTATAAGGGAAAAGCTTGTTGCCGCCGTTTCCGACGATTTGTCGGCGGAGACCGTAAACGCTTTTGTTCAGGATACCATAGATCAGGCAAAGGAAAAGTATGAAACCGATCTTGCCACATTTGAAAAGTCCTATACCGCGTTTTATATTCCGGAAGGCTCCCGCAGGGTTCAGCAGATATTGGTAAAGATAGATGATACCTCCATCAGCGAGGTGGCCGCCTACCGCAAGGACGGAGACGACGAAAAGGCGGACGAAGTGCTTAACGCGGCGCTGGAAAAAGTAAAACACAGGATTGACGAGGCTTACTCCAAGTTAGAGAGCGGGGAAAGCTGGGAAACTGTACAGGCGGAATATAACGACGAAACGGACACTAACGGCACCGACTACACGGTGTACCCGAAAAGTACGGTGGTCAAAGCCGAGGTGATAAACGCCGCTATGGGTATTTCCGATGTGGGCGGCTATTCGGGGATTTGCAAGAGCGATTCGGGATATTTTATCATTCGTTATTCGGGGGACGCCGAAATTTCCGAGGAGCGGCTTGAAGAGCTTAACCGGCAGGGAAGAGAATTTTTGGCAAACGAGGAAACATATAATAAAATAACCTCTTTTATGGAAACGTATCCTTATATTTACGATTATGACCTTTTGGGTCTCGAAGAGGGCAGCCTTGAGATTACGACCGCTTCGGAAGAAACCACGGCGCAATAAAAAATACGGAAACGGAACTGTAATAACACGCCCTTTTTAAACTGACGTAATACCCACGGTTTAAAAAGGAAGTAGTATAAAACACATGCTTAAAGTCCGAACTATACCGCAAAGGTAAGGTTCGGACTAAAATTTTTAAAAAATTCAGAAAAAAATGTAAGATTTTCAGATGATATTTGTGTATACAGGTGAAAGGGAAAAGCCGCTGCAAGCTAAAAGCAATTCGTATTTACATTGATTGCTTAAAGCGTATTTGAAAATCATAGCTTGCATGATCGTAAAAACGCTTGCGGCTTACCGAGCGGAGGTATGCTATGGAGGATAAGGAAATATTGGAGCTTTTTCGCCGGCGCAGTGAAAAGGCCATTGCTTCGGTTTCGGACAAATACAAAAGCTATTGTATGAAGATCGCCGTTAATATTTTGGGAACAAGACAGGACGCGGAGGAATGCGTAAACGATACCTTTTTTAAGGCGTGGGAGCTTATCCCGCCCAATGAGCCGCAGATGCTGTCCACTTTTTTGGGAAAACTCACCAGAAATCTGGCAATCAATACGCGGCGCAGGGAGTTTGCCCTTAAAAGAGGGGGAGGACAGGCGGACGCGGTGTTCGAGGAGCTTTCCGAACTTATTTCCTGCGATAAGGACATACAGGAGGAGCAGGAGCGAAAGGAGCTTATCGGCGAGATAAATGCCTTTCTGCGCGGAATTTCCAAGCGGAAGCGGGATATTTTCATCTGCCGCTACTGGTATTGTGACGGTGTTTCCGACATAGCGGCGAGGTTCGGGCTTTCGGAAGACAATGTGTCCGTTATTCTGAACAGAACAAGAAAAAAGCTCAGGCAGTATTTGGAAAAAAACGGTTATTGACAAGGTTAGGACGATGAAAAGCATATTTTGCTTTTTTAACTTTTAACGGAAAGGGACGATATTATGAAACCGGAAGATATATTTGAAATTTTTGCCGATATAGACGAAAAAATGGTGGCGGAAGCCAAGGTAAATTTTTTTGAGGAAAACGGCGGCAAAGCGGAGGAGTACACGGCGGAGCCGGTTATAGTTTCCGCCGCGAGGAAAAGCTTCCCGTGGAAAACGGCGGCTGCGGCCTGTGTCGCGCTTATCTGCGCGGCCGGAGTCGGGATATTCGCTCTCGCCGTAAGGAACGGACAGGGAATGGTTATCGGCGGCGGCGCGGAGGGAACCGATTTGGAGACAACCGAGCCGGTTACCGACGCGGCGGAAACCGACGCCGGTTCCGATAAGCCTGCGGCGAGCGCCCCCGAATACCTTAAGACCGAAAAAAAATACGATCTTAATGAAACCCAAGAAGGCTGGAAAGAAACCTTTGAATTTGAAATGCCCGAATTTCCCGAAGTAAAATTTTTATGGAACAGCGACAGCGTTAAAGCGGAAAAGAATGGACAAATCGCACAGCTTTATATGGGAATGCCTGTGTGGGACGTTTATCTTTGCGATCTGAACGGTGACGGAAAGCGGGAAATCTGTTCTAACGTAAGTTTTGGTTCGGGAATTATCGATAACCGAATTATGGTTTTTGACTATGAGAATGCGGAGACGTACGAGCTTTCCGACAGGGGAAATTTTGATTATTCCATTTGCGGTTTGGATTCGGAGCAGGATGAAAACGCCTTGTTCTACACTCGTGTAAGCTATAATGAAACACCTGACGGTACGGAGAAAAAAGAAAAGCTCACCCTTGACATAATGAAAAAGGTTTCTTACGCAACATTATACGACGGCGACCTTAACGCGTATGCGATTGAAAGTTCATCGGTCGGCGGCGAAGTTTCCAAAGAAAACGCTTTTGCCGAATATGAAGGCTTCGGTCTTGTGCTCGTAAATGGAAAGCTTTATTATGAAGACAAACCCGTTCGGTATTTTGTAGATTATTATCCGGTTGACGAGGACGGAAACACGGGCGGAAACGATTATTTTGACGCAGAGGGCATTATTGACGCGGAAGCGGTGCGCGATCTTGAAAACATTCAGAGAAATGAGGACGGCTCCTTTGATCCGAGAGGAAAATTGACGGGAATAAAAACATATCCCATTGATAACTCCCCCGTTCCGGATATGATAATCGCGACACCCCTTGACTTTGAGATTACAAGTATAGATGACGATATGTATAACAACAGCGTAAATATAGGTAATACCGAATATGGTGACCGCCCTTCCGAAACAAACCAGGCAGTAATGGCCGGCGGCTTTTCTCCGGAGGAGGCTCTAAAGGAAAATCTTAAAAACGCCGAGGAATACAAGCCGTTTGGCGTTACTTACGATCCCGAAGAGGATCAGTGGTATTTCAACGGCGAAAAGGTGCGCTATTTCAGAGACGTACTAACCTCCAACGGTGAGTCTCTGTCAAGCGGAAAATTCAAGGGTTCCATGAGAACCCTTTCGGGAAACGGCACGGTTGATATTTATACGGTGCGGGATTTCGGAAAGCCCGACGCGGAGGGGAAGGGAAAGCTGATTGATATAAAAGCTTTTGCCGACGGCGAAATCGACTTGGGAGCGGGTTTGACTGAATCCTAATACCGCCGAGACGATATTTATATTGTTAATAATAAAAAAATCTTCGGTCATACATTTTAACGTGTATTGGCCGAAGATTTATTTTTTGGTAAAGACATAAAAGCTTATCAATTGACGGCCGAATCACCGTTTTAGTCAATTGTCTTTGATAATAAATTCACAATACGTAGAATTTGACAAACAATTAACAAATTGTAATTTATTCCAAAAAATACCAAACCCAAAAAATTTCGACCTTTATTTTTTCCTTTAATAACAGCTTTTTTTTGGTTTTATATTTTTTGTTAAAAAACAAGAAAACGCAAAATGCGTTTTCAATATATTGACATATACTTTTTCATATCCTGTTATTCTAATAAAACATTTTACAATGGCGGCAACTCGTGTTAAAATTTTAACAAGCCAAGAAATATACCTTAAAATGTCGAAGTCTGTTGGCGCCGTATTATGTTTTTATACCAATCCCATATTATAAAAAGGGATTAGTATTAGGCTCCCTGACCGACGCGAGGTATTTCAAACGGCAAATTAAAATGTGAACGGCCGCCTGCTCCTTAAAAAACGGATAAGGCGGATAAGAAATTCTGATAAGAACGGAGATTAACACTATGAAAAAACAAAAAGCGGTACCCGAAATTGTTGACAGTGTTGAAGCGCTTGAAGCAAAGATCGCTCAGGTAAGAGAAGCGCAGGAAAAATTCGCTTCCTATTCTCAGGAGCAGGTTGACGCGATATTCAAGGCCGCCGCAACCGCTGCCAACACCCAGAGGATTCCCCTTGCAAAAATGGCCGTTGAAGAGACGGGCATGGGCGTTGCCGAAGATAAGGTGATTAAGAATCACTACGCGGCGGAGTACATTTATAACGCTTATAAGAATACCAAAACCGTAGGCGTTGTTGAAAAGGACGACAGCTTCGGCATCAAAAAGGTGGCCGAGCCTATCGGACTTGTTGCGGCTGTTATCCCCACCACCAACCCCACCTCCACCGCTATTTTCAAGACGCTGATTTCCCTTAAGACCAGAAACGGTATTATTATCAGCCCTCACCCCCGCGCTAAAGGCTGCACCATTGCCGCTGCTAAGGTGGTATTGGACGCGGCAGTTAAGGCGGGCGCTCCCGAAGGGATTATCGGCTGGATCGACGTTCCTTCCCTTGATCTCACCAACACCATTATGAAGGAAGCCGATATTATTCTTGCTACCGGCGGTCCCGGAATGGTAAAATCCGCTTATTCCTCCGGTAAGCCCGCTCTCGGCGTAGGCGCGGGCAATACCCCCGCCATTATCGACGAAACCGCAGACATTCTTGTCGCCGTAAACTCCATTATTCACTCCAAGACCTTTGACAATGGCATGATCTGTGCTTCCGAGCAGTCGGTTATCGTTGATTCCAAAATTTATGACAAGGTGAAGGAAGAATTTAAGTACAGAGGCTGCCATTTCCTCAACAATAAGGAACTGGACATGGTTCGCAAGGCCATGATTATAAACGGCGCTCTGAACGCCAAGATCGTAGGACAAAAGGCTGCAAAGATTGCGGAACTCAGCGGCTTTGAGGTTCCCGTCGATACCAAGATACTTATCGGCGAGGTTGAAAGCGTGGAGCTTTCCGAACCTTTTGCCCATGAGAAGCTGTCTCCCGTACTGGCTATGTATAAATCCAACAACTTTGAAGACGCGGTACAGAAGGCGGAGCATCTTATCGCCGACGGCGGCTACGGTCACACCGCTTCACTTTACATCAACCAGGTTACGGAAACCGAAAAAATGGCGGATTACTTCGAGAGAATGAAGACCTGCCGCATACTTATAAATACTCCCTCCTCACAGGGCGGCATTGGCGATCTTTATAACTTCAAGCTTATGCCCTCTCTTACGCTGGGCTGCGGCTCATGGGGCGGCAACTCCGTTTCCGAAAACGTAGGCGTAAAGCACCTGCTTAACATTAAAACAGTAGCTGAGAGGAGAGAAAATATGCTTTGGTTCAGAGCGCCTGAAAAGGTATACTTCAAAAAAGGCTGCCTGCCTGTGGCTCTTGATGAGTTAGGCAGCGTAATGGGCAAAAAGAGGGCGTTCGTCGTAACCGACTCGTTCCTGTTCAACAACGGATACACAAAGCCCATCACCGATAAGCTTGACGAAATGGGAATTGCCTATACTACTTTCTCCGATGTTGCTCCCGACCCCACTCTTGAGTGCGCAATCGAGGGAACAAAAGTAGCTAAGGCGTTCCAGCCCGACGTTATCATTGCTATCGGCGGCGGCTCCGCTATGGACGCCGCAAAGATCATGTGGGTAATGTACGAGCACCCCGAAGCCGACTTTATGGATATGGCAATGCGCTTTATAGATATAAGAAAACGTATCTATACCTTCCCTAAGATGGGTGAAAAGGCTTATTTTGTAGCCGTTCCTACCTCCGCCGGTACCGGCTCCGAGGTTACTCCCTTCGCGGTTATCACCGACGAAAAGACGGGTATCAAGTATCCTCTCGCCGACTACGAGCTTATGCCCAAAATGGCGATTGTTGACGCGGATATGATGATGAACGCCCCCAAGGGACTTACCTCCGCTTCCGGTATCGACTCCTTGACCCACGCTCTTGAAGCCTATGTCGCTACTCTCGCCACTCCCTTCACTGATGGTCTTGCCGCCGAAGCGGGCAAGCTTATATTCAAGTATCTGCCTTCCTGCTACGAAAACGGCGCAAACGACCCCAAGGCGAGAGAGGAACAGGCTCACGCTTCTACTCTCGCTGGTATGGCTTTCGCCAACGCTTTCTTAGGCGTATGTCACTCAATGGCGCATAAGTTAGGCGCGTTCCATCACATTCCTCACGGTATCGCCAACGCGCTTATGATTGAAGAGGTTATTCGCTTCAACTGCGCAGAGGCTCCCGTAAAGATGGGCACCTTCTCTCAGTATACTCACCCCTGCACCAAGGCTAAATATGCCGCTTTCTCCGACGCTATGGGCTTCGGCGGAACGACTGACGATGAAAAGGTTGAGAACCTTATCAAGGAGATCGCCAAGCTGAAGGAAAAAATCGGAATCAAAAAGACTATTGCAGATTACGGCGTTGACGAGAAAAACTTCCTCGACAACCTGGACGCAATGACCGAGCAGGCTTTCGACGACCAGTGCACGGGCGCAAACCCTCGTTATCCTCTTATGGAAGAGATCAAGGCAATGTACCTTAAGGCATACTACGGCAAGTAATAAATTTGGGATAAGAAAGGACCGAAATCATGAAATTAGACAATGTGATCGCTGTAAGAAAAGACAAGACTATTTACCGCGACGGCAATTTGACCCTGAAGGTGTTCAACGAGAATTATTCCAAGGCCGACATTCTGAACGAGGCTTTAAACTTAGCGAGAGTCGAGGAAACGGGTCTTAACGTTCCCAAGATTCAGGAAGTCTGCACCGTTGAAGGCAAGTGGTGCATTGTGACAGACTATATCGAGGGTAAGACTCTTGCAAAGTCCTATGAGGATAACCCCTCCATGTTAGAGGATTATATCAGGCTGTTTGTTGAGATACAGCTTAATATACACAATCAGAGATGCGCTCTTCTCACCAAGCTTAAGGACAAAATGAGAAGAAAGATTTCTATGAGCGGATTGGACGCTACCACAAGATATGAGCTGTCCGAGCGTCTTGACGGTATGCCTAAGCATGCGAAGCTTTGCCACGGCGACTTTACGCCTACAAACGTTATTTTGCAGAGCGACGGTACTCCTTACATTCTGGACTGGTCTCACGCTACGCAGGGAAATGCCAGTGCGGACGTGGCGAGAACGTATCTCAGATTTACCCTTAAAAACGATACGGAGATCGCGGAGAAGTACCTTAATCTCTTCTGCGAAATGAGCGATACGCCCAAGCAGTACGTACAGCAGTGGATGCCCATTGTTGCCGCTTCTCAGATGGCTAAGGGCAAGCCGGAGGAGAAGGAGTTGCTGACTCGCTGGGCAAGCGTTTGCTATTACGAATAAACGCGTATAAATAACCTCTTTTACATCAAGTTATGCTGACTTATAAAGTCAGCATAACTTGATTTAAGGGGATTGTTTAAGATTTAACAATACGACAAAATTCAACCGCATAATATGCGAAAGGAAAGTACATATCATGGTAAATGTAAACGTATGCGTAGGCAGTTCCTGCCATATAAGAGGCTCTTATAAGATTATCGAGCTTATGAACAACGCGATAAAGGAAAACAATCTTTCCGATAAAGTGGCCGTATCCGCCGCTTTTTGCTTGGGACACTGCATGAACGGCGTTTCGGTAAAGGTAAACGATCAGATTTTCGGCGTAAACGAGGACAGCTTCGGGGAATTTTTCGAGGAAAACATCAAAAAGCCCGCATTGGCGGAATAATAACGGGAAAGGAGCCGATGACAAATGCCGCAGTATCTTAAACTTAAAAAATCCAACTGTAAAAACTGTTATAAATGTATCCGACATTGTCCGGTAAAGTCTATTCGTTTTTTTGAAAATCAGGCGTTTATCGTTGAAGAGGAATGCATCTTATGCGGACAGTGCTTCGTTGTCTGCCCCCAGAACGCCAAGGAGATAAAAAACGACGTTGACAAAGCCAAAGAGCTTATTAAAAGCGGCGCTCCCGTTATAGCAAGCATTGCCCCCTCTTTTGTCGCCAATTATGAAGGACTTACCATAACCGCGTTAAAGAAGGCGCTTAAAAAGTTAGGCTTCGCCGACGCGGAGGAAACCGCCGAGGGCGCTACGGTGGTCAAGCAAAAATACGACGAAATGGTGGAAAAGGGCGATCAGGAGCTTATAATTTCCTCCTGCTGCCACTCGGTAAATTTACTTATCCAGAAGCATTTTCCGGAAGCGCTTCCGTATCTTGCAAAGGTAGTATCACCCATGCAGGCGCACTCGCTGGAGATAAAACAGAGAAATCCCGAAGCGAAAACCGTATTTATCGGGCCATGTATCTCTAAAAAGGCGGAGGCGGAGGATTACCCCGGAATAGTTGACTGCGTGCTTACCTTTGAAGAGCTTACACAATGGCTTGGAAATGAAAAAATCGAGCTTGAAAAAACGGAGGACGGCGCGGAGGAAGGCGGAAGGGCAAGGCTTTTCCCTACCGGCGGCGGAGTACTCCGCTCCATGGAGTGCAATAACAAGGATTATACATATATCCATATCGACGGAGTGGAAAACTGCGTAAACGCTTTGCGGGAGATAGCAAGCGGAAAAATGGGAAAATGCTTTATCGAAATGTCCGCCTGCTACGGAAGCTGCGTAAGCGGACCCGTTATCGAGAGAAACAGACACGCCTTTATTACCAACACGAATCTGGTGGATCAATACGCAAAAACCGAGGACTTTAACGCCACGCCCCTGTCCGACGAAAAGATGAACAAGGAAATTAAGTTTATCGGCGTAAAACGTCTTATGCCGGGGAGCAAGGCTATTGACGAGATATTAAGAAAAATGGGCAAGAGAAGTCCGGAGGACGAACTGAACTGCGGAAGCTGCGGCTATGATACCTGCCGCGAAAAGGCCGTGGCGGTGTTCAACGGAAAGGCGGATCTTTCCATGTGTCTGCCCTTCCTTAAGGAAAAGGCGGAAAGCTTCTCCGATACCATCATAAAAAATACGCCAAACGCCATTATCGTGCTTAACGAATCCCTTGAGGTACAGCAAATAAACAAGGCCGCCATGAAGCTTATGAATATCGCCAATGCCTCCGACGTTTTGGGAGAACAGGTGGTGAGGATTCTCGATCCGCTACCCTTCTTCGACGTTATAGAAAGCGGGCTTAATATTCACGATAAGCGTATTTTCTTAGCGGAATACAACAAATACGTGGAACAGACCCTGATATACGATCCAGGTTACCATATAGTAATGAGCATTATGCGCGACGTTACCGAAGAGGAAAAGGCAAGGCGCGCCAAGGACGAGTTAAGTCAAAGCACCATAGAAATTACCGACAAGGTAATTGAAAAACAGATGACGGCGGTACAGGAGATAGCCTCTCTGTTGGGCGAGACCACCGCCGAAACAAAGATCGCGCTCACCAAGCTTAAAGAATCCCTGTCCGCGCAGTCGTAAGGGGGTGTCGGAATGAACGATTTATGCACCGATATCGGTTATTACAGCTTAAATCACGTGAACGAACAGCTTTGCGGCGATCAGGTCAGCATTGTAAAGCCCGACGACGACACGGAGATAGTGGTACTGGCGGACGGATTGGGAAGCGGCGTAAAGGCCTGCATTTTGTCCACTCTTACATCAAAGATAATTTCTACTATGATGGCACAGTCAATGCCTGTTGAAGAATGCGTCAATACCATAGCTTCAACCCTTCCCGTATGTAAGGTGAGAGGGGTGGCATATTCCACCTTTACTATCCTTAAAATTTACGGCAGCGAGGAAGCGGAAATAATTCAATACGACAATCCCCATGTAATACTGCTTCGCGACGGCAAAAACTTCGTTTACCCTCAAAGTTCCTTCGACGTAGGCGGAAAAACCATCTACCGTGCGAAAATAAAGCTTCAGGAAAACGACGTGTTTATACTTATGAGCGACGGCTGCGTACATGCGGGAGTGGGAATGGCGCTTAACTACGGTTGGCAGAGGGACAATATCATAGAATATATGGAAAAAAACTACAGTCCCGATTATACCGCCAAGGCGTTTACCACGGTGCTTTTGGACGAATGCAACAAGCTTTACGGCTATAAACCGGGTGACGACACCACAGTGTGTTCGGTAAAAATACGGAAAAGACAGCCCGTAAATCTCATGATAGGTCCCCCCTCCGATCCTAAAGACGTTATGAAAATGATGTCGTTGTTTTTCTCCAAGCAGGGAAAACATATAGTATGCGGCGGCACCACGTCTTCTCTTGCGGGACAGTATCTGGGCAAGCCCGTTTTGCCCAGCCTTGACTATCTTGATCCGGAGATTCCTCCTACCGCCACCATAGACGGAGTGGATTTGGTTACCGAGGGAGTAATTACAATCAACAGAGTGGTTGTTTATGCCCAGAGTTATCTTGCCGACAATGAAAAATTCAACGACTGGAGCTACGGATTAGATGGCGCCTCGGCGATAGCCCGAATGCTGTTCGAAGAGGCCACGGATATAAACTTCTTTGTGGGCAGGGCTACAAATCCGGCTCATCAGAACCCCGACCTTCCCATAGGCTTCAACATCAAGATGAGATTGGTGGAACAGCTTTCCGAAGCATTAAAGTCAATGGGCAAAAAAATAAAGGTCAGCTATTTTTAAGGCAACACCGCACAATGATTGTGTGGATTGCGCCGTCAGGCGGTCATTGCGCGGTATTGCCTTAATATGGCAAGCGTTTTTAATGAAAGGAAAGAACCGTTATAATGAGAAAATTCGATACAAAGGTACAAGACCTTAAGTACAGGGTACTCCGCGAGGTGGCAAGATACGCCTTCGAGGACAGGGAGCTTTACTGGTATCATGATATCCCCAAGCTTATCGTACAGGGCAAAGAGCCTACCATGAGATGCTGTATCTATAAGGAAAGAGCGATTGTAGGCGAAAGAATAAAGCTTGCTATCGGCGGGGACAAGTCAAACCCCAACGTTATCGAGGTAATAGACATAGCGTGCGACGAATGCTCCGTAAGCGGACACACCGTTACCGACAACTGCCGCGGATGTATCGCTCACCGCTGTGAGGAAGCGTGCCCCAAGGGCGCCATTTACTTCGACCGTCAACAAAAGGCTCATATTGACAAGGATAAGTGCGTTGAGTGCGGACGCTGCGCCGCCGTTTGTCCTTACAGCGCCATTATAAACAATAAGCGTCCCTGCGAAAAGGCGTGCAAGATAGGCGCAATTTCCATGAATGATGATAAGTGCGCTTCCATAAATTACGATAAGTGCATTTCCTGCGGAGCCTGCGTTTATATGTGTCCCTTCGGCGCTATTTCCGAAAAAAGCTTTATACTGGACGTTGTGGATATTATTAAGAAGAGCGAAAACAACACCAAATACAAAACCTACGCCGTTGTCGCTCCCTCTATTTCCAGCCAGTTCAGCTATGCCAAGCTGGGTCAGGTTATTACGGGAATAAAGAAGCTGGGCTTCCATCACGTGATAGAAGCGGCTTTGGGCGCGGATCTGGTGGCATACAAGGAGGCTAAGGAGCTTAAGGAAAAGGGATTTTTGACAAGCTCATGCTGCCCCGCTTTCGTGAAATACGTGGAGACTCAGTTCCCGCAGCTTAAAGACAACATTTCTCACAACCTTTCTCCAATGGCGGAGATAGCCAAGTATATAAAGGAACACGACCCCGACTGCAAGATAGTGTTTATGGGACCCTGTACCGCCAAAAAAGCGGAATTTCAGAAAGAGACCGTAAAGCCCTACATAGACAGCGTAATCACATTTGAGGAGCTTCAGGCGCTGTTTGACGGAAGAGATATAGAGCTTGAGGGTCTTGAAGAGGACGTTCTGGACAACGCTTCCTATTACGGAAGAATATTCGCCAGAAGCGGAGGACTTGCGGACGCCGTAGCGGAGGCTATAAAGGAACAGGAGCCTACCGATTTCAAGCTGAACGCTATAGCCTGCGACGGTATAGAGGAATGCAAAATGGCTTTGCTTAAAGCTTCAAAGAACGTTCTGCCCAATAACTTTATTGAAGGTATGGCATGCAAGGGCGGCTGTATCGGAGGAGCGGGCTGTCTTACCCACGGAGAGAAAAACAAGAGCGAGGTGGATAAGTACGGCAAGGAAGCGTTTGAAAAGTCCATAAAGGACGCAATATCCATCTATATTCAGGAATAGTACTAAAAACCCATTATAACCGCAGCCGGAATTGTTTCGCAATTCCGGCTGCTTTTTTAAGCTGTGATTTCGGACTTAAAAGAGATCGCAGCTTTTTGATTTTATACCAGCCCCGATACGAGCTGAATTTTGCAATATTTTCTTGAATTGTCGCGCTTTTTCTTGCAATTTCATGTAAGATAATGTATAATATTATATAAGAACCTGTCTTCGCAAGATATTGCACGCGTCTTTTCGGCAAATTTTGTCGATGACCGCGTTAAAATTCCTTGACTTGCGATAGCAAGCCTGCGGAATTTTGCCTTGTCCTCGACAAAATTTGCTCGAAAATCCACGCACAAATCTTGTGAAGACAGGTTCTAAAATAAAACCTCAAGGAAAAGACCTATGAAAAAATGTATTATAATCAGCGCGGGAGAACTTTTCGGAGAACCCGAAAAAATTGCGTCCGCAAATCATGACGTTCTTGTAATAGCGGCGGACGGCGGATACAGACACTGTCTTAACCTTGGCATAAAGCCCGATGTGGTAATAGGGGACT
Source organism: uncultured Ruminiclostridium sp. (assembly GCA_910588335.1). GTDB lineage: Bacteria > Bacillota > Clostridia > Oscillospirales > Ruminococcaceae > Ruminiclostridium_E. Next base: position 12,039 of record CAJUQV010000022.1, on the reverse strand, counting down.
TTGATTCGTTGGGAGAAAAGCCCGAAAACTGCTTCCTTGTGTGCCTGCCCATAGAAAAAGACGACACGGACACTTTAGCGGCCATACGGTACGGGCTGAGTGAAAATTGCGAGGAATTTCATATTTTCGGAGGAACGGGAGGAAGATTTGACCATACCTTCGCCAATATGCAGTGTCTTGTTTTTCTTTCCGTGCAAAATAAGCGCGGCTTTCTCTACGGCAACGGATACGTTGCCACAGCGGTGACAAACGGCGCGATAAGCTTTTCCGAAGACGCTTCGGGCACTGTTTCCGTTTTTTCGGCCGGGGATACGGCAAAGGGGGTAAGCGAAACGGGGCTTAAATATTCCCTTGACAACGCCGAGATACGCAACGATTTTCCCATAGGGGTCAGCAATTCCTTTATCGGCAAAAAAAGCCGTATAAACGTAGATAAAGGGACGATTTTCGTTATTTTTCCGGAAGAGGTGAAATTAAACAATGATATATAAGGGATATATTTTTGATCTTGACGGCACCGTATTGGATTCAATGGGGGTCTGGCACAATGTGGACGTTGAATTTCTGGGAAAAAGGGGGCTGCCGTTCAGCGAGAAGTACGGAAAGGCTATTTCCCATATGAAGCTGGAGCTTGCCGCCGAATATACGGTAGAGCTTTACGGATTAAACGAGAAGCCCTCCGATATCATGAGGGAATGGCTTGATATGGCGGAATACGAGTTTAAATGCAGGGTGGGGCTAAAGCCCTTTGCAAAAGAACTTCTGGAACTGCTTCACGGGCTTGGCATACCTGTTGCGGCCGCAACTACAAGCAGCCGCCGTCTATATCGTCTCGCGCTTGAACGCAATGGTATATTGGGATATTTTGACGCTTTTTCCGACGCGGAGAATGCGGAAAGAGGGAAGGACAGCCCCGAAATTTTTTTACGGGCGGCGGAAATGTTAGGGAAAGAGATAAAGGACTGCATTGTTTTTGAGGATACTCCCCAAGCGATAAAAACGGCGAAAAAAGCGGGGTTTACCGTGGCGGCTGTTGCGGAAAAAGGGAAAGCTGACGATTCCGGGATTTTTGGGTCGGCGGATATGGTGATTGAGGATTTTACGGGGGTGTTCAAGGAATTGGAGAGGGAAGCAGAGTGTAAAAAAATATTTGCTGTACATTAACACTCTAAAGTAATTGATTTTGTTTCGGCTATATCTGTTGAAACTGATTTAAAAAGTAAATGCCGCACCAATCGGGTGCGGCATTTACTTATAGGCTATATATAGATTTGATTAAAGATTGGTATTAAACTCTGTCCAATCCCTCGCAACCCGCATCTCAATCCCATTGTCAAGCGCCTTAAAATGCTGCTTGCCGCAGTGTATTTTAAACTGTTCTTTAGTCCGCAAATCATAAAAATCCGTGCTGCCCTTTGTTTCCAATATAAAGTAAAGCTTCTCCTCTCCGTTCTTTGTCATATACACGGCCCAGTCGGGATTATATGTTCCTATCGGCGTGTCGATTTTAAAACGATCGGGTATTTTAAAGAACATCTTTACATCTGGATTATTGTCAAGGGCAACTGCAAAGGGGCGTTCAACGGTGCTGCTGTCATAAACAACATAGTCGTATACGCTGTGTTCAACCTTTACGGCGTTTCGGTCAAGATTTGCTATGAGTTCTTCGGTATCAAATATTTCCTGAACATAATATTCCTCGCCGTCCAGTTTAATATAACCGATTCCGTCAATCGCAAGCGAATGGCGATTCTTGTTGATAATCTCCGCAGCCTTTTCCAGAAAAGCTTCGGGATTGTTCAGAAAATCTCCCAGCCGTCCGCTTTGCACTAAAATTTCGTTTACCGTGGACGGCGTGAGAAGGGCGGCGTCGCTTATGGCGGTAATTATATCGGGCAATTCCCGGTAAGAATTTTCAATATCCGTTGTCCGCATTTCTCTTTCGATATGCGATATTCCCGCGTTTTCGATGTGAATATCCGCCGTTTGAAGAACAAGTCTTGTCTTGGGAATAACCGGCATATCCCTCAGCTCCTTGACGGAGTTTTCAATCAGTTTTTTTGTATCAATCGAAACCCGATAAGCCGTTTTCTGCTTTATTTTGTTCCACAGCTCCGTAAATTCTTCCGAAACCATAACCTGCTTGTTAATGCGCACCGTAACGTCCTTTGAAGCGTCACGCAAAGGCGGCTTTCTGTCGGAGGTTTTGATGATTGCCTCAAATCGGCTTCTTGCCGCTTCATATTTTTTCGGCAAATCAAGCGTACCTGTTTTGAGCGCGTTTTTCATGGTATCCTTTAATTTTCCCGACCCCGTAATATAGCCCTTTTTCTCAAAGTGCGCCATAAGCTCTTCGGCTTCTTCATAGGTAACCTCTTTTTCCTCGGTTACCGTTTCGGTATAAGAAACACACGTCAGCTTTTCCGATGTTACGGTTTCATCGCTGCCGCTTTGTTCCAAAGCCGCTTTAACGTTGGGAAGCATTGGCTTAAGCTCTTCGGAAAATTGCTCCCTGTTTTCCTCGATAACCTTGCGCAAATTCGCTGCCGTGGGCTTATTTTCGATTATGGGAGCAATTACCGCCGCCGCGTCGATAAGCCGCTTAGCCTGCTCCTCCGTTACCGTACGCTCAACCTCGCGCTTATCCTCGTATACCATTCCCGCAAACAGGTTAAGCTGAAGCACGCCGAATTTAACGCCCGTTTCGTCTTCAATTTCCTTTTGAAGAGTATCGGCAAATTCGGAAAAGCTTTCGTTAGCCATAACGTGCAGTATATTTATATTCTTATCTTCGATACGTTCGCCGTTTTGGTCTACGCAAAGGCGCAGACCGCGCCCCACCTTCTGGCGGCAGGTGAACGCGGATTTCTGATCAATAAGAGTGCATACCTGAAACACGTTCGGATTGTCCCAGCCCTCTTTTAAGGCGGAATGTGAGAAAATAAAACGAAGAGGGCACCCGAAGCTTAAAAGCCATTCCTTATCGCGCATAATGGTGTTGTAAGTATCGTCGTCCGCCTGCGTATCGCCCTTTGTGTCCTTTAAGCGCCCTTTTTTATCCTGTGAAAAATATCCGTTGTGTATTTTTGAAATGTCGGAGGAAAAACGTTCTCTTATCGGCTTGTATTTCGGCTTTGATATAAGCTCCGTATAGCATTCCTCAAACATTTTCGCGTAAATGCCCTGTGTTCCGTCCTCATGACGGTATTTATCCACCTTATCAATAAAAAACAGCGACAGCACCTTGATTCCCTTATCGGTATATCTCAGCTCCTTATCCAGATGAAACTCAATAGTTCGCTTTATTTGCGCCCGTTTGACAATATTTTCGTCCACGTCTCCGATAGCCTTTCCCAACGCCGCTTCCTCGGTATTGCCAAACTCAATATGCTCATAATTCGGAGTACAGTCTATTCCCGCAACGGAATACCCCTCGTAAAGCTCACGCTCTCCCGAAAGCAGAAACAGTTCATCACCGGGCTTTACGGTAACCGTCTTTCGTGAAACGGTTCCTTTTTTGTCTTTAACGTCAATTTCAAGCTTCGCCCGAAAACCCTTGTCATTGGAAACAGAAAGAAGCTTCACATACGGCTGATTAAACCCGCCCGACGCCTGATTGGAGGAAACGGAAATCTGTTTGACAAGCCCCATTCGGTATGCGTCAACGGGAGTCAGTCTGTACAGCAGGTTTATTTTTTCTCTGTGCGTTGCCGAATAGCGGAGAACGCACAAGGGATTCAAGGAAGAGATTGCCTCTTTGGCTTTTGGGGTATTGTCCACGCTTTGCGGCTCGTCTATAATGACGATGGGGCGGGTGTCCCGTATATACCGCATGGCGGTTTCGCCGTTCAGCTTGTCCTGCGCCTGATTTATGATATTTTCGGCTTTTTTGAATGCGTCGATATTGATAATCATAATCTCAATATTTGCGCTTGAAGCAAACTGCCTTACATCGGACAGCCTTGCGGAATTATAGATAAAAAAGCGGCACGGAACATTGTCGTACCGCAAGCCGAAATACTCCGCGGTTATTTCAAGGGATTTGTATACGCCTTCGCGTATCGCAACGGACGGCACAACGATAATAAATTTTGTAAAACCGTATCTGCGGTTCAGCTCAAATATTGTTTTGGTATAAACATAGGTTTTACCCGTGCCCGTTTCCATCTCGATACAAAACTGCATATCTGAAGCGTTCTTTGTCATAGGCAGTTTGTTTCGTTTCTGAATATTGTGCATATTTTCGGCGATTGTTTTTTCGTCTATGTACAATGCGTTCCCGATTCCAAAGTCGTTCATCAGCGATAACTGCTTTTCTTCAATCACCGAAAAAGTGCCGTGAGTCTTTTCCTGACCCGAAAACAAATCGGCGGCGGCGTTTACCGCTTCGGTCTGGAAGTCTTGATTTTTGAATTTTAATTTCACTTATAAGCTTCTCCCTTTATTTAATGAAATGGGGGATTGACGATATATCAAAATTATGATATAATATGACTATATTACCATGGAGGTGAACATTATGCCCACTATAAGACCAAGCGCCGATCTGCGCAACAGCTACAACGAGATCTCCGAATTTTGCCACACATATTCGGAGCCTGTTTTTATTACCAAAAACGGAAAGGGCGATCTTGCCGTGATGAGTATTGATATGTACGAACGGCTTTGCGGAAAGGCGGAATTGTATGCTCTTTTGGAAGAAGGATTTGAGGACGTACGTCAAGGAAACACTTACCCGCTTTCTGATGTAATTTCAGAGATTAAGAAAGAGCTGAAAAAGTAATGTACAAAGTTAAATTATCAAAAGCTGCCAAAAGCGATTTAAAAAATGCGGCATTTTATATTGCGTATGAGCTGAAAAACGAAGCGGCGGCAAAACGCTTGTTGGATCAAGCTAACAAGCAGCTGTCGGCACTTTCTGAAACGCCGGAATGCTGCCCGCTTGTGCGTGATTCATTCCTCGCCGCAAACGCTGTTCGTATGATGACTATCGGAAAATATCCTGCATTTTACATTATACAAGAAGAAAGCCATTCTGTATTTGTTTTACGTATTATACATTCGCGGCGGGATTGGACGTCCATTCTCACAGATGAAATAATCGACAATTCATAATTATCACACTAATTTTAACTCAATACCCCTTCCCTAAGGATATAATGAGCATTCGCCATAGCCGTATCGTCAGAAAAACTGTCACGGGCAATAATAACCTTTGCGGGAGCATATTCCGCCATAGCCTCCACATCTTCGGGACGAACGTCCTCCGCAAGACAGATAAGCAGCAGACAATCATCGCCGACGGTATATGCCGTTTTGCCGTTCACTTCGATTTTTCCAACACTGTATGTAAGCGGAACGCCCAATTTCAGCATAATTTCATATATCATATCAATATCGGAGCGGTCGGGCTTGACGCGGTGAATCATTCCGTTCATACGGTCGAGCAAAAGCTGCATATCGTCTTCCGCAACGGGCGTATTGTCCCATGTTTTCAGATTTGAGGCGTCAAGCTTGAATACGCGGAAACCCACATCGGGCAAAATCTTTTCTTCCTCTCCAAGCTTAAGCTGTTTGTTTTGTTCCTCGACTTCGGATAGAATTTTTCTTCCGACGCGGCGGATTCGTTCTTTTCCTATTTCCGATAACGTATGAGGTTTGTTTATGGATTCAAGAAAATCAATTGAAACTTTAAGTTGAGCCTTTGCTTTTCCAACCGCCGAATTAAAGTTTTTATCCAGATCTTCCGGGAGTTGAACTAAAACAAAGTTACGTCTTTGACTATCTTCATTATTTAAAGCCATAACTGCGTGTGCCGTAGTTGCAGAGCCGGAAAAGAAATCCAAAACCATATCATCTTCTTTTACATTTGCTATTTGGATAAGTCCTCGAATTAACTCAACTGGTTTGGGATTGCTAAATACATTTTTTACACCAAACAATGAGGTCATACAGTCATTTGCACCCTGATTATGTCCAAATTGTTCATGTGACCACCAGTTTGTGGCACACTGACCTTCTTCCTCTCGCTCATATTTAAAATACTTTTTACGCGGCATTCCATCTCCACCTTTAGGAAATATAATGCGATTATCAGATAATAACTCTTTATATGTGGTTTCTTCCCCCATCCACTCCTCATCAAAAATTTTACCTGTTGGAGACACAATAGTATATCTGCTGCCGGATTGGTCTGAACCAACTTTCCATGGCTTTGTTGCCCACTCTCCGCGAGAATCATTATCGGGATTAGAAAAATCTCCGGTTAAATCAATTTTACCAACACCAACTTCTTTAAATTTGTCAGCAAATTTTGCATAAACCAAAATATGTTCTGCAACTAAGCCGATCATTTTTGTTTTATCATTAGGCTGATTATGTCTTCTTCTCCAATGAATATGCCCCTCAAAATTTTCTTCCCCAAAAACCTCATCACATATTTTACGAAGATTAGCGACCTCGTTATCATCAATAGAAATAAAAATAACACCGTCATCTCTTAACAAATTAGCCGCCAGCCTTAAACGGGGATACATCATATTAAGCCAATTTGTATGAAATCTTCCCATAGTTTCGGGGTTGGATTTTGTGGTTTGCTGTGTGACCTCCTTATATCTCGCCAATGGGTCGGCAAAATCATCGGCATAGACAAAGTCGTTGCCCGTGTTATAGGGAGGATCAATATAAATCATCTTAACCTTGCGGTAATAAGCGCTTTGCAGCAGCTTAAGCACCTCTAAATTATCGCCCTCTATATACAGATTTTGCGTTGTATCAAAGTTTACGCTTTCCTCCGGGCAAGGGCGCAAAGTACCCGCGGAACGCTTTTGCGCCAGCTTTAAGCAATCCGCTTTACCCTTCCACTCGAATTTGTACTTTTCAAAATCGTTGTCTATGTACTCGCCGCAAAGGCCGAGAAGCTTGTCTATATCGAGTTTCCCCTCGGCGAAGCATTCGGGGAATACGGTTTTGAGCTTGTCTTTGTTGGTTTGTTCTATGTTCATTGAAAGTCCGTCTAATACGTTGTCTGTCATTTTTAATCTCCTGTTAAATTGATATATCCATGAAAAATTTTTAAGTCTTAAATATCCGTCTATTCTTTTTCCACGCTTATTTTTGAAATCCAGCCTATGTATTCATTTCCGGATTCATCAACATACTTAACTTCAAGCCAACGAGGAATCTCTGAAATTATTTCAAGTTTTGTATCATATATAAACCTGTATAGAACCTTTGATTTTGCATTTGCAGCTTCTCGCAAATATGCTCTTTCTTTTATTACCCAACAATATTGTGCTTCATTTAATATTGAAGTTTTAACTTTAGTAGCTACATCCTTATAAAATTCACCTGTTTCTATAGTTTGTGGAATAGACATTATTAAGCGAATTATAATTAGCAATAAGCAAAATTTTTTTTTAAAGTCTTCAAGTTTATCATGTAGCGATTTTGGATTTTGTTTGGCTTCTTCACCATGTAATTTAATTTCTTTAGATACCTTGTAATTACTTAAAACTTTATTGCTGTATTTTATTGATGTGTTTAAAATCATTTCAAGTTCAGATAAATCTACGTCTTCAAACGACAAAACTGGTGAAGCCTTTGATAATAATTTTGTAATGTTATCGGTTCGATCTTTACTTTTATCAATATTCAATTTCAATGAATCAGAAAAAAACTCTGATGATAATAAATCTGAGGTATCTTTATCTATAAAAAATTTATCAAGCAGTGATTGAAAATCACATTCCGAAAAAAATGAGGTAGCATTTTGAATTGCTTGAATATCTGGTTGAATTAAATCTGATAGTGTTTTAGCATTGGACCATTCATCAAACAATGATTGAAAATCATACTCTGAAAGAATCGAAGTGGCATTTTGAACTGGTTGAATTAAATCTGATAGTGTTTTAGTGTTGGACCATTCATCAAACAATGATTGAAAATCATACTCTGAAAGAATCGAAGTGGCATTTTGAACTGGTTGAATTAAATCTGATAGTGTTTTAGTGTTGGACCATTCATCAAACAATGATTGAAAATCATACTCTGAAAGAATCGAAGTGGCATTTTGAACTGGTTGAATTAAATCTGATAGTGTTTTAGTGTTGGACCATTCATCAAACAATGATTGAAAATCATACTCTGAAAGAATCGAAGTGACATTTTGAATTGCTTGAATGTCTGGATTTTCATAATCTAAAGCTTTTACTAAATAATCATTTTCATCAAGAATATTATACATTGTTATCATTATCCTCCACTTTTATTATAAATTCCCTCGTAACCCTTGCGGTCACCTTTTCTTTTTCGGAAAACTCCTTAATCTGCCGTTCCAGCTCCAAATCCAATTTCATGGCGTCAAAAAATCGGCTCTCCTGTTTTTTCATATACTCCCGCCGAAGCAGATTCGCTTTCTTTTCCAAAGCCAACAGCTTTAAGCGATCGTTTGTAATGCCGTCACGCTCCGCCTCCGCCGCTTCAACCTGTCTTTTCAGCTCGTCAATTTCACGGGAAAAAGCGTTTTTCTCCGATTTTGTCCGAAGCTTCATTTTATCCGTTTCCTCCGCCAGCGCGGGAGACAGCTTTTCGGACTGCTCCGCGATCAGCTTGTCCGTGGGAACAAGCCTGTCAAGACGGTGCGGTTTTCCCGTGCTTTTCAGCCAATGAGGGGATTTATGTTCGCTTTCATCACATCCGATTACGGGAATATTAAGAATATTTCGGCATTGCTCGTCCGTTAACGCTTCGCCCGATTCCGTTTGCCCGCAAAGCACGGTATAATTCCGTACCGTCCTGTCGGAAGCGGAAAGCGACACCGTATAGAGAGCGATTTCGCAAGACTCTGTTTTTGCGTTCACAACGATTTTTCCGCTGTCGGCGCATTTCAGCTCGTGAATAATGCCACGCCCGATTACGCTTGCAAGTGTGATTTTGCCGTAATGGGGCTTAAAATTCTTTGCCATTCCGTAGGATTTCAAACTGTAATACGGTTTGTTGCGGCTGCCTGTCCAATAATAGAAAAGCAAAGGCAACTTTTCGTAATTTGTCGCGGTAATCGTTTTGTTTATTTCGTCGATTTCAAAGCGGCAATCGTCGTAAGAAGCGTTGTACCGCTCGAAAAACCACTTGACGATATTCCATAGCGCCCCGTTTATTTCCTCGGATTTTTCACCGATATACTTTGGCGAAAGATTGACCTTGTCCGCAATCTCTTTGGAGAATGTGGTAAAAAGAATATCCTCGGCGGCGGATACCAACTGTTTGTTTTCATTCTTGTTTAGAACAAGCGCTTGCCGATAATCCGTTTCAATTTGCTCCCTTGTACGAATTTTTGCCGATACGGATTCAAACGCCGCCGCCAAATCCTCGGTGAATCCTCCTATTACATCGTCGGTTATTCCAAATACGCCGTCCGCAACCAATATTCGCTTATTGACAAGCTCCAACTTGCGGACGTCCGCAAAATTATTTTTGTTGATAAACGCCAGAGACAACACATCGTTTTCCTGACCCAGTCTATGGCATCGGTCAATGCGCTGTTCCATTTTCAGCGTATTGTAAGGCAAATCATAGTGAATAACAAAAGCGGCGTTTTCTAAATTAAAGCCCTTTGCGCCGCTGTCGGTGGAAATCAGAATCTCCCCCTCGGATTTAAACGCCCGAATGGCGCCGTAATCCGCGCTGCCGTTGTAAACGAAGGTTTTGTATTTATCGCAAAGCAATGCGCTCAGTATTTTCTGCGTTTCCGTGCTCTCGGTAAAAATCACCGCTTTTCTTTTTGCGCCCGACTTTTTCATCAAAGCAAAGCCGTTTTTAAGCGCGGTCAGCAGCGCCTTTGCCTTTGAATCCGAAGAAATACTTTCGGCGGACGCTTGAATTTTCCTCCATTCCTCAAGCTCCTCCGACGAGTCGGACTGTGTTTCCAACCGCTTAACAATACCCTTGACGGTTTGCAGTACGGCGGCGGTTGAGGAGCTTTGCAGCGATAACAGCCGCAGCGCAAGATCATACTTGTCCATTTCGGGAAAAGCGATTTTGTTCGGTTTGTTTATGTAATCATATAGCAAATCGTATAATTGACGTTCTTTTTGCGACGGCTCATACTCGTATGTGATTAAATTTCGCCCGGTTACTTTGGCGCAGCCCTTGGCCTGTGAGCGGAGGGTTCGGAAACAATATCGGCTTACACGTTCCGCAAGCTCCGGATAATTTTCGGGCTTTCTTAAATAGCGTGACAAAAAATCCTGTTCCTTGGGTAAAACCGACTCATCGATAAACCAAATCAAGCCGTACAAGTCCATGATATTCTTTTCAATCGGCGTTCCCGTAAGCAGAAGCTTGAACGAATCGCCCGATATGCGCTTCAGCGCACGCGCCTGCTTGTTGTCCTCGTGATAAACGGCGGACAAAGCGTTTGCTTCTTCAAAAACCGTCAGATCCCAATTAACTTCCATTGCCGCCGACTCGTTATCCGACGCAAAATCATAAGTGGAAACAATAACCGCATTCTGAACAAAAGCGTTGGGATTGTCGCCGGAAATATTGGCTTGCCATTCTTCACGGTTAGTCAGCACAATGTAGGGAACCGTATAATGCAGGTCGATTAACTCCGTCCACTGCCGCAGCAAATCGGCGTTTGGAGTAACCAGCAAAATACGGTTGTAACCCTCCAGCCACTTTTGTGTGATAACAAGCATAGCTTCGTGGCTTTTTCCCAGTCCCGCTTCATCACAAAGAACAGCCCCCTTTTGATAAGGCGAACGCAGAGCAAAAGCGGCCGCCGCTATCTGAAAGGGATATATCTTGATATCGGAAGACGCAAACGCGGAGGAAAGCAAATCCTCATCGCGCAAGTTTTCCAACTCCCTTGCGGTATAGTATGCGTGAAACGCTGTTTGCTGCACTTGTAATCTTCCTTTCGTATGTTCTTTTCATTCCGTTTTTTAATTTCATAAGCTGATATTTTAAACGGCACTTTAATCGTCTTTTAAACCGGAATCGGGGATAATCTCCATGATGTCGTCAAGTGTACGTTCAATTGCCGCGCATATTCATACAAAAATATTTGAGTTTACGGATATGCCGTCTTTAGCAAGCGTTGCAGTGCGCTGATATGGGTTTTTAAGGTTTCATATCACAGATAAATGCAACACATCGTCATAAAATATTTTCCCAAGTATATTATAGTATGTGCAAATCAAAAAGTCAATAATATTTAAAATAAATTCAAAGAGTTTATAACTTCTTTGATTTTTTTGATGGTGACTTAATACAAATTTTTCTTTGTTTTAGTTTGAAACGGATATACGGACTACGGCGTTTTATTTTAAGGCAACACCGCACAAAGATTGTCGTGCAGACGCGCAGTCAGCTTTTTCGTCAGATTGTCCAAAACGACACAGGAATACTGGCGTATTTCAAGGAGTTTTGGGCAAAAATGACGGAAAAGATGCAAGCGTATGCGCGGCAAAGCGCGCAGCGCGGTCTTTGCGCGGTGTTGCCTTAAATCCCTCCCTATAAGTAATGCATTATATGCGATCGGGAGGGTATTGTTGTTTTAGATCTGTTTTTTGTGTCGCCCTCGACTTTTCGTAGTTCGCAGCTTCATTTAAGCCGTCATAATTCACTCAAAAACGTTCATTTGATCACCTCTTCTCGGACAACCGCTTTCCAATGTCTTTATTAAGAAACCGGGAGCGATATTATTAAAAGTTAAATACTGAAAATGTACATTATTTTAATACTTCCCAATATTGCACGGATTTACAACATTTCAAATCGGACTCTGTGGGTTCGGATTCCACCCTTTTTCATGTTTAGCATCCGATTTTAAGCTGTTTTTGATTTGATGTCCATTTTGAAATTAAAATGGAGCAACCGTAAAACCGCATAGTAAAAGGATTTATAACAAAACACCTGCTATTGTCCGAACTTTGGGTTTCAGATTCCGGCAGGTATCCGCTTTTGTACTATTGCATTTTTACTAGAGTGTGTTCACATAAAAATAGCGTCAAAAATCATAGCAAGCATAATCAC
>CAJUQV010000021.1 GCA_910588335.1 uncultured Ruminiclostridium sp. | reverse complement strand
TTTCCGTCCCCGAAGTCCTTTCGGGGGCTTAACGCCGCATTAAAATTTTACGGCGGTTTGGTGAATTTAAGCGTGTGCACTTCGCTTTTAAGGTTCGGGGGGATTTACCGAACGATTTTATTTCGTTTGGTTTTCCTGTCCCCAAGCCTTTCAGAAATTATATCGGCAGGAATAGAAAAAACTTTAGTAAAAATTGAAAAAAACTTTTAAATTTTATGTTTTTGGCAAATTTGCACAATTAAATAAGTACAAATTTAGTTACAATATGGAGCGAGCGCTTTATACTAATATTGGTTTAAAAAGCCATTTTATCCACTTTTTTAACCGATATTATACTAATAACCATTTTGACACAGGATAAAATCATAGTCAAAATGGTTATTACACCCGAAACACTGTTAACCAATTAAAAACCATTTTTCCAATTTTTAATTGGTTAACAGTATTAGTATTATACTTAGAAACTGTTCCTATTGGAGCGGTTTCTTATATATGCTTATAGAAAAAGCAGAAAATGAGGAAGAAAAACGCCGCCCGCATAGCGGATGGCGTTTTTAATCATTTTTACCGATTACCTAAGCAAACGTATCGGAAAACAAATCAGCATATCAGGAATGCCGCGTAAGGGAGGGTGTATTGATCTTTTTGTATGAAGCTGCAGGCTGTTTCAATATTGGCAATATCCGAATTAAGTATCATTTTAACCGTACTCGTTAAAGCAAGCGCCAGATCGCTGTCGCTGTAATTTTCCGGCAAAAATACGGGGGCGCATACTTTAAGAGTATTGTAAAACACCGCCATTTCAAAGTAATTTCCCCATAAACCTTTTTGAGGGTTATATGAAAAAATCATATTTACCAGCAGATTTTCAATAATGTATGAGCGTTCCTTTTCTAAATTTCGGAAGATTTCGATAAGCTTAAGATATTCGGGGACGTTAAATTGATATTTTTTTTCTCCGTCTTCAATTATCGGCCTGCATTCCAAACGTTCAAATACACGGTCAAATTGATTATTTGATACGGTAAGCCATGGGGTAGTCTTTATTCGCTCGCGCATACCGATCAGCATATTAAGCGATTCGGATGCAATTCTGCCTTCCGAATAAGGCGGCTTCAAAGAGTCGGATATCTTTCGGCAAAGCTCATTATCAAGAAGCATAGCCGCAAGACCGGGAATTTTATCCATGGCGTCGTTTTTTATATATTCGTCTGCCTTTTGGCAAAAATATCCTAAGATAAGCATTCTTTCGGAAAAAGTAAAGCTCCTGTTCTGCAGAATATCCACCTCGGCGTTTATGATATTCCAGAAATAAGGAAATTCCTTGTGGGTTTTATTTATGCTGTGGCCGGAGCCCAGCCCCTTATTTATGTATTTATCCTTTTTGTCATACTCCTCCTCGACTATCTCAAGTCCCTCCGGATGCTGCATAAGAAGCTCCACCACATGATAGCAGGTAGCTGTGCAGGATTCAAGCAGCGTAGTTCCGCCGACAAAAGAACGTATGCGGGGAAACACGTTGCATGTAAAACTTAATGCGTTTTCACCAAGTTCCTTTTGAAGCATACAAAGGGAATCCTTGCCCAAAAGGGGGCATTTATTGTTTTCATTAAATTTAACCTCGGCATACACGGCATCATTGGAAATGGTTTTTATCCTTTTAAAACTGTCATCAAGCAAACGGCGAAGCTCCGGGCTGCATTTCATTTTTTTGTAATCCAGATATTCTCTTTTGGTAATGTGTATATGCCAGTCTTTACAGCAGGTATCTTTACAGTCGGGACCCAGACAGTGAAAATCATCAAAATATTTAAATTTAACTACATTCATAAATATACTCCTTTCGGCGGCCGTGAAAAAATAGAAGATATATTTATTTTAGCATAGCTTAAGAAAATAGTCAAGATATAAAATTTTTTCGGATTTTTCAAAAACAAAAGCGATACCGCTGCAAGATTACGGTATCGCTTTAAAATCGCATAAATCAGAGCATAAGCACCACATCGGCTCCGTCTCTGAAAATTTCCCCGGTAATGTTAAACTCGCTTATTTCTCCTTTGATTTGCTTTTCGGGTATTTCAAAGGCTTCGGGTACAGCGCTTCCCTGCTGAAAATACATTACCGTGTTACCGGAATTTACGGCATAGGATTGATCGCCGTAGACCACAGAGGCGTTTCCGTTCTGTACGGCGGATTCGATGGAATCGGTTATGAAGGTCAGCGGGGAATCCGAAAATTCGCTTGTAAGGGATTCGGCGGAAAGGTTTTCCAGACTTGCTTTTACTCCCTCTTTGGTTCGGGAGAAGGTTATGCCCTGGAGCTCGTAAGGCTCTGTCAGCGTTATGTCCCAGCTTCCCATGGCGGTGCGGGTGAAGATGGCGGAGAAATTTCCGGTTTCGCAGGATATGGAAGCGGAAAAGGTGAAAAGCTTGTTGAGATCGGGCGGCTTGGGGGATAAAAGGTTTTGCGCCTCGCAGGCGGTTAGGGTCAGCGTGCCGAGTGTTAAAGCGGCGGTAAGAAGAATGGTTTTTATTCGCATTTGGGTGTTCCTCCGTTAATATGTAATACTGTATGATTTTGCCATGCTGCGTCGGGGCTTTGCCCTGAACCCAGATTCCTTTTTGCAATGCAAAAAGGAATCGAAAAAACATCGGCGGCTGTAAAAAGCTCTTTACCGTTCGGGGATAACCCCAAAGGAAAACGGGTGCTTACCGTAACAGGGGAAGCCCTCTCTTGCAGGGCTTCCCCGTGCCGAAAAAACCCAAAGGGATTTTTCTTATTCACACCTTTTCGGAGCGCCCTTCGGCGTTAGGAGAATTTCGCCCTCCGCAGAGGGCGACCAAAGGGACTTTGTCCCTTTGGAAACCCTACCATCCTTTGAAAAGGGTGGACGGAAACTTTAATGGAGTTTAATTTATAAGAGGAGTTTTTTACAGTTCCTTTTCTTTTTTAAAACAATAATTTTTATATTATTTTCCCCAGCGCATCCGCTACCTCGCTTGCCAGCACCGAAGCCGCCGCCTGCTCCTTCACCAGAAAATCCGCCGCCTCTCCGTGAAGATACGCGCCCAGTACCGCGGCTTCAAACGGCTCCATGCCCTGCGCCGCAAGCGCTCCGATAATTCCGGTAAGCACGTCTCCGCATCCCGCCTTTGCCAGCGCGCTGTTTCCGGTTGTATTCACGCTAACCCTTCCGTCGGGAGCCGCGACAATCGTATTCGCTCCTTTAAGCAGCAGTACCGCGTCGTATTTCAAGGCAAAATCCCTCGCGGATTCAATCCTGTGAGACTGCACCCAAGAAACGCTCGTCCCGGTAAGCCGCGCGAACTCTCCCGGATGAGGAGTCATAATCAATGCCCCGCTCTTGTCCTTCAATACATTTATATTTGCTGAAACCGCATTTATTCCGTCCGCGTCTATAATTAAGGTGGATTTTACGTTTTTCAGCAGAAATTCCGCCGTTTTTTGCGCTTCCTCCGTATTTCCCACCCCGCAGCCGAAGGCTGCCGCCGAAAAACCGCTTATTTCCGGGACAATTTTTTCGATCTCGCAGTACCCGATACACCCTTCGCAGTTTTCTTTAAGTTCCTTAAACACACATTCGGGAACGGCCGCCGCCGCGATACCCGTCACCTTCGGAACCGAGGCAAGGCAGACAAGCCCCGCCCCGCTTCTTAAAGCCGCCTTTGAGGAAAGTACCGCCGCGCCGATATATTTATTACAGCCGGCTATGTTTAAGAGCTTTCCGAAAGTGCCTTTATTTGAAAATTTCGGGCGGCGGGGGAAAAGCTTTTTTATGTTTTCATCCGTAAACAAGCCGTCGTATTCGTTATAGCAACCGTCGGTTATCCCTATATCCAATATTACCGCTTCGCCGCAGCGGTCGGCGCAGGGAAGATTTAAAAGGCCCGTTTTCATAGCTGCCAGCACTAACGTAATATCGGGTCTGAAGCTGTGTGGGGCGATTACTCCCGTGTTTCCGTTTACGCCGCTGGGTATGTCCACGGATATTTTTACCGCTTTGCTCAGATTGGCGGTTTTAAACAGCGCGGCGATTTTTTCGGGCAGTTCCCCGTGAAAACCCGTTCCGAAAACGCAGTCAATTATAATATCCGCTCCGTTAAAGGCGCTTTCCGCTTTTTCGGAGAGAACGGGGGGGAGTGTGCCCTCCGTTTTTTCAAGGCAGGTTTTTGACGTGTCGGTGTTGGGCATGCCGTTAGGGGCAATAAGCGCGGTTTTCGCGCCTTTTTTACCGAGAAGCTTTGAAAGTACCGCGCCGTCGCCGCCGTTATTGCCGGATCCGATAATAATAATTATGCTTTTTCCGCTCAGCGTAAAGCGGGATACGAGAAAGTTAAGAATGGCGTTGGCGGCGTTTTGCATAAGCCGTACTCTTGTTACGCCGTTTTTTTCGGAATTAAGCTCGGCTTTGGTCATTTGGCTTGTTGTTACGACAGGAATCATTTTTTGTCCTTTCCGCCCTTTTGGGTCTGATACTATTTGTAAATCATACAATAGACAATATGAAATTTTTGAATGATTAAAAATAGTGTTTCGGGTATGATACTATTTGCAATCAGTATAAAAAAGCAAAAAGGAAAATCCCGGTCGATTTTCCTTTTTTATCTTTATTTTTATTCGTTTCCTTCGTCTTCTTTTCCCTTTTCCGCTTTTTCGGCCGCTCTGGCAGCCTTTGCGGCTTCCTTTTTCTTCTGCTTGTTCTTCTTGGACACCGTGGAGATAATCACCGCCGCGGCGATGGCGACAATTACCACTATCGCCACGATTATTATGGGCATTACCTCAAGATTCACGCCGGTATTTACATTTGCTATTATATCTGTCATTTTATTTTTTCCTTTCTCTTGCGTTCAATGTAAATTCCTAAAATTTACATACTTATCCGTAAAAGAGTAGTCGGAGATTTTTGGAAAAAAGTTTCATTACAGACAGAAATAATGATCTCCTATTACCTTTACCACTTCCCTGCTGTGCATATAGTCGTCGTCGGTTTTCTTAGGGTTAAAGTAATATATGCAGCCGCCCGTGGGATCCCAGCCGGAAAGCGCGTCCCTTGCGGCATAATAGGAGGATTCAGATACGGGCTCGTTAAACTGTCCGTCAACGATTGCGGTAAAGGCGCCGTTCTGATATATTACCCCCTGTAATGTGTCGGGGAATGAGGGGTGTTCTATTCTGTTGAGTATTACCGCGCCGATAGCTACCTGTCCCACATAGCTTTCGCCGCGTCCTTCGGCGGAAATTATACGGGCGAGGAGGTTAATATTCGCGTCGGTGGCGGTGGGGGGCGTGCCTATGGTTATGCCCATTTTCTTAAGGGTGGCTTCGTCGGCTACGCCCGTTTCGGGGAGACCGTTGCTGCGCTGATAGGATTTAAGGGCGGATTCCGTGGCGGTGCCGAAATAGCCTGTTATCTCTCCCCGAAACAAGCCCCATTCCTTTAACACCCTCTGTATTTCCTCCACCTCGGTGCCACGCGAGCCCTGCTGCGAATAAACGGGTATGGAGGTTATTCTTGAAGCTCCCATAAGCACTCCGCAGATCGCCAGAGCCGCTATGGTTATCTTAAAGAAGGAGTTTACATGGGGCAATTTTATGTTGGCTGCATTTAAGCTTTTCATATTTTTACTATCCTTTCATACAGAAATTACCGTGGTTTTGTGGTTATTTATTTGTACTTTTTCTGTAAATATTCTGTTCGGCGGGTTTGGTAAAATTTGAAAAAACTTTTATGAAAACGCTTAACAAATTAACTCGGTAGTGTTATAATTTTTTTAAAAAGCTATTGACTTGAACACCGTGTTCTGCTTTATAATTAATACTAATCTTTGGTCAAGTCTATAACTTGTTAAAGATTGGTATAAAAAAGGAGTAAGTGCAATGACGGATATGACGGTAAGCGAGGTTTCAAAAGGGCTTGGTATTTCCACCCGAATGTTAAGGTACTACGAAAAAGAAGGTCTGATAAAGACAAAGCGCCGTGAAGATTATGCGTACCGTATTTATGACGAAGCCGCGGTAAAGCGGCTAAGGCAGATAGTGGTGCTCAGAAAGCTGCGTATTCCTCTAAAGGATATAAGTACGATACTTAACGCCTCCGAGATTTCGGAAGCGCTTAAAGTGTTCCTTGAAAAAATACGGGAGACGGAGGAGGAAATATCCTCTCTCGCCGTGATACGGGATACGCTTTCGGAGATTGCCCGCTTAGGCGCGTCGGGTTCGCTCCCGCTTCTCGAAAATAAGCTTCTGTCCGTTTCGGAATTGCTTACTCCCGTAAAAAATCAATTAAAGGAGAACGGCGCAATGAACAATGAAAACAAAGAAGAAATGCTGGACAAAGCCAACGAAAAGCTTGAAAAGGCGAATGACAACGTAAGAATCTTACTTTTGCCCCCCTTTACGGTAGCTTCGAATCATGTTATCGACTTCGAGCCGGAGGAAAAAGTAGACAAGCCCGTGGACAAATTCATAAGAGAAAGCGGTTTGTACGATATCAAGCCCGACGCGAGATATTTCGGCTTTAACCACCCCAATCCCGGAGTGCTTAAGGATGGAAGGCACGGCTATGAAGTATGGGTGACCGTGCCCGACGATATGGCGCTGCCCGAACCTTTGGTAAAGAAGCGCTTTAACGGTGGGTTATACGCGGCGCTTGCCATAAAATTCCCCGACTTTCACCGCTGGAATGAGCTGGTAAGGTGGGTTCAAAGCAGCGAGCTATATGAGGAGAATTACAGCGAGCTGGGAGACGAGATAATGGGCGGCTGCCTTGAGGAACATCTTAACTGGGTTTACGCTTCGCATACAGGCTGGCAGGACGACGTTACGGGACAGCTTGATCTTTTGCTGCCTATTAAAAAAATGAATAAGCAGTAAAGCTTCCTTATTCCATTGTCATTCCGGAGTACGAAATAAAAAGTAAACAAAAATTCCCCGCCGTTTTAATCGGCGGGGAATTTCTTATAAATCAATAATTTATTTCGTATCGGTCTTGATTACTTTCTCTTCTTAGCGATAACGATAGCGCCGGCGGCGATAATGGCAATGCCTGCAATAGCGGCTACGCCTTCAACGCCTGTATCGGCGTTGTTCTTATCGGTGGACGCGCCTGTGTTGGCGTCGCCTGCGGGAGCCTGAGTCGCATCCTCGGCGGGAGCGGAGGTATCGCCGGACTTGAAGCCGGTAACGGTGAAGGTGCACTCAACCTTGCCGCCGAAATCCTCGGAGGCGATAACCGTCTCATCGGCATTCCATGTGTTGTAGAAGCCTACAAGATAGCCATCGGTTACAGTCTCAACAGTGGTAATGTCGCTGTAATCGTCAGTAACAACCTTATCGTTGCTCTGCTTGGCGCTCTTGGCCGCCTCGATTTCCTTGCCGTCGATTTTGAGACTGTCAATGGTGATCTGTACGTCGGGATATGCTTCCTTGGAAATGTTTGTCTGAAGCTTAAGGAAGTTCCAGAATTGTTCGGGACCGTCCTTGCAGTCTTCCATAATGTTCTTTTCAAAAGAAACGGTGTATGTACCGTCGGCAGTGATTTCTACGTCGTTTACGATCCATGTGTCATACTCCATTGCGTCGCCGAAATCGGGATCCCACCAAACAGCCTTGCTCTGAGTAATGTTGTTGCGGAATGTCCACGCGTTGGTCTGATAAATCAGACCTGCGGTTTCGGCGCTTGCGCTTACTGCGAAAGCGGTTACTGCCAAAGCGGAAACGGCGGCTGTCGCAATAGTCTTTTTCAAATTCATAGATTATTCCTCCTTATTTTAGGGGCTGTAATTTAGACAAAAAATATAATTCGCCTATGATAAAAATTATAATCTTTATTAAGTTGAATGTCAACTGATTATGTAACAAATTTTAAAATATTTTTAGTGCATTTTTAACAAAAACAAAAGGGCTTTTATGCATTGGCTTATACTAATAACCATTTTGACACAAGATAAAATCATAGTCAAAATGGTTATTACACCCGAAGCACTGTTAACCAATTAAAAACCGTTTTTTCCATTTTTTAATTGGTTAACAGTATTAGAATCTGTCCACACAGGAACGGCACGCGCCTTTTCGTGCAAATTTTGCCGAAAAGACTCGTGCCGATTCCAATGCGCACAGGAGCCGAAAACCGTTTTCGTTATTTCGCTTCTGTACAGCTTATCATATATGCTTTTTTTCCGCACCATTCCACTTCGGTGGCTTGCGCGCGTACTTTTTTGTTAAGCAAAGGACTGATTCCCTCCACGGGTTGTCCAACGCGCTTCAAAGGACAGTATTCCGATTCCTTTCCGCCGCAGACGGTTTCAAGACAGGATTTTCCCAACAACTTATTTCCGCCGGTAATCTTTTCGGCCCTCTTGTTTATGTAAAGCAACTCCCGTGTTTCGGGATCCACTATGTATATAAATTCGGGGTAGTTGTAAAGTATTGATTCGATAGAGCGGGAATAGTTTTTTAAACGGTTTTTGTTACGGTCGTTCAGTAAAAATACCGCCAGTACCTTAGCCACATAGGTGAGCGCGTCAACCTGTTCTTTTGTCCAGAAACAATTTTCGCGGCATTCGTCAAATCCCACAAATCCCTTAAACTTTCCGTCCTCCGTTATGGCGCAGTGGAGTACCGATTTAATCCCCTGACGGCTAAGCAGCTCTCTTATGGCGGGGGTCAAGGTATTTATGTTGTGACAGTACAATATTCCGTCTTCGTTCAGGCACTGATGATACATTCCGCCCATGTCTGTTTCGTAAGAAATATTTTGCAGGGAATCTTTTTCCGACTTTACCCCTTCTCCGCACCATTCGTAGGTATTTGAGCAGAAGAGTCCGTCGTCGGAATTTTCAAATATATAAGCCCTGCTTACGTCAAAGTGCTTGCCTACCAGCGCTAACATACGGTTTATGCTGTTTTTGATATCCGAGCCTGACTGAAGCGCGCTGAATACTCTCATTATAATAGAAGCTTCGGAATGGGGATTGCTGCTTAAAGGTACCGTCTTTGTGCTGTCTCCGTCCTTTTCCGTACTTCTGAACACCGTTTCGTTCATGGTATGGGGATCAAACAGAATAACACAGTTTTTACCCTGATTCTTGGCATGATAAAGAGCGCTGTCGGCTTGTTTCACTATCTGCCGATAATCCCTGTTTTCGGGAGTCACGGCGGCTATGCCTATACTGGTTTTTACCTGTCCTATTTTGGGTACGTTTATCTCGGAGATTCGATTAAGTATCACTTCTCCTTTTTTCACCGCCACTGATGTGCCGGCATGGCTGACGAAAACGAAAAACTCGTCCCCGCCGTAGCGTCCCACTATATCGCTGTCTCTGAATACATCCTTCAGCGTAGCGGCAAACTGCTTAAGGAATTCGTCGCCGAAAAGGTGACCCAGATTATCGTTTATGCTCTTGAAATCGTCAATGTCTATCATCAGCAGCGCGCCGCCTGTGGTGTGCTTAAGCTCGCTTTTGATAAGTTCCTCCGTGGTAGATTTGTTGTATATGTCAACACACAGTGAATCATACATGGCTTTGGCTTGTATTTCGCCAAACTTGGCCATCTCGTCCTCCACGTCTTCGATCTTGCCTATTATTCGGAACACCTTTTCCGAATTGTCGGAAAAGCTCTTGAAGTGACAGCGGTAGTGTCTCTTGTAGCCGTTTTCCTCTATTATAACCGGAAGCTCATCGGTGCTCTTTTCGGACTCCTTACTTTCCGAAAGCCTGTTGAGGACGCAGATAAACTCTTTTCTGTCATTTTCGCGAAGCAGAGTGAACTTTTCCGGATTTGTATGAAGCTGCTCCACCGAGGAAGGCTTTTTGTCGTTTTCGGAAAGGTGGCGGTAATAGGTTATCGTATCGGATTCGGTGTTGTAGTCAAATACCACGGTTCCGGTCTGATCCAGAAGCATCCGGTAAAGCTGATTCTGTACTTCCTTGGCTCTTGCTTGTGTCACGTCGGTAAATATGGCTATATAGCTGCTGTCATTTTTGCCGTCGTTTTTTACCTCGGTGGTGTATACTTTTATAATATGATTGGTATTGCTGCTGTCTGTAACGGTCATATCGCGGGTTCCTGCGGTTTTTTCAATAATATCCACGGTAATAGCGTTAATTTTGTCCTTATCCCTCTCGTTAATACTCATCATTGAGTAAAAACAGTCGTTGGCATAAGCAAGCGTCGGTTTTCCGTCTACAATATTTATAAGGGCGATTCCTTCCCTCAGATTGTTGATAATGGATTCAAGATGGCGGTATGCGCTCTTTTCCGCGTCAATGTCTCTTATAACTCCGGCTGTTCTTAAATGTGTGCCGTTTTCGTCGTAGGTGCGGGTTTCTATAAATCGGAACCAGTGATATTCCCCGTTCTTTTTCCTAATTCTGAATTCGTCGGAAAAACGGCCGGATTTTTTGCCGGAATGCCATGAGCACATTTTCGCCCGATCATCGGGATGGGCGATGCTGTCCAGACCTTCGCCGCTTTTAAGCTTTTCCTCCAGCTCCCGATTGTTGTACTCAAAGTCGCCGGTGAATCCGAAGCAGAAGGCTTCGTTTTTTGCGTAGTCAACGTCTACCGCTAAGGAATCCGTAGCTTCCAGTATCGAATCAATACGGCGGTTGGCATTTTGTATAATCTCTTCCTTTTCAAGAAGCTCGGTTATGTCGTTGAAAGCGATACAGATAATGGGGTTTTCATCGGTGCCGCCCAGACGCCTGTGCACTCCTTCCAAATAAAGAAGCTTTCCGTTTCTGTCATAGCGTCTTACGGTGGTTCTTACCGCCTTTCCCGTCCTCGAAGCTTCAAGGCATGCCTGCCGTGATTTTTCTATGTCCTCCGGATGCACTTTTTCCCAGATATCGTAGTGTTCGCCGGTAAAGTCAACGGGAGAATAACCCATAATCTGCATATAACCGTCGTTTACACGGATAACCTCAAGTTTATCGTCGTACAGTTCGTAGATTCCAAGGCCTCCGAAAACTCCGCCAATAAGTTTTGAAACTGTGGTGTTGCTCCCAAGAAGCTCGTTTATTTCGGAATTCATTCCGTATGTTTCAAGCTCCTTGTCGTTAAACTCGGCGCCGTTAAGCTGAATAAGGTCGGTGAACTGAGCCGAAGGCATGGGTTTTGCGAAGTAGTAGCCCTGGATATAAGCGCAGCCTATGCTGCGGAGAAATTCATACTGTTCCCTTGTCTCGACTCCCTCGGCAAGCAAAGGCACGTTAAGCCATTTGGCCATTCTTGCAATAGCGGTAACTATGGTGCCTACTCTGTTGTTGCTTTCAAAATTCTGCATAAATTTCATATCCAACTTAAGCAGATCTATAGGGATATCCTTAAGGGTGTTCAGTGAAGAGTAGCCGCTTCCGAAATCGTCCATAAGAACGGGAAAGCACTTTTCCCGAAGCTTGTTCACCGTTTCCAGAAGCTGGGTAGGATTGTCGTTATATGCGGTTTCGGTAATCTCTATTCGGAAATACTTCGGTTCCACGCCGTATTTTTCGGCAAGACGGCTGATTAGATCATAAAGATTTGGATTATAAAGGCTTCTGCGGGAGATGTTAACCGAGATGGGAAACGGTTCAAGTCCTGAATTCCTGCGTTTTTGATGATACTTGCACACCTGTTCCAGCACATACAGGTCGAGCTCCGCTATAAATCCGTTGCGCTCAAAAATGGGTATGAACTTTCCCGGTGAAATAATCCCTTTTGTTGGGTGTATCCAACGCACTAATGCTTCCGCGCTGACAAACTTTTTTGCCTTTACACCGTAAACGGGCTGATAGTAAATGCAGAATTCACCGTTGACGATAGCCCGATGTGTTTCGTCCCGTATTTCCTGCTCCTCTAACATATCATCACGCATTTTTTCGTCATAATATGCCACATGGGTATGAAAGTTGCCGGTTATGGAGCGGCAGGCGATGGCGGCGCGATCGCATATGTCCTCTATGGTGGCGCTACGCTCGTTAATAGTGTAAACGCCTATGTAGTAATGTACGTCCTGACTTACCAGACAGTCGTCTTCCACTTCTTCCTTTATTTCTTTTATAATTTCTTCAGGGGTTACTTCGTTTACGGGTACGATTACGGTAAAATTATCCGCAAAAAACCTCGAAAAAAGTCCCTTGTCGGATATGACCCGATTAAGGGCGGTGGCAACGGATACCAACACCTTGTCCCCGATTTCGCGTCCCATAATATCATTGATTACTTTAAAGCTTCCTATATTTATCCTGTAAATGACATAATCGGCGTCGGGATTTTCCTTTAAAAGCCCCTTTGCGCCGAGCATAAATGCGCTTCGGTTGTAAAGTCCGGTAAGTGAATCGTAGTAAGCGTTGTTGCGCAGCTCTATCTCATATTCTTTTTCCTTGGTGACGTCGGAAATAAAGCAATACAATCTGAGACGTCCGGACTCGCTTTTCATAAACTGGGCTCTAGTAAGTATCCAGAGGGACTTCTGATCGTAGGAACGGCAGTGGAAAGTGTATTCAATCGGGGTTCCCGAAACAATGGCATGATTCATTTTGTTTCTGAAATCGTCCGCTTCAAACTCACTTATCATTTTTCTTTCGGTCTTTTCCACTTCATTTACATAGGTGTCATAATCTGGATAGCCGAAAATATCCGCCAGTCCCTTGCTGCTGTATATGATATGAAGTTTTCCGTCATCGCCTTTTTCGCACATAGCGATACCGACCGGCGCGTTGCTGATTACGTTTTCAAAATTTATGTCGTTTTCTTTTGCTCTCTGTTCAAAACGTTCTTCGTCGTTTACGTCTAAAAAAAAGCAGTATAATACCCTTTTGTCTCCCTTTTTGTCAATGCCGGAAGCGATTAAGCGTATCCGGCATATCTCTCCTCCGTTATCTTTGACGGAAAAGGAGTAATCCAGCTTTTTTTCTTCCATGGCCTTTGCTATAAAAACACCCAGCCATTCGCTGTAATTTTTCGGGTCGTCGGTTTCAAACTGGGAGACGAATTCGCCGTCGGTCATATGAAAAAGCTTGGGCGCCGAGTTGTTAAAATAAGTACATTCCGCGGTTTTACCGTCAGTTTCGATTATGGCTGCGCCTCCTGGCATATTGTCAAGAAGGGCGGACATATGCTTGTCGGTTTGAGTTTCTTTAAGGAGGCGGTCGTTTTCCCTTCGGATTTTTTCGATGTCCAAGTGACGGAACATACCGTCCACCCTTTGCTTCAGAGTTTTGATATTAAAGGGTCGCGTTATAAAATCATATGCGCCGTAGTCAAAAGCTTTGTGCTCGGATTCTATATCGTCATCGGCGGTAATCACTATTACGGGAATATATTTGAGATTCTCATCCATATTCATATCCATGAGCACCCCATATCCGTCTTTTATCGGCATAACTATATCCAAAAGAACGGCGTCGATTTCCCCGATATTGGCTCGCATTACTTCTAATGCCTGCTGCCCGTTTTCAGCCGTGAAAATACGATATTGCTCGTTAAATATTTCCGTAAGCAGTTCTATGTTATAAGATGAATCGTCAGCTATCAAGAGTGTGTTTTTTCTGTTTTCCATATATAAGCCGTTTCCTTCCTCAATTCGCATGACGCGGATTATCATTTTTCCGATACGGAATGGCAGGATGCGAAATTTTCGGAAAAAAGATATATTATACAAATATATTATATAGTGCGTTTAGCAAAATGTCAAGAGAAAACCAAAATTTTTGAAAAATTCTGTCAAATGTGCACAAAACTTGACAAATCTACATAAAAATGTTATTATAATTACAACTTAAAATGAGTTTTTCGGAAGAGAGAAAACAAATCAGATAATTTAGTATACAGGCCAAACAGGAACCCATAATTAGGGCTATGCGTTACGCATGGCCTTTTAAAACGAGGAAAATCGTATACTGCCGATTGTATTTCAAGCCACAGATCAAAAATGATATATGAATTACAATTGCACACGAAACAAAAAAACGAAAACAAACGGAGGAAGAGTTTTGGCAAAACAGTATCAGATAGATATGTGCAGCGGTTCGGTGCTTAAGAAAATGCTGCTGTTTTCGCTGCCGCTTATGGCTTCGGGACTGCTCCAGCTTCTTTTCAACGCGGCGGATATAATCGTTGTGGGGCGATTTGCGGGAGACAATTCCATGGGCGCGGTCGGATCCACCTCTTCTCTCATAAATCTCTTTACCAACATTTTTGTGGGACTCTCGGTGGGTGTGAACGTTGTTGTGGCGCGCACCCGCGGATCAGGTTCGGATCGCGGGATACACGATGCGGTGCATACTTCCATGCTGCTTTCGGTTATATGCGGAGTGGTTCTGGCGGCCGTGGGCGTTGTTCTGGCGCCGCAGATGCTGGAAATCATGAACGCCACCGAAGCTCAGCTTCCTTTGGCGGTCACCTATTTAAGAATATATTTTATCGGGATGCCCGCGGTAATGGTATATAATTTCGGCTCGGCAATACTGCGAGCGGTGGGGGATACCAAGCGGCCTTTATATTTCCTCACGGCGGCCGGTATAATCAATGTGGGGCTGAATCTGCTTTTTGTAATAGTGATGCAAATGGACGTGGCGGGAGTGGCTCTGGCTACGGTTATTTCGCAGTGTATCTCCGCGGCGCTGATTGTTGTTTGCCTGATAAAAGACCATACGGCAATACGGCTTGATTTAAGGCAGCTTAAGATAAATAAGCATGTTTTTTTATCGGTTGTGAGAGTGGGACTTCCCGCGGGGTTTCAGGGAATGATCTTTTCTCTTTCCAATGTGGTTATTCAGTCCTCGGTAAATCTTTTCGGGGATACCGTGGTGTCCGGAAATTCCTCGGCCGCTTCAATTGAGGGTTTTATCTATATGGCTATGAATACCTTTCACCAGGCGGCGGTGTCATTCACCGGCCAGAACATGGGCGCGGGAAAATACAAAAGAATACCGAAGATACTTTTCAGTTCACTTCTTTGTGTGGCGATTACGGGCGTCGTGACGGGCTGGGCGGCATTTTTGCTGGGAGAGCCGCTGTTGGGAATATATTCAAAAACGCCGGAGGTTATAGTGGCTGGAATGAAAAGACTTTCGATTATTCTTACCACATATTTTTTGTGCGGGGGAATGGACGTTATGGTCGGTATGCTGAGGGGGCTCGGTTATTCTATAATGCCGATGATTGTGTCGCTGCTGGGAGCCTGCGGACTCAGGATACTGTGGATTGCCACCGTTTTTCAGATTCCTGAGTACCACACCATAACGGCGGTGTATCTTTCTTATCCCGTTTCATGGGGATTGACCTTCGGGTGTCATGTTATTTGCTACATAATTGTCTGGCGAATGCTTAAAAAGAGAAATCGGGAGGTTTTTGAGAAAGCCGGAAGCGTATAATACTAATCTTTGATCAAGGTATAGACAAATAATACGGATGATCAAAGATTAGTGTTTAGTGTTCAATCTTTAATCAAGTTTATAACTTGATTAAAGATTGATATAAACCGGAAATACCCTAATGAAACAACGAAATATGCGCATATCCTTTTAAGGCAAAGCCGTAATCAACGATATGTTTCGCGGTATGGATTCAAGCCCTATTGGCGGATAAAAATCCCCCGCTAAACAGAGGTGTCACCCGCCTCTTAAACGGCGGGTGACATCCGGCAAAGATTATAAAAGGTATGCGCGATTTCCGTTTTACTTTGCAAGCTTTTTAAGAGCTTTGGGCTCTTTGGGCTGATAAGTTTCCCATCTCGAAGCGGCGCCGCAAGCTCTTTTTGCCGATTCGAGAACCGTTTTTGCAACAATTCCGAGAACGGCGGACTTTACAGACTTTTTCATGTTTTTATTCTCCTTTCGCAAAATTTTCCCAGCAGCATTAAATCAGCCACGAAGAACAAGGTTAATGATACCGTATGATAAAGAGGGCAGCCGAGACTGAACATCAGAATCATTACGGCCAGCCAGAATGCCATCTCAACAATCGAAATAATTTTGCTTCGTTTTTTTTCATGATCCGTGAGAGGCTTGTTGTGATTTTCAACAGGGGCAAAGCGGCAGACTATTATCAAGCTAAAAATATAAAAAGCGAACCAAAAGTATTCGTCAATATCCGAAAGTAAATAATCCATCGCTAAAATTGCCAGAAAAACGGAAACAAAGGATATTTTACAAAGTAAATAGGTGGGCGCGTGAAATCCGCCGGTGTGCAGTCTTGTAAAGCAGAATACTATGTAAAAAATGACGCTTTTCAAAAAATTTCCGCTTATAATGCCTATGGCGAGCACCATAACAATATTTATTACCGAAGAAACGGAAAGTTCAAAACCGTATTGGTATATTTCTCTCTCTTCTTCGGGGAAAATTTTTTGGCGAATAAAAAAGTCAACTATAATACTGCAAAGCTTAGTTATAATCCTGATCACCCGCTTTCATTTGCTTTTGCGTATTCTGTTTTTTTAGTATTTTGCGTAAACGGTAGATTTACGGAGTAAAAAATATTATTTTTCGGAATTTATCCAGACTTGGGCGACAAAATAACCGTTTTTTTCGTTAAATTCAACATTCCCGTTATATTTTTCCGCAATGCTTTTTATCGACTTAATTCCTAAGCCATGTTCCCTTTTATCTTTTTTTATAGTCTTAAGCTCCGGATTATCTTTAAGGACGGATGACGCGATTTTATTTTTTACGGCAATGTAAATAAACGTACCTTTTGTTTCCATATCAAGACTTATGTTCGGATCCGACAAATCGCAGCCTTCGATGGCATTATCCAGAAGATTTGAAAGCAGGATACTTATATCTACATCGTTTATTTCAATAAATCGGACGTCAATCATACATTTGATTGCTATTCCCTTTTTTGCGGCAAGTGAGATTTTGCTGTTTACTGCCGCGTCTATAACGGCGCTTTCCGTATTTATTCCCGTAACGGCGGGAGTTATTTGTTCTTTAACTATGTTTTCAATATAAGTCATGGCTTCATTGGGCTTATTTTCTGAAATAAGAGCCGACAACACGGTAAAACAGTGTTTTATATCATGCCGCAGAGCCTTCATTTCAATATAGCGTTCTTTTGTCTCAACCGCCAGTTTTTCCCGAGCGAAAAGATTGGTTTTCAATAAATTGTATTCTTCATTTGTTATGTAGTTTTTTTGCATTTTGCACATTAAAACGTAAAGTAAAATATTCAGAAATGCTATCAGCATAAAAGTAACGGCGTATAGAAAAGCGTTTTCGTCCTGCTTTCTTGAAATGTTCCAGATAATTGCAGTTATAATAAACGATATAAAAAAACATGAAAGCCTGATAATCTGCTGAAAACGGCTTAGGGCAAAAGTAGTTTGCTTTCTTGATTTTATAAGAATTTCGGTGATGACCAATAACGCTGTTTTTGAAAAAAACAAAACATAAAATCTCATTGAACCGCCCACAAGAGCTTCCGCTCTGTTATTTCCCGCAAAAGCGCTGAATATATTTATCGCAGTCATGCTTATAGGAAATGCGGTAACGGTTGGGATAACGGCAGTCAATATCTTTTCCCACACTTTTCCTTTCATAAAAACAAACGAATAAATAAGAAAGAGAAATATATCGATTATCGGCGCAATATCCGAATAATTGTTTATTTGAGTGAGGAAAAATCCGTTTATAAATAAAACGGCAAAGAATGCGCAGGACTTCAGCCATTTATATTTTTCGTTTTTAAACCCGAGAAAACCGTTGCAGAGTCTTACATAAATACAGCATTCGGCAGCCGAAGCGGCAGTTTCTATTATTTCATTCATAAGTCGGCGCTTCTGATTTTTTCATATTGTATCTTGAATTCCCTAATTTTATTTCTGCTTATCGGAACCACGGCTCCGCTTTTAAGGTATACGCAATTGTTTTTGGAAAAAGCAATTTGCTCTGCGTTTATTATGTAGCTTTTATGGACACGGATAAAGCCGTATTCCATAAGCCGCGCCGCCATTTTGCTGAGGCTTCCGTAAAAATTGATTACATTATTGTCTTTAAGATGCGTGTGTATACGATGGCCTATAACTTCTATATATTCAATATCTTTTATTTCAATCGGTATATCGTGTTCGTTGGACAAATAAATAAGTTTCTGTTTACTTGACTTTTTTGAAATTTCATTTATAACGTCGTGCAGTACATCGGGAAGTTCTTCCTGAAGGCGGCATTTTCTGATAAAACGAAAAGGACGGAATTTAAGCGATGAATAAACAAGTTCGTCGTGTTCGGTTACAAAAATTATCAGGGTTTTTCTGTCACGGTCGGTTATTTGTTCCGCAATCTCAAATCCTCCCACGTCGGGAATATTGATGTCAAGAAAAACGATATCATATTTCGCCTTACTTAAAAGAAAATCCGTCCCGTTATCGAGAACGGAAACATTGATTTCAATATTTTGAGTGTCAAAAAATTCTTTTATCATCAATGCAAGTTTTTTTGTAAAAATTTTTTCATCGTCACACACAGCAGCTTTGATCATAACAGTTTTCCGCCTTTCAAAATAGAAATCTTTTGTGCCGAAATACTGTAATATAATAAATAAATTTTTGCGTGATTTTTCATACCGCTTCACCCTTTCGGTAATATTTTAAATCTTTCTATATATATTTTAACATATTTTGAAAAAAATTCAAGATAAAATGTAAAAAAAAGAAAAATTTTGTAGAAAAGTAAATTATTAAAAAGAAATAATAATTTTGACAACACGGCAAATGGTCTGAATAAAACTTTTTATGCCGTCTGAAAGAAAAATTCTGCTCTCGGTTAAGTGAAAAAAACCGACGGGTGAATTGTAAAGCTGTGCTAAAATTTTAAGAATCGTTGGTGAAGCTGATTTTAAATCGTCAAGGGGGTATAAAAAATCGAGTTCCATACATAAAGCTTTGTTAATTTTTAATCGTTTCGGCGGAGATGGGCGGGATGTAAAAAGCGGGGGGATTGACAGATACAAAAAACCGGCGCGTAAACAAGCTGAGAACGAGCAAGGCGACAGACAAGGCTTTTCTCTTTTGCAAAAAATCGTCCTCGGTTTTGCCGAGGACGATTTTTCAAATGATGTGTGATATCGTGACCAAAAAATTTGCGCAATAACCTTACGGCAAGAACTAAAAATTCCCAATGAACGTTTCATTGGGAATTTTTTCGTAGTTTCACTTGTTATTGTCGTCTTTCTCAAGCAGAATAAGCGCGCTGAAACTCTCTTTTCGCGATGGGTCATTGGCATTGTCAATCGCGACCGTATTGGGCGTGATATGTGATACTTTCCACCCATGTTCAAGCATCTCGTTAAGTCGGGCAAAGTACTTGTTTTCATTAACATCGCCCTGTTCAGTATAATCTCTGCTGTTGCTAAGATAAACCATTTTCTGCATTTTGTACATCTCCCGCAGTCAAAAAATGCGATTTATTTACTGTTAAAAGATTTATATATAACCTTACAGCAAAAACTAAAAATTTCCAATGAGTATTTCATTGGGATTGAGAGCGGCAACTTGCCGTTGTGTTATTGATACCAATTTGAAAAATCGTCCTCGGTTTTACCGAGAACGATTTTTCAAATGATGTGGTGCCGGCAGTGGGACTTGAACCCACACGGTATCGCTACCACCGGATTTTGAGTCCGGCACGTCTGCCAATTCCATCATGCCGGCATAAGGAATTAGGAGAATTATTTTTTAACGTGAGAACAGTATATCATTTTTTTTTGAGTTTGTCAAGTTTATCGCAAAATTCTTCAAAATTTTTTACAACAATTTCGTGTTTTGTACAAGAAACCCTTGACATTTTGTTAAAAATGCCGTAAAATTATATATGTGAAATAAGGTGGTTGTGTCACCGTTTATTTTACATACAGTTTTTTATTTTTTATTCACGCTATATGCGTTTTAGGTTACATATAATCCCACTTTTACAAGTCAATTCGGCGTATTTGCGTGCCGCGGGGCGGTTTTATTTTGTGCTTCGGGACAAAAAACACTTTGTTTTTGCAGGTATGCGCCGTTTTTAAAATATCGGATTTTCCGACTTATAAATCATTTACCTTGTTTCATTTGCTTTGCCTTTGAACCTTGGTTTATGGGATTTTTTCACGTAACCGGGATTATTTTAAAAAGGAGGATAAGGCATTTGGAACTTTGGTTGGCAATAGTTCTCATTGTCGCCGCACTTGCTATGGGCGCGGCGGTCGGCTTTGTGGTGTACCGCAAGGTGCTTGATGCCAAAAAGAAGCAGGATGAGGCAACAATTGAGTCGGCGGAAAAAGAAGCGGCAAGAATAGTCTCCGAAGCTAAGGAAAAGGCGGCTACCGCTAAGAAAACCGCTCTTCTTGAAGCTAAAGAAGAAAGCTACAAGCTCAGAGAGAACGCGGAAAAGGAAATTCAGAAGCAGCGCAGCGATGCGGAAAAAGAATTAAAGGAGCGCAGAGCGGAGGTTGCCAAGTCGGAACGCAGGCTGCTCCAAAAAGAAGAAAATTTAGACCGCAAAACTGACAAAATCGAAAGACTTGAGGAAAGTCTTACATCTCGCAACGAAAATGCCAAAAAGAAACTGGCGGAGGCGGAAGCGCTGAAGGAAGAGCAGCAGGCAAAACTTCAGGAAATCAGCGGATATACTTCCGAACAGGCTAAGGATCTTCTCTTGGCGCAGCTTGACAGTGAGCTTACCCATGAAAAGGCGGTAAAGGTGCTGGCGTATCAGCAGCAGCTTAAGGACGACTGCGACGACAAGGCGCGTTCTATGATAGCGCTGGCCATTTCGAGGCTGGCGTCGGAAACGGTGTCGGAAATGACCGTGTCGGTGGTGCCTTTGCCCAACGACGAAATGAAGGGAAGAATAATCGGCCGAGAAGGACGCAATATACGTACTCTTGAGCAGCTCACGGGGGTTGATCTCATAATAGACGACACTCCGGAGGCTATCACGCTTTCCAGCCATGATAAGGTACGCAGGGAGATCGCGAGAATTTCCCTTGAAAGACTTATTCAGGACGGCAGAATTCATCCCACGCGCATTGAGGAAATGGTAGAGAAGGCAAAACGCGAGGTTGAACAGAAAATCAAGAGGGAGGGCGAGCATGCCTGTCTCGAAACCAATGTCAACGGCCTCAGCCCTGAATTGGTAAAACTGCTTGGAAGGCTGCATTTCAGAACTTCTTACAGTCAGAACGTTTTGATACATTCTATAGAGGTGGCACACCTGGCGGGTATTATGGCCAGCGAGTTGGGCGTAGATGCGACTATGGCGAGACGCGCCGGCCTTCTTCACGACATAGGCAAGGCGCTTACCCATGAAATTGAGGGAAGCCACGTAGTTATCGGTGTTGAGGTATGTAAGAAATACAAAGAAAACCCCGAAGTTATACACGCTGTGGAGGCACATCACGGCGATGTGGAGTGCAGAAGCGTTATAGCTGCTCTTGTGCAGGCTGCCGACGCTATAAGCGCGGCGAGACCGGCGGCGAGAAGCGAGAATTACGAAAGCTATATCAAGAGATTGCAGAAGCTTGAGGAAATTTGTACCGATTATGATGGCGTGGAGAAATCCTATGCCATTCAGGCAGGCAGAGAAGTAAGAATACTTATCAAGCCGGAAATTGTCAATGACGAAGAGATGACTTTGCTGGCAAGAAAAATTGCCCAGAGAATTGAGCAGGAGGTTGATTATCCGGGACAGATCAAGATAAATCTGATCAGAGAGTCGCGGACGGTTGACTACGCAAAATAACAAAAAAGAAAGCGAAAAGCGGCAAAGACAAAGATGCTTTTCGCTTGTTTTTTTGTTGAATTTGAAACTTTTTTAATATAGGACGTGACTACTTATCATACTGTATACGACGAAAAAGTTGGCAAAATTTCCGTTAAATTGCACTATATATTGGAGAAAATGCCAATTGAATTTTGCAACCGTATAAGGTATAATAAAAAGTAAGCTTTTTGCTTATATTAAAAATTGGAGGAATTTTTCATGAAAATGAAGAAAATTTTAGCCGGCGTTGCAGCCTCTGCTTTGGCTGTTACCGCTATGGCTGCAAGCGCAAGCGCGGTTAATATCGCCGATTACTTTGAGAAAAACGTTGAAGGCAACCACGGTGCTGCTTTGTATCTCATTGCCAACGATGGAAAGGCTCAGTGGGCGGTTGACGCGGGCGTTGACATTACGACCGTTTACGGTGTAAAGTTTTACGTTACATTTGACGCTGCTGATGTTGCAGACGAGGCCACTTGGCTCGGCGGCGCTGTAGTAGCAAACTCTAATTCCACCGGTTGGAAGCAGGTTGAGTGGGGCAGAGTTGACAAGGAAATTACCGCCGACCTTGAAAACGGAACCGTTACATGGCAGAACGGTGCTCCTATTTTCGCGGCTGATGACGAATATGCTCAGCTTTGGCTTGTTGACTGGTCAACAAAAAAATTGTCCGTTGATAACATTGAAGTTCTTGACAAAGACGGCAATGTAATTACCGGAAATGACGCTGCCGAAACTACCGAGGCTGAAACAGAAGCTGCTACCGAGGCTGAGACAGATGCCGCTACCGATGCTGAGACAGAGGCCGCTACCGATGCTGAAACAGAGGCCGCTACCGATGCTGCTCCCGCAGAGACTACTGCTGCTCCTAACGGTGATACCACCAACACTCCCGTTACTGATAAGGGTAATGCCGATACAGGTATTGAAGGCGTAGCCGTTGTAGCTGCTATTGCCGTTCTCGCAGGCGGTGCGGTTGTTATTGCCAAGAAGAGAAAGTAATTTTTCTTAATTTTGACAAAAAAGAAGCTCGTGACGGGCTTCTTTTTTTATCAGCAGTTTTGATCAAGGTATATACAACAATACCGATGATCAAAGATTAGTGCTTAGGGTGCATTTAATCACGTCTACAACTTGATTAAAGATTGGTATTAACGTCGATTTATGATAATCTGTAAGAAAAAAATCGCACAGAAAAAATATGTTTCTGTGCGATTTTTATTTTATTTTGATTTTACTTAGTGAATTTATCGTTTGTTTATGAGTTGTTAAGCCTTATAATTAACAATTTCGTCAATAAGCTTAGGCAGTTTTTCCTCCATATCCTCATCAGAAAATTGGCAGGTACCGACCTTCCTGTGACCGCCGCCCCCGTATTTCAGCATAAGGCTG
The DNA here is from genome assembly GCA_910588335.1 of uncultured Ruminiclostridium sp. Classification (GTDB taxonomy): domain Bacteria; phylum Bacillota; class Clostridia; order Oscillospirales; family Ruminococcaceae; genus Ruminiclostridium_E. The sequence goes on along the minus strand of CAJUQV010000021.1, from coordinate 36,707 downwards.
CCTACGTCGACGTTTGAAGTTTTGTTTATAATGCTGTATCCAACCGCTGCGGAGCAGCCCTTGCCGCCTTTTCCGTTGACTATCCAAACAGAAATGTTCTGTTCAGGATAAAGGCTGTATATCATAAAACGGTTTCCGGTATATATAGGGTCAACGCCTCTCAGATCGGAGATGATAACGTTCTTTTCCACACGGGTGTGGAGTTTTACCATTTCTTTAAATTTTTCGGATTGTTCGTTATATACCTCGATTCTTTCTTTAACGTCGGAAAGGTTGAGGATTTCATCGGTGCTCATGGTGCGGCAGGCATCAATAAGCTCTTCCATCAAGCGGTAGTTGGGTATGGTGAAGTTTCTCCAGCGGCCCAGTCCTGTACGGGGATCCATTAAAAATCCTATTAATATCCAGCCCTTGGGGTTAAGCACTTCTTCCGCGGTAAGGTTGCCGGAATCCACTTTATCCACGGCCTCCATCATTTCGTCGAAATGAGAAAAGCGGTCTTTTCCTCCGTAATAATCGTAAATTATTCTTGCGCATGAGGGGGTAATGCGGCTTTCTCCCTTGTATTTGCCTTCAAGCTCAAGTCTTTCGTGCTCGCTTGAATGATGGTCGAACCACAGACCGCAGCCTTCCACAAATGGAACGTTTGCAAGGCAGTCATTTTCGTTGACCGGAACCAAACCGTCCTGAAGATCCTTAGGGTGAGCGAATGTCCAACAGTCAATAATCCCTGCTTCCTTAAGCAGAGCGGCACAGACCAAGCCGTCAAAATCGGAACGGGTTACTAATCTCATGGTTTTTCTCCTTTATAAAATTTGTAAAACTTAAGGCAACACCGCGCAAAGACCGAGCTGCGCGCTTTGCCGCGCATACGCTTGCGTCTTTTCCGTCATTTTTGCCCACAACTCCTTGAAATACGCCGGTATTTCTGCGTCGTTTTGGGCAATCTGACGAAAAAGCCGACTGCGCGTCTGCACGACAATCTTTGTGCGGTATTGCCTTAATTTTGCGGATGATAAAAGTTAATTTGAATCCAAAGCCATTTTTTGTTTTAAAAGCAAAAAATTATATTCGTTGCCGGATGAAACCCGCCTCTTAGGCGACAAAGACTTATGAGACTTTGCAGGCAAAGTTTTTTCACCTCTCGGTTCGGCAGTAGATAAAAATCCCCGCTGAATCTCAGATTTGCTTCGCAATTCCGGAAGTTTAGACAAGCTGTGCTTTAAGATGTTCTTATATAAGTATAGCATAATTTACAGTGATTTGCAAGTGGCGTATGAAATTTTTGGATAAATTATAACCGCTCGTAAATTCCCAAAGTAAGTTCCACAGTGGAAAAAGCGGTGGAAGTTACAATAAGACGAAAAAAGAGGTAGAATTAAATGTGGAAAAAAAACAAATCCCGGAAAGGAAGCTGCCAAAATGGAAAAGAAGTACAAACATCTCACAATTGAGAAAAGGAGAGAAATCAAGGAGTACCTTAACCACGGAATGAAATTCAAGGACATAGGCAAAAGAATAGGCAAAGACCAAACCACAATATCAAAAGAAGTGAAAAAACACGCGTATGTACATAAAAATGGCTTTACCAAAAGCGATGAATGCTGCCCTAATCTTATGAAAGCGCCGTTTGTATACAACGGATGCGACAAGCGAAGCAATGCGGGCTGTATTTACATTCGTCGACTTTACAGAGCTGCCAAAGCTCAATCAGAATATGAAACTCTTCTTGTTGAAGCAAGAGAGGGCATACCGCTTTTACCAAACCGAAAAAATCATTTCAGACGCCATGGCAAAGGGTCAGCATATCTATCATATAATAGCTTCAAACAATCTGCCGATTTCAAAATCCACTGTTTATCGGCATATCAACAAGCAGTATTATTCTATTGGGCGCATTGATTTGCCAAGGGCTGTTAAATTTAAGCCTCGAAAATCTAACAGTGACACATATGTTCCAAAAGCTGTTAAAAAGAATCGTTCTTATGAAGATTTTATTGCGTTTCGTGAGGAAAATCCCAATATTTCTATTGTTGAAATGGATACGGTTATTGGCAGAACAGGCGGAAAAGTAATTTTAACTATCCATTTCACTGCCTTTAATTTTATGATTGGGATTCTATCAGACAACAAATCTTTAGGGGAAGTAACCTCAAAAATCAAGCGGTTAAAGCAAACTCTTGTTGACAACGGCTTCTCTTTGGGTAAGTTGATTCCTGTTCTGTTCACTGACAATGGCGGAGAATTCAGCAATGTTTCCGGTTTTGAACTGAACTTGGAAGCTGAAAAGGAAACCGGTGTTTTCTATTGCCACCCTTATTACTCTTGCGAAAAGGGCAAAATTGAAAAAAATCACACTTTATTTAGAGATATTGTTCCGAAAGGCAAATACTTTGACAAATTTTCTCAAGAAACCGTTAATTTGATTTTTTCTCATGTTAATGCAATAAAAAGAGAAATTTTTAAAGGTAAAAGTCCTTACGATTTATTCACCTTTCCTATTCACAGAAGCTTGCTTCTGTTCTTGGAATTTCTTGTATTTCTCCGAAAAAGGTTATCCAATCTCCTAAACTTTTGAGAAAAATTTCTTCTTAAGGCAACACCGCACAAAGATTGTCGTGCAGACGCGCAGTCAGCTTTTTCGTCAGATTGTCCAAAACGACACAGGAATACTGGCGTATTTCAAGGAGTTTTGGGCAAAAATGACGGAAAAGATGCAAGCGTATGCGCGGCAAAGCGCGCAGCGCGGTCTTTGCGCGGTGTTGCCTTAATTCTTTCCCGCACTTATTTTTACACTTGTGGAAATTAGTCTAAGACGTTTTTGTTTTAGGCTTATTTTCTATGCCCTTTTTTTGATTTTCATCATGCTGTTATGCTGTTTTTTCTTTTTTCCACGTTTTACTTCCACTTCTTCCTACTGTGGAACTTACTTTGGGAATTTACGTATTTTTATTTTAAGAAATTATGTTTGTTATTGAAAATATAAAACAGCGAACCAAAACCCTTTGATACGCTGTTTCAATTTTTCCGTAAAGCTTCGGATACTCTGCGGTATTTTTTATTTGCCCAAGGTTATTTCAACTGTGTGTTCGCCTTCACCCAAATCGGGAACTACGTTTCCAGCCGTAACCTTACCGTCTAAAATCATAGTCTTGACGCCTTGACTGATATGGTCGGGATTCTTGACTGTAATGTTGTAAGTGCCGCCCCTGAATTGTCTCGAAGCTGTAAATCCGTCCCACTCCGCAGGAATTGAGGGGTTTACGGTCAGACCCTCGTAATCGGGCTTTATTCCCAATATATACTGGGAAACCGCTACGAAATTCCACGCCGCGGTACCGGTAAGCCAACTGTTCTTGGCCTCGCCGAATCTCGGCGCGTCCTTGCCTGCTATCATCTGAGCGTATACGTAAGGCTCGGTGCGGTGCAGGTCGGATATCTCCTCGTTATAGGCTGGAGCAATCTTCGAGTAATACTCAAAAGCTTTGTCCCCGTGTCCCACAAACGCTTCCGCACAGATTATCCACGCGTTGTTGTGGCAGAATATGCCCGCGTTTTCCTTGTATCCGGGGGGATAGGTGGAAATTTCGCCGTATTCGATATAGTAATGTGTAAATGCCGGGTTGTTGAGCACAAGGCCGTGCTTGCTGTTTAAATATTTGTCAACGCTTTCCAAAGTCTTAAGGTCGGCGCCCTTGTCCTTGCCTAAGCCCGCCATTACGCAGAAGCCCTGAGGTTCAATAAAGATTTTGCCTTCTTCGTTTTCGTGAGAACCGACTTTGTTGCCGTTGTCGTCGTAGGCGCGGAGGAACCATTCTCCGTCATAGCCGTATTCCATTGTGGCGCGACTCATCTTGTCTATCTCTGCCTGAGCCTTTTCCGCTTCTTCGTTATCCCCTTTTATTCTGCACATTTTTACGTATTCGGGGCCGATAAAGCAGAACATGCCCGCGATCATTACGGATTCCGCCACCTTGCTGTAACCCGTGTCCCCGTACTTGGGAGAGGTGAAGGTCTGGAAGGATTGTCCCGGTTTATCGGAGAAGCAGCTTAAGTTAAGGCAGTCGTTCCAGTCCGCCCGTCCGCTCAGCGGCAGGCCGTGGGGACCTATTTTGGTGCATACATGATAGAACGCTCTCTTCATATGATCAAGCATGGTGTCCGCCAGCTCGTTTTTGTTTTCGTAAGGCACCTTTTCATCAAGTATGGAGATGTCGCCCGTTTCCTTGATGTAAGCTGCCACAGCCAATATCATCCACAGCGGGTCGTCGTTGAAGTTTGAGCCCAGCTCGTGATTACCCATCTTGGTCAAGGGCTGATACTGGTGATAAGCGCCGCCGTCCTCAAGCATCGTGGCGGCGAGGTCGATAAGCCTTTCTCTCGCTCTTGCGGGAATCTGGTGCACAAAGCCCAGAAGATCCTGATTGCTGTCGCGGAAGCCCATACCTCTTCCTATACCGCTCTCAAAGTAGGAGGCGGAGCGGCTCATGTTGAAAGTCACCATACACTGATACTGATTCCAGATATTGACCATTCTGTTGAGCTTTTCGTCGGGGGAATTTACGCTGTACTGTCTCAGTACGTCGTCCCAGTATTTCTTTAATCCTTCAAACAGCTTTTCGGCCTTTTCGGAGGTGTTGCAAAGCTCGATCATCTCCTTTGCTTTCCTCTTGTTTACGATGTTCTTTCTGCTGTTTGCTGTGGTGATTATCGTGTCGTTATCGGTAAGGTCGGGCGCGAATTTTTCCTCAAATTCGTTTTCCACATAGCCTAAAAGGAAAATAAGGTCTTTGCTCTCCCCGTCCTTAAGCTCTATTTCAAGATAATGGGACGCGATGGGCGACCAACCGTCGGCTACCGAGTTGGACGGCTTTCCGTTTTTCACGGTCTGAGGTTCTCCGAACCCGTTATAAAGTCCCAAAAAACTTTCCCTGTCGGTATCGAAACCCTTTATGTCCGCGTTAACGGTATAGAAAGCGTAATGATCGCGGCGCTCCTTATATTCGGTTTTGTGGTAAATGGTGCTGCCGTCGATTTCCACTTCGCCCGTATTGAAATTGCGCTGGAAATTGGTGGTATCGTCGTTGGCGTCCCAAAGGCACCATTCGAGGAAGCTCCATAGTTTAAGGCTCTTTGAGCTTCCGCTGTTGTTTGTAACGGTCAGCTTCTGTACTTCGCCGTTAAAGCCTACGGGAACGAAGAATTTGACTTCGGCCTTTACCCCGTTCTTTTCTCCCGAAATAACGGTATAACCCATACCGTGACGGCAGGAGTAATTGTCCAGATCTGTCTTTACGGGCGACCATCCGGGATTCCATACGGTATCCCCGTCCTTGATGTAAAAATAGCGCCCGCCCATATCCACGGGCACGTTGTTGTAGCGATAGCGGGTAATGCGGCGGAGCCTGGCGTCTTTATAAAAGCTGTATCCTCCCGCAGTGTTGGAAATAAGTGAGAAAAAGCCCTCCGTTCCCAAGTAATTTATCCACGGATAAGGCGTTTTGGGCGAGGTAATGACGTACTCTCGATTGAGGTCGTCGAAAAAGCCGAATTTCATAGTTTCCCTTTCCTTTCGTATTGTTATGTGTTAAAAACTGCTCTTTAATAAATTTTTCCGTTGCAATTTTGAGTGTTCGCACGGCATCTTTCATTAGTATATAACATTTTTATAAAAATTTCAAGGGCTGTAAACGTTACCAATAAAATTTTGGGACAATCAGCGGTTTTTTTGTATTGACTGTTGCAGTGCTGTTAAAACGTTTTCCTAAAGAAATTCGGCAGTTTATACAAAATACTGCTTGATTTTTGCACTATTCAAAGTAAGGTAAATAAATGTGGCCGTAACCGCCGACGGATATTACCCGCCTCTTTCCCCTCTCCCAAGCTTATTCAAAAAGAAGCGGAGCCCTACAAACAGGACTCCGCTTCTTCTCCTTATTTTATCTCTGTATATATTCCGTTTAATTTATCTGTATAACAACGGAAGCGTCTCCGTTTTCCGTTATCTCATATACCGGTCCGTTTATCGTTTCAAAGAAAGGCTTAGCCTTCTCCTCGGCCGTCTCGTTCAGTCCGCCTTCCGTTACGGTATAATAAACGCCGCCTAACATTATAAGGTCGTTCTTCTTACCCGAAAATACCGCGTTTCCGCTTTCCACGGGAATCAGAACATTCTTGTTGAGAATAACGTTAACTTCCCCCGAATCGCCCGTAACTGTAAGCAGCGCCATGTTAAGATCCGGGCTTCTCGAATACTTAAGCGTTCCCGTATAAGAGGCCAGCTCCGTTTCCGTTCCGTCCGCAGCCGATATGCTGTATATCTTTACAGTGTTTTCTTTTGAATCGGTGACGGCAGTGTAAACCGTGCCTTCGGAATAGGCGAGAACCGATACGGGACTTGCGTATTCGTGCTTGGCGAGAGATATTGTGCCCTCGGAGCGTTCTCCGTAGTATACTATGGTCTTATCCAAGGATACCGCCCTCATAAGCACCGTTTTGCCGTCTCCGCTGCATGAAACGGAGGAAAGTTCCGCTCCTCCCGAAGTAATATATTTTACGTCCACTTCGCTTAAAAGCGATGTCTCGCCGTCGGCGTAGTAAAGTCTCGACATGTTTTCCCCGTCTCTCGCTATGATGAACAGTTTTGAACCGTCGTAAGAGGAGCTGATCTTCGCCGAGGATGCGTAATAGGTGGTTTCAAGCTTTATTTCGCCCTTTTCGCATCTGAACAGCCGTATGCTGTCTTCAGTGGTAGCCACAAAGTGGTTTTTGTTTATGAAGTTTATTGTCTTGATTCCCTGAAGAGGTACCATTACCATGTCGAATACGGGTTCCTCTGTTTCGGATGCTTCCGTTGAGGTTTCGGTAACAGGTTCGTCAGTTGTAACGGAAGAAGTGGTTTCCTTTGGGGACGTGCTTGTGTCCGTATTGGAGACCGATGTTTCTTCCACAGAGATTTCTGTTTTCGTTTCTGATTCGTTTTCCGCAGGAGTGGTTACGGGAGGATCCGTCTCCGTCGGAGTTTCCGTTGCCGGGGTGGTAACGGTAGGTTCGGTAACTGGTTCCGGCATGGAAATATTGATATTTTCGCTAACCGCTTCGGGTGTTGTGGTAACGTCGGCGGGCAGGTTGTTTATCGGAACGAAACTGTCGTCGGAAATACCGCTTTCCGGGTATTCCATCATAGTTATTTCCTTTAAGCCCCTGACCTCCGGAAGCATTGATACGGGAACGGATATTTTCGCTCCCAAGAAGCTGAGTGAATCGTCAAGCGCGGAAGAGTTGTCATAATGACTTCCGTCGGCTTCATAAAGAAGGCTTATGCTGATATCGTTATAGTCTTCGATTACCGAAAGCACCATGGTAATTTCGCTGTATTTAAGCGGCTGACGGAACGAAACGTACAAATCGGAGGACTCCTCGATTCCGCTGCTTGCCGAAAGCGCCGTATACTGCTGCTCCGCGGCGCTGAGTCTCGCTCTGGCGTTTTCCAAGCCGCCGTCTGTGATGTTGTATCCTTCGGAGCTGTCTATATGCGGTACGCCGGAAGAACCAAGGGAAACGGCTGCAACGGCTGCGGCGGTCACCACGCTGCACGCTGCGGCGGCCACTGTCCATCTGCGGATCACGAGGGCTTTGCTCTTTACATTACGGCTCTTTCGCTTAGCGTTGCGTTTTACCCTTTCGGCGTCGATGGTATAACTTTCCATAAGCTGTCTGTAAAATTCTTTTTTATCCACATTGCTTCCCTCCTTCCTAAAGTCTGAATTTTTTCTTTTGCCGTTCGATTGTACGGTACAGCTTGTTTTTTACCGCCGAAAGATTCATATCAAGATCCGCGGCGATATCCGAAAGCTTCATATCGCAGACGAAATATAGGTAGAAAATTTTACCCGTCAGTTCGTCAGTATTGGCAATATCCTCGAAAATTTCGCGAGCCAGAAGCTCGTCGCACAGAATGTCCTCGAAATTTTTCTGGGTTTTGGACATTTCGTTTTCTATCATAACCATCTGCTCATCGGTGTAGTCGGAAAAGCTTTCGGTGACGCTGTGCTTTTTCTGCGCGCTGTAATAGCTTTTGCATTCAAATTTTGCTATGCTTATCAGAAACGCTTCGGCGTTTTCTATGTCCTCATAGCCTTTTTTCAATATGCGCTGATAAAACCTGGCGTAGATATTCTGAAGAATGTCCTCCGCGTCAAGTATGTTTCCGCATTTACTGATGACAAATCTGGTAAGAGATTTCACTGTACTGTCGTAAACGGTATTAAAGTAGGTTTCCGGAGAGGCTTCACCTTTTCGGTTCAAGCGTTTCACCTCGCTTTCCGCCTTACACTTAGTAGTAAGGACTTTATGGTAAAAAGTTTCAGCTTTTGAAATTTTGAGCGAAAATCCCTTTATATTTCCTGCAAGCCTGTATATTAGGATAAGTTCTTCCAATAATCACCGTAGAAAAATGAAAGAGAGGCTTTTATCATGAAATTTTTGTCTAAGGAGAGAGCGCTTACTTTGTCCATGCTCTTAGGTACCGCTATAGCGGTGCTTATCGGAAGCTTTTCCGCCTTTGCGGGAGAATGCGAAGATATGCCCGAACGGCTTTTCCGTATGCACATTCTGGCCAATTCCGACAGCGATAACGATCAGGCGCTTAAATATGCCCTGAGGGATTTTCTGTCCGAGGATATGCAATATATTTTTGAAGGCTGTTCCACCGCCGAGGAAGCCAAAAACGCCGCCAAAAAAAATCTTCGGGAAATAACCGTGAAGGCGCAGCAGTTTGTTTATGACAGCGGATATGATTACAAAATCACAGCCAGCGTCGAAAAGGTGTTTTTTACCACCCGACAGTACGGCGCTGTTACGGTTCCCGCAGGGGAGTACGACGCCCTTCGCATACTTATCGGAGAGGGGGAAGGAAAAAACTGGTGGTGCGTGATGTTTCCTCCCCTTTGTCTGGGCGCGGTGGAGGAATATGTTTATAATGCCGCTGATACCGACGATCCCGAACGGCCGGCCGAAATAAAATTCGCGCTATTTGAATGGCTGAAAAAGATATTCGGGTAGTATTGCTCCCTTTTGGAACTGTTGATATTACGTCAGCTTAAAATAGTATTGGTTAACGGCTTTTTTCGGGGCGTTCTCCGAAATACGAATAAAGACGGCATTTCAGCATACCGTTGTAAAGCTTTCTGTCCTTGTCCGCTTTTTTCCCGAAAAGCTCCGGAAAGCTTTCCCGCGAGGTAATGACATAAAGGCTGTTTTTGCCTAACGGCAGCATTCTTTCCCCCATTACCCGATAAATCCCGTCCGCCTCCTCTTCCGTCAGCATACGTTGGGCGTATGGGGGATTGGTTATTATTTTAACAGATGTTTCGGGATATCGGAATTCCCTGATATCCCGCCTTTCAAATCTGATATACTTATTTACCCCCGCTTTCCATGCGTTTTCCTCGGCCAGCTTTACGGCTTCTCCGTCCTTGTCGCAGCCGAAAAGGGTAATTTTATCGTTTTTGACTCTTTCCCCGGCCTCGCGGAATTCCCTTTCCCATATGTCCTTATGGAAGCAGTCCCACTCCGAGGCTATAAAAGCTCTGTTCATTCCCGGAGCGATATTTAGCTGTTTCATCGCCGCTTCAATAAGTATTGTGCCGCTTCCGCAGAAGGGGTCGCAGATTAAGTCGGAGCTTCTCACGTGAGCGAGATCGGCCATTCCTGCCGCTAAGGTTTCTCTTATGGGAGCCTCGCCCGATCTGCTTCGGTATCCTCTTTTGTGCAGGCTGGAACCCGTTGTGTCCAGAGTAAGCAGCATAACGTCTTTTTGAAGCAGGAAATGCACGGGAAGTGTATGCTTGCTTTCCGGAAGCTCCGTTCCGTATTTTTTCTTCATGCGTTCCGCAAGGGCTTTTTTTACCGTCCTCTGTATGGCGGGAATACTGGTTATTTTCGAGTTTAAAGAGTGGCCTTTCGCTATCGGGAAAGCGTCCTCGCTTCCCGCAAATTCTTCTATGGGAGCACTTTTTGCCCCCTCGAAAATCGCGTCGAAATCGGAAGCTTTAAACTCTCCTAAGACAATCTGTACCCTTTCGGCAACGGAGGAGGTAATATTCATTTTGGCGATAACGTTTTCGCCGCCGTCAAAGAACGCTCTCCCGTCTCTCATGGCAATATTCGTTCCGCCCGCTCTTTTTATTTCAAAGGAAAGGGTTTTTTCAAGCCCGAAAAGGCAGGGCGCGGTTAGTCGGTACATTTTGGGATCCTTTCTTTTTGGCGTCAATCAATCGTAAAGCGGTATTTCACCCGTATCGTAATTTTCCCAGAAGTCAATAAGAAACGCGTCGTCTGAAAGATTATGGCTTTTTCCGCTGCACTTCTGTGGGATATTGCTCTTTCTGTAGTAGCCTATACGCGTTTCGGGACAGTTTTCTCCCGCGATAAGCCCCGTTCCTGTACAGTAGTTTAAAGTAATCACATCGGGGTCGGGAACGAACGTCTGAGCCGGCTCTCCCGCCGTAATCTCCTTCATTACATTTCCCCAGACCGCCGGAACTGTGTTCCAGTTGTCGGTTTTGTAAATGGGCTTATGGTTGTCTCTGCTTATTCTGTAACAAGCCACGTATCGGGGCGTAAGTCCCACGAAGGATAATGTTGATTCGTCGTTGGCCGTACCGGTTTTTCCCACAACCTCAATGTTTTCCAAATTGGCGTGACGTCCGGAACCGTAAAGGTTTGTTCCCGCCACAACCATTCTCATCATTCTGTTGGTGATATAAGAGGTGTCGGATGAAATTATTCTTTCTCCCACCGCGTCCTGAGATAAAACCGTTCTTCCGTCGCTGTCAACCACTTTAGAGTAAAGATAAGGCTCGTAATAAAGGCCGCCGTTGCCCATTATGGCGTAAGCGGAGGCAAGCTGTGTCAGCGTTACGCCTTCAGTGATAGAACCCAGAGCGAGAGGTGAATAAGACATATCGTTGACCGGGTCAAGGGTAAAGTGAAGCTTTTCCGAAAGCTGAGTATATGCCTTTTGTATTCCTACGCGGCTTAAAACGTTTACGGCAATGGTATTGAGGGATTCTTGCACCGCGTACCAGGACGGGTAGAACTTTTCGTCTCCGAATCCTAACTCTTCAGCGTAGTTATGGGGCCAGCGCACCGTGTTGTCCTCCGGGTCGTAGCCGAATACATTGTTATAGGGGCCCGGTCCGAAAGCGGCAGCGGGGATTTTTCCCGACTGGTTTTTAAGCATTGTGGAATAGGTGATTATATTGTTTTCTATTGCAACGGAATACACCGCCAAAGGCTTTATTGTGGAGCCTATGATCTGGGGATCCATTGTGGCGCGGTTAAAACAGTTGTCGCCTTCTTTTTCTCCCAGTCCACCTACCAGCGCCAGTACGGTGCCGCTGTAATCGGTTATAATAAAGGAAGCCTGAATGGTGTTTTGTCTCGCCAGCTCCGCTTCGTTGGCCACCGTGTCGGGTGAATCGTAAACGGTATCGGGGTTATAGGATTTAAGAACAAGGGACGGATCCCTGAACATTTCCTCCAGCTTGTTCTGCATATCCATATCCATATTCAGATACGCTTTGAAGCCGCCCTTATAGAACAGCTCCTTAGCCGCGTCGTTTGTTATGCCCTTAAGCTCCGCCAGATCCTTTATTATCTGGTTTATTGCCGCGTCCACGTACCAGTTCTGGCTCACCTCATAGTCGCCGTTCCATTTGTACGGAGTATAGGAATCTGCGTCCTCAACTCCTAGTTCCTCCCAGGAAACATTTTCGTAATACAGATCGTCGTCCTCATCGTCCTCGTCCTGTATTCCGTAATATTCGTTATAGCGCTCGTCCACATAGCCGAAATCGTCGCCCTTGACGGGAAGGCGGAACCGTACTTTTTCGTTTATGGCGTCGTTGTACTCCTGGGTGGAGATGTAGCCGTATTCGTACATTTTGTTAAGAGCGTTAACCTGCCCCTCTCTGGTTTTGGTGAGATTTGCGTAGGGATTTCTGATTGAGGGGGAGCGCACTATTCCCGCCAGTATCGCCGCTTCGGCTATGGTCAGTTGGTCGGGGGTCTTGTCAAAGTATCTCATTGAAGCCGAAGCGATGCCGAAGGTAACGCCGCCTAAAGGTATACGATTAAGATAGCTTTCCAGTATCTCGTTTTTTGAGTACTTTTTTTCCAGTTCCAGAGCACGGAATATTTCTCTGAGCTTGCGCCCTATGCTTACTTCTTTATCGCCCGTGATATCTCTTACAAGCTGCTGGGTAATGGTGGAACCGCCGTCGGTTCCACCCTCGGCCACCATTCTTACCGTGACCGCCACGGTTCTTTTCCAGTCCACTCCGTCGTGTTCAAGAAAGCGCGCGTCTTCTACTGATATAAATGCGTTGATAACGTGTTGCGGCAGATCGCTGAGCTTTATAAGCACGCGGTTTTCGTCGGTGCTGAGCTGCTTCAGCGCCACCTCGTTCCCCGCCGCGTCATAGGCGTAAAGGAAGGTGGAGGAATTAAGCTCCGCATCCTCAAGGCTCACGTCAAAGTCCGTTTCCGCAAACTGCGTGACGTAAAGGGCAAGTCCCGTAATAATAATACATATTGCTATTATTATTACCAGCAGCATTGCGGCGACCGTAGTTCCTATTATACCGACGCTTTTTCCTATTACCCGCAACGGTGTGATCTTTTCCGGCTCCAAAACGGCTCCGCGATGCTGTTTCTTTTTTTTCTTTTTTAAGGCGGAATCACTTTCGTCGCCTATTTTTACATATTTTACTTTTTTGTCGTTATTCATATTATTCACCAATAAGTACTGCTCATAAGCGGGTTTACGGAAAAATATATGCTTTTTCCGCGTATTTTCTGTTTTAGTATACCACATTTTTGCTGAAATGTTAAGTACTTTTTAACATTTTCAGAAATTTAACTTAAACTAATGTGAAATTTACCAATACTATTGACAATATGACATAAAAATAGTATAATTATGCTAAAATGTACTATGAAATGTGCGTTTAGGATTCAATATAATCGCTGCCGTATGTCCCCGCCTCTTAGGCGGCAGAGGGATAATCACCCGTTGAACCTCTGAATCGCAAAGCAATTCCGGCAGCTTGTTTAAGCTAACTCATTTACGGAAAGGAATTACAATGAACAATCAGTATCAGCAGCCCAACGGGCAAATGCCACATCCTTACATACCGCCTCAGAAACCCCGCGTCGACCCCGCGTCTGTAAAAAAACAGAAGACGGACGCCGTAAACAATCTCGGAGACAAGATAGCGCAAGCTCTTAAGGCCGATCCCATTCTGAACTTTATAGAGAAAAATTCCGAGATTTTTTCCTACGTTGTAACCGGTATATGCGTGCTGCTTTCAATAATACTTATGTCTGCGGGCAACTTCCGGATTCCCTTCGGCGTTGTATCGGTCATATTCGGATTCTTTGCTCTTTCAAAAAAGAAGCTTTTGCCGCTTGCCGTGGCTATGTCTGCGGTTTCACTGTTCAGTTTTATCTGTTTCATACACAGTATCGCCTATATGATTCAGACGGTAAAATACGGCTTTTTCGGCTCTGTTTTCGGAGGAGCTTTGTTGGGCATATTTTTTTCGCTGTTGGAATTGGCCGCGGTGGGATTCCTTACTTTTATCGTGTGGACTTATTTTCAAGCGACGCTTCCGCCTAAGCCCGCGCCTGTGCGGCAGCCCTACTACGGACAGCCTCAGCAGCCCGCTCAGTACGGGCAGAATATGCAGCAGCCCCCCATTCAGCCGGCTCAGTCGGTTAAGTCCGCAGCCGAGCCTATACTTGACCCGATATCTTCCTCTCCTGCGCCCGCTTCCGCGCCCGCGCCGGTTGTTACCGCCGTGCAGGAAAAACCGAAGGTTACTCATAAGTTCTGCAGCGCCTGCGGCACCGAAAACAGTATTGACGCGTCTTTTTGCAAACAGTGCGGAAATAAATTTTGATTTATTTCCAAGTGTCAGAGGGAGACCGAAGGCTACTGCCTGCGTGGTTGCCGCCGCCTTTTGAAAAGGGATTACGTAAACTTATACTAATAACCATTTTGACACAAGATAAAATCATAGTCAAAATGGTTATTACACCCGAAGCACTGTTAACCAATTAAAAACCGTTTTTTCCATTTTTTAATTGGTTAACAGTATTAAATACGTTTTTCTTGAGGCTGTTTTTATACCAAAGGGGCTGTAAAAAGCTCATTACCCTGCGAGGTAAACCTCGCAGGGTGAAATTACCTATTTAAAACAGGGGAAGCCCTCTCTTGCAGGGCTTCCCCTGTTTTAAAACGTCCCGCCGGGGCGTTTTAAAATCTGTCGAAAAAATGTATGATACCAATCCCTTTTTAAACTGTGGGTATTACGTCAGTTTAAAAAGGGATTGGTGTGAAATATCTTATGAAGACATATTCTTGTTTGTCTGTTTTGCGGACGTAAAGAGCGGAAGCGTGGGAAACATATCCGATCTTTTGCAGAGTGAAAAGAGAGCGGCAGGTTGGCATTTTGCCTTTTTATGTTGAGTCAGGGCGCATACCGTACTTTCATATTATTTTTTTTGCGTTTGTTTCAAAATCTTCCATACTTTTAAAATCTCTGATTTCGAAATTCAATTTGTAAACGGCGCCGTTATATTCTGTGACCGCAGACGCAATCATTGCCGTGGTATTATCGGATTCGGCATATTTTCCGAAATATAAATGAATGTCGCTTTGCAATTTTTCGCTGAAATAGGATTTTTGAGAAATCTTATCCGTTTCGTATTCAGTGAAAAGAGCGGTTTTTTCTTCGTCGGGGTTTAAAAGTACGTACTGTCCGACGGGTTGTATGGCTTCGTCGGGATTCTCCTTACGGGATTGAACGGAATTGCCGTCCCCGCCTTCTATGAACGTTTTGACAAGACCGCCGGTTGAATTCCAGTCTTCCTCGTTGGCAAGAAATATGTTTGCCTGCAAAACACAAGAGTCATATATTTTACACATCCGAACCTTAGCGCGGACTCCGAAATCCAGAATATCCGTCTGAAGTTTTTCGCCTGCCTCACCGAAATCCTCATAGACCTCCAATAGACATATGTCCGGCACTTCCGTCGTTTCCGGTATTTGATCTGTTCCTCTATATTTTTGCTCGGCGTTTCCCGCCGGTTCGGGGAAACGATCGGGAGAAACAACATCTGTGTAATAGGTCTGTTCGGACGGTTCCGAAAAGGGGATTTCGGCGGGGTTAAAAGCGCAGCTGCCGAGCAGTACTGCCGATATACATACGGCGAACAAAACCACCGAATGATAATATTTTTTCTTCATATAAAATATAAAACGCCTCCAACGCGTGTTTGCGGTGCTGCCTATATCCTGTATTCCATTTCCACGGTATCCTGCCATTCGCCGAACATATCCATGGCGATTCTTTCCCTTATTCCCACCATACGGAATCCGCACTTTTCATGCAGGCGGATACTGCCAGTATTCCTGCGGCATATTCTGGATTCCAGAGTCCAGATGCCAAATTCGGAGGCGTTCCTTTTAACCTCCTCAATAAGCGCGAAGCCTACGCCGTGCCTCCTGTAACCGTCCCTTACATAAATGCTGAGTTCCGCCACACCTCTGTATGCGCCGCGGGTAAGCCCTAATGTGAGCGAAGTCCAGCCTATAATAATTCCCTCCTTTTCCGCCACATAACGACAAAAAGGCAGATGAGACCCGTCCCATTCTTCGTATTCGGGAACCCTTGTTCTGAAAGTTGCGGTTCCGCTTTCTATGCCTTGGGCGTAAATTTCTTTTATTCCGCGGTAGTCGGCGGGAGCGGCTTCTCTTATTATAAAATTCATATTGCTGTCCGATTCCTGTTTTTTATGTTTTTGTGATTTAACAATTTATTATTATAGTACATATTTAACTTTATGTCAATTCAAATTTCGCAAAAGCACGGCAAATATTCCGAAAAATTTTAGAAAATACCCGTTTTATTGCATAAAAATCCATTTTTTTCTATAAAAAAGATGAAATAGTTTAATTTTACTTGAAATTTTTTCCGTTTTGTTATACAATATAAGGTGTACTTTTTGCAATATAATTTTTGAATTGAAAATAAAGGAATAAAGTTTGAAAGGACTTGAAAAATAAGTTCTTTTAAACCCGCCGCGTTTGTGCTTTAGGCACAGACACTTCCTCAAGAGGAAAGGAATGAGCATAAAATGGACAAGTTTTTAAAATTTTTAAAAAATAAATGGTTTCTCTTGGGAATATCCTTTCTGTCATTGATATACGTCTTTTTCTTGGGCAAGATCGCGCAGTTGGTGTTCACAAGTTATCTTGAAACGGAAAACGCAACCACACTTACCATAATGTATGTGTTTGTGAATTTTCTTTTTGCCGTACTTATGTTTTTTACAAGAAAGCAGATACCGACGATTATCACTGCCGTACTGATTCCTCTGGAAGCCTTTGTTATAATGATAGTTGGCTTTGGCCAGTGGCATATTATAATACCTCCCGTTGTGGTATCCGTCGTGATTTTCCTAGCCTGCGGGGTGGGCGAATCCTTTAAAACGGTGGCGGGGACGCTTTTCCTTATGATGTTTGTGGTGGGCGGTCTGGTTTACAGTGTGTTTCTTAATTTCGGCATTTCCCTGAGATACGTTTTGGCGGATCAGATTTACGAAGAGGATCAGGAACTGGATTATTCCGCGCGCAGCCTCGATTATCTTATAAGCGCCGACGGCCGCTATCGTTTGGTGAATTACACAAAGGAGAGAGACGGTTTGTTAATAACCGAATACTATGTGGAGGAAGCCTATAAAGACGAGGAGTATCCGTTCGTTACATTCCGTAGATCCTTCGGGTGCAGAAAAGTATTGGCTACCGCATACGAAAACGCGGCGCCGAATCCCCGCTGGGTGTCTGACGATATTTTATATATAGACGGAAAAACGGTTGAAATGGAGGAGCTTTTCGCCCCTCCCGAAGCCGATGAAGAGGAGGAAACGGAGGAAACTACCACTAAGGCGCCTCCCGCCCGTATTACGATTACCGAAGCGTCCTCCGCCGGTTCCGAAGCTCCTTTGGAAGCCGGTACCGAAACTTCGGCTGCCGAATGAACGATTTTTTGGGAAGCATTGTGTTTAGGCTTTTTCCGATGTTTTCCCAACGCCCCCCTAATTTGTTTAAATTGAGCCAAAAATAATGCCGAAAAGAGATCAGTATGAATTTACACACACCTTGCGTATTAAACATAGCGGGCAAAAGCTCCAACGATATATATCAGGTAAACGTACCCTCGAATTTGTTAGGCTTTTGCAAGTTTGATTTTACTCATTTTGCCGAGGACTGCAATCAGCTTTGCCGCGACTGTATGAAAACCGGCGAGTACCCCGTCGATGAGGTAAATGTCATAAGAAATTCCATATCCGGCTGTCACCGCTATTATGAGAACAATATGAGAGGGATATTCGACAAGATAGTGGTGGACTGCTGGATAGACTATATCTGCCGTCAAGGGGAAATGAGCGTTTCAACTCTTTGGAACAGCTTTATAGAGTGTAAAACTCCATTTGAGAAGGTGGTATTCCAGCGCCTTTCCGAATACAGGGCTCATCGTGCTATAAATCGCTGGACGAATCTGCTTAAGGTTCAGGAGTATGCCCAAAAAAAACTTGATTACGTGTTCAGCTGTAAGCTTAACAAGCTTGAAGAGGCTGTGGGCAGACTTAACGTTTTCGATCTTATGTTCAGTGTGGCGGCAAACGAACAGGGCTATTCGCTGGACACCGTCAGCTCCGTAAAGGTGTACCGCCCCGGAAGGCTTTCAAGCTCCCCGTTTGTATTCAGCGGCGCCGCCAAGGAGATAATGCGCAACTTGTTTAAGAACGTCCACTTTGCCGAAAGTCAGCCTTACATTTCCAAGGAAGAGGGAGCGATTGCCGATTGGGAGTCCATGGACGCGTTCGGCGCAATAAAAAGCTATCTTCCCGATCATTCCGACAATGTAGTCAATACCATAATAAAATCAATGGTGAAGGTGCCCGAAAAGGTATACGTTCCTTCAGGTTTCAAAGCTATAATCGATCTTGAAATAGACTCGCTTATAAGCAGCGGCGCGTTCTTGCAGCGCTGCCGCCGCTGCAATGAGTTTTATATAAGGGACGACTATTATACCTCCGAATATTGCGACGCCGTTCATCGTGACGGCAGTACCTGTCGCGAGATAATGGAGCAGCCCAAATTTGATCCCCCCACACCCGAAGAGCTTGATATGCTTAAGGAAAAGTCCGACAGTCTTTACAAAGATATATCCGAAAGAGTGGGAAAAAATATCAGCCAGCGGGATTTCACCGAGTGGCTGGGCTATTTTAACGTGATTAAGACAAAGGTGTTTAACGGCGAAGCCCGACCCTCCGATTTTGACGACTTTGTATCCTATACGAATCAGTTTTCCTTCCCTCCCCCTGTCGAGAGGGAAGAGTCCGCGGAGCCTCAGGAGCAAGAGATTGAGGAGACTTCCCCCGACGGAAAGAAGATAAAGCCGTATCAGTTTACGCGGATAGACAGGAAGGAACTGGAACAAAGCGGAGCATTGAAGCCGATAGAACGGGGGGAGGAAAGCCCCATTCCCGATGTAGAGAAAAAAGCGCCCGTCGCTCCTCCGCCTCCCGTTGTCGCTAAAATAATAAGGGGAGCCGATCCATCCGTATACCGCGAAATGCCCGCACGTCCAATCAGCACGGGAGAGACAAACGCCGTAAAAAAGGACGTTTATTTGGGAGAGGACTTCTCTCTTGGCGGAAGCGCCGAAAGCACAGGTGAAAACACGGGCGCCGCAATACGCTCAATAGCCGAGAATGCCGCCGAGGATACCCGCAGGAAGACCGAAAAGCCCGTTTCCGGAGTGGGCGAGGAAACTCACTTTCTTCCCGATCTGGATCAGTTTGAAGATTTTTCGGAGACTGATGACGAGCCGGAACTTCCTAAATCCATAGCACCGAAGGTAAAGCTTCCTGTTCCCGCAATGTCCGTCGGGGAAAAAATTCCCACCGACAGCGACGGCTTCAAGGATCTTTTTGCCGAAAGCGAAAAGAGAAACGTAAAGGAGAGCGTTTTAAGTCCGTCGGATACCCTATCGGCGGAAAAAGTTAATGAGCCGAAGTTAAATTACGCACAAAATAATCCGTCGTCGGACGATGAAAAAATCGACGAATCAGTTACTTCCATAAGTTCCGAAAAAAAACCAGATCCGAAAAACAGCGCTTACAGCAGATATTCCGCCAACAGCGCTTACGGAGGAACAAGGTTAAATTTTTCGCTTAACGATTCCGATAAGCCGTCGGAGACGGCTCAGGAAGAAATAATTCGATCGAGGCCTGAAGAAATGGAAGGAAAAAACAATAAACATGCGCGTGAAAACTCGGAAGCCAAAGAAAAAAACGCCGAGACAAATCGCGCCGCCAAAGTGGTAAACGCCTATAAAACGGTCAACGATATGCCCGTTTCACAGTCCGCGCCTCACAAAAAGGAAAGCGGCGGAAACGCAAATGGAATTTCGGACGAATTTGCCAGAATTCTTGACAGTATCGAAAGAAATGATGGCTTTGAGGAAGAAAACCTTCCTCTTGACCCGGACGGCGTACCTCTTTCTCATAAAACAAAGCATGTTATGGACGCTATAATGAAAAATACCGGCGTTAGCCCTTCGCTTATCTACGGAAGGCGTCAGGCGGCGGAAAAAAACGTGGTGTTGGACGACAGCTTTGGGGAGAAAAAGAGCAGTAGATATTGATATAATAACGTTACTCCCAGCCTCTAAAGCAGATAAAAAGCTTTTGGGGCTGGGAGTAATATTTGTTTTTTATCAAATATTGTTGATAAAAGTATTTGTATCAATCTTTAATCAAGTTGTAGATTTGATTAAAGATTAGGGCTTGTTAGAAAATAGAGAAAATATAGTTTTTTAGTGAGATGTTTCGGACAATTTTGCATATGTAGGTTAACAGCGGGTTAGGATTGGCTGGAGGTATTGCGTTCCATGCACCTAAATAAGCGTCGTTAACGCATTCCTCCGCATCTTGCCGATTGTTTAAAATGTTGTACGAAACCCTTTGGCAAATTTTTCCGTATTTTGCGTTAATTTCGCTTATTGCCTGTTCTGAACGCTCGTAAAACAACCGAATGATTTTTTCGTCTTCCATTGATTTATATCGCCTCCTTTTTGGCTTCACTTATGTACTACGTTTTTTGTTTAAAATATTACAGAATTTTTAATTTAAAAAGAAAAAGGGCTCTCGCATTAAGCAACAGCCCGTAAATTGATTGTAAGAATTTATGGATAATTTATTAAAAGCGGTTTGTTAGTATAAGTTGTTTTTTGTAAAAAGTTTTGTTTATTTATAATGAAAAATATACTTTTTTCCTATTATTCGAACTTGAACCAGTCAAACCCAAATTCCGACCCCGGCATAAACACAAACGACATTTCACTGACCTCTCCGCATATTCTGTCAAGCTTAAAGGCCCTTTCAACGTAATCCGCGCTGTGCTCAAATTCCGCAAGCTGCGTAATCTGATTTCCTCCCTTCGGAGTGTACCTGATTTGAATCGGATTAACGGAGTTTGAGGTTTTTCCTCTGATAATAATACCGTCAACCCCTTCCTCGCCGAAGTCCAAATCCTTAAATACAATGACCACGTTGTTTCCTATTTCCTCGATCCTGTTTTCGCGGATAATGAAATCGTCTCCGTATATGTCGTCGTATTCGCCGATTTGAAGTCTTGCCTTAGAACGCTCCAACTTAGTAAACTCGAATCCGCCGAATATAATGTTTTCGGAAACAGCAAAGGAAAGGGAACAAATACCCTTAAACCGCCTTGAAAGCGTGAATTCTTGGGGCATAAACCTGTCCCAGCCGTTGTTGGGCTTGAATAAAAGCGTATCCGTCAGAATCGGCTTGGTGGAGAGATCGTCGGGATTGCCCTGCCACAGTTCTATTTCAACGTCGTTGGATCTTCCGTTGCCCACGTAAAGAGTCAGCCTGTCGCTGCCGTAGCTGCCGAAATCAATGTTGTCAAAGCCGATAACCGTTCTTTCGTTTATCCCCGAAATTGCACCCTTATCCACAATTGATGGCTTAAGATTGGAGAAGGCCCAAAGCGAAGCGGAAACGAAGCGGTAAGGAACGGTAAGCGCCTCGCCAAGCCCCTTCGCGGTAAAGTAAAGGTCGCTTATAACCTCCGGATGATCTTTTCCGTTGGAGCACATGGCTCGCAGAATAAAGTTTCCGTCTCCTTTGGCAGTGACCGAAGCCGTATCTCCGTTTTGTATAAGCTTGGCGATGGGACTTTCTATGCCGTTTTCAAGAACGCATTTCCAGCTTATGTCATTGAAGCCGGAATTTTTGGGCAGTATTTCCGCCTTTACCTCCGCCGTGGGGTTTTCCTTGTCAAGAACGTTCCTGTTTGACGAAAGCTCTATCTTGCGGGTGGAAATATCGCCGTCTTCGGGCTGAACATAAACGGGGAAACACTTTCGGGGCGCGGAGGTGCCCTCCTTAATTTCGCAGGGAAGCGCGGTCAGTACCAACCTTGCGGTGGGAAGCCCCTCCGAGGAAACGGAAATGTTGATGTCTCCGCTTTCAAATACCGCTCCCACAATCGCCGTTATCTGTCCGCTGAACAGACGCTTGCTGTTTCCCTTGTAGCTGTCATAGTCGGTAGAGTCGCCGCTGTCCAGTCCCACGAGCCTTCCCGCTCCGCTTATTTCCACCTTGACGCGGTTTCTGGCGTTGGCCACCGGCTCTCCGTTTTCGTCGACAGCTCCTATTCTTAAAAAGATAAGGTCGCGCCCGTCCGCATTAAGCGTGTTTTTTTCGGGGGTAATAACCAGCTTTGCGGTCTCCCCGAAGGAAGCGCGCCTGTCAAAGGCGACCTCAGCGCCGTTTTCATCGTATGCTCTTGCCGTAAGTTCGCCTTTGCCGTAATTTAAAGTCCAGCTTCCGTGAAGCACCTTCCCGTGTTCAAGGTCAATATGCTGTTTTCCGAGGGATTTTCCGTTAAAGAACAACTCCACGTCCTTCAGATTGGAATAAGTCCTTACCTCAACCTCCTGACCCTCGTTAAAGTCCCATGCGGGCAGAATGTGCACAAAAGGCGACTTTTTCCCGTCCGTCCAAACCGAGCGGTAGAAATAATAAGCGTCTTTGAACAGTCCCGCCGTGTCCACTATCCCGAAATACGAGTTCTTAGTGCTGTAAGGCGTAGGCTCTCCTATATAGTCAAAGCCCGTCCACACAAACTGACCGCCACAGTAGGGCGCGTCTCTGTCCATTATCCAAGCCTTTTCCATAGGCTTGCCCCAACCTACGCAGCTATTGCCCATATCGCTGCATTGCAGGTCGTCGTGTGTGAGTATATCGGTAGAGGCAGGAAGATGATAAACTCCTCTTGAACGCACTGCCGAAGAAGTCTCGCTTCCGTAAATAAACCAGTCGGGGTGTTTTTCGTGGTGCTCGTTATAGAGCTGCTCGGCGTAGTTGTATCCTCCCTGCTTAAGATAGTCCGCTACCTTCTGAGCGTTTTCCCAAGGCATATAGTTTGAAGCGATGGTGCATATTGCGTTCCCCTTTGGGTCGTGCTCCAGCACGGCATCCTTAAGCATTTTCGCCACCTCAAGCCCTCTCGGAGAAGCGTGAGTGTCCCCGATTTCGTTTCCGATTGACCACATAACCACTGCCGGACTGTTCCTGTCGCGTTTTACCCACGCGGCCACGTCAATTTTATACCATTCCGGGAAAAATCTCGCGTAGTCGTACTCGGTTTTGGCGTTCTCCCACATATCGAAGCATTCGCTGTCAAGCAGTATCCCCATTTCTTCGCACATCGCCACCAATTCGCGGGCGGGCATATTGTGGCTGGTTCTGACGGCGTTGACTCCGAAGCTTTTCAGGATCTCAAGCTGCCGCCTCAAGGCCGCCTCGTTCATTGCGGCGCCTAACGCTCCCAGGTCGTGGTGCATACATACCCCGTGCATTTTTTCGGAGCGCCCGTTTATAACGAAGCCTCTTTGGGGATCAAATTCCGTGGTGCGGAAGCCGAAGCGGTTTTCGCTCACGTCGATGATTTCCGTTCCCTTATACAGAATGCTCTTCAGGGTATAAAGATTACCCTCGTAAATATCCCACAGTTTCGGGTCGTTTACACGTATGGCGCAGGTCGTACCCTCGGCGCTTCCTATTTTCTCTCCCTCGGCGGAGACAATTGTGTGAACAAGCTTGTCTCCGCCGTTCTTTTCCGCTTCGATATACACGTTCCATACGCCCTTTTCAAGGCGCGGAGAAATATACACGCCGTTTTCTTCGATATATTCATTGTTTCTTATTTTAAGACGCACGTTTCTGTATATTCCCGCTCCGCTGTACCAGCGGGAATTGGGCGCCTTGTATCTTACCAGTACGTGTATGGTGTTTTCACCCTTGTCAAGATAATCGGTAATGTCAAAGCTAAAGCTGGAATAACCGTATTTCCAGTCGCCTGCGGTTTTTTTGTTCACATATACGGTGCAGTCCATATAAACACCGTCAAAGCAGACGAAAACCCTTCCTGCCAGCATTTCATCCGTTACCGTAAAGTTTTTTCTGTACCAGCCGTCGCCGCTCCTGTAAAGATTGCGGGTATCGCCGATAAGCCAGTCGTGGGGAACCTCCACATCGGTAAACTTTTCTTTGTCCGCGTTTTCTGCGGTAAGAGCTCCGTTTTCCGTAAGACAAAATTGCCATCCGTCGTTCCAGAGTATGTCTTTGTACATTTTTTGACCGTTCCTTTCACATTGTTAGATTTAAAAAGGTTAAAAGAGGTTATGCCAATCCCATTTTATGCGGACTTAATACTCACAGCTTTAAAAAGGATTAGCATCAGTGTTATACTAATCTTTGACCAATGTATAGACAAATATATGGATGATTAAAGATTGGTATTAGTTCGTACAGCCTGCCGTCTTGTATTCCGCCTTATTGTCATGCAAAAAGTTGAAATGATAGGAGGTGTCTCTGTTTGTGACGAAAAATTCGGTTTTTAAAGCTGTGGAAGGATCGATGGTCACTATCTTTTTTTTCATCTTTTCCGCGTAATCCAAGGTGTTTTTCGTTCCTCCCGACTTTCCGTCGTAAACCGCAACCACCGCGGAGGAGTTGTCTACCATATACTCATTTCTCACCTGCATACAGCCCTTATAATACGGACGATCGGATACGTAAAAGGCAAAATTTCCGTTGTTGAGCAGTCTTTCCAGATAATCCTTCTCCTTTTGGCTCCAGTTTTTGATATGGTTGTGACATGGGAGACAAATAAAGCTGATGGAACGCGAGGCCTTCTTACCGTATGATTTAAGCATTTCCGAGATTGCGTCGGCGGCCAGCAGATCGCTGCCCATGGCGCCTCCGGTTAAGAAGCAGTTGTAGTTTTTGAGAAAAAACTGTTCAAATACGCTCATAAGCGCGGATTTAAGCTTTCCGGCCATTTCGCACTCGTAATCGTCTCCGAAGGGAAGTTTTCCGGGTCGGTAGCCGGTAAAGGAAACGGTTCTGTAAATGTCGTCCGCGCCGGCGGACGGGGGCTGTTTGTGTTTTAAAAATTCAAGACGTTCGTTTAAGCTCAAATTCATATTCGTTCCCCTTTTCGGTGTTGAGAGATACTATTCCGTTTTCTTCCGAAAAGCTTAGTTCTCTTCCGTTTTGTGTTATTTTTTCGATTTTGCACTTTATTTTAAGGAGGCCGCCGCATTTTGAAAAAACGGTGAGCTTAGTCAGTTCTCCCTTTTCCCATTTTCCGCACAAAACAAAGCCGTTTCTTGCGCAAAGACCTTTAAATTCACCCTTTTCCCATGCCTTGGGGATAGAAGCCAACGGATTGATATATCCCTCGTGGCTTTGCAGCAGCATTTCGGCAATTCCCGCGCTTCCTCCAAAGTTTCCGTCCAGTTGGAAGGGAGGGTGAAAGTCAAACAGGTTTACGAAGGTGCAGCTTGACAAAAGACCCGCCAATATTTTATACGCCCTTTCCCCGTCTCCCGTCCTTGCCCAGAGATTGAGCTTATAGGCTCTCGCCCAACCGGTGGATTCGTCTCCCCTGTCGTTCATGGTGTTTACCGCAGCTTTCATAAGCTCTTTTTCGGCGGGAACAATGGCTTTTCCCGGATACAGACCCATAAGATGGCTTATATGACGGTGATTTTTCTGTACCTTCGAGAAATCGAAGCCCTCTTCGTCCTCCTCGAACCATTCCTTCAGAAGTCCGTTTTTGTTTACTCCGAAGGGTTTAAGCAATTTTACGTCCTCTTTTATTTTTTCTCTGAGCTCTTTGTCCGCGTCCAAAATCTCACCGGCGGTTATAAAGTCCTTGTAAAGCTGTTCTATAAGAGATTGTTCGTAGGTGTTTCCTATTGTTACGGGGCCGTGCTCGGGAGAGTAGGTGGGGGTTGAAACAAGGCGTTCCTGCTTGTCGTCGTAAATCAGCCATTGGCTGTAAAACCTTACGCTTTCACGCATGATGGGGTATATCTTTTTTTCCAGATACTCTTTATCTCCCGTAAATTCATAGTATTCCCATATATTCTGCATTAGCCACGCCACGGCGGCGGTAGACCAGCCCCAGTAAAAATCCCATCCCGGAGCTGTCCAGCCGAAGGGGTTAACGGCGGTATGAGCCGTCCAGCCGTTTTCCGGATTCATTTCATCGGATACTATGCCAAAGTATTCTTTGGCGGTAACTCTTCCCGCAGGGCGCAGGCTGTCAAGAAAATCCACCAGCGGCAGAGCCGTTTCCGCCAGATTTGTATTGTAAGCGCCCCAGTAATTCATCTGGAGATTTACGTTGATATGATAGTCACAATTCCATGGCGGGCAATTGCTTTCGTTCCACACACCTTGAAGATTTGCGGGGAGAGTGCCCGAACGTGAACTGGAAATAAGCATATAGCGCCCGAACTGGAAATACAGAGTCTCCAGCATTGAGCGGAGACGGCGGTCGCCCTCGTTGTAGCCCCTGACCAACTCGTCGGCGGGCAAAGGTTCACCGCACACATCGTTAAGACATATGCCGCAGGCTTGGAACAGCGGGGCGTAATCCTCCTCATGCTCCTTGTAAAGACTATCATACCCCATGGATATCGCCTTGTCAAGTCTTTTTTTTACCGGAACGTCGGGATTTATGCCGTTTCTGTAATTATCTTTGTATTCCGGGCTGTAATCTGTGGAGGCGGTTAGGTAAACAAACGCATATTCCGCACCTTTTACCGTCAATGCCGTGTCGTTTTCCCAGATAATCTCCCCGTCACTTTCAGCTCTTAGTTCAAGGGCGTATCTCATTTGATTGTCGGGTATCGTTCCAAAGTATTTTAAGCTTCCTTTTCCATTTTGGGAGCAGTCTGCCGTTACCGTTCCCGAATACTGGATCTCTCCCAAGAAAAGCTTAAGGTTAAGCGCCCCTTTTTTGCTTGCCGACAGCTTTATGCAGATAACGTTGGAGGGGTAATTGGCAAAGGCTTCACGGTAATACCTTGTATCGTTCACAGTGAACTCAGTTGTGAACAAAGCCCTGTCCATGTCCAATATTCTTATGTAGTTTTCGGCCCGGCTTTCGTCAATATCCTGTTCCAGATAAAGGTTGCACAGAAGCTGATAAGCTCCGGAGCCGTCTGCCAGTCCCGTAAGCCTGGGAAGAACCTCCAGCGCTTCGCCGTACTTTCCGTCATGGAGAAGTTTCTGCACCTCTTTTACATAAGGGAAGCTGTTGGGTTTGTTTCCGCCGTAATAATCGGGGCGGCTTTCGGAAGGACCGCCCGTCCAGAGAGTTTTTTCATTTAGCACGACTTTTTCTTTTCCGATTCCGCCGAAAAAGCTTGCGCCCATATAGGCGTTGCCGATAGGCTGACATTCCTGTTCCCATTTTGTGAAGTCGCCGGGAGAAGTAAATTTAATCACGTTGTTTAATTTGTTCATTTTTTTATTTGATGTGCACATCTTGGTTTATCCTTTCTGTTTGTGTAGAAAATTACACTTGAAGCACTTTTTTTAAGGCAATATCGCATAAAGATTGTCGTGCAGACGCGCAGTCAGCTTTTTCATCAGATTGTCCGAAACGACGCAGGGAAAAGATGCAAGCGTATGCGAAGCAAAGCGCGCAGCGCGGTGTTGCCTTAAGTCAATTCGGATTTTCGTCTTGATTACGAATAAGGTTAAATCTCCTCCAGTTCCCTCATCCACGCGTCCCGACAGGCGTCGGAGGGCATTCGCCAGTCTCCCCTCGGAGAAAGGGTCACCGACCCCACTTTGGGGCCATCGGGCAGGCAGGAACGCTTGAACTGCTGCGCGAAAAATCTTCGGTAAAAGTTTTTAAGCCACTTTAATATAAGCGCTTTTTCGTATTTGGAGCTTAAAGCGTAAACCGCCAACCTGTATATCTTTTTCGGCGAAAACCCCCAGCGAACCGCATAGTAGAGGAAAAAGTCGTGCAGCTCATAAGGTCCCACAAGATCCTCGGTTATCTGACTTATTTTACCGTCTTCGGCGGGGAGAAGCTCAGGACTTACCGGCGTATCCAAAATGTCATATAAAGGACGCTTTAATTCAGGATTTTCGGAGCTGTCGGCGAAAAATCGCACTATGTGACGGACAAGAGTCTTAGGAATCCCCGCGTTTACACCGTACATGGAAATATGGTCGCCGTTGTAGGTGGCCCAACCCAGAGCCAGCTCCGACAGGTCGCCCGTACCAACGACAAGACCGCCCGTTTCGTTGGCTATATCCATCAATACTAAGGTTCGTTCTCTCGCCTGGGCGTTTTCGTAAACCACGTTGCGGTTGTCGGGGTCGTGTCCTATATCCTCAAAGTGCCGTAATACCGATTCGGAAATATTCACCTCACGCAGAGTAACCCCCAATGCCGCGCAAAGGGCGACGGCGTTGTTCCTGGTTCTTTCGGTGGTGCCGAAGCAAGGCATTGTAACCGCAATAATGTCTTTTCTCGATCTTCCCGAAAGATCTATCGCTTTGACAGAAACAAGAAGTGCAAGACAACTGTCCAGTCCTCCCGATATTCCTATAACAAGGCTTTCGGCTCCCGTATGGGCAATGCGCTTTTTAAGGCCGCTGCTCTGCATAAGGAGGATTTCCTCACATCTCCTGTTTTTCCCTTCCTCGTCGGTGGGAACAAAGGGTGTGCCGCTTATATAACGAGTAAGCTCGGTTTCTTCCGGCTCCATATCGAAGTATATTGTCTCGATATCCTCATAGGGAGGGAACACCGTATTTTTTTGTCTTTCGTAAGCGATACGGTACAGGTCAATTTCCGTTGCGATAAGCTCGTTCTCAAACAGCTTGGTTTCGCGGAGAACGGTTCCGTTTTCCGCAATAATGCTGTGACCCGAAAAAACGAGGTCGGTGCTGCTTTCCCCTTCTCCCGCCGAGGCGTAAATATATCCGCAGAGCAGACGTCCGCTTTGTCCCGCAACCAGATTCCTCCGGTAGTCGGATTTTCCAACCATCTCGTTACTGGCGCTCAGATTAAGTATAATTTCCGCTCCGCCGCGGGCAAGAGCTGCCGAGGGCGGTTCGGCAACCCAAAGATCCTCGCATATCTCCACGCCGAAAGTAAATTCGGGCATTTGTCTGCATTTAAAAACCACGGGGGGGGCCGTGTATTCCGCGAAATTTCTTTTTTCGTAAAACTCGTTGTAATTGGGGAGGTTTCTTTTTCCGGTGATTCCCAAGGTTTCTCCCTTATAAATCACGGCGGCTGCGTTTATAAGCTTTCCCCCTTTTATTATCGGAAGTCCCAAAGCAAAGATTATGTCCAGCTCCCTTGTTTCCGTCTTTATTCTTTCAAGCTGACGGGAGGCTGATTCTATAAGAGTTCTTTGTCCGAACAGGTCACCGCAGGTATAGCCTGTCAGGCAGAGTTCGGGAAGAACCAGAAGCTTTACTTTTTTTTCGGCGGCTTTTTTTACGCAGGAGATGATGCTGTCGGCATTGTAAATTGGATCGGCTACTCTTATTTCGGGAGTGTCGGCGGCGACTTTTATAAATCCGTGATTCATTTGTGTTTCCTTTCGCTTTTGTTTCGTATTTGGAAGAAATTAAAGTAATTATAAACCATATTTATTTTAGCATTTTTTCCTGAAAAAAGCAATATATACGGCAAGAATATACAGCTCGAATAATATAAAAATGTTCTTTTTTGTGGGCGCAATGAACAGACATGTTCACTTTTCTGAGATACGTGAACAAAACACAATTTTGACTCATCAGGCCATTTTTTTCAAAGCAATTTATGCCGTAAATCAAATATACTTCCTTTTTTGCGGCAAACATAACCGCCTTTACCGCTTGCATTTTAAGTAAAAATATGTTAAAATGCTGATATCGGAAAAAATTGCCGCAATGCCAATTTCTGTTTTAAAGTATTTTGTCTGCTTTTTTAACAGAAATTAGTATAAGAACCTGTCCACACAGGAATTGGCACGTGTTTTTTTGAGGATTTTGGCGATGACTTTGGGCAAATGACAGAAAGTCTTGTGTTAAAATTTTTACTTGCCTATCGTGCAAGACAGCCCGAAAAATTTTGCCTTATCCTCAAAAAAACTGATCGAAAATCCACGCACCGTTCCAATGCGGACAGGTTCTAAAACGGATTAAACAAAAAACAGGAGGCATTATGTCAAGAGATTACAACACCTATGAAAGCCCTCTTTGCACCAGATACGCGAGCAAAGAAATGCAGTACGTTTTTTCACAGCAAAAAAAGTTCGGTACCTTTCGTCGCCTTTGGGTGGCTCTGGCAAGAGCGGAAATGAAGCTGGGGCTGGATATTACACAGGAACAGGTTGATCAGCTTGAAGCCAATGTGGACAATATAGATTTCGCGGTTGCCGAGGCGAGGGAGAAGGAAGTGCGTCACGACGTAATGTCTCACGTTTACGCATATGGTAAGGCTTGTCCCGACGCGGCGGGTATTATCCATTTAGGCGCAACCTCCTGTTATGTGGGAGACAACACGGATATTATCATTATGAGGGACGCCATGAGGATAATACGAAGAAAGCTTGTGAACGTGCTTTCAAATCTGGCGGGCTTTGCGGATAAGTACAAAAGTATGCCCTGTCTTGCTTATACACATTTGCAGCCCGCTCAGCTCACCACAGTGGGAAAACGCGCCACGCTCTGGATGAACGAGCTGCTTATGGATTTTGAGGAACTGGAGCACCGAATGAACAGTCTAAAACTGTTGGGTCAGAAGGGCACTACGGGAACTCAGGCAAGCTTCGTCGAGCTTTTCGGAGGAAATGGGGAAAAAATAGACAAACTGGAGCAAATGATCGCCGAGGAAATGGGCTTTGAGAAGTGCGTCCCTGTAAGCGGTCAGACTTATTCGAGGAAAATCGACACAATGGCGGTTAACGTTTTGGCGGGAATTGCGGCAAGCTGTTCAAAATTCAGCAACGATCTGCGAATACTTGCCAGCTTCAAGGAAATGGAGGAGCCCTTTGAGGAACATCAGATAGGCTCCTCGGCAATGCCCTACAAGCGCAATCCCATGAGGGCGGAGCGCATAACCTCCCTTGCCCGTTATGTGATGGTGGACGCGCTTAATCCCGCTTTTACAAGCGCTACCCAGTGGTTTGAAAGAACCCTTGACGACAGCGCAAACAAAAGGATCGCCGTGGCGGAAGCATTTTTGGCCGTTGACGCTATCCTTAATATAATGATAAACGTTACCGACGGACTTGTGGTTTACGAAAAATCCGTAAGGGCAAGGGTGATGAGGGAGCTTCCATTTATGGCTACCGAAAACATTATGATGCGGCTTGTGGAAAAAGGCGGAAACCGGCAGGAAATACACGAAGCGCTGCGCAGGCACAGCCTTGCCGCCGCCAAGGCGGTAAAGGAGGAGGGAAAGGAAAACGATCTGGTGGATCGTATCGCCGCAGATCCTTTCTTTGATATGACAAAGGAGGAGATAGAATCGGTGTTGAAACCGGAAAACTATACCGGAAGATGCGAAGAGCAGGTGGATAATTTCCTTAAGGAGTGCATTTATCCCGTTCTTGAGGCCAACAAGGATATTCTGGGAGAAAAATCCGAGCTTTCTGTCTGAAACGGAGCTTGTCAAAAAACAGTCGGAGTTTTAATAAAACGTAATAAAATAGGTAAAATATTATGAAAAATATACGAAACTTCTTGACTTATAGGAAATAATCTACTATAATATATAAGGTTATCCTTAAATTTAAAATAAAGGTTAATGTGTTTTTGCTTTATAATATGTTTATAAATTGACAGAAACCCAATGAAACCGAAAAAACAGGACAGGAACGGAGTGAAATCTAATTGAAAAGAATTAAAAAGCCCGTTTTCTTTGTAGTGGCAGGACTTATCGCAGTGTTTGCGCTGTTGGCGGCTATCGGCGTTCACACCTTTTACGGAGATATCACCACTACATGGATACGCGGGTTGTCGGATATTCGCTGGGGTATCGACATCAGGGGAGGCGTCGATGTTACCTTTACCCCTCCGGAGGGATATGAGGCGGATCAGTATCAGATGGACGCCGCGAGATCGGTAATCGAGACTCGTATGCTTAACAGCAACATTACCGATTATGATTTATATGTGGATTATTCAACTCACCAGATAATAGTTCGTTTCCCGTGGCAGTCGGACGATACCGACTTTGACCCCGAGGCGGCCGTTAAGGAGTTGGGCGAGACGGCTATGCTGTCCTTCCGAGAGGGAGGAAGCACGTCGATCGGAGAGGATCAGACCTATGAGGATCTTCCCTTAGTTCTGAACGGCTCCGACGTTGAGAGCGCCAGAGCCTATTATAATACTCAGGATAAGGAATATCAGATTGCCCTTACGCTTAAGGATTCGGGCGTCACCGCTTTTTCGGAGGCTACGGAAAGGCTCAGCGCCTCAAACGGCATAATCTCCATTTGGATGGATGACCATATGATTTCGGAGCCCAGAGTTTCCGCTCACATAACCGACGGTTCCGCGACCATAAGCGGCAGCTTCACTGCGGACAGCGCAAAGGCGCTGGCTGATAAGATAAACGGCGGCGCTTTGCCATTTAACCTTGTTACCGCTAATTTCAGCACTATAAGCCCCACACTCGGTGAAGGGGCGAGAGATGCAATGGCTATTGCGGGACTTATCGGCTTTGCGTTTATCGTGGTATTTATGATAGTCAAATACCGTCTTCCCGGTTTTGTGGCTTCCATCGCCCTTTTGGGACAAGCCGCCGGCACATTCGCGGCGGTAACGGGATTTTTTGGCTTTAACGACAGCTTTACTCTCACTATTCCCGGTATAGCGGGTATAATTCTCGCTTTGGGTATGGGCGTTGACGCAAACGTTATCACGGCTGAACGCATTAAGGAAGAGATATACGCGGGCAAGTCGGTAAACGGAGCCATTCGCGTGGGATATAAGCGCGCATTTTCCGCCATTTTCGACGGCAACATTACCATGGTTATCGTGGCGCTTATACTGATGGGCGCTTTCGGAACCAGCGACAGCATATGCTCCATAATTCTTTCTCCTATATTCATCTGGTTCGGCGCTTCTACCGAAGGCACGATTTATTCCTTCGGTTATACCTTGGCGGTAGGCGTTATACTGAACTTCCTGTTCGGTATTCTGCTTTCAAGGCTTATGACGGCTTCTTTGGCGGATTTCAAGGCGTTCAGAAAGCCTGCTCTTTACGGAGGTGTTAACAATGAGTAAGAAAAAAGTTTGGGACATCTACGGAAAGAGAAGAATATTCTTTATAATTCCCATAGTGATTGCATTGGCGGCGCTTATTGTCGCTTTGGTTGCCGGCATTGAAGTTGATATAGAATTTAAGGGCGGTACTCTGATAACTTACAGCTATACTGGAGAGCTTGACACCGCGGCGCTTAAGTCGGCGGCGGAGGGCTACGGTTACGGCACGGTAAATGTTACGACGGGCTCCTCGCTTAATTCTTCAACAAATAACGTTACGCTTTCCTACGCTTCAAATGACGGGCTGACGGCCGATGTGCTCAACGATATGTCCGCGGAGCTTATGGAAAAGTTTTCGGGAAATCAGCTCGAAAGACTTAACAGCCAGGATGTGAGTCCCACATCGGGTTGGAAGTTTTTCGCAAAGTGCCTTGTGGCCGTTATATTCTCCTTTATATTACTGGTAGTTTATATTGCTTTCAGGTTCAAGAAGATAGGCGGTCTTTCTGCGGGTGTTTTTGCTCTGGTGGCACTTATTCATGACATAGTCATAGTGTTTGCTTCCTTTATATTCTTCAGACTGCCTCTGGACGCGAATTTTATGGCGGTAGTTCTTACGATTTTAGGTTACTCCATAAACAATACTATTGTAACCTATGACAGAATTCGTGAGAACAGAACGCTTTACGGAAAGAAAATGGGACTTGTGGAATTGATGAATACCAGTGTGTCGCAGACTATGACGCGTTCCATAAACACTACCATCACCACTGCGTTTGCGGCGTTGGCGATTTGTGTTGTGGCAATGGTCTGCGGAGTTGAGTCTATTATCAGCTTTGCTTTCCCGTTGTTGATAGGTCTTGTTGCAGGATTTTATTCTTCCGTGTTTATGTCGGGACCCATGTGGGTTTCCTGGCAGCTTCATAAGGAAAATAAAGCGATTACAGAAAAGAAATAAGTTTTTTCAGAACCCGACTTTGTCGGGCTCTGATTGTTTATGGGAAGAATAAAAATCGCTGCTGATTGCCCCACACAAAAAGAAAGGAAAATTCAAATGAACATAGGAGTTTCAACTGCCTGTCTGTATCCTGCCGAAACGGAAAAAGCACTTCTCAGTCTTTGCGAAGCCGGTGTGGATACATTTGAGGTTTTTTTTAACGCCGACTGTGAAATTAAAGGCCCGGTTTATAATGAAATCAGGTCAATTACGGCAAAATACCGTCCGAATATACTTTCCGTACATCCGTACACAAGTGCCGTTGAAACAATGTCGCTTTTCGGCAATTATCAAAGACGGGTAGACGATATAATGGAGGTATACAAAAGGTATTTTACCGTAATGAACGAACTGGGCGCGAAAATCTTTATCCTTCACGGTGCCCTTAAAAGTGCGGAATGTCCCGAAGAGCTTTATTTTGAGCGATACCTTTCTTTAAGGGAGAAAGGTAAAACTTTTGGCATAACCGTGGCTCAGGAAAACGTAAGTTATTGTAAGAGCGGAAGTTTGGACTTTCTTAAAAATATGAAAAAGAATCTTGGAACGGAATGCGATTTTGTGCTCGATGTTAAGCAGGCGTTAAGGTGCGGAACAGATTGTTTTGAAATATTAAATTCACTTGGCGGCAGCATAGCTCACTGTCACCTTAGCGATAATACTTCCGAAAAAGACTGTGTTCCGGTTGGGAAAGGACGCTTTGATTTTGCCGGATTCGCGGAATTGCTGAAAAAAACAGGGTATAAAGGAGGGATAATTTTAGAGCTCTACAAAAACGGCTTTAATGACTTGAATGAATTAAAAGAAAGCGTAAATTTTATGAAAGGTTTTTTCTGAAAGGTATTGCAAATTTTGTAAAAAAATGTTATTATATACGAAAAGTATATATTTTGATTTATGAAAGGATAATCACATTTTATGAAATGCCCAAATTGCGGATATGATGACAGCAAGGTAATTGATTCCCGTCCCACGGAAAACAGGATACGCCGCCGCAGGGAATGTCTTAAGTGTAAGGAAAGATTCACCACATATGAGGAAATAGAGAATACCCCCCTTATGGTTACCAAGAAAAACGGCTCCGTAGAGGAGTTTAAGCGTGATAAGCTTTTAAAGAGCATTGTCAGGGCTGCCGCCAACCGCGCTACCATAGATACAAGAGCTGCCAATGATATGGTGGACAGTATTGTCAGTGAGTTGAGAAACAATTTTAAGGACGAGGTGACCAGTACACAGATCGGTGAAATGGCCCTTCGCAAACTAAAGGACAAGGATGCGGTTGCTTATATAAGATTTGCTTCGGTTTATCAGAAGTTTAATGATGCG
Organism: uncultured Ruminiclostridium sp.; assembly: GCA_910588335.1. Taxonomy (GTDB): domain Bacteria; phylum Bacillota; class Clostridia; order Oscillospirales; family Ruminococcaceae; genus Ruminiclostridium_E. The sequence continues at coordinate 1,633 of CAJUQV010000021.1, read as the reverse complement.
GAGAGTTTTATAAAAGTAATAACCGAATTATCGGAAGATAAGAGCAGAGAACAGAATACCGCAAAATAGATCACCGTGTTTACAGTATTATCGGAACACCATATGTACGCTCATACGTTTTTATTTTTTCAAGTTTAAGTGGAAAAATCGTGTATAATTGACGATTTGCTGTACAAAATAAACAACAACTCAAAAGAAAAGTGAAAAAAACCGACAAAAGAACCAAACCGCAAAAAAAAAGTAAAAAAGGGTTGACAAAAGAAGAAGAAAGTGATATAATAATCAAGCACTCGACGAGAGAGCCGAAAAGTTAAGAAGAAACGAGAAAAAAGTGAAATTTTTTCAAAAAAGGTATTGACAAATCGGCGAGCCTGTGATATAATAGATAGGCGCTCTTGAGAGGGAAGAAAAACAAGGAAAAAGAAAATTTGAAAAAAATTAAAAAATTTCAAAAAAGTACTTGACAAAACTTCCAAGATGTGCTAAAATATAAAAGCTGTCGACTTGAGATAAAAATCTTAAGAGGAATCGAAAAGATGGAAATCAAAAGAAGAAGCTGCTCCTTGAAAATTGAACAGTATTGACGAATTAAGTAACCTGAAATTCAAATTAATTCTGGATGAACAAACAAGTGCAGAAATGCAAGTTGGCGTTCAAAAAGAGACAGATTAGAGAGACGGGTCTTTAGGGACAAGTCTTTTTGATACAAACTTTAAAGAGTTTGATCCTGGCTCAGGACGAACGCTGGCGGCGCGCCTAACACATGCAAGTCGAACGGTGAAGAGGAGCTTGCTCCTCGGATCAGTGGCGGACGGGTGAGTAACACGTGAGCAACCTGCCTTTCAGTGGGGGACAACAGTTGGAAACGACTGCTAATACCGCATAACGTGCCGGAAGGGCATCCTTCTGGTACCAAAGATTTATCGCTGAAAGATGGGCTCGCGTCTGATTAGATAGTTGGTGAGGTAACGGCCCACCAAGTCGACGATCAGTAGCCGGACTGAGAGGTTGATCGGCCACATTGGGACTGAGACACGGCCCAGACTCCTACGGGAGGCAGCAGTGGGGAATATTGGGCAATGGGCGCAAGCCTGACCCAGCAACGCCGCGTGAAGGAAGAAGGCTTTCGGGTTGTAAACTTCTTTTAAGAGGGAAGAGCAGAAGACGGTACCTCTTGAATAAGCCACGGCTAACTACGTGCCAGCAGCCGCGGTAATACGTAGGTGGCAAGCGTTGTCCGGAATTACTGGGTGTAAAGGGAGCGTAGGCGGGATGTCAAGTCAGAAGTGAAAATTATGGGCTCAACTCATAACCTGCTTTTGAAACTGATATTCTTGAGTGAAGTAGAGGCAAGCGGAATTCCTAGTGTAGCGGTGAAATGCGTAGATATTAGGAGGAACACCAGTGGCGAAGGCGGCTTGCTGGGCTTTTACTGACGCTGAGGCTCGAAAGCGTGGGGAGCAAACAGGATTAGATACCCTGGTAGTCCACGCTGTAAACGATGATTACTAGGTGTGGGGGGACTGAACCCTTCCGTGCCGGAGTTAACACAATAAGTAATCCACCTGGGGAGTACGACCGCAAGGTTGAAACTCAAAGGAATTGACGGGGGCCCGCACAAGCAGTGGAGTAT
>CAJUQV010000020.1 GCA_910588335.1 uncultured Ruminiclostridium sp. | reverse complement strand
CAGCTGGGAGAGCATCTGCCTTACAAGCAGAGGGTCACAGGTTCGAGCCCTGTAGCTCCCACCAATTGGTCCGGTAGTTCAGTTGGTTAGAACGCTAGCCTGTCACGCTAGAGGTCGTGGGTTCGAATCCCATCCGGATCGCCAACGGCGTGACACTGAATTGTCATTTTACACAAACAGGTGAATCCGAAGAGCCGTACAATTGAACACATTGATTTTCTGTGTATACGCTCCTGTAGCTCAGTTGGTAGAGCAGAGGACTGAAAATCCTCGTGTCGTTGGTTCGATTCCGATCGGGAGCACCAGAGAGATTGAAAAATCTCTTAACCGCGGATTTAGCTCATCTGGTAGAGCGCCACCTTGCCAAGGTGGAGGTAGCGAGTTCGAGCCTCGTAATCCGCTCCACAATTTACGCTCCCAAAGGGGGCGTATTTTAAGTTAATTCGGGCTTGTAGCTCAGCTGGGAGAGCGCTGCGTTCGCAACGCAGAGGTCGAGGGTTCGAGCCCCTTCAGGTCCACCACATTGAAACCGCTTAAACAAAGGGTTTAAGCGGTTTTTTCTATGTATGAAATTCAATAAAAAAAGGTTAAAAAATTGTAAAGATGGAGGCAGTAAAAAATAAAAACGGCCTTGTTTCACTAACCTAAACTGTTGTCTGCCACGCAAAACCCAATAAATTATAACACAAACTTTCAAAACTTTGTGCAAACTAACCAAAAAGCAAAAAAGTGGCGAAAATAAAAATCGCCGCTTTTTTGTAAGCCTTTCTGTCAATATCTATCACTGAAGTTTTCCGTTTTAAACCGAAGCCTTAGCGTATCGGCAACCGTGGAGATAAATTCCGCAGCGGATGGTTTTTCCCATGCCTTGTCTAACATGTTGCCGAAATACGAACGCAGTACGTACGAATCTCCCATCTCCCAAGCGACTTCTACTGCGCGGGCTATATTTGTATTTACACGGGATGGTGTTGTATTAAATTGTTTAGCAACAGCCGGATAAAGAAGATTGCCTATTGAAGTTACCATCTCGCTGTTTTCTGTACACAAAATCAAGGCGCACCGCAAATATTGATATCCTTTAAGGTGAGCGGGTATGCCCATCTGACAAATAATATCCGTTACAGTTTTTTCGAGAATTTTTTTCTGTTCCACTTTGTCCTTGATTTTCATTTTCAGTAATTCCATCCTGTTTCTATGTTTTGTGATTTAATAATATCACTAATTCAACATAAAATCAAGCTTTTGCTGACTTATTTTTATCTATCGCATTTTAAATTTCCAATCTTTAAAAACGGATATATGCCCGCATTTAAATACACGGGCATATAACTGTTTTGTTATGTTAAATTTGAAATAATTAACTGTCGATCCAATGCCTATCGCACCAACAAGCCTTCCCGTTATAAACAACCTCTGCTCAAGTATACCCGCCTTTCTCAACAATTTTCCCTGTCATCTTAACCGCCGTCCCTTTAGGCAGTTTAGCAACAACAGTCCCGCTTATACTCGCGCTTCCCCTCACGTTAACGGGCGCGTTAGTCTTTCCGGAGACAAACTTTGCCTTATTTACGGCAGACGAAACTCCCTCATATGTAACATAAGGCAGCTTCCCATGCTTAGTCCACCTCCGCGAATTATACCCCGACTTTGCTCCGATATTTGCAACCGCCGTAATCTGCACGCAGTTTTTCCAAGAAGGCGTACACTCCACCGCCAGTACATCCCCAATATAAACTCCGATATGCCCCTGCAACCACACCGCTTTCCCGACCTCAATTTTGGAAAAATCCGTTGTTTTGCCGGAACATTTATCAAAAATAACATTGCAATCCCTGTCGGAAACATCGTTGCTTTCATATTTTGCGCCGCCGTAAACTGCGTTTTTGTCGCTGTTCCAGCCCCAAAGCGCTCCCTTTATAAGGCACACGCAGTCAAACCCGAAGGTATCCGCGTTTGCCGCCTTAATCATTGCGGTACGCGAAGGCTGTTTATTGTACGCATTGTTTTTACAATACCTTTCCTTAGGCAACACCGCACAAATCGATTGCAAACCAATGAAAAATAAGGTATAATATAAATAATGAAAAAGCACACAAAATAAAGCCTGCCACCGATTACCTAAGGAATATGGGTAAAAATGCCAATCGTGTTGTATTAAAACATCATTAAATCATAGATTTAAAATGGATCTTTTCCCTTTGCGGAAAGGCTCAAACCTTTACAATAAAAAAATTAATAAAATCTTTGGATCAATGTATAGGAGTGTATCATATGAAGAACATACTTCAAAATGCTATTAATTTTCTTCTTGAAAATGCCAACCCTTCGATTAAACTTCGAGTAAAAAAAGAAATCCTGGGTCAAATATCCAAAGAAGAAGAGATTAATTTACAGTCACAAATTACAGAAGAACCAATCTATAAACTCATTGCCGGCTGTCAAAAAGAAAACGGATGGATTGGAAACGGTTTTCATGGTCCGAACAGAGATGCCGGCCCTTATGAGAATCAGGAGGTTGGTGTAAAATATCTTGCAGAAAAGGCAGTAGGAAAAGAGAATCCGGTGCTTAAGGAAGCAATGAACGCTTTTGTCACCACAGAGCTGACCGATCATTGTTATCGAACAAAGGGTAAATACTTTGACGAATTTCGTTATGCGGCAAACGGTCAAAATTTAATTCGCTGTGCCTGTATTGCAAGAGCAGAATACGATGATTTAATTGACATCAGACCTCAGATTCAGCTTTCGCTTGACTCTTTCCAGAGAGTGCTGGAGGTAGATTCGATTCTGGATATCGTTCGTCCGCGAAAAGGAAGGCCATGTAAAAGCAATCCAAGCGGTATTACGTATGTCTTTAATGACTATGAAAAATGGCCGTGCCGTTATCATTTGGATATATTAGCTCATACCCGATTGTGGAAGACAACGAAAAACATTAAAATGTTAGCGGATTCCATTGCCAAAATGATGAAAACAGATCGTCCTGATTTAATTGGAGTAGGTGCAAATTCATGGGTAGGATATCAGCTCGGTACGCTTGGCTGCTTTCCGTCACAAGGCCTTTCAATCAAACAAACCTGTTTGTTGCCTTCTCCGGTATCTATAGAATATCGAAACAGACCGGAGAGGTACAATTTGGAATATATCGAATGGTTTGCAAGGTGCGGAGTTATACCGTATATTCCAGTGTTAAAAGAAGCGGTTGAAGAAATTGCAAATTCCATTGACGTAGATGGAATTTGTAAAACTCCGGTTCTGGAAGATGTATTGAAAGGTATTGGTGTTTACGGTGGTCAGCAATTGGAAACCGATTGGAAAACCCCTACAAAAAGACTATGCGATATTACATTTAGAGCTTTGCTTATTTTATATTATTATCAAAAATAGGGTTTCAGCTACTACACAAAACCGATGAAAAAATTTTTAGCGCTTAACTAAAACTGTACGCCAATCTTAGTTTGTAATAAGATTGGTGTACAGTTTTTTCATAAATCCATATATAGACGCGCGTCCTTTGGTAAATTTTGTTAAATACCGTCATGCTCACCAAGCACTAATCTTTGGTCATCCATAATATTTGTTTACACCTTGACCAAAGATTATTATTAAATAGCCTGAGAGGTATAAAGCTTATAATAATCGCCTTTTTTCTCGATAAGGCTGTCATGGCTTCCGCATTCGGTTATTCCCTTGTTGCTTATATACATTATTTTATCGCAGTTTCTTATTGTAGAAAGTCGGTGGGCAATTATGAAGCTTGTTCTGCCCTTAAGCAGATGATCGATGCCCCTTTGCAGATATCTTTCGGTTTTGGCGTCGATGGAAGAGGTAGCTTCGTCAAGCACCAATATCTTAGGATCGGCAAGAATGGTGCGCGCAAAGGAAATAAGCTGCTTCTGCCCCTGTGAAAGCCCCGAACCGCGTTCATTGACCTCCGTGTAATATCCGTCCGGCAGAGTGGAGATAAATTCGTCTACGCCCACTATCTTTGCCGCTTCCATAGCCTCCTCGTCGGTAGCGTCAAGCTTTCCGTACTTGATATTGTCCATTATGGTGCCGCTGAAAATAAAGCTGTCCTGAAGCATTATGCCCATCTGACTGCGAAGAGAGTGAAGGGTAACGGAAGAAATATCGGTGCCGTCAATGTCTATTTCACCGCCGCTTAGGTTGTAGAAGCGGCTTAAAAGGCTCACAACGGTGGTTTTTCCCGCTCCGGTAGGGCCTACTAAGGCAATGCTCTCACCCGCCTTGGCGGTAAAGCTTAAATTTTCCAATATATTGGGACCCGTTTCGTAAGCGAATGTAACATTGTTAAAGGAAACCTCGCCCTTTATTTCGGGCATTTCCTTTGCATCATCCCTGTCGCATACGGTCACCGGCTCGTCCATTGTCTCAAATATTCTTTCAAGATAGGATACCGCGTTTATAAATGTGTTCATAAGGTTGGACAGGTTCAGCAGCGGCTGCCAGAAGCGGGAGGCGTAGCTGCACATGGCTACGATATTACCCAAGGAAACCGTACCCGTTCCGAAAACAAGCAGTCCGGTTATATAAATTGCACCGCTTACCCAGATAGAGATATTGTCCACGGTGGGCCATACCAAGTTGCTGAAAGTTACGGCTCTCATCCAGCTTTTGCGGTAATTGTTCTGAAGCTTGTCAAATATTTCCGCGTTTACCTCTTCTCTGGTAAACATCTGCGTAACCTTAGTGCCCACTATGCTTTCGTGAATATAGGCGTTAAGGTTGCTGCTCTTGTTGCTTACCTGCTGCCATGCTTTTCTCTGCTTATTCTTTATCATAAGCATAACCACGGCGAATACGGGTAAACCGCAGATAACCACAAGCGCCAGCTGCCAGGAAACAAAGAACATAAAGATCATTATGAAAATAAGGTTGAAAATTTCAAGAATGAACTTTATAATACCGTCGCTCATCAGGTCGGAAATGCTGTTTATGTAGTTTATAACGCGTACCAATATCTTTCCGTGAGGGCGGGTGTCATAGTATTCAAAGGGAAGTTTTTGCAGGTGCTCAAACAAATCTTTACGGATATCGTAAACTATATCCTGTCCCACTTTCGTCATTATTCTGGAGCGCTTGGCGGAAAGAAGGACGCTTATGAAGATGGAAGCCAGCATAAGCGCTCCCAAAAAAATTATCTGAGGTATGTTGCCATCGGGAATGGAGACGTCAAGAGCGTACCGGCTTATCAAGGGGACAACCAATCCCGCTATTGCCGCCACGGCGCTCAGCGTAAGCGAAAGAAATATTTTTCCCTTGTATCTTCCGCAGTAGACCAGCGCTCTTTTCAAGTGACGTATGTCAAATGGGGTTTCAAGGGTTTCGTCTATGTCAAACTTATTTCGTGCCATTACTGTCTCCTTTCTTATTTTTGCAGCTCGTACACTTCTTTATAGTAACCTTCTCTTTGGATCAGCTCCTCGTGAGTGCCGATATCGGATATGGTGCCGTCCTTGAGTATCACTATTTTATCCGCGTCTTTGGCGGAGGAAACACGCTGGGCTATTATTATTTTTGTGCAGTTAAAGTCAAGATTTCGGAGGTTTTCCTGTATACGTGTCTCTGTTTCCAGATCCACTGCCGAGGTTGTGTCGTCGAGAATAAGTATCGAGGGTTTTACCGCCACCGCGCGGGCGAGTGCGATACGCTGCTTCTGACCTCCCGAAAGCCCTACGCCTCTTTCGCCGATTATCGTTTCATAACCCTCGGACAGCTTTTGTATAAAGCCGTTGGCGTCGGCGATATCGGCGCACTTTACCACTTCGTCCTTGGTCATTTCCACATTGCCGAAGGCTATATTGCCCTCAACAGTATCGGAATAGAGAAGTACGTCTTGAGTGGCAACGCCGACGCTTTCTCTGAGCTGCTTCAGCTTCATCATTCTTACGTCGTGACCGTCCACCGTTACCTGTCCCGAATCAACATCGTAAATTCTCGAAATAAGCTCTGTGAGAGTGGTTTTTCCCGATCCGGTGGCTCCCATTATCGCCACGGTTTCTCCCGCTTTTACGGTAAGGTTTATATCGTGGAGCACCTGAGTTTTTCCGTAGCTGAATGAAACGTTTTTAAACTCTATGTCACCCTTTATTCTTTCGGTAAGCTCCACTGCGTCCTCTCGATCCGCAACCTTGGTTCTTCCGTAATATAATTCGATTATCTTATTGGCGGAGGCAGAGAATCTCTGGAAGTCATTTATTATGGTACCGATATTTCTCATAGGATTGGCAAGCGTCCAGATAAGTCCGCTGAAAGCGGTGAACTGGCCCACCGTTATTCTTCCCATAACCGCGAAGATACCGCAGACGACCAATTGAACCACTGAAAGCGCCTGAGCGGTTATTTCAATTGTAGGGAAAAAGTCTATCCACTTCAGGGCTGCCGCCTTGTTGGCGGCGCAATACTCGCGGCTTTTTTCGTCAAAACGCCCGATTTCATAATCTTCTCTTGCAAACGCCTTAACAACTCTATTTCCCGATATGTTTTCCTCCGCCAAAGTATTCATTTGAGATAGCTTTTCACGGAGCGTCACGTACATGGGTCTTACTTTTCGTTTAAATATAAAGGAAGCGATAAAGATAACGGGGGTGAGAGCTATAAGGCATAGTGCCGTAATCGGATCCATGCTGAAAAAATACACAATGGAAACAATAAACAGCACCAAGCTTTCCAGCACGGTCTTCAATATCCACGCCACGCTGTGTCGCACCATATCCATATCTCCGCTCATTCGGGTCATTATATCGCCTGTACGGTGGGTATGATAAAAAGTAGCGTCCTGCATGTTTATATTTTCGTAAAGTTTTTTGCGCACTTTGTACACAACAGCCTGGGAGGTGGATTCATACAGCATATTGGCGCTGTATGTCATACAGGTGCGAAGGAATGTGAATCCCACCATTGCCGCCACCATCATAATAAGAAGGTTCGGCTGTGTTCTTATCATTTCGGCGCTGTTTTCGGACACAATGAAGGTATCCACTATCCTTTGGCTCATCATCGGGGTTATTAAGTACATGGTCTGGCAGATGACGGATAACAGCAAAGCCGTTATGTATCGGCCGCGGTAACCGCTAAGGTTGCTCCAAAGCCATCTCAAAAGAAACATTGTTCACCTTTCCTTTCTTTGGGGGAAGCGTTATTTTTAACGGATTTGCAAGTTAATACTAATCCCTTATAAATTGTTGGATTAGTGTTTTGGGCGTACCTCTTTTTAAGCTGTGGATTTTATCCATAGCTTAAAAAGGATCGGTATAAAATCTTAAACTATTATAGCAGTATTTTATAAAATTTAAAGTGTCAAAATGGACCAATTTCGAAAATGTTTTCGGCTTTTTTTGGGCAATGCGACAAAAAAGAAACTATATTGAAAAAAATAGATTTTTGTAAAATAATATCGTGTTTCCTCGTAAAAACAACTTGCTCTCACGCAAAGAAACTGACTATCACATTGACATTTATGTTTAGGCGTGTTATAATTTTAACATATTCAGCAACAAAAACAACGGAGGTAAAGGCTATGGAACTTTTAAAAGACAAAGTAGCATTGGTCACCGGCGGAACAAGAGGTATCGGTTACGCAATAGTACGCACCTTTCTGGAAAACAAAGCCAAGGTAGTACTTTGCGGTTCGAGACCCGAAACAGCTCAGAAAGCGGTGGACGAGCTGAAAAAGGAAAACGCCGGTTTTGAGGTTGAAGGAATTTCACCCGATCTGACAAGTTACGAAAGCATAGCGAAGGCGGTTGAGGAAATAAAGGCTAAATACGGAAAAATCGATATTTTGGTCAACAACGCGGGAATAAGCGCTTCCGAGCCTCTTTACAGCTATGAGCCCAATGATTTTGACAAGATAATGAAACTTAATGTAAATTCTTGCTTTTATACTATCCGCGCGGTAGCTCCGATAATGAAAGAAAACGGCGGCGGAGTTATTCTGAACACTTCTTCCATGGTATCCATTTACGGACAGCCCGCCGGGGTGGGATATCCCACATCAAAGTTTGCTCTTAACGGAATGACCAAATCGCTGGCAAGGGAATTGGCAAAGGATAACATACGCGTTAACGCTGTGGCTCCCGGAGTTACCGATACGGATATGGTTGCCGCTCTGCCGGAGCAGACGAGACAGTATATCACCTCCACAATTCCCCTCGGAAGGATCGGAACGCCTCAGGATATCGCAAATGCGTTTTTGTTTTTGGCTAGCCCGTTGGCGTCGTACGTGACCGGAGAGGTGCTCTCCGTTGACGGATGCGCAAGGGCGTAATACTATTTATAAATGGTGTTATTTTTCTCTGCAATAAGAAAAAACAATCCGAAAAACTCTCTGTGTGCGAGTCGTCTTCAAGCACGGAGAGTTTTTTGATTCCCAATGACTATTAACAACTACACAAAAACAATATTATAATATATCATCGCTGTACTATGCAATACAGTACAGTGCATAAAAATTTTTGCTGAAACTTTATTTTAACTATCTTACCATTGAAAAACAAGCTAATAAGTGCTATACTTATTATATCCGCTTAGAAAAAAGTCAGCTTTACTCTAAAATTGCACAAAAAAGCAAATTAAATTTTATGCAATATAACGGTTTTTGGTAAAATTTAAAAAAAACGGTAACATTTTGCCCGCTTTTATCGTTTAATATATAAGAGGGACAAGTGCAATATTTTTTCTTTGGACAACGTATAATTGAAAATAAGAAAAAAATAAGAAAAGCTTATGGAAAAAAATAAGCTTTTCCATTATAAAAGCTTTATACTTTTACATAGTGACAAAAAACGAAATGAGGTGAGAAATTGTCATTTATTGAAGTTACCGGACTCCGTAAGGTCTATCGACTGGGTCAGGAAAAAGTCTATGCCCTTAAAAATATCAACCTGCGAATAGAAAGGGGCGAGATATGCTGTATCTTAGGTACTTCGGGTTCGGGTAAATCGACGCTTCTCAATATGCTGGCCGGCCTTGAAAAGCCTACAAGAGGCGATATTATAATAAACGGCGTAAATATCGCAAAGCTGTCGGAAAGAAAGCTGGCAAAATTCCGTCAGGAAAATACGGGTTTTATATTTCAGGCCTATAACCTTATCCCTCAGCTTTCCTCTATGGAAAACGTGGGAATGCCGCTGATGTTCAAGGGTTGGAGCCGGCGAAAGCGAGATAAGGAAGCAAAAAAAATGCTGGCGGCGGTAGGACTTAAAAGCCGCATGAAGCACCGCCCAAATCAAATGTCAGGCGGACAGCAGCAGCGCGTGGGCATAGCGAGAGCCTTTGTGGCAAAGCCCAACGTCGTTTTTGCCGACGAGCCTACGGGAAACCTGGACACAAAAACCACTGCCGACGTTATGGAGCTGATGGTAAAAATGTGCCGCGAGCATAATCTTACGCTTATATTGGTTACCCACGATCTTGATATCGCCAAATACGCAGACAGAATAGTACATCTAATAGACGGTGATATTCACAGCGACGAGATCAACAAGGCGGTTTACGACCCTTTTGCGGATAACGCAGAAGATAAATCGAGACAGTCCGCCTCGTAGTTCGCTTTTTACTGTCGGAGCTTGACTCATAATATTTTAATTCGGAATCTTTAACTGAAAGGATCAAATGAAAATGAAAGCTAATTTTTTTGTTAAAACAGCGGCTGCTTTCCTTGCCGCTTCCATAACAGCTTTATCACTTCCCTTTGCGTCGTTTGCAGAAACGACAAAGCCCCCCGCCGTTACCGAGCCGACGGGGCCGTCGCTCAGCGGCACCGCTTTTTCCGGCGGATACACGGTAAACATAAACCGCATTGAAAAGGACTCTAAATTTTCTTTGGAGGCAAACGCCTATATACCCATATCCAATTTTTTGGCAGGTATAGATCCGTGGGATATGGTGGACGAAAATAATATTTTTGCCTTCGGTGTTTCCAACGAAAGCTTTAGTCTTATGGATACAAGCGCAGTCATACTGAATCCCACCATTATAGGAAGCTTTTTGTACATAACCGCTTATTTTACCGATATAACCTATCTCGGAAAGGGCGATTCTTTTACATACAATGTGTGCTATGAAAGCGGCGGGCAAAGCGTTACCGTCCCCATAAACATTTCGCTGTCGGAATGCGCGCCCGAAGTCGGATCGGATCCCTCCGACCCTTCGGCCGCCAAATTCGCTTTGGCTTCATCAAATACCTATGCCATTAAAGCTGGAGGAAGAGGCAGCGTCACGATACAGCTTAAAAACTTAAACAACGGCAATTTTGCCAACGTTGCTGCGTCGCTTTCCTCTTCCGACGGAAACATTCTGGTGGAAACCACGGAAACGCAGACTAGCTCTTCCTTCCGCCCCCAGTTTACCTTCAGCGTTTCCGCCCCCGCCACAACGGCTACGGGAATTTATAACCTCACACTGAACATTTCAGTATTCGGCGCAAACGGAAGCGAGCTGTCCACGGGAAGCTTCACCATTCCCGTAAGAGTGGAAAGCGACGTGGTTTCGTCGGGTCTTACCGTTTACTCCTATGACGTAAGCAAGGACGAGGTAAAGTCAGGAGACAGCTTTGAACTTGCCCTTACCCTTAAAAACGACTGTAAAATAGACTTAAAGGACGTTAAGGTTAAGCTGGAGGGTCTTGACAGCTCCAAGTTCGTTCTTGACGGCGGATTTTCTACAAAAACGGTAAATATAAACAAGGATGGTCAGGCTAAGGTGACATTTCCTCTTGTAGCCTGCGACGGTATCGTAAACGTTCGCGAAAGCATTCCCGTACAGGTGGAATATAAGATAAACGGCGCGTCGGATTCGGCGCAGGTTTTCTCCACCTCCGTAATACTTCAGTGCAAGCCCAAGGAAAAGGCGCCCGACGAAGAGGAATACGGAAAGTACGATATCAGCATGACCGATTATTCGTTCAGCAGCAACGCCATTCAGAAGGGCACGAAATTTAATCTTACCCTTACCCTTAAAAATACGTCCTCAACGGATATCACCAACGCCCGCGTTTCCGTACAGGAGCTTACGGGCAGCAAGTTCGCCATTGACAGCGGTCTTACATACAGAAACTTTGACATAAAGGCGGGAGAAAGCAAAAGCTTTTCCTTCCCCCTTATCGGCTGCGACGGCATCTCCTCCATGCGCGAGGTGATTCCCGTGGAGTTAAGCTTCGGCAACGTGACCTCCACCGTTTACACCACCGCCTCCTGTGTTCCCTCCGCAGACAAGGATCCCGACAACACCGTTTTTGCTCCCCCCATAATTATCCAAAACTATGATTTCGGCGGCGAATACGTTATCGGCGGCACCGCTTTCCCCTTGAAGCTTACCGTTCAGAACGCCGACGATTCAACGGTTATCGAAAACCTTAAAGTTACCATAAGCGGCGGAGCCGGAAACGGAGACAGCGGCGTAGCTTTCTCCCCCGCCAATTCTTCAAACTCCTTCTTTATTGAAAGCCTTCCCGGAAAGGCAACAACGGATATTGAAATAGATCTTCTCCCCCGTGCCGACTCCAAACCCGACAGCTACCCCGTAAACGTTACTTTTGAATATGAGTATATAGCAAACGGTAAAAGGGCAAAGGGCGAAACCGTTACCGAAACAATCACAATCCCTCTTCAGCAGGAGGATCGCTTTACCCTCAACCCCGCGCAGTATTCCGAATCGGTTGGACTCGGTGAAATGGTGTATATCAGCACAAGCTTTGTAAACAAAGGCAAGAGCGCGGTTTACAATGTGACCGCCGACGTTGAGGGCGAGGGCTTTGACAAGTCTCAGGGCACTTATTATGTGGGCAACGTAAACAGCGGCTCCGAGGAATATTACGACGTACAGATTACCCCAAACGTTGAAGGAACCGTAAAAGGCGATATAGTAGTTACCTATGAGGACTCCAACGGAACACAGAAGGAACAGAGGCTGCCCTTCTCCTTTAACGTAATATCTTATAACTGGGATGATCCCGGAATGATAGATCCCGGCTTTGGAGACGATATCGGAATGATTGAACCCGGTATGGAGGAAAACGGAGGCTTCCCCATGTGGGCATGGTTCGCCATAGGCGGAGGCGTTGTTGTAATAGCCATAATAGTTATAGTTATTGTTGTGAAGCACAGGAAAAAGAAAAGAGAGCTGGAGGACGACGATGAAGTTATTTGACATGATAATCATGTGTCTCCGTAATCTGTGGAGACGCAAGGGCAGAACTTTGCTTACGGTTATCGGTGTAATAATAGGCTGCTGCGCCATTATTGTCATGATTTCATTAGGTCAGGGAATGAACGCCGCAATGGACAATATGCTGGCTTCTTGGGGCGACCTTAACGCCATCACCATTTACGGCAACAGCCGATATGTATGGGTAGGGGACAGCAGCACATCCAATTCCGAAGACAAGCCAAAGCTTGACGAGGACGCGCTGGAGATGATGAAAAATCTTGACCATGTGGAGACGGTATTTCCCAAGATCGAGGTAGACAGCAATTATGTTACCGTTTCGGCGGGAAAAAACGGAAGATACAGAGCCAACTGGATAGAAATATACGGTGTGGATTTCAGCGCCCTTAAAAAAATGGGATATGTTCCCGAACAGGGAGATTATCCTTCGGGAGACGACACCCTTCACACTCTGGTATTCGGCAACGAGGCGGCCTACCAGTTCCGTGATACCAAAAAAAAGGGGCAGAATTCATACACCTATAAGCAGCAGATGCCGGACGGCACCTGGTCGGAGCCTTTCTTCGACCCAATGACCGAAAGCGTTCAAATCTATATAAACAACACAAAAAAGCCAAATGACGACGGCACCTATCAGAGCGGAGGCAGAGCTTACGAATTCAAAATGACCACCGCGGCGGTATTGGAACAGGATAACGACTGGCAGACCGTATACAGCCTGATGATAGATATGGATTTTGCCAAAGAGATAATTAACAGCTACAACCGCTTAAACAATGTAAAGGACGCAAAGGAGCCGGAATTTTCACAGATAAAGCTCTGGGTGGACGATATAAACAACGTGGACGCGGTGGAAACGATACTTTCCGACCTGGGCTACAATACCTCAAGCATGGCTTCCCAAAGAAAGAGTATGCAAGGGCAGTTGGGCGTGGTTCAGATGGTATTGGGCTGTCTGGCGGCAATAAGCCTTCTTGTTGCGGCAATAGGCATTACCAACACCATGATAATGTCGATTTATGAGCGCACCAGAGAAATAGGCATAATGAAGGTATTAGGCTGTTTTATCAGCAATATAAGAGTGGTGTTCCTTATGGAAGCGGGAATGATAGGCCTTCTCGGCGGAGCGATAGGCACCGTTATAAGCTATATTATTTCGGCTGTAATGAACACGCTGGGCAGCGATACCTTTGCGAATATGTTTGGAATCTACACCGATGGCAGTTCTCCTATTTCTATAATACCTATATGGCTGGTTCTTCTGGCTCTGGCATTCTCAACGATAATAGGCCTTATTTCAGGCTTTTACCCCGCTAACAGAGCGGTAAAGATAAGCGCTCTTGAAGCAATAAAGAATGAGTGACGAAGTTTTTTCATTTCAAAATTTGTTTTTTTCTCACTTCAATATGTGAAAATCTCCCTTTGCCGTTTTAGGTAAAGGGAGATTTTCTACATGAATTTTAAATTAAGTTTTTAATATTTTACGTATTTATTTTTTGCTTCTCTTAACGCTTCGCCCAGACCTTCGGTTCTCCAGCGCAAATTTATTCTGTCAACCTCTTCTCCGTTGTCCCATAATAAAGGACATATATCGTATTTAAGACAATATTCAGCCACCTTTATAAGATAAAGCTTTCTGCAATCCAAATCCTTATCCCGCAATGTACAGCCGTATTCACCCAAAATAACGGGAATACCCTTATCAATAAACCTGTCTTTAAGCTTTTTCATCTGTCCGTCCAGATATTCAAAGTCTTTTTCGGTTCCCCATGTTCTTTGATATCCGTAAGAGTTTTTTTTATTTGCTATGGCAAATTCGGACGGGGAATAGTAATGAAGCGACACTGTTATCCTATCGTCGTTGGGTAGTACAAAGCCGCTTTCGCCGCAGGTGATATCTATATCGGTGCGATAACCCGCCAACAGCAGATAACGGTCGGCGTTCCTTTTTCCGCTGTTGCGAATAAGAGAGGTAAATTCGGCGTTTATTCGGCTTATAAGCTCACATCCCTTGGCTTCGCCTATATCCTTGAATTCCACCTCGTTCATTGACTCAAAGATAAGTCTATGGGAATAATCGCCGAATTCAGAGGCGATCTGCTCCCACAGCGCCTTATACCTTTTCATCACTCCCTCGTAATCGGACTGAGCGGTATTTATCCATACCTCGTCATGGTGAAGGTTAAGTATAACGTAAAACCCTTCGTCCATACACCAGTCCGTTATCTCGCGCACCCGATCAAGCCACGGTTTGTTTATTTTATAGCTTTCCGGGTCGATGTGGTTTATCCATGTGACGGGAAGGCGTATTGTATCAAAGCCCTCCGATTTTACAAACGAAATAAGTTCTTTTGTGGTTCTGACGTTATGCCATGCGGTTTCATAATCAAGATCGGTTTTTGCTTTAGAGCTGTTTATGGGATCTAAGGTATTGCCTAAGTTCCAACCGATACCCATGGCTTTCACAAGCTCGGCGGTATTTTTGAAATCCGCGTCTTTTTCTTTTATGTCCACGGTTTTTTAGCCTCCTTTATGCTTTGGTTTTGTTTAAGGCAACACCGCACAATGAACGCCTACGGCTTTGCGTGCGGTGTCGCTTTTAAGGGATTATAGCATAAAAGAAATGAAATGTAAAGAGAAAAAGACGTATTTTATTAAAAATCATTCGCTTAACGACAAAAGTGCTCTGGCAATGCTTCCGCCTATCAGTTCCCCGCTGTACAAGGCTTGTTCAAGCGTATTTCCCTGTGAACCGACCTCGATAAGAAGAGAGCCTGTGGTCAGGTGCTGATTATATTGACAGTACTCAAAAAGAATGGGACGGGTGATGCCGTTGTTCTCTTTCTCCATATACTGTTGAAGAAGACAGGCGAAATGAAAATTCTCCAGATAATTGGGCACGTAATAATAGCCGTCCGAAGCGGCGGAGATTATCATCACCTGAGCCGCTTTTTTTCCGTTTATTTCGTTTACCGCCGCTATCGGGGTGCCGTCCTCCTCCGCTATCCCGTCCCGGTGTATGTCCAATACCACTTTTATGGAGGGATACGCGGCTAAAATGTTGGTTATTGTTTCCTCCGCCCTGTCATAAGAGCCGTTATAAGAAGGATAATCATGAAGAGTTCCGTCGTGCAGCACACATATACCGTTTTCCGCCAGTTTTTCCGCTATCTTCCGCCCCACCGCCACAACGCTCTGGGAAGCGTCGGCGGTACGGCAGGTGTAAGTCTCGTCCTGAAAGCTTCCGTCTCCGGTAAGATAGCTTTCGCAGGCGTGAGTGTGCATTATCAGTACCTGAGGCTGTTCCGAATAGGCTTCTATTTTAATATCGGTGGGGATATTCATTTGTTCCTTAAGAAAATCGTTGTCAAGCTCGGTGCAGTTTCTCACCTGTCCGCCTTCATTAAGCCAAAGAAAATCGGTTCCGTTGTTTGACTCGAAGGTCATATGCTCTACCTGAAGATCACGGCTGTTGAAAACGGAAAGGTCTTCCTTTTGTTCGCTTATGTTTTGAGTTATTATGTAGCTTTTTCCGGAAGAATCCGTTTCCGGAGAAGATTCCGGAGTCTGAACGGAAATTGTTTCGGAAACCGTTTCGGAGGTGCTATCCGAAGCCAAGTCCCAATCGGATTCGGAAACAGACTCGGAAACGGATTCGGCGGGCACAGTTTCCTCCAAAGCCGATTCCGAAGTTGTTTCGGTCGGCATTTCCGGTTCCGCGAATGTTTCCTCCGACTCTGACCGATTGGAAGAAGCTTGTGCCTGACCGTAGTTTTCTCTTTCATCCGATTCTTTTTTGGGTACGGTTTTTCCGCCGTGAGTCAAAGCCTCTTCCGTTCCTTCGGGAATAGGTTTATATAAAATAAGATTTCCGTTTCCGATATCCTCCGTTTCCGCAAATGCGGGGGAAGCTGTAAAATTAACCGCGGCCGCCACAAGCTTATTCATATCGGGCGGGTTGTTTATCGCTCTTGTCACAACAAACGGCAAAGCCCCCACCGCAAGAGCGGAGGCGGCAAATTTCAAGGCTGCATTCTTTTTCATTTCCGTTACCTGTCCTTCCTTGAGGAAGTTTAAAATAATGGTAGATAAAGATGTGTAAAAATAAAATTTTAAACTTCCGTCAGAGCTTGTGTTCATAGGATTTGTGCGCGAATTTTCGAGCAAATATCGACGAGAACAAGGCGGAAAGCCGAAGGAATACTTGACGTATTTCAAGCGGCAATATTTGCCGAAAAGACGCGTGCTATATCCTATGAACACAAGCGCTTATTGTTTCTGTCCTGTTTTGTTAATGTATATGGGGGAAGGACGGGACATATGACTTTTTTGACTTAAAAACTAAGCATTTCAATTTCCTCTTTGGTGAGGGTGGGGTTAAGGGCGGAATTTACGCCCATGGCAATTATTTCCGAAAAACGGCTTATTACTCCGTCAATATCTCTCGGAGTTACCATCATCGGATAATTTACCTTGTCGGTAACGCTGTCAAGGTCTATTACGGTTGGAACCCCCACCGCTATTACCTTACTGCCTATAACCTCCCTGTTAAGCGGTCGGCGGCTGCCTCCTACGCCGCTGCCGGGAGCTATTCCGGAATCGGTGATTTGTATGGTGGAGCCTAAGCGGGAAAAATCTCCGCAGGCTAAGCTGTCAATGGCTATGACCGCTGCGGGAAGCACGTTTTTGGCCACAAAATTAAGACAGTCGGCGCTTTCCAGCCCCGTTTGCCCCATCACTCCCGTTTCTATCACTACCACCGGGCGAAGCCCAAGTTCTTTGAACTCGTCGGTGGCGGCAAGGTGCGCCGTGGCGGGGATGTGTCTTACTGTTCGCGCCCCCAAGCTGTCTGGAGTCACTCTTTCGTTGCCCAGACCCGCAACCATTACCTTTTCCCATGACATGGACGGTTGTAAAAGCTCCTTTATGCAGTGCGCCAAGGCGCAGCCCAAGCGAATCTTATCCTCGTTCTCACAATGAAGGGTGATATATCTTCCTTTCGGCTTTCCTATAAGCTTACCGCCCTTGCTTCCCAAGGTCACGTCGGTTGCCTTTATTCCTTCGTATACAACTTCGGTTAGCTTTACGTCGTTTTCGTCAAGATCGGCGGCAAATTCCACCGCCAAGTCGCTTCTTTTTCTTTTCACGGTCTTTTCCTTTCAACAGCGATTGTTTATTTTTAACAATAAAAACACTTTGTATAACTGATTTTTTCTCTTCTTTGTGAAAATATACCAATATTTTAAAAAAAGTTTAAAAAGCCTTGAATTTTTCTTTTTTTTGTGGTAAAATATATCGAGCAGAAAAGAAAGAATTGCTTTCAAATAAACAAATCCTGTTTATTGTCTTTAAAAAGCATTGAATTTCATATTTTTATATATGTAAGGAGGTGTAATGATGCCTAACATTAAATCTGCCAAGAAGAGAGTTCTGGTCTCCAAGGTAAGACAAGCCCGCAACAAGGCTGCAAAGACCCAGCTCAAGACCGTTATGAAGCAGGCGAGAGCCGAAGGCGCAACCGCCGAAGCAAGACTTACCGCCGTTAAGAAGCTTGATAAGGCTGCAGGCAAGGGACTTATCCATAAAAACAAGGCCGCCCGTCTTAAATCGAGAATGGCGAAAAAGGCCGCTGCTTCCGCGTAATTTTTTTGACAAAACTATTATAACCACTGCCGGAATTGCAAAGCAATTCCGGCAGCTTGTTTAAACTACACTTTAAAACAATACCTTGTATCTTTTGGGATACAAGGTATTGTTTTTATTTTATAAAATCTGTTTTATACTATGGCTTGTTTGAAAAATCAAAAACGCCGTATTTTCGCCCCCAAAACGGTCATCTTCTGCGTCAAAAAGGTCTCGTCAAACGACGGTTTGACTGCGTTTTTTTCCTTGAAGCTAACCATTTTGGGTCAAATACCCGCCATTTCCTCGCGTATATTTTTCAACGATCTCTACTGCGTCCAAGCGCACTCTTCCAAGCGAACCCACCGATCTTTCCACAGACTTCAGAGGGGATATCATTCTGCTGATAAAATAATACGCAGTTATCGCAAGTATAAGCATACTCGCTATACAGATATAAGTATTATCCTAAGATCGGCCGCAGCGGAAAGTACCTCCGAAGATCTGTCCGACATTATGAATACCCATCCGTATTCACTTATATCGTTAAAGGCGGCATACTACCTTTTGCGCAATCATTCTTTTGTCTCCTTTTTTTTATTTATAATGAAGCGCTGCCAAAGCAGTATTTTATTTAAACATATTTCAGCGTAATTTTCAAGTTAATATTTTTAAGGCAACACCGCACACAAAGCCGTCAGGCGGTCATTGCGCTGTGTTGCCTTAAGGGAAAATGACATATGTTTTTTTATTGTTCAAGTCCCTCAAACAAAAAATCAAAGCTTCCCTTAGGCGTTTTAAGGCAGGTTTCAAGCACTCCCGCGAAAATTTTGAGTTTTTTCTTCAGCGAACCTTTTTCGTCCCTTGAGCTGTCTAAAAAAACGGTAAGGGCGGCAACCATTATTTCCGAGCTTTCCTTCGGATACTCCACCTTTATGGAGCCTTCTTCAAGCCCCTGTTCCAGAAGGACGGTAAGAACAGGGGCAAGCTCCTGTACGGCTACCTCCTTGAGCTTATTGTGCAGCATGAGGTCGTCGCTTAGGTGAAGGGTTATAATAAGGTTTCGGCGGCTGTCGCCAAAGTCCTTTTTCAGAACGCTGCGAAAAAGCTGCTTTATTCGTCCCAAGGCGCTCTGTTCGTAATTGATGCAGTTAAGGTACTCTCTTATCGCTCTTCTGAAGCTTCGCTCTATAAGGCTGTCTAATATTTCGTCCTTGCTTTCAAAATAATAATATATGCTGCCTTTTCCCACATTTGCCTCTCTGGCAATGGACTCCACCGAAATATCTTTAAAAGGCACCTTGCACATAAGCCTCTCAAGAGCGTCATATATAATCTCGCGCTTGTCCTGCTTCATTCTCTCTTTCCCTTTCCGAATAATTCACAGATGGAATATATTTTTAATGTCCTTATTTGTATTGTATCACAAATTTAAAAGAATTTCAATGTTTTGTTTATAAACGCCCTTGACCTTTGAAGCCAAAAGTGCTAAGATATATTTAGAGAAATTCGACCGACGGTCGAAAATTAAAAAAAGGGGGGATAATATGACGCACGTTTTAATTGCGGCCGCTGCGGGGGGAGTGCTGGCGGCGGGCGCCTCGGCGTGCCTTATTGGCGCAAGGGTATTGTTTAACCGCGTTATTCCGCGTCAAAAAGAGGTTCGTGTTGACATAAGCGAAATGGCTGACGGTGATAAATGGGAGGAATACATAAAAATCATTCATCGGGAAAGAGATAAGCTGCTTCAAAGGAAATCGGAGCACGTCAGCGTAATTGCACATGACGGTCTTACTCTTCACGGAGATTATTTTCCTTCGGAAAAGCCTTCGCATCGAACCGCCATATTGGTTCACGGCTATACAAGCTGCGGCATGAACGATTGCCCGACTATGGCGGAATACTTTCTTGAAAGAAACTGGAACGCCCTTATAGTCGACCAGCGGTCGCACGGAAAGAGCGAGGGCGATTATGTGGGCTTCGGTATACTGGACCGATTCGACTGCCTGAAGTGGATAAATTATGTTGAAGGCCGTTCGGGCGGCAAAGCGGAGATAGCCTTGTACGGCGTTTCAATGGGAGCGGCAACCGTGCTTATGGCAAGCGGGCTTGACGATTTCCCGAAAAGCGTCGGGGCTATAATAGCCGACTGCGCTTTCACTTCGCCATACGAGGTATTTAAGCATATTCTGAAAAGAGACTATCACCTGCCGCCCCACCCGATAATGGACATTAACGACAGATATTGCCGTAAAAAGGCCGGTTATGGCTTTAGAGACTGTTCAACCCTTGATGCGGTAAAAAAGGGAACGTGTCCCATTCTGTTCATTCACGGCAAAGAGGATAAGTTTGTCCCCACTTATATGTCTCAGCAGAATTACAACGCTTGTACGGGTGAAAAAGAACTTCTGCTTGTGGAGAACGCAGGGCATGCGGCTTCTGTGTATGAAAACACGGAATTGTATATGAAAAGTGTAACGGAGTTTTTGGATAAATATTTTGACTGAATGTGGAAGTGTTCTTCTATCTCATCACTCCCCACTTTAAAACAATTTTCGACCGTTGGTCGAAAAAACAGAAAGGTCGATGTAAAATGAAAGAATTTACCATCAACGGAACGGTAATGAAATGCTACCCCCTCACCGCCGCTCAACGACTGCATTTTTATACCATCAAATTCGCCAAACCTCAGGTTTTGAACATAGGAACCGGTCTTTACATTAAACAGGACGTTGACTTTGACGTGCTTAAACAGTCTATACGGGAAGCTATTTCCGACTTTGACTCAATGCGGCTGCGTTTTTTACAGGATGAGGACGGCACGGTATATCAATACGTTATCCCCTTTGACGAAAGGGAAATCGGATTTTTTGATTTTTCGGGCTGGAGCGAAAGCGACGCCCACGAGGAAATGACCAAGTGGACGCATAAGCCGCTGGATCGGTTTAACTCGGCTATGAACCGTGTTGTTATGATAAAATATCCCGGCGGATATAACGGAATTTACCTTAAGGTCGATCATATGACAATGGACTCAAGCTCGATAATCGAGTTTAATAAAAGAGTATTGGAGCTGTACTGTGCCAAGGTCTACGATTATCCCCGCCCCAAGCCGCTTCAGTCTTACATAAAAGCCGTTGAACAAGATCTTGAATATGAAAAAAAGAGCAATGCTTCCCATAAAAAAGACGAGGAATTCTGGAAGTCTCAGATAGAGGGCGACGAACCCATGTATACCGATTTCACCGGCCCCGGAAGACTGATCACCCAACGGCGGGAAAGTGGAAATCCGGATCTCAGAAGCGCGGTTATTACCTCCAACACTCTTGACGCCGCTATTTCCGTTTATCATCTTGAGGGAGAGCCTTCGGCGAGACTTCTCGATTTCTGCGCGGAAAACAAGGTGTCCATGGCCGGACTCCTGCTTATGGGACTTCGCACCGTACTTTCAAAATTCAACAACGACGAAAAGGACGTTTCAGTAAAAACCAACGTGGCACGCCGCGGAACACTGCTCGAAAAACACAGCGGCGGCACGAGAATACACTTTTTTCCGCTGCGTACTATTCTTGAGCCTGAACAGACCTTTATCGAGGGCATAAGAACCATTCAAGCGGAGCAAAATAAGATATTCCGCCACGCAAACTATGACCCCATAGAGCTTACCATGAAGCGGGCAAAGTACCGCAAATTTGCTCCGGGCGCCAGCTACGAGAGTATTTCGCTGACCTACCAGCCGCTCACTTTGCGGGAAAAGAACACGGAAATGCCCGATATAGATTACAAGACCTTCTGGTACTCCAACGGAGTGGCGGCTCAGCCCCTTTATCTTACGGTAATGCACCGTCCCGAAGACAACGGTCTCAATTTTAATTTCGAGTACAAAAAAGACGTGGTAAGCGACAGCGAAATGGAATTTTTATATTACTATTACTGCCGCGTTCTGTTCAGAGGGATTGAGGATAAGACGAGAACAATCGGACAGATTCTTGAAATGATATAAGAAAGGCGGATTATAAAAATGCTTGAAGAGTTTAGAGAAATGATGTGCAATTATATCGAGGCGAAACCCGAATCAATAACCCTCGATTCGGAATTTATAAACGATCTCGGTTTTAATTCCTTTGATTTTATGTGCCTGTTGGGGGAAATTGAGGAAAAATACGGCATACATGTCGACGAAGAGGAAATTATAGGACTTTCCACCGTGAGAGACGCAATAGAATATATCGAGAAGCTTAAAAAAGCCTGACAGGCCGAATGAAAGGAACGCGGGAAATATGAAAACATTGTTTGATCTGGTAAACGCGGCGCGCGAAAAATTTGAAAACAACCCGTTCATTAAAGAAAAAACAGCTTCGGGCATAAGCGAAATCACTTTTGGCGAATTTTACGCCTGCGCCCTTAAAATAGCCGCTTTTTTAAAGGACAGCTTTGGAAAAAGCGTGCACTCGGCGGTGATAGGCCCTACAAGCGGTTATTATCTTATGAGCCACATAGGCGCTATGTGCGGGGGGAACGTAAGCGTTCCCATTGACGCGCTTTTATCGGTAAACGATATATGCGAGCTGCTCACAAGGGCGGACGTGGACGTACTTTTTTACGACAAAAGATATGAACAGGCGATTCCCGCCGTAAAAGCGGCCTGCCCGTCGGTAAAAATGTTTGTGGCGCTGTCCGGGGAGACCGAAAACGGTCTTACCGTGGGGGCGATACTTGATAAATACCAACCTTTGGTTATGTCCGAAGAAGAGCTTCCCGACGAAAATACTCTTGCCGCAATACTGTTTACATCGGGTACAACTGGAAAAGCGAAGGGCGTTATGCTGTCTCATGGAAATTTTATCGACAATGCCTTTTGCTGCGATAACGAAAGCACCGACAAGGACGTTTTGCTCACCGTGCTGCCTATTCATCACGTGTATTGCTTTACCTGCGATATACTTTTGTCGCTTCGCTACGGCACCACCGTCTGCGTAAACGATTCGCTGATGAAGGTGGCGCAGAATCTTAAACTTTTCGCCCCCACTATCATTCTCTTGGTGCCTATGATAGCGGCTACAATATGCAAGCAGATAAAAAACGCCGCCAAAGCGAATCCGAATATCCCCGTACAGACTATTGCCCAAAGCGTTTTCGGCGGCAGACTTAAAATAATTTACAGCGGCGGCGCTTACTTAAGCCCCGAACTCATTTCGGAATACGAAAGCTTTGGCATAACCATAGCGCAGGGCTACGGAATGACCGAATGTTCCCCACGAATAACCTCCGGCGACCTGTCCCGAAAGTCAAACGGAGACGTAGGGAAAATAGTGCGCGGCTGCGAAGTAAGAATAGTGGACGGCGAGATAACGGTAAAAAGCCCTTCGGTAATGCAGGGATATTACAAGGACGAAAAGGAAACCGCCGAAACCGTAAGGGACGGCTGGCTGTACACGGGGGATCTTGGGTATACCGACGAATACGGCCGGCTTTACATAACGGGAAGAAAGAAAAATCTAATCATTCTTTCCAACGGTGAAAACGTTTCTCCCGAAGAACTGGAAAACAAGGCGGAAGCTTTCGGAATCGCTCAGGAGCTTCTTGTTTACCCCGAAGACGAGATTTTGACGTTGGAGCTGTTTTTGGGCGGCGAGCTTTACAAGAACAAAACCGAAGAAGAGACAATAGCGGAAGTAAAGGCAAAGGTGGCCGAAATCAACAAGACCCTGCCTTCCTCCAAAAATATCCGCCGGATAAGAATAAGAAACGAGGAGTTTGAGAAAACCACCTCAAGGAAAATCAAGCGGAATCAGAGTAAGCAGGGAAAGATTATATAAAAACAATAACAGGCTTTACGTGTAATTTAATGTAAAGCCTGTTATTGTTTTCAGAGGAAAATGATAAATATTAGGTCTTGTTTGAAAAATCAAAAACGCCGTCTTTTTGCCCCAAAACGGTCATCTTCTGCGTCAAAAAGCCTCGTCAAACGACGGTTTGAGTGCGTTTTTCCCTTGAAGCTAACCGTTTTGGGTCAAATATCCGTCATTTACTTTATTTTCAAACAATTCCTTATACGGATACCGAAAATTTTATTTCGGGATTTGAGGGAATCGTCTTTCCCGTTTTCGTATAAGTCACGGGAACATCGGAAGCGCTTTTGGCTTGTTCGCCGTCGGTATGTTCGGTGCTTAACTCGATTCCGGAATCGGTATTGACGTCCCCGTCGTTTTCTTCGCTTGTATCGGCGGAAGGCTCGGAAACGGGTGATTTGCTTGCTTCCTCCAGTTTCTCTTCGGTCTCGGTGCGGTTTTCCTTGATGCGTTCCGCCAGCTCTTCCCGTTCGAGACGCTCCTTTTCCTTGGCTTCAACGGCTTCCTGTTTAAGAGCCTCGTCCGCCTTAGTCTTATATTCCTAAGCGTCCTCGTTAAAGGCTTCCACATAACCCATGGCTCTTTTCATGGTGGCTGTGTCGCCTCTGGCGCGGGCTTCCTTAAAAACCTTCATAGGCGTGCGTATTTCGTCCATTGCAACATTAGCGCCGATAAGATTTCCGGTCGTTTTTGCTATCATACTCTTCCTCCCTATTAAAAACGATTTTTCACATCAGCAAGGTGGTATAAAAAGACATATCGTTTTCGTTTTCTTCTTTTTTGTCTTCGCTGCCGCCGTTTTCCGACTGTATCTCGGCGGCTTTTTGCTGCGCCTGCTGAATCAGTGCTTCAACCTTGTCTATTTCGTCATCGTCGCACATATTCATTTCGCGACCTCTTTTAACGTCGGACATATCCGTGTTCAGAAGGCTCAGTACCATTTGAATCTGGGCGGGATTTTTTGCAGCTGCTATCTGCCTTAAGCGCTTGCCCTCGTTGACCGCCACGCTTCCGCCGTAGGTCTCGGTAGTCATCTCGCCGTTTTCGTCGATCTTTACCTGCATACCCTGATAGCCCTCAAGGTTTTCCTCGTTATCCTCCGCCATTCTGTCCGCTTCTTCGAGGTTATCAAACAGCCTTTGAAGCTCCTCTTCGTCTTTAAGGCATCGATTCAGATAGCTGCCCGAAATCTGCGTCATTCCCTTGGCCACGATTTTATAATTTTGCTTAAGATAAGACATAAGCTCGTCTTTATTGTTAAATTTCAGCTCTCCCGCTTTGTTTTCCGTTTTTGAAAGCTCCCCCGTTTCTTTTTTGGGCACATTGTCCGGTTTCTCACTGTCGGTTTTTTCGGTTTTCTCCGCCTGTGCTTTTTTAAAGTATTGATATGGGTCGTATTTTATCCCAAGACCGTTTATCGCCATTTCACCGACCTCCTTTCAAGAAAACTTACCTTTTAAAGTAACGCAGCATTCACAGTTTTAAACGTAATTATACTAATCTACAGTCATTATGCCTTATCCTCATATTCTCTTTCGGCGCTTTCGTCCTTTTCCTCAATCCTGTTTCCGTCCTTATCGTACATTCCGTCGGTTCTGATATCCTCTTCTTCCCCGTTGTTTTTGTCTTTTTCCTTGATTTCTCCAAGCGTTTCGTCAGTTTCGGCAGCGTTTTTAAGCTTTCCGTCCGCTTCGCTCAAGGCGCTCGCGGCTGCGGCCTTGGAATTTTGCACGCCCTTGTTGACTTTATCCAACTCCGCCTGTTTTGCCGTAGTGTCCGCGCCTCTTTTGGTGTCGGTTTCAATCTCGGCCGAAAGCTCTCTTGCTCTTCCGCTCAGCTTTACGCTGACTTCGTTCATGGAATCGGCAAAGTCAAGGGAATTGGAAGCGGAAATAATCGCGCCAGCCGTTGCCTTTGAAAATCCCGTATCAAAACCGTCCGCCTTTTTTGCGGCCTCACTTGCCGCTTCCTTCTCGGCGGCTTTTTGGGCGGATTCCTTGGGAGTTTGTTTCTCCTTGCGAAGCTCCGCCTGTCTTTGTCTTATCTGAGCGTTAAGATCGGCAATCTGCTGCTGAAGCTGCTGCTTTTTCTCGGTTTTGGCTTTGGGGTCCATATCCTTGTTTTCGGCAAGCTGCTGAAGCTGTTTTCTCAGCTCTTCGATCTGGCTCTGTGCGTTTTTGATAACGCTGTCCTCGCTCTGCTGTTTGTTTACTCCCATGTTGTTATTGCCCTGTGTCTGGATTCCCGTGATCTGCATAATATGTACTTCCTTTCGCAATGTTTTTATTGGGTCATTATCTTGATAAAACTGTTTTATTGTGACTAATCTTCGCCGATATCCGCAGAGCAGCCCGCATAGGAAACAGGAAAATACGCCGACTTGGCTCTGTAACGAGTATTCCTTAAGTCCTTTTTGCTGCGTTTGGCAATCATCTCCATTTCCTCCTCGGCGCGTTTGATGGAGGTTTCCTCTAAGAACATCATATATTTTGCCAGACGTCTGCGCTTTGCCGCCTGTTCCGCCGCGACCTGACGCTTTTCCGCTTCGGTGGGACCGGATATTTTAAGTTGTTTTTGTTCCCATTCGTATTCTTGTTCCCAATCCGATTCCGTTTTTTTAACAAATTCCCGTTCCTGATTCGGATCGTTCGTTTCTCTTCTCGCTTCCTTCAATATTTCGGAAAAATCGCCCGCTTTATGACCGTAAGCGGAATAGCTTTTTTCGGAGCGGTAAATATCGGTCTTTTCTTTTTTATTTGTTGTATTTATATGATTAAAACTCATTTTATTTGTTTATTACCTTCTTAATAATAAAATTTTCGGTATTTTTTATCGCCGCAAACTTCGGCATGGACTTTTCCGTCCGTAGCCGAAAGCAGCGGCGTTTCGGAAAATACCGGCTATGGTGTACGCCTGATGAAATCGGCAAAGGGGTCAGCCGTTTCATCTGTATATTTATTCGGCAGAAAAAATTTAAACTTTAGCGTTATGGCGCGAACGGCGCTTTTTTGGGCGCGAAATTTGTTTTTGTCACATATGAAGCATAACTGTAAGGACGAATACGCTTTTTCCGCACTTTTCTTCAGCGGAAACGTCAATATCGCCCATATACTTCTTAGCAGTCCTCTCTATATTGGACAAACCGAAGCCGTGCGATGATTCTTCTTTGGTGGTAAAAGGAAGCCCGCTTTTTTCGCAAAGATTAAGCGACCCTGAAAAATTATTTTCCGTTTCGATAAAAAACAGGCTCCCTTTAACGTAAGAACGCAGGAAAATATAAGGCTCCTTTACTTTTGCGCAGGCTTCAACCGCGTTTTCCAGCGAGTTTCCGAGAATCACCCCCACGTCGTAAGAATCGAGCTTATCCGTTTCGGGAAAGGTAAAATCCGACTTAAAGCTTATTCCCTTTTTCTCGGCTTCGCCCTTTTTACGGTGTATAATTACGTCGCAAATGGGATTTCCCGTGTTAAAGGAAAAGTCCAGCCTGTCCACTGTTTTGCTCATGCTGCCTATATATTCTGAGAGACGATCGTCCTCGGCGCCCGTTCGTTTTACGTAAAGGGAAATATTTTCGATATGGTTTTTCATATCGTGCCTCAGTCCTCTTATATCGGAATAAATATCCTGTATTTCCGCTATTTCCCCGCGCATTTGTGATATCTGACTCTCCAGAAGGTCGCGCTTGTTTTTTTCTTCGTTGTACTCCAGCATACTCTGAAACAGTATCACGGCGGCTATGTTGGTGCCCAAAAGCAGAATGTCGGTAATGGGTATAAAAAGCTTCGCCACAGGCACAAGCTCAAAAATATCCCAGTATGGCTGTCCCGTTTCGCTGAATTCCATCATTCTTACCGTGATTGCTATACAAAGAGACGCCACAAGGGGAAGCATGAGAAAAACGCTCTCCCTGCGCTGAAGGCGATGATCCTTTTTCCTGAAGCTCTTTTTTATTATTTTGAGATAAAATCCGAGAATAGCCGTATATCCAGCCACGGCGGCAATCGTTATAATTATGTCCAATGTAAAAAGCAGCGTCTGCCCGTGTTCAATCAGAAACGCTTCGTAACCGCTGTCGGCGCTTTCGGCTAAACTGTTGAGTATTCCCATGGACATATCGCCCATAAGCTGATAAGTCAGCACTGCTATAATGGAAACCGTAAGATCCCGTCCCGCCAGAAAGCTGAATACGATAAAAAGGTTTATCGCGCCGCCCTTATGAAAAAGAAGCCGCTGAAGTATCAGCAGAAACGCGATCTTCGCCGCGGTGCAAATTATGTTCTGGAATACATTAACCGCATCAAAGGCAAAATAAATCACCGCCGCACCCAAAACATACATTAGGCTCCAGACAATAAGGGTAACATTTTTCCCGTTTTTTTCCTTCAGAAAATATCTTGTGTAGCTTAAGCACAGGAAAGAACTCGCCCCGTATCGTACGAAAAGCATTACAAAGCTCATAACGTCGTAAAACACGTTATACATTTACTATTCCGCCCCCTTTAGCGTATCTTAAATATGCCTTCACAAAGTCGGGATACTTCTTTTTCGCTAAAATAAGTCTTTCACCGTTTACCGTCCTTATCTCGTCATAGCCGTAGGAGGATACGTTCTCTAAATTTACGAGAAAGCAGCGATGACAGCGGTAAAAGCGCCCGCTTAATTTTGCCTCAAGCTCCTCCATTTTTCCATAGGCTTCGTAAATTCCGTTTTTGGTATGATAAACGGTCTTTTTGTTGCTGCTTTCGATGTAATAAATATCGTGAAGAAAAAGCTTTCGCTGTTTCCCGAAAGATTTTATCACGATACATTCGGTGCTTTCGGCAAAGTTCGCTTCTTTCAGAGCACGCTCCAGAATGCGGGCAAGCTTTTCCCTGTCCGGAGGCTTTACAAGATAATGAAAGGCGTTTACGTCGAACGCCTCCGGCATATGCTCTTTAAAAGCGGTGACAAAGATGATGATACTTTTTTTGCCTCCGCTTTTTTCCTGCCTTTCTCTCAAAAGACCTGCCGTTTCGAGACCCGAAAGTCCGCCCATTGCTATATCCAAGAAAATAATATCATACTCGTTGGGTGAGCCTAATATTCCCTCTCCCGACGAAAAGTGATATACCGCGGCTTCGGGACATTGTTCCTTAATCAGCTCGGCAATTTCAAGCCGTATTTCCTCGCTGTCGTCACATATTGCAATTTTCATAAGTGTTTTCTCTTTTCGGTTTGGTTTTTGGTATACACTCCCATATTATTATACCGCAAATCAAGGTGTTTTTCCAGTAGTTTGACGTGAAATAAAGGTACTTGGGCGCGAAATTTATTTGATGGTATTAAAAATTTAATAAAAACGCAAGCTTTTCTCAATAAATCCTTAAAACATTCCTCCCCAAAAAGCCGTATAATAATAACATGTTAAAAATCGTCATGCGAAAAAAACGAAAGGCGGATTATAAAATGGCGAGAAAAAGACTTACGCAACTCTTTCCTTTTCTTCTTCCTCTCCGTATATGGCAAAGGAATCTGTTTGAACATATAAAAATGCGCTTGGACGAAAACAGGTACGCCTGCCGCTTCGGGGAAACGCCGGAATATGAGATTTGCGCAGCAAAAACCGCGGTTATAAACGAAAACAGCGGAATGGATATAATTTATCAGAAAAACAAGGCTCATAACCTGAAAATAACAAGCAAAACCATGAACCGTATTATAATATACCCCGGCGAAACCTTTTCATTTTCTTTTCTTTCCAAAAACAGCCATAGGTACGGACGCATGAAGGACGGGCTTATACTTATCGATGGAAAGCTTACCGCGCGAAAAGGGGGCGGCACCTGCCATCTGAGTAATATGCTGTACCTTCTGTTTCTTATGAGCCCTCTTACCGTAACGGAAAGGCACGGTCACGGCGTAAAGTCTTTTCCCGACCCCGACGGCTCGGAGCTTGACGGGATTGACGCCACCGTAAGCGAAGGCTGGCTCGACCTTAGGGCTAAAAACGAAACGGACGGTATTTATCAGATAGAAATTACCTTTGACGATAAATATATGTACGGGAGGATCCTTTCCGATACCGAATCCGATGCGGAATATGCGATACTAAACGAAAACGTCCGATACGAAAGGGAAAACGGAGAGCTGTACAAATACTTATCGGTTGTGCGTACTGAAACGGATAAGAAAAGCGGCAGGCTTACGAAAAAAGAAAGGCTGTACGATGAAAGGCTTCTTATAGCCTATGATACCACTCTTTAATCAATTTGTTTTAGTATTAGATCCCGGAGAGCGTTTTTGTTTCGGATAAAGAAAACGGAGAATAGAAATGAAAAAAACTGTTGCGATATTTTTTGGCGGCTGTTCCGGCGAATACAAGGTTTCGCTTATGTCCGCCGCTTCGGTGATAAAAAACATCAATAAGGAAAAGTATTCGGTAATTCTTATAGGAATCACCGAATACGGGGATTTTTATCTTTATGAGGGACGTGTCGAGGAGATTGAAAACGACCGCTGGTTTAACGAAAAGAGTGTCAGAAAAATTACGGTGTCGGTTAACAGAAGCGACCGAGGAATAATACTTCTTGATACGGGGGAAACAGTAAGAATAGACGTAGCCTTTCCCGTTCTGCACGGTAGGAACGGCGAGGACGGAAGATTACAGGGGCTTCTGGAGCTTGCGGGAATAAAGTGCGCGGGCTGTGGCATGACCTCTTCGGCAATTTGTATGGATAAGTATTTGGCTCACGAGCTTGCCGCTTCAAAGGGAGTTTCCGTGCCCAAGGGATATCTGTTCAAAAAAACGGACAGTTTTGATTATGTCGAGGAAAAGATTTCCGATCTGAGATATCCGCTGTTTGTAAAGCCGTTAAAGGCGGGTTCGTCGTTGGGAGTGGGAAAGATACGCGCCATCGGAGAGCTTGAAGCGGCGCTTAAAGAAGCGTTTGTTTACGACAATAAGGTTTTGATAGAAGAAAGCGTTGACGGTTTCGAGGTGGGCTGCGCGGTATTGGGAAGCCTTAAGCCCATTGTGGGTGAGAGTGACGAAATCGAGCTGGAGAACGAAAACGGCTTTTTTGACTTTTACGAAAAATACAGCTTAAAGACAAGCAAAATACATTTGCCCGCAAGACTCGCACGGTGCGAAAAAGAAAAAATAAAAGTCTTCGCTTTAAACATATATAAAATATTGGGCTGTAAGGGTTTCGCGCGGGTGGATATGTTCTATACCAAAGACAAAAAAATAGTCTTTAACGAGGTGAACACGATACCGGGGTTTACCTCCCATTCAAGATATCCGAGTATGCTTAAAGCGGCGGGCATTTCCTTCGAGGAAACGATAGACCGCCTGATAGATCAGGCGGCTGAATGATTCTTCACTTTTTGTCACAGGCGCATATTAAGGCAACCCCGCGCAAAAACCGCGCTGCGCGATTTGCCGCGCATACGCTTGCATTTTTTCCGTCATTTCTGCCCAAGACTGCTTGAAATACCTCGGTATTCCTGCGTTGTTTTGGGCAAGCTAATGAAAACTGCACGACAATCTTTGAGCGGTATTGCCTTAAATTTCAGCCTATTTTATACTCCAAACATAGGGAAAATTACCTTAACCCATTAGCAAAAACCCATGAATAAAACATTTCTTTTGGAGGTTTCATGTATTCATAATCAAAACTGGATGGCACAGTCTCAATAATATTTATTGATCGTTCAAGTACTTCTCCGATTGATTTACTCGCAACATCAATTTCCACTTCGTTAATAAGAGGATTTAGTTTAATATTTTTTTCGTTCATCTTTTGCTGGAGTTCAAAATCTATAAGTCCGTTATTTGGGCGGTTTCTCATCTGTTCTTGAATCTGCTGTAAATCACTGCATATGAGTTTTATTGTAATAAAATCAGTCCCTTTAAAAACAATTGGGATATCGGCAGTTCTTAAATCATCAATATCGGAAGCAATTATATTTTTATAACCAAGTCTATGAAAACACATAAGCATTGCTACTTGATTTTCCCAGCAAGTATGTTCTTCAAGCTCTCCGGTCATCGGCTCATTTCCATCTCGCGAAATAAATTCAGGCACCATATGCTGTTCTACACATGTCGTTTTATAGTGCTCAAGCAGTCCGTTAGCTAAAGTAGTTTTACCTATACCGCTTGCTCCCGTAAAAAAAATAAAATCTTTCATATCACTATCTCCGCAAATTTCGATTGGGTTTTTCCAAAATCTAAGGAATTTAATACTAATCCATTTTAAAAGTGTTGGATTAGTGTTTTGGGTGCATCCTTTTTTAAACTATGGATTTTATCCGCAGTTTAAAAAAAGGATGAAATTATTTTGAATTCGCTATATTATAACTAAAGAACTATGAATAGGCTATTCGATATTAGCATTTATTTCTTTTATTATTTCAATAACCGTTATTGTACCATCGACTAACATTTCGCAAATAGGTGGATTGTTGATATCGTTATGCTTATTTTCCCAATATGTCTCAGCAAGCCTTATATTTTCTTGTTTGTCTAATCTGCCATCAAAGCATTTTGTGGCATCGCCAACGAAACAGTTGCCTTTTATCTCCAACTTGGCAATACCATATGTGGGACGGCCTATTTCTGCGAAATACTTTCCCCAATCATCAGCTTCTTTCAAAGTTTTAGATACATATAAGCAATTCATTCTAGATGGATACTCAGGATACTTTTTCAGCCTGACTTCCTCAAGTGCCAATTCCCTCAAAGCAACCATGACAGGGTATTCTAAAGAATCAAAGTCGTATTTGGTCGGATTCTTATATATATCATTTACAATCTCTATTTTATCATAAACCCTTTTATACACTCCATTATGATGTGTCTTGTCAAAGATCATTTGTTTTCCTAATTGAATAGGCTTGTCTGTAATAACATGATATGCAAACATTTACGTTTCCTCCTTAAAAATAATTTAGAACTTGTTCTTATAGGAGAGTGACACGGATTTTCGAGCACAATTTTTCCGAAAACAAGGAAAAATTTCGCAGGCAGGCAGCTTACGCAATAAGCCCGTCAAGAAATTTTGACGCAGTTAGCGGGAAAATTTGCCGAAAATCTGTGTGCTTATCCTATGAGAACATGTTCTAACAAGCAGATTTTAATTTCATACCAATCCCTTTTAAACTGCGGATTTTATCCATAGTTTAAAAGGGTTGCACCCAAAACACTAATCCAACAGTTTTAAAAGGGATTAGTATCAGGCATTCACATGCGGCAATGTTCCACTGTAGTAACGCCGCCCAAATTTATCGCGTATGCCAATTTCGCCACAGGTACATAATTAAGGCAACACCGCGCAATGACCGCCAATTATTTGCTTGTCTGACAATAACACAGAAAAATTTTACCGCAGTAACATCAACCATAGTATATAATACTTCAAACTCCGCCAAAAGTCAAATACTATTTTTATTATTAATAGGGTTGCCCTGCGGATTATATTTTGAGTATTATGACGCATATCTTTAGATTTATCTGCTTGTGATGTTTTTGACTGAGTTGTGCGGTGCTGCCTTAACAGCGGCGGGCATTTCCTTTGAGGAAACAATAGACCGCCTGATAAAGCCGGCGGCGAAATGATTCTTAACTTTTAATTGAGATTCGAGGAGGTTTTAAAATGAGTATGATTAAATTAAAAATCGAAGATATTGGAAAAGGAAGCCTTGTGCTTGTAAACAAAAGGTTTGACGTAAAAACAACGGCGGAAGAACTTGTGCCCTTTAACGAAAGCTTTAAAAATATAACCCTTTCAAGTAAGGCAAACCGCGCGCTTCACCTGCTGCTGGACGGTATAGGGGCGGGGAAGCTGATAGTGCCCGTAAGCGGTTACCGAAGCTTTGAGGAACAGGCAGAAATTTACAATACCTCTCTGAACGAAAACGGGTCGGAATATACAAAAAAATATGTGGCGATCCCCGGAGCCAGCGAGCATCAAACGGGGCTTGCGATAGATCTTGCCCTTAACGAAGGTGAGATAGATTTTATCTGTCCGCGGTTTCCCCGCATCGGAATATGCGAAAAATTCCGCAAGGCAGCTTTGGATTACGGTTTTATCGAAAGATACAAAGAGGAAAAAAAGACGATTACAAAAATTTCGGGGGAGGAGTGGCATTTCCGCTATGTGGGTTTTCCTCATTCAAAAATAATTGAGGAAAGGGGTTTTTGCCTTGAGGAATATATAGAATATCTTAAAGACTTCGTCTATCCCGATAAGCCTTTAAAAAGTTTTGGATACGCGGTATATTACATACCCCTAAGCGGAGATGAAACGAAAATCGAAGCAGAAGGGAGTTTTACCGTATCGGGGAACAACGCCGACGGGTTTATTCTGACGGTAAAAGAAAGCGGCATATGACAAACAAAGGGATAAGCATTGATATCTGGCGTTTTGCGGCTTCCTTTCTTGTGGCGGCCATTCATATTTCACCTTTTGAAAAGATAAACGGAGAGCTTGACTTTTTCTTTACCGCCGTGCTTGGAAGAATCGCTGTGCCATTGTTCCTGATGATTACGGGCTATTATATACTTGACATGGCAAGGGAAAATAAAAAAGCCTTAGTATCCTATACGGCTAAGATACTTAAGCTTTATATTTTCTGTATTTTCCTTTATCTTCCCCTAAACGTTTATATGGGGTTGGAAGGAACGGCCGAAGGCAAACCGGAGACGCTGATTCTGTCCGTTTTAAAGGATATATTTATTAACGGCACATTCTACCATTTATGGTACTTTCCCGCGCTGATTTCGGGGCTTTGGGCGGTATATTTTCTGATAAAGCGCACCGGCAAAAAGGCGGGGATTG
Source organism: uncultured Ruminiclostridium sp. (assembly GCA_910588335.1). Taxonomy (GTDB): domain Bacteria; phylum Bacillota; class Clostridia; order Oscillospirales; family Ruminococcaceae; genus Ruminiclostridium_E. The sequence continues at coordinate 29,566 of CAJUQV010000020.1, read as the reverse complement.
CTATAACTTGCCTTCTTTACATTATAGGCTTGTTCGGCGACGGCTATTACGGATTTATCGAAGGGAACGGGATAATTAAAGGCTTTTACGACGCGCTGTTCAATATTTCCGACTATACCAGAAACGGTTTGTTTTACGCCCCCGTGTTTTTGTATATGGGATATTTAATCAAAAGAGCCGGGAAAAAGGGAACATATGATTTTATGTACGCCTTTCTGCTGTTCCTGCTTATGAGCGCGGAGGGAATAATTTTACACCGTTCCGGTATGCAAAGGCATACCGCCATGTATCTGTTTCTGGTTCCGCTTATGTATTTTCTGTTCAGAGCGCTTATATTTCAAAGCGGCTCCGAAAACAGAAAACTGCGGAATATGGCTTCCGACGTTTACATTTTTCACCCGTTTCTGATAGTTGCGGTAAGATTTTTCTCAAAGCTTACCGGAACGGAAAAAATTATGGTGGAAAACAATCTTTTACTTTATATCATAGTGTGTTTGTTAAGCGTGGGGACAGGGCTGCTGTGCGATATCCTGCGTCGGCTGCGGAAAAGTAATGTTACGCCTTTCCGAAAACCACCGTCACCTTAAGCGCGCCGCCGCCGGATTCGGCGAATATTTCCCCCTTCATTTCCCTCATAAGCTGTCGGCAGATATAAAGACCAAGCCCGCTTCCGCTTACGTCAACGGAGTTTTTGCCCCTCCAGAAGCTTTCAAAAATATGGGGAAGCTCTTCCTCCGAGATAGCCGCCCCGCCGTTTGACACCGATATCAAAACACAGCCGTCCTCCTCGGAAACGACGATTTTCACGGCTTTTCCGTCCCCGTATTTTATGGCGTTTTCCATAAGATTTTGTATCACCTCTTCGGCGCGGTCGGGGTCGCCTTTTATAAGACAGTCGGAATATTCGGAAATATTCAGCTCGCAGCTTATAAGCTTAAGCTTTTCGGAATAGTAACTTTCCGTGTTTTTTAAAAGCGAGGACAGGTAGAATTCGGTATTGTTTACCTCAAAGGAAAGAAAATCCTCTCTCGCCGCGGTAATAATTTCGGCGGTTCGGGCTTCTATATCGTCCGCTTTCTCCCCTATGGCCAAAGCTATTTCAAGCCTTTTTTCCTCATCGGTGTAAAGCCCCTTCGACAACGCCTTTGAATAAAGCTTTATGGCGGAAAGGGGAGTTTTTATATCGTGGGAAAGAGAAAGTAAAAGGGTCTTTTTTTCCTTTTGAAGCTCCAGCTCGCGGCTTTTTTGCTTTTCGATATTCTCACGAAGCTGATCCATTCCCCAGAGAAATCTGCCGAAAAAACGGTTTTTGCTTTCCTTAAGAGGAAGGGAAAGATTCCCCTTCGCCAAAGACAGCGGAAACTCGGACAGCTTTTCAAAGGGGCTGAGTATTTTGCTTCTAACATACAAAAGCACGAATATGACAAAGCCCGATATAAACAGCATAATAAGGTTTATCGGGAGCAGCAGACTTTCCGCCGTGTTATTGTCTCTTACATACTCAAAGCGGTACAAAATGCCGTTTATTTCTTTTATAAGGTAATCGCTTTTTGAGCCGAAAAAATCCCCTGTCAAAGGCTCCGGCTGCCTTACTATTTTTGTTATATGAGGATATTCCGAAAGGTCGGGGATTTTGTCGGAGCTTTTCATAGCCTCATACGCTCTGTTTATCTCCACACGATAGGGTCGGGCGCCGCCCGCCTTGCTCCCGAAAACAAGAAAGCAGTCGGTCAGCATTACAACCAGCGTCAGAAACGCGATAACGGCGGCAAATAATTTCCAGAAGGATTTCATACCGTTCAATTCTCCGTATATTTATAACCGGTACCCCATACGGTTACGATTTTTTGAGGATTTTTGGGGTCTGCCTCTATTTTTTCCCTTAGCCGCTTTATGTGTACCGTAAGAGTCTGAGGCTCGGAAAAGCTGTCGATACCCCACACGGCGTTGAAAATATATTCCTTTGTAAGAGGCCTGTTTTTATTTTCCATAAGCAGGAGAAGAAGCTCAAGCTCCTTGGATGTTGTCTCCACAAAAACGCCGCCCTTGTAAACCGCGCGGTTCACCCTGTCCACGGTTATATCCCCTTCGGTGAGCGAATCCACGGAGTAGCGGCGTTTAAATATCCCCGCTATTTTCGCAAGCATTATGTCAATGTCATAGGGCTTTTCAATATAGTCGTCGGCGCCCCCGTTAAGCCCGTTCAGCTTGTCCTCCTTTTCCCCCTTAGCCGAAACGATCAGAACGGGGGTGTTGCTTTTTTCTCTTATTTTTTTGAGGACGGAAAAGCCGTCGAGACCGGGAAGCATTATGTCCAGCACCACAAGCCTCGCCCCGTATCTCTCGTAAAGCGCAAGGGCTTTTTCTCCGGTTTCGGCTGTGCTTACCGCATATCCCTCGTTTCTGAGGAAGTCGCGCAAAAGCTGAGACAGCTCTTTGTTGTCCTCAACTATCAGTATATCGGTCAATCCGATCCCCCCTTAATAATGTAAATGTTCGCGGACGGCAGCGAAATTTGTATGCACTTTAGGCAAAAATTACCAGCCCATCTCCATAAGCCATCCGTTAAGCGCTCTTTCCCTCTCACGCAGGCTCTTCCCCACGTCCGTTTCCATATAATTATACTCCCCTTTTATGTTCCCGTCAACTATATACAAAACTCTTGAACATCTTGCCGCCACCTTGACGTCATGGGTAACCAACATCACGGTGGTTCCCTTTTGGTTAAGCTTTGTCAGCTCCTCCATCACCTCGTCGGAGGCGGAACGGTTAAGCGCCCCCGTAGGCTCGTCGGCAAAAATCATTTCCGGCTCATTTATCATGCTGCGGCAGATACAGGCTCTCTGAAGCTGTCCTCCCGACACCTCGTTAATGTCGTTGTCCGCGATGTCGATTATACCCAATCTGCGCATAAGCTCTCTCCCCCGCTCGGCGGTTTCGCGGCGGGATTCCTTCAGCTTTTCCGACTGACAGGCGGGAAGTATTATATTATCCAGTATGGAAAGGTTTTTCAGCATATACATCTGCTGAAAAATAAATCCCATTTCATTCAGTCGAAGCTCCGCCAAATCTTTCTGATTCATTTCGGCTATATTTTTGCCGCAGAACTTCGCTTCACCAGCGGTTATCCCGTCCATTCCCGAAACGGCGTATAAAAGGGTGGATTTTCCGGACCCCGACGGACCCATTACCGCCGTCATCTCGCCCTTGGAAACACGGAAGCTTACGTTTCTCAGTACGTTGTTCTGCCGCTTGTTTACCACATATGTTTTGCAAAGGTCTTTTACTTCCAGAATATCTTTAATCTCTTTCATAACGATTCTCCTTATTCGTTGTTTGAAATTTCCGCCGAGGATATTTTTCTTAATCCCTGCGCCGAAATAAACGCCGCCAATGAAGTTGCCGCCAGCACTATCAGGGGATACACGATATATACCTCAATCCCGCGTATATCGTACTCGATGCTGTACGCTCCCATCATACGGAATATGGGGGTGATTATAAGCGTTGACAGCGGAGAGGAAAGCAATGCGCCTATCAGCACCGAAACCGTAAGAACGATACCTATGCGCAATGTCTGCCACATAGTCAGCGAAGCATTGCCAAACCCGATGGCTTTCATAAGCGCTATATCCCCTTTTTCCTTGGTGACAAAGCTTTTTACCATAAGAACTGCCACTAAAGCGTTTATTCCCAGAATTATGCTTAAAATAAGGGTTTTCATACTCTCAAGCTGCTCCGTCACGGCTCCGCCAATCATATAGCCGATATATTCGCCGGAGGTAAAAACCTTTGAGTCGGGGTAAAGCTCTTTAATAAGCTCCTTTCGCTCCGCCAGCACCGAAGCGTCCGGATCGTCTGTGTAATTTACCTGTATCCCGAAGCTTCCCGCCGCGTAGCTGTAATCAAGCTCCGTGTCCTGATGAAATCTTATCCCCTCGCCCATATTGTTCATACTGTGGGTTATGGCGGTAACGGTAAAGGTTTCCCATTTATCCCCCGTCTTTATTTCCACCTCGTCGCCGATATCCGCGCCGATCTGTCCCGCTGTCAGATATGTAAGAGCCACCTCGTGAACGTTTTGCGGCGGAGTTCCGTAAAGATAAACGTACATATCCGCTGTGACTTCGCCCTTGCCCTGAAAGGTAATAGAATTGGTGAGCCTGTCGCCCATGCGGAGGGTGCTCCGAAACATGATTTCCTGAAAAACATCAGTTTCTATGCCGTTTTCGGCAAACATTTCCCTGACCTGTGAAAACTGCCGTTCTATTTTGGCGGCATTGTTCTCGTTGGGATTGAAAAGAAGCTCCATTGAAATAATGTGGTCGCTTTTGGTCATATTGAAGGCGGTTATCAGATTGTCGGAGCGCAGTGTGTTTATGGTATTCACGGGGATTATTACCAGAAGAGTGCCCAAAATAAAAATTATTATCATGGAAACATAGTTTTTCATACCGCTTAAAATATCGTTTAAGGACATAAACAGAACAGTGGGAATATGCGAGCCGCTTAGACGGAGAAGGCTCTTTTTCCCGAAGCGTTCCCCCGTTTCTCCGCTTCGTATCGCGTCCAAAGGGGAAATTTTGCGTATCCTTCGTGTGCAGAAATAGCTGAACAGTACCACCGCAGCTCCAGCCAGAACAGCCGTCGCTATATTTATGAAAAAGTTATCCTCTCCCGAAATAATGATCTTATCGGAAATGCCGCTGATCATCGTCTTTCCGAAGGGAAAGCTGAGGCAAAGACCTATTGCCGTTCCCATAACGGATACAGCCAGATATTTTACGATATACAGCCCTCTAATAGCGCTGTTTTTTATGCCTATCGCTTTCATGACCCCTATCTCGCGGTATTCCTCGGCAACGGTGAAATTGATGATAAACCTTAGTATCACCATTGAGATAAGTATAAGACAAACGCTTACCACCAACAGCAAAGCGGCAATGAGAAGATCCATAATATATATCATCTTTATCATGGGTTTATCCACCGCCATTATGGTGTTAAGACCGAGCCTGTTGAATTTTTGCAAATAATCGGCGTCCTTTGTATTTACCTCCACCGCGTGACAAACTGCGGCTTGATCCGAGTCGAACAGCTTAAGGTCGTTTTCGCTGATGATAAATCTGGTCATTCCCATCATCGGCGAGCCGAAAAGCGCGTCTTTGGTGTAGCCCTTTATAGTGAATTCCTTTTCGGCTCCATTCTGGGATATGCGGATTTTTCCTCCCACACGGAAATTGTTTTCCTCCGAGTGAAATAAATCGGAGGTAAGATAAATTTCCCCATCGTTCACATGAGTTATCTCAACATTGTTTTTATCGAAAATTTTGATTCCGCCCAAAGTTGATAAAACCATGGTATTGGTATATTCGATTTTTTCTCCATCCGATGTGATATCGGCCGGGTTTATCTGGACAAGCCGTGAAATGATGTAATCATAGCCGTTTTCGCTTGCCAGCTCCTTAAACCTCTCTATGTCGGGGTCGTTTGTGGAAGCGAACCAGTAATCGGGCACGTTAGCCTTGTCGAAATAGTTGTCAAGCGCGCTGCTTACCGTAACCATATTATTGGCGCTGCTGGCTATAAACGTCGCCGCCAGAGTCACGAAGATCAGCAGGATTATATTCATGGTCTTTTTGCGCTTAAGGTCCTTTTTAAGTATTGAAAAATACATTTTAATAAACCGCCTTTCCTGTTGTGACTCCATTATAGCATTTAAATTATTAAATAATCCTTAATTTCACAAAAATAAAAGCCCCGCACTTTGACGGGGGCTTTTAAATTTGATTTTATTTTTTAATTAAAAAACAAATCCCGACGAAAGCTTATTGCCGATTATTATTCAGCCTTATAAGCCTTTTTCTCGTCGTTGGTCACGCTGTAGCCGGAAGGTCTGAAGCTGCCGGAAGCGGAACCGGTGCTGCCTGTGGAAGAGGTGCCGGGCTTCCTGTAAGCCTTCTTCTCATCGTTGGTAACACTGTAGCCGGATGGCTTGAAGGTGCTTTCGTTCTTATTGGACGAAGATGTGGAAGAGCTGCCCTTGGATTCCTTGGCCCAGTCGTCGAACTTATCCATTACCTGCTTGTAAGTATCCTGACAGATGGAAGGAAGTCCCTTCATACCGCTGGTCTTGCTGAAAGAAGCGCCTGCCTGTCTGAAGCCTTCCTGAACGGCTTTTCTGAGGGTTTCAAGCTTGCTGTCGTCGTCGCCTGCGAGAGTGCGCGCGAAATCGTAGATACGCTGCGCGGTCTGGTCGGCGCTCCAGTAATCGTCGATGGTTCCGTTCTGGATCTTGTCGGCGTCTTTCATGATAGCGTCGAAGGCGAGACCGCTCTGTCTGCCGATAATGTCGGAAACCATAGCCTTAAATGCTTCGTTCTTCATGGAAACATTAGAACCGGGCTTCTGAATATTCATACCCTTGTCCTTGTTGGTATCGGTTTCTGTCTGAGTCTTGGAAGAAGCCTTTGTGTATGCGGGGGTGTAAGAAGCCTCAGACTGAGCCTCGTATCTGTCGGTATGAGGTCTGTCAGCGGCGGTGGTGGTGGTCTTCTTCGCGGACTGCTCAACGGTGGTCTTGGGGGTAGCGGCAGGTGTGGGGGTCGTATACTCCGCAATTTTTCCAACGTTCATTGATGTATCCTCCTTTATTTATTATAGAAATTGACTTTTTAAGCACGTATGTCTTTTCAAGTGCAAATCCTACCGTATTTGAGGGAATCGGGCTGCCATTTATATGACAACTCGCCTTTTCTTCATATATTATATCGGCAAAAGCATAAAAAACTTTAGTGATTTTGGAAAATTTTTTAAGTAAATTTTATTTACTTTTATTTTACGGTTTCTATAAAAAAGTGCCAAAAATGTAAAAAAAACATATTTTATCTGTAAACTGTATTGACATTTATTCTTAAAAGTGATATACTAAACAACGGAAAATATTTCCGAAGATTTGTCGGACTAATCGGCAATTGCCGGAAACAAAGGACGGAGGAATTATGTCTTTAACAGTACAAAACGTTTCAAAGACCTACGGAAGCTTCAGGGCGGTGGACTGTCTGAACTTTGATTTCGGACAATCCGGTGTATTTGCGCTTTTAGGCACCAACGGCGCGGGAAAGACCACCTCAATACGAATTATCCTCGGTATGCTTTCCAAGGATTCGGGAACGGTGGAATGGAAGGGAGAACCCATTAAGCCCGCACAGGGCGGGATAGGCTATCTTGCCGAGGACAGGGGACTGTACCCGAAGATAGACATTATAAATCAGATGTATTTTTTTGCTTCTATAAAGGGCTTAAAGAAAAGCCGCGCAAAAAAAGAAATCGATTATTGGTTTGAACGATTGGGTATTGACGAGTACCGCTCCAAAAAGGCGGATCAGCTTTCAAAGGGCAACCAGCAGAAGGTACAGCTTGCGGCGGCGCTTATCGGCAACCCCGAACTGATTGTGCTGGACGAGCCGCTGTCGGGGCTTGACCCGATAAACGCCGATCTTTTCAAATCCGTTATCCGAGAGGAAATTGCCAAGGACAAATTTATTATAATGTCCAGTCACCAGATGAACATTATCGAGGAATTTTGCAACGACATAATTATAATGAATCGCGGAAAAACAGTGCTTAACGGTAACTTGAACAAAATCAAAAAGGAGGAGGGCCGCGTAAACCTTCTTGTAAAGGCGGACGGAGACTTTATGGGACTTGCATCCGAATGCGGACTGATATTAAAGGAAAATACTCCAAACGGAGTATGCTTCACCGTAAGGGAGGAAGCGCAGGCGCACGCCTTGATGAAAAAAATGCTGGAAGCGGGAGTGCCGCCGATAAAATTCGAGCTGAGAGAACCTACGCTCAACGAAATATTTATAGAACGGGTGGAGCGGTTCACCGAAACGGAAGAAAACGGCGAGAAGGGGGGAGAAAAAAATGAGGTTTAAGGGCTGGAAGTCCATTTTCAGCTTCACTTATTTACAGCAGGTGAAGTCCAAGGGCTTTATTGTATCTACTATTATGATATGCGTTCTGATAATTGCCATCGCGGTGCTTATAGGCGTGCTTTCCTTCTCCGGTATAGAAGATATTTTCGGAGGAGACGATTCCGAGATTAAAGGTTTGGATACCCTTTACATCTGCAACGAGACAAATGTGCCCGATTTTGACGCTTCGTTAACCGACATTCACTGTATAAGCGTGGAAAAAAGCGAATTGGAACAGCTTTTGGAAACCGTAAAGACGGGCGACAAGGCGGAAGCGGTGCTTCATGTGCTTTACGAGGGCGGCGATGAGGGCGGAAACGTCCGGCTGAAATTTTACCGCCCGATGAATAAAGACGCGGTAAGCGACGGTTATATGGAATATGCCGCGTCGGAATGCCGCTCTTTATATAAAACGGCGCTGCTTACAAGCTTGGGAATAGACGCGAAGGATGTGAAACTTGCCGAAACTGTTTTTTCCAGCGAAATATTGGTATACGGCGAAGAGCTGAGCGAATTCAGGGAAATGCTAAATATCGTGGTTCCCATGCTTTTCGCGGCGGTTATGTTTATGTTTATTATTAGCTACGCCCAGATAATAGCCCAGTCGGTGGCAATGGAAAAGACTTCAAGGGTCATCGAGCTGCTTATTACCTCGGTCAGACCCTTGGCGATAGTTATGGGTAAGGTGTTCGCAATGCTGTTGGTAGTGCTTACGCAGATTTTGATAATAGGTGCGGTTGCGGGAGCCGCCGTAGGGGTGATATCCCTGATTGCCATGAGCGCCGGCAGCGCAGAATTGGTGAACGCCGGAATAAATGCTGCACAGGGCTTTGGAGAAGCGATGCAGGCGGCAGATATAAGCTGGCAGGCGGAGATATTTCAGGCGGCGCCGGGATTGTTTGACCCCCTCTCCATAATAGCTCTTATCATTATCTTCTTTCTGGGATTTTTGTTCTACGCTCTTCTTGCGGCGCTTATCGGCGCGGGCATAAGCAGAAGCGAGGATTTGGCTACGGGTATGCAGCCTCTGGCTTTTATAGGTATCTTAGGATTTTTCCTCTCATATTTCCCTGCGGCGTTTAATATGGGGTACGCCTCCGGCGGCGGGGAGGTTTCAGCGGAACCGAACTTTTTGATGATACTGGCTCGTTATCTCCCCATATCCTCACCCTTTGCCCTTCCCTCCGCCATCGTTCTGGGGCAGATGGGCGCGGTGGAGATAATAATTTCCACTCTTATATTGGCCTTGCTTACTTTGGGAACAATGATGTTAGTAGCTAAGGTATACGAGAATATTATTCTTTATTCGGGAAGCGCACTGAAATTGGGACAGATAATAAAGATGGCTAAGAACAAGTGATTTTTTAGAAGAGGAAATTAAAAAAATAAAAAGATTTACGAAAAAAACCGAGACTCTGATTTAAAGGGCCGCGGTTTTTTGTTTTTGAGGGCACTGTGTGGGTTAGGAAACGAAAGCTTACAATATAAACGCGGTGCAAGTGAAGAGCTTATGAAGAGCTTAATAAATAAAAATTCAACACTAATTGCAAATTATACTATAGACAAAATTAAATTCGGAATGATTTGCAATTAGTATCAAACACATAAACATAACGTCAGTATTCACAATCCGGCGTCTTGACATTTTCGCCAAAATTCGCTATAATTTAAACAGAAAATTCATAAAAAACCACCGCTTTAATCTGGTATAAACAGGAGGAAGATTACAATATGAAAAAAATATTTATAAATCCGCTTTCTCTCATATTGGCGGCAGCCCTAACTCTTACATCATGCGCTCAGCAGAATGACGCTCCCACCGAATCCGTCTCCGAGAGCCTTACCATATCCGAAAACATTTCCGAAACAACAACGCATACATACCCGGACGAAAACGAAACCGTTTCCGAAAAACAAACGGAAGCTTCCAAGGAGGCTGACACAACAACCGTTTCGGAATCCCTGTCGACGGAAACTTCTCTGTCATCGCAAGAGCCTGTAAACACGGCGAAGGAAACGACTGTCACGGAGGCTGAAATGAAAAACACCGACAGCACTGAAAACACTAATACCACTGCTATAAAAGAAATAACATTTATTGAGGAAACTTCCCCCGAATCCGAGATAGCCACCGCCGCAACCACATCGCCGGTCGTCTCCTCGCTTAAAGCTTTTACCGCCAACTGTGATATTCCAACCGTCTGGGAGGAAAACGGAAAATACTGCGGTACCTGTAAGTTTACCGTTGCCAATGGCACGGATAATATTACGAACGGCTGGACTGTCAGAATAACGGTACCTAATGGACTTGAAATAACCGATTCGTGGAACGGTGTGTTCACGTTAAAATCTACTTCCGTTATCGTTACCAACGAAAGCTATAACGGGGTTCTTGAAAAAGGCGGTACCGCAGAATTTGGATTTAATTTCGCTTCACCCGAAAAGGTCAGCAGCTTTCTGTCCATTGCTTCAAACAGCGGAGCGCCTGTGATAGACACTAATTATGACGGAAATCAGACGTCGGCGCTTGATGAGCCTCTTCCCGCGCCCGTGCCGGTCGGGTTTGTGAACGAACATGGAAAGCTATCCGTTAAAGGCGCTCAGTTAGTGGATAAAAACGGAAATAATTTTCAATTAAAAGGAATGAGCACCCACGGTATAAATTGGTTTCCCGATTTTGTCAACGAAGGCGCGTTTAAAACATTAAGGGACGATTGGAAAATTAACGCGGTGAGACTTGCCATGTACACGGAGGAATGGAAAGGTTATTGCGCCGACGGAAATCGGTTGTCGCTGAAAGCTGTTATAGACAGGGGAGTAAAAATCGCTTCCGATCTGGGAATGTACGTCATAATCGACTGGCACATTTTAAGCGACGGAAATCCTCAGACCAATAAGTCGGAAGCTTTGAAATTTTTTGATGAAATATCCTCAAGATTTAAAAATTACGACAATGTCATTTATGAACTCTGCAACGAGCCTAACGGCAATACAAGCTGGTCGGGAGATATAAAGCCTTATGCGCAGGAGGTTATGGCCGTAATTCGCAAAAACGCCCCCGATTCGGTTGTTATAGTGGGCACCCCCACATGGAGTCAGGATATAGACAAAGCCGCCGACGATCCTCTTACGGAGGGCAACGTGCTTTATTCACTCCACTTTTACGCCGCTACTCATACCGATTGGCTTAGGGAAAGGCTTACCGAATGTTACAACAAGGGTTTGCCCGTATTTGTTTCCGAGTTCGGCACCTGCGACGCATCGGGAAACGGAGCGCATGATTTTGAACAGGCGAAGCAGTGGCTTGATTTACTGGATACATATGGAATAGGTTATATGAACTGGAATCTCGCCAATAAGAACGAAAGCTCTTCCGTGTTCAAGGAAAACGCGTCCACGGACGGAAATTGGAAAGAGGAAGATTTGTCGGAAGGCGGAATCTGGATCAGAAAGTGGTTCAGGGGAGAATAAAAACCAAAAATAGAATACAACGCATCTTTATGATTACGAAAGAAATCGTGAAGATGCGTTTTTATGATCAGAATCCGCTTGCGCTTTTCTTGAAACATCAAGCTACGCCTGTCAATTCGCCGAAATCCCCAATTATTACAATTTGTTTACAGTTTCCGCCGCAGTCTTGATTTTACTGAAGAAATATGATATAATTAAATCTATGATGTTTAAAAATCAATAATTATATTTGCGATAAATAAATCAAACCGAATAAAAAAGAAAACCGAACGGAGAAACAAAAAACAATGGAGATCAGCAGCAGCCAAGTCAGTCAGAAGCTCAGCGCAACGATAAATGAAATAGAAAAAGTCATTGTAGGAAAGAAAAACGTTATAACCCTGCTGGTAGTAGCCCTTCTGGCGGGCGGTCATGTGCTTATAGAAGACGTTCCGGGTACGGGAAAAACCACACTCGCCACCGCTCTCGGAAAAGCTACGGGGCTTGAATTTAAAAGGGCGCAGTTTACCCCCGACGTTACAGCCTCGGACATAACGGGCTTCAACCTTTTCAATAAGGAAACCAACCGTTTTGAGTTCAGACCGGGAATGTCCATGACCAACATTCTCTTAGCCGATGAGATAAACCGCACCTCCCCGAAAACACAGTCTGCGCTTCTGGAGGCGATGGAGGAAAGAAACGTAACGGTAGACGGAACCACCTACCACCTCCCATCACCGTTTATGGTAATAGCCACTCAAAACGAGCTGGGATTTGTGGGAACCTTTCCGCTGCCCGAAGCGCAGCTTGACCGCTTTATGATGAAAATAACAATGGGATATCCCACCATTTCACAGGAGCTTGAAATACTTACCAACAGAAGCGGAAACGAGCCGATGGACAGTATAAGAGCGGTATGCGCGGCTGAAGAACTGAAACAGTTTTCAGAGCTTACGGGTCAGGTAAACGTGGACGTTTCAATAGGACAGTACATAGTAAACTTTGTCTCCACCACGCGGACACATCCGTCGGTACAGCTTGGCGCAAGCCCCCGCGCTTCCTTAGCCCTTATGAGGTGTACGCAGGCTTTGGCGCTGGTAAACGGAAGGGCATATGTTACGCCGGAGGACGTCAATATTATGATACCCTACGTTTTAAGTCACAGAATACATCTTAAACAGGACGCAAAAATAAGGGGTGTTACCGCAGCGGACGTTATACGAGACATAAAAAGCGGGATAATGTTTCCGTTTGGAAAGGAACGGTCGTAAGATGGCGGTTTACCGTTTCGCTTACATTGCGGCATTGGCGGCGGCTGTGGTGTTTTCTCAGGCATACGCGGGACATCTTTCATCCGTAATACTGATAACCCTGCTGGCGCTGCCCGCAGTTTCACTTATTTTTACTTTTACAGCAAAAATTGCTTTTTCCTTCAGATATGATATAAGCGAGGATACGGTGGAGAAAAATAAGCCCTTGAGAGTAAGGATCTTTATTAAAAACCGCTTTATTTTCCCTTCCTCCACTACTTATATCAAGGCTTCGATGCCCGGTTTTTCGGAAAAAAAAGACGCACGTCTTATTTTTTCCCTTGCTCCATTTCAGACCAAGAATCTTAACCTTACCTACACCGCGGAATACAGGGGAGAATACGATATATCCTTTGATGCGGTATACTTTTACGATTATTTTAAGCTGTTCAGGCTGAAAAAAGAACTGAGGCTGCACAAAAAAATAACGGTGACCCCCCGAATTATAGACATCGGCGACGCAGGCGGACTTATGACGGCAAGCGACGAGGAAAACGAAAAACAGGCGCTGAATTCCGTCAGAGGCGAGAGAAGCTTTACACGGAAATACGCTGAGGGAGACGATGTAAGAAACATTCACTGGAAGCTGTCCGCAAAGCAGGAAGATTATATGGTATGGCAAAACGCCGAAAATCTGTCTTCACAGGCGGTAATAGTATGCGACCTTATTTCCCGCGGGGAAACGGAAAAAGAAAGAGCGGCGTATACGGACGCGGTGCTTGAGTCGGCGCTGGCCGTGGCGTTTTATAATATGAAAAACGACTGCGGAAGCCTGATCTCCTTTTATGATGCCGATAAAGGGCAGATGACGGATATTAACACGGAGCATCTGAGCCACTTATATAAGGCGGCTTACATATCGGCTACGGTAAAGGATTATAAGGGTGAGCCGAGCTTTTATTCCTCCTGTAAGCGGCATTTCACCGACAGCACAAAAAGCGCGGCTATTCTGGTTACTCCTCACGGTAATAAGGAACTGGCAAAATTGGCGGAGGAGCTGGCCGCTTTGTCCGAGGTCAGAATCCTGCTGCTGGGTGAAGCGGAAACAGGGGTAAAAAGGTGTCTGGATACCTTAAGAAACGTGGCTGTGACAGAGGCTGATCCGTTTAATATAGACGCGGAGATTGACGAGGCGGTAAGAAAGCTTTACGGAAAAATTTAAACTTTTTCTGAAAAGATTGGATTGTTTGAAAACAGAGAAAATAAGAAACTGTTCCAATAGGAATGGAGTGCGGAATTTTCGATTTTTCGGACGACCCTTGATTCAGATAAAGCCAAACGGAGTATAAATGAAAATTAAAAAAAAGAAAAACGACAATTTTGCCATTTACAGTTTTCCGTATCATAAAAAAAACAGAAGCTTTACGCGTATGTTTTCCGCTAAAGCGCTTCTGGCCTTTATAACCTGCTTTTGCGGAGCGTACTATATTTCGGAAATGCTCAAAATGAACGAGACCGCCTTCCTGACGGCTTTGACCGCGGGCATGGTATGCGTTTTTTACATGATACTGTGCGGACTGTTCGGCAGAGGAAGAGTACTGCTGTTTTCCCTGGTCGTCCTTTTGCTTCCGGGGAAAAAAATGTTGGAATGGGGCTTGGACTTTTTCAAATATGTTTTGCGAATAGCCGACGGAAGCATTATAGACGCGGATAAGCTTATTAAGGATACAGGCGCTCAGCCCGATCCCCTGCCCTTTCTATTGGTGCTGTGCGCAATATTCGGAATGTTGTTCGCTTTTGCCTGTTACCGGAGGTTCAGTCCCGAAATAATACTTACATATCTGGCAATAATGGTGCTCCCGTCGTTTCTGTCCCAGCATACTTCCTACAAACCCTCTTTAGGAGTTTTTACGGCCGGCGTCATCGCTATGTGGAGCGCTTCCATGGCGTTTTCCTCCGGCTATTTCCTGACGGCCGGAGGAATCACTAACATATCTCTTATGGACAGACAGTACAGGCAAAGCGTCAAAAAGCTTTCTCCGATAAAGCGTTTGAGATCCGACAGCCTTCATTTTAACAGGTATTTTTCGGACTGCGTTGTGATGTTTGTTTCAACCGTGCTTATAATTTCCGTAACCGCGGCCTGTTTTCCCTTGGATGGTAATTTAAAGCTTGATCGGGTAACGAAAAAAATTTCGGATACCGTAAGAAACGTGGGCGCATGGGGGTCGGAGTTTTTCGGAAATATAAACGCTTCCCCTTATAAGGGATTTTTCTCCGCAGACGGAGGAAGCATAAATATTTCCAACGGCATAAATCCAAAGGATACGTCACGCAGCAATACTCCGGTTTTGGAGGTAATCACCAAGGAAAAAGACAAGTTGTTCCTTCGGGGCGATATAGGATATGAGTTTGACGGAAGACGGTGGAAATCCATTTCCGATATAAAGTATAACGATATTGCCTATTACAGTATGACTGCGGAAAATACCGATTCTGACAGTGTGCAAATCCCGATAAACGAGGTTTTGGGAGATTATACCCCCGAAATAGAATATTACCTCGCTTCCAGAATGCTGGAACAGGAAAAACCTCCGTCCTATAAAAATCAATTTTTTATAGGCACTCAGAGCGTGAAAATAAACTACCTTCAAAGACTGAACACAGTGCTTTTCGCGGGTACTCCGCTTATCAACACCTTTCGGGAAAGCGAAAACTTTTCCGTTAAAGGCGATTTTATCGCATTGGCGGATAAGGGAAAAATAAACTCTATGGAAACCGTGATTTTGTATCCCGTTGGAGATCCTATGGCTATTATAAAAGATTCGGGGGGAGTTTCGGCTTTTGGCAATCCGTACTACAGCTTCGTTTTCGGGGACGAATTTTCGATTTTTTCGGTTGATGAGGACGAATATAACGAAAATCTCGCGGTGTACGAAAAATTTGTGTACGAATATTACACTTCGGTTCCGGAAGAAGAAAACCGCACTGTGGTAAACGCCGTCGCAAGGCTGCTGAACGAGATTCCCGATGAACAGAACGACGCATTTGCTAATATTATCTACAGTGCGAAAACAGATGTTATATCAAGAATCTGCCTTGCCTATTACCTTCAGAATTATTTTACATCGGGGAATTTCAGCTATTCTCTCACCGCCGATAATTTTTCGGGTTCGGATTCGCCTTTGCACAATTTTCTGTTTGATACTAAGGCGGGACATTGTGCAATGTACGCATCCTCCATGTGCCTTATTCTCAGGCACTTCGGAGTGCCCGCAAGATACGTTACCGGTTTTACCGCGGGAGGTGAAAACTGCACGGAAACTTCCGAAGGATATAAGTATACGATACTTCAGAAAAATCTTCACGCGTGGGTAGAGGTATACTTTGACAATGTGGGTTGGATACCTTACGATCCTACCCCCGGCGGAGGAATGTCGGATTATGCTCCGACAGGTTCCTCCGCTTCGGAAACATCTGTTTCCACCACAACCACGACCACTGCCGCCACTTCTGCGCAGACCTCTTCCGCCGCTTCTTCCTCTTCCGCCGCTTCCTCCGAAAAGGAAACGGAAACCTCCGTTTCTCCTACGGTTCCGGACGATCCCTTTGTTGGCGGCGGGAAAGGCGATATTATGAATTATGATTTTTTCAGGGCGCTGATTTTTATTCTCGGTATACCATTGGCTTTATTTTTGATAGGAATGACGGCGGCGGGAATAATGCGGTCCCTTAACGACAAACAGAATCGTAAATTGAAATTTTTCAAGAGCGGAGAACCGCGGAAAGCGGTAAAAGAAATGATGGAGTTTTCTCTTAAGCTTCTGGAATTTAACGGCATTTACCGTCAGAAGGGAGAGACGCCGGAAGAATTCGGTTTCAGAGCGGACAAGTCCTTGAAATCCGGCAATGTGTTCCGTGAAGCCGTTCCGTTTTTTGAAAGGGCGGAGTTCGATGCGGCTCCGGAATTTACCAAGGAAGAGCAGCTATTGATATTCGGAAGCGTGTCAAAGCTTCTGAAGATTACCTTAGACGGCATGAAAGCTCCGAAACGGTTTGCGGCGAGGGTAAAGCTGTTCGGCAAAAAGCCCCGCTGAGAATACTTATAAACGTTTTAAAGCATTTTTAATACTAGGGCTTGTTTGAAAAATCGAAAACGCCGTCTTTTCGCCCCAAAACGGTCTTTTCCGCGTCAAAAAGCCTCGTCAAACGGCGGTTTGACTGCGTTTTTTCCTTGAAGCTAACCGGTTTGGGTCAAAAATCCGTCATTTCCTCTATTTTAAAACAAGCCCTAATCCCTTTTAAAAAATCCTGCATTATGATATTCTCGGTAAACCCGCCAAAGCAAGGTGATTCAAGCTTGTTTTTTACAATATCAAATACTTCTGATTTTTCGGTGTTTTCGGCTTTGTCAAGTGGTATTTTTATAAATATATGTTTGAGTTTTTATGCGTTATCCGCTTGCTTAAGTTGTGGAGAGTGGATTTAAAAAAGCAATAGTCTTGACACCGCCAAACAAAAAGTAAAAAGGAGAAAAACAACTGATGAAAGAGAATAAGATTATCACGTACATATCGTTTAACGGCGTTTGTGAAGAAGCCGTAAACACCTATATCAACGCTTTTGGCGGAAAGATACTGTATATTTCGAGATGGGATAAAAATAATTGCGACAGGGAATGTCTGATTGGAAAGGTAATGCACACGGAATTTCTGTTGGGCATTACGAATATGGCCGCCGGTGATACCCCAGACGCGGAAGCTCCCAACGGAACAATAAAGCTTATGATTCACATGGAAACGGAAGAAGAGGCGTTGAAAGCCATTGAGATACTCAAAAAAGGCGGAAAGCTTCTTTCGGAATTGAAGCCGCACCCCGCGCCGGACGATGGCGGAATGGGCTGTTTATTAACGGATATGTACGGGATCACATGGATAATTACATGTCCTAATCCGACAAAAACAAGTTAAGCTGTTACTTTCCGTCGCAGTTTTTATGCAGCGTAAAGCTTTTTCAAAAAGGAGTCATGGTATATGAATTTTGGTAATTATAAAAAATATATTTCGTCGGAAACTATGATGGGACCAAACAGCGTCAGGATTTTAGAGGAATTACTCGAAAAATATCCTTTGCGTCTTGCCTCCAATGATCAAATTCTGGATCTTGGCTGCGGAACAGGATTGACAAGTTTTGTGATTGCGAATGAAATCGGAGCGAAGGTTTACGCAAACGACCTTTGGATCAGTGCCGAGGAAAACAGGAAACGTTTTATCGAATGGGGTATCAGCGGCTGTGTGACGCCTGTCTGTGAAAACGCAAACGAATTGCACTTTGCTGAAAAGCAATTTGACGCACTGATCAGTGTTGACTCCTATCACTATTTTGCGGGCGAGACGGGATTTTTTCAGGATAAGATATTGCCTTTTATGAATGACGGCGGAACTATTCTGATCGGTATTCCCGGTTTGAAGGACGAGTATGAAGGGCGTGCCGGCGAGCTTCTTTTCGATTGGGTTGGTGATGAATCCTACATGTTTAAAAGTCCGCGGCTTTGGAAAGAAATTATCGGCGGTCATGCCAGAATAGAAACGGTAAATGTATGGGAAATGGATTGCTTTGACGCGGCATGGAATGATTGGCTTATATCCGATCATAAATTCGCGCTCAGTGACAGGCAGCACTTTGAAGCAATCATTAAACCGTACACTTGTTTTGTTGGGATTTATATAAAATTAAAGTAGATACGATAATATGAGCTATACAGACCGGTAAATCGGAATTTGCGGGACTTAGGGAGGAGAATTTTTATGCAAAAAGAATATTTGTGGATTCCTGAGCTTGAAACAGAACGACTTTTTCTTAGGAAATTAACGCCGGCTGATTCTGACGATTTGCGCGAATGGCTGGGGTTAGATAGTGTTTATAAATATTGGGGACGCTCCGCAAGTAATGGCGAGAAAAATCCGGAGCTTCTATTTGTTGACCCAAGACCGAATGTTAAGCGCAAACCTTCCCATGATTTTAAATGGGGTATTGAAAATAAAGAGGATAATAAAGTAATAGGAATTATAGAAGTATTTGATGTGGAAAACAACAGACTCGGCAACATTGCGTATAGGGTAAATCCCAACTACTGGAATAAAGGAATATGTACCGAGGCGCTGAATTGTGTTGTAAATTTTATTTTCTCGGAAACAAAAATGGACAGGCTGAATGCGGAAGCAGACATAGAAAATATTGCGTCAAATATAGTTTTGAAGAAATGCGGTTTTACACTTGAAGGCTGTATCAGAAATGGAAAGATGGTCAGCAGATACTGTACTTACAACATTTACGGATATATCAGAGATGATTTTGGTCGGAGTGCGAACAAGTGACTATGTACGAGAAAAATATATTTTATACTAATCCCTTTTAAAACTGTTGGATTGGTATAAATGTCTTTGAGTATTTTTAACATAAGCATTAACGGCAGTTCAAAAGAAAGGCATACGTTGAAATGGACAAGCTGAAAGTATTAAAGGAGATATTCGGTCATTCGGAGTTCAGGCCGGGGCAGGAAAATGCCGTGGACTGCCTTCTGAGCGGAAGGGATCTTCTTTCCGTAATGCCCACGGGAGCGGGAAAATCTGTTTGCTACCAGCTCCCCGCGCTTTTGATGGAAGGAGTCACGGTAGTTATTTCCCCGCTTATATCTCTTATGAAGGATCAAGCTATGTCGTTGGTGCAAAACGGCGTTAAAGCGGCTTTCCTTAACAGCTCTCTTTCCTTCGAGGAATATCTCAGAACTTTGCGTATGACGATGGACGGGGTGTACAAGATTGTATTTGTAGCACCCGAACGCCTTGAGACCGAAGCCTTTGCCGACTTTGCCCAAAAAGGGAAAATATCCATGATAACGGTTGACGAGGCGCACTGCATAAGCCAATGGGGACAGGACTTCCGTCCCAGCTATCTGCACATATCAAACTTTATCGACTCGCTTCCCGTTCGTCCGGTGGTCGGCGCTTTTACCGCCACCGCGACCGATAAAGTAAGAGAGGATATAAAAACCAAATTGGGGCTTGTGGACCCAATGGAAATAATGACGGGCTTTGACCGTCCCAACCTGTTTTTCAGTGTAATAAAAGTTCCCGGCAAGGATAAGCCCGCGGCGCTTATGAGACTTCTCGAAAGGTTTTCCGACCGAAGCGGAATTATATACTGTTCTACGAGAAAACAGACGGAATTGGTATGTGGCTTGTGTAAAGCAAACGGAGTGCCGGCGGTCATGTATCACGCGGGCATGAGCGACATTGACCGAATGGAGAGCCAAGAGGATTTTATATACGATCGGGTTAGGATAATGGCAGCCACAAACGCCTTCGGAATGGGAATAGACAAGTCAAACGTCGGCTTTGTCATTCATTACAGTATGCCCAAAAGCCCCGAAGCCTACTATCAGGAGGCGGGGAGAGCGGGGCGCGACGGTACGGCGGCGGACTGCGTGCTTTTGTACTGTCCCGGCGACGTAAAAACCGCCGAATTTTTTATTGACAATATGTCTGGAGAGGAGCTTACGCCTCAACAGCTCAGAGAAGCAAAAGCCATGGACAGAAAGCGACTTAACGCCATGGTTGAATACTGCGGCACAAACGAATGTCTGAGGGCTTTTCTTTTGGGATATTTCGGGGAAAAGTGCGTAAGCTGTTCGGGATGCTCCAATTGCGGCACCGAGTTTCGGGATGAGGATATAACCGAGGATGCGCAGAAGATAATAAGCTGCGTTTTCAGATTGAGCCAAAGAGGAATAAAATTTGCAGCCGGAGCAATAAGCGACGTTCTTGTGGGAAAAGAAAACAGCCGAACGGAAAAATTCGGTCTCTCCGCCCTTTCCACCTACGGAATAATGGCCGGGCATAAACGGAAAAGCGTCGCAGAAACGATAAACACTCTTGTGATGTTAGGCTATTTAAGCCGCAACGACGAGGAATACAGAAATATCTCCATCACCGAAAAGGGTCATAACGCGGTAAAAAACAGGGACAGAATAACCGTAAAGGTGCCCGTAAAAAAGAAGGATACGGGAGAAAATTACGGAGAACCGGAAATTCTCGAAGCTTCCGGAATTTCCGCATCAGGTTCGGGCGTGTTTTCCGGTTATGAAGCGGAAAGAATACGGTTAAAAAGCTCCGATTACGGTGTCATTGACAACGGTCTGCTGCAAAGGCTGAAAGAGGTACGAACAAAGGAAGCGTCAAAAGCGAGGCTTCCCGCTTATATGGTCTTTTCCAACGCGGCGCTGGAAGATATGGCAAAAAAGAAGCCGCTTACGGAGGAAGAGTTTTTAAATGTGAGCGGAGTGGGCGACGCTAAGCTGACGAGATACGGAGAGGTATTTTTGGGGGCAATTTCGGAATACTTGGGAAAAAAGGAAAAGGATTTATAACCGCCGTCCTGCGTCCGCCGCCTATCAGGCGGCAAAATTTGCCGAAGATATGCGTGCTGAGCTTTTATTGCTGTAAAACAAAAAATTAAACAAACTGCCTCTTGACAACAATCGAAAAAAGTGTTATCATATATATAATTTTAATATCAACATCAACACATAAAAACAGAGACAAAGACAGTAGGTTAAAGCCGAAACTCCCAGAGAGCCGCGGAGGGTGCGAACGCGGCAGCGGTAAGCTTATACCGAACATCACTTTGTAGTTGCAGGCTGAAAGGTTTTTCCGATTAAGCCCCGCCGTCTTTTCCGCGTTAAGGAAAGCCGTTTGTCGGAATGGTTTAATGGGTGGTTACAAGTGCTCCTTGTCCCGTTATTCGGGACAGGGGGCTTTTTCACTAAAAAAAGATAAAATAATTTATAAGGGAATTAAAAACAACATGAAAATAAGTGTAATATCCTTCAGCGGCCGCTCCGAAGGTAACTGTGCCAAAATAGCGGAGCTGATAAGCAAACGGTTTGACGATTGCGTTCGGATGTTTGATTTTTCCGATTTCGATATTAAACCTTGCGGAAAATGCGGTTACAATTGCTTTCAAAGAGCGGAGAACTGCCCCTATATAAAAGATTCGGTGTACGATATTTACGAAGCGGTAACCGAAAGCGACCTTGCCTTTTTTATAGTGCCGAATTACTGCGATTACCCCTGCTCGCTTTACTTCTCCTTTAACGAAAGGAGCCAGTGTTATTTTCAGAAAAATTACCCCCGCCTTGAAAAATACCTTTCGGTAAGAAAAAAATTTATTGTAGTAAGCAATACCAACCGTGAAAATTTTATCTCCGCATTTCGTTATCAGGTGACGGAAGGTACCGAACCCGAAATACTGTTCCTTTCCGCCAAGCGCTTCGGAAAAGTAAGTATCAGCGGAGATATAACCGATTCGGAAGAAGCAAAAAACCTGATTCTACGGTATACGGGAATGCCATTAAAATAAGAGGAGCAAATTATATGAAAATCGAAAAAATCAAAAAAAATGCCTTTATTGTTATCGGAAAAGAAGGTTCCACCCACAGCGGCGAGGGATTTATACAAAAGCTTTGGGATGACGCAAATTCACATTTCGGCGAGATAGAGCAGCTTGTCAAAAAAGACGAAAACGGCAGTATATGCGGGATCTGGGGAGCGATGTCCGACTTTTCCCGTTCTTTCAGCCCATGGGATGATTTCAGCCGCGGGCTTTATCTTGCGGGAGCGGAATGTCTTGACGGTGCGGAGGCTCCTGAAGGATGGACAAAATGGGTGATACCTGCTTATGAGTATATTGTTGCCGAGTGTGAAAACGAAAACACTTTTACGGAGGTGATAAATTATCTTAAAGAAAACGACATACCCCTTGCGGGGGCGGTGCAGGATTTTACCTGTCCGTCAACGGGAAAAAATTATATGTTTTTTCCCATAAAAAAACTGTAAAAATAAATTCATATAAATAACGAAAGGAAGAAAACAATGTACGAAAAAGTAAATCCTTCCCTCTCCCCGGTGGAGCGGGAAAAGAAAGTTGAAAAATTCTGGAACGATAATCACATCTTTGAAAAATCCATGGATGTTCACAAGGATGACCTCTCCTACGTGTTCTACGACGGCCCTCCTACCGCCAACGGAAAGCCGCATATCGGACACGTTGAAACGCGCGCTTTCAAAGATATGATCCCCCGCTATCACGCCATGAAGGGCGCGTTCGTGCCCAGAAAGGCGGGCTGGGACACTCACGGACTGCCCGTCGAGCTTGAGGTCGAAAAAAAGCTGGGATTGGACGGAAAGGAGCAGATCGAAAAATACGGTCTTGAGCCTTTTATAAAGGAATGCAAGGAAAGCGTATGGAAGTACAAGGGAATGTGGGAGGATTTTTCCCGTACCGTGGGCTTCTGGGCGGATATGGACGCCCCTTACGTTACCTATCACAATGATTTTATCGAATCCGAATGGTGGGCGCTTAAGCAGATATGGGAAAAAGACCTTTTGTACAAAGGCTTTAAGATAGTTCCCTACTGCCCCCGCTGCGGCACACCCCTTTCCTCTCACGAGGTGGCGCAGGGCTACAAGGACGTAAAGGAAAGATCGGCCATTGCAAGATTTAAGGCAAAGGGCGAAGACGCTTATTTTTTGGCATGGACAACCACCCCGTGGACTTTGCCTTCTAACGTGGCGCTTTGCGTAAATCCCGATGAAACCTATGTTAAGGTAAAAAGCGGCGATTATACCTATTATATGGCGGAGGCGCTTGTTGCCGCCGTTCTTGAAGAGGGTTGGGAAATACTGGAGCGTTACAAGGGCAAAGAGCTTGAATATAAAGAGTATGAGCCATTGTTCGATTTTGTTTCTCCCAAAGAAAAATGTTGGTACGTTACCTGCGACGGTTACGTAACTCTTACCGACGGTACCGGTATCGTTCATATCGCACCCGCCTTCGGCGAAGACGACGCCAACGTGGGGAGAAATTACGGCCTCCCTTTGGTGCAGCTTGTGGACGCAAAGGGTGAAATGACCGAGGAAACCCCGTGGGCGGGCACTTTCTGCAAGGACGCGGATAAAGAAGTGCTCAAAAACCTTAAGGAAAGAGGACTTTTGTTCAGCGCGCCTCCCTTTGAGCACAGCTACCCCTTCTGCTGGCGCTGCGACACTCCCCTGATCTACTACGCGAGAAACAGTTGGTTCATCAAAATGTCCGCTGTGAGGGACAAAATGATTGCCAACAACGAGACCGTGAACTGGATCCCCGAAAGCGTGGGCAAAAACCGCTTCGGCGACTGGATTGCCAACGCTCAGGACTGGGCTTTGAGCCGCAACCGCTATTGGGGCACCCCCTTGAACATCTGGGAATGTGAGTGCGGTCACCGCCATTCAATAGGCAGCATAGAAGAGCTGAAATCAATGAGCAAAAACTGTCCCGACGATATAGAGCTGCACAAGCCTTATATAGACGCGGTAACTATAACCTGTCCCGAATGCGGAAAGGAAATGCACCGCGTACCCGAAGTCATAGACTGCTGGTTCGACAGCGGCTCAATGCCCTTTGCGCAGCATCACTATCCTTTTGAGAACAAAGAGCTTTTCGAGTCTCAGTTCCCTGCCGACTTTATTTCCGAAGCGGTGGATCAGACAAGAGGCTGGTTCTACTCCCTTCTTGCCATCTCCACTCTTGTGTTTGACAAAGCGCCTTATAAAAACGTCCTTGTTTTGGGATTGGTGCAGGACGAGGAGGGACGGAAGATGTCCAAGCATCTGGGCAACACCGTGGATCCGTTTGAGGCCTTGGAAAAATACGGCTCCGACGCCATACGCTGGTATTTCTACACCAACAGCGCACCTTGGCTTCCCAACCGTTTTTCCGGCAAGGCGGTTACCGAGGGGCAGAGAAAATATATCTCCACCCTTTGGAACACCTACGCATTTTTCGTGCTTTACGCCAATATAGACGATTTCGACGCGGGAAAATACGAGCTTGAACCCGAAAAGCTTCCCGTAATGGATAGGTGGCTTTTGTCGAGATTAAATACTCTTATAAAGACCGTGGACGGAAATCTGGCGGAATACCGTATCCCCGAAGCGGCAAAGGCGCTTCAGGATTTTGTGGACGAAATGTCCAACTGGTATGTGAGAAGAAGCCGCGAAAGATTCTGGCAAAAGGAGCTTACTCAGGATAAGATCAACGCTTATATGACCCTTTACACCGCTTTGGTAACGGTGGCTAAGCTTACCGCCCCCATGACCCCCTTTGTAGCCGAGGACATTTACCGCAATCTGGTCTGCACCAATGACAAGCAGGCTCCCGAAAGCGTGCATTTGTGCGCATATCCCGTCTGTGATGAAGCCCTAATCGACAGCGGGCTTGAAGCGAATATGGAAACGGTATTGCAGATAAAAACATTAGGTCTTGCCGCCAGAAACGCCGCCGCCATAAAGAGCCGCCAGCCCTTGTCGGAAATATTGGTGCAGTCGGAGAATAAACTGGACGATATGTTCAGTGAAATAGTCACCTCCGAGCTTAACGTAAAGAAGCTTGAATTCAAAGAGGACGTTTCCGAGTATACGGTTTATTCCTTTAAGCCTCAGCTTAAGCTTCTGGGAGCAAAATACGGAAAACAGCTTAACGAGATCAGAACCGCTCTTTCCGAAATCGACGGCGCCAAGGCGATGGCGGAGCTTAAGAATACGGGCGTTATGACCGTTGCTTTATCCTCGGGTGAAATAAAGCTTACCGAAGAAGAACTGCTGATAGACGTTTCTCAGAAGGAGGGCTACGTGGTAGCCTCCGACAGAGGGGTTACCGTTGTTCTGAATACACAGCTTGACGATAAGCTGATCGAAGAAGGATTTGTGCGCGAAATAATAAGCAAGATTCAGACAATGCGCAAGGACGCGGGCTTTGAGGTAATGGACAATATCCGTATTTACTGCTCGGATAATGAAAAGATTAAGGGTATTATCGAAAGAAACAAAGAGGAAATTTCGGAAAACACTCTTACCGTTGCCGTAGAATTTGGAAAAACGGCAGGTTACACCGCGGATTGGGATATTAACGGAGAAAAGGTTTCGTTTGGGGTTGAAAAGGTATAAGAAAAATTTTAATTTTACCGCAGCACATAGCGGCAACTCAAATCACTCATAGCTGCGTTATCCTCCTAACCGGCTTGCTTTTTACGCAAGACATCCTGCTATTTTTTCCTTGTCCACGGCAAAATTTGCTTGAGAATCCACGCACTGTTCCTAATACTGTTAACCACTTAAAAATTGGAAAAATGGTTTTTAGTATAATGTGGTATAT
Source organism: uncultured Ruminiclostridium sp. (assembly GCA_910588335.1). Classification (GTDB taxonomy): domain Bacteria; phylum Bacillota; class Clostridia; order Oscillospirales; family Ruminococcaceae; genus Ruminiclostridium_E. The sequence goes on along the minus strand of CAJUQV010000020.1, from coordinate 3,633 downwards.
TATTACAAAAAAGCGGCGATTTTTTTCGCCGCTTTTTTGCTTTTTGGTTAGTCAACACAAAAATTGAAATTTTGTGTTTTGCTTGTCAGACAACAAATTTCGGTCATACATATTATTTAGCCTACTTTTACTGAGGGTTCGTATCAGTTGGCCCAAATTTTATTCTTTTGTTTCCTCGCCCGATTCGTTTCCGCTGTTTTCACCATTGCCGCCGTTGTCACCGCTGTCACTATTGTTACTGTTGTCTCCGCTGCCGCTGTCGGAGCTTGCTTCTGTCTGGGGATTTGTTTCCGCGGAAGCGCTGTCGGTGGTAGAATCGGAAGAACCGGTTGGCGGAGTATTTTCATCGTCGTTTGTTCCGTCGCTGCCGCATGCGGTAAAGGTGAGCGCCATTGCTCCCGCTAACAGGAGGGCGGTAAAAAATTTTGTTATTTTCATAGCTTTTTCTCCTTTCCGGATATTATTGCGATCTGTCATTTAAAAGAAAGCTTTTTGACTTTCTCTGATGTATTATGCCACGAAAAAACGAAAAGAAAATATCGAAAAAGTTACAATTTTCGGAAAGAAAAAAACTGAATATTGCTAAAGTTTTTGAAATTTTTGACGATAAAATATTCAGATGGTATGTAATTTTTGGTTATAATTGTACCGTTCCTTCAACAGAGCCCGGAAAAAACTATATATGTCAATGTCAACATAACTTCCTTTTAAAACGCAGTTTAAACAAGCTGCAGGAATTGCAAAGCAATAAAGAGGTTCAGTTGGTGGATTTTTATGCGCCGCTGAACCGAGAGTTGTAACCCGCCGCCTAAGAGGGAGAAGCAACGGGCAGCGGTCATATATGCAAAAAATAAGCTGAAAATATGGAATATTATAAATATGGCTGCGAGAAATCACCTGTTAAAATATGCCGTTTCAGCTGTAATTTGCAGCTTAAAAACTGTGGGGTAATAAAAAATGAACGTAGAATACAGCAATCGAAAAGATTTACCTTGTAACGAATTATATCGGTTATTTCTTGCGGTTGGCTGGGCAGCGGAAGGTAAAACAACACAAGCCATGATTGACAATTTTAGTATAGGGTTTCTTAATTCGACTTTTGTTTTTTCCGCGTGGATTGACGGACGCTTGGCAGGATGTGTAAGAGCTCTGAGCGATTTACATTTTCGTTCTGTAATTTATGATTTAGCGGTTTTGCCGGAATATCAGCATAAGGGTATAGGAAAAGAACTTGTACAAAGGTGCATAAACGCGTGTAAAGGATCGGAATGGTTGGTACAGACAGATACGGCAAAGGGATTTTATGAGAAAATCGGATTTAAAGAAAATGAGGATTATTTTTTATCAATCCCTTGTAAATGGTTTTAGACGGATTTATTGATATTATCCCGGAACGGTACGCTGATTTTATAAAATTTTTACGTAAAAAAGTAATTCTGATATTAGGGCTTGTTTGAAAAATCGGAAACGCCGTCTTTTCGACCCAAATGATCATATTCCGCGTCAAAAAGCCTCGTCAAACGGCGGTTTGACTGCGTTTTTTCCTTGAAGCTAACCGGTTTGGGTCAAATATCCGTCATTGCCTCTATTTTAAAACAAGCCCTAGATGACAAGAGAAAGCCATTGATTTAAACCCATTTCTCAGGATTTAACCAACTTTACCGAAGGCATATAACATATAATAAGATTTATTGCCCAAAAGTCAGGAAAGGAGTTTTCAATGCCGTACAATATTTCAAACCATCGGCCCGACGAATACGATCAATACATCAAATGCCGTACCACCTCGTCCGTGAGACTTCAAAAAAACGCCTCAAACAATTCCCTTTGTCCCCCTGCCCATGACAGAAACGGCCGATTCGATACCTTTGACAATATCGCAGAGACAACTCACGGTGAAAACAAAGCCGTTTGTTATACAAAACCCAAAGCTGCCCAGTCACCGTGTAAAACGCCCTCCTGTGACCCGACCGAAGAACAAATGCGGAAAACCTTCAGCACCGGCGATGATTACGAGATATTAAGCGGAAAAATTACCGGTAAAACAGATGAATTCGGCAGCTATATGATACGCTCCACAAAAAGCTCCACTATCTACATTCATCCTGATTATTACGCTTCAATCGCCGACGATCCCGAAAAAATAAAGGGGTGCCATGAAATGCTCGAAAGCATGAAGCGCATAGACGAGCGCGTAGAACGGCGAGCAAAGGCAAAAGGCATAAAGATAGTTTCCAAGGGTTGGTATATCGACAAGGACGGAGGCGTAAGCAGCTGGACTATCACCAAGCGGGAAAAAAAGATAAAAAAGACCCAGCTTGAAAAAATGCGCGATCTGCAAAGGAAAATCGCTCAAAAAAGAACCGAGAAGAAAAAATCGGATATAAAGATCGCCAAAAAGCGCAGCGAGCAAAAAGAGGAGCTTTTAAGGCTCAGGGGCAAGAAAAAGTCGGCAATGAACGAAAAGTTCAAGCGCAAGGCAAAAAACTGCGTGGTTATCGACTTGAACGATCTTGAAATAATGCGCCGCACAAGCAAGCTGAAAACCAAAACCGTAACCGGCTTCGGTTCCGGTTACTCAATATAGGAACGTTTTCTGATTTTTATGAAAGGGAGGACAACAAAATGCAGGTATCAGGTGTAAAAGGCTCGCAGCAGGCAGCCGTAGGAATAAACCGAAAGCAAAGCTCCGATTCGATAATCAGGGAGGCACAGGACAAGATAGCAGAGCTTAAGGAACGCATAAAATCACTTGCAGACGATGACACTCTTGACGCGGAGTCGAAGGCGGAGCAAAAAAAGCAATTGCAGCTTCAGATTTCCGAATTGAACACTCAAATAAGGCAAAGACAGGCGGAGCTGCGCAAGCAGGAATACGAGTCGAAAAAAGCCCGTGAAGGAAAAACCGGCGGAACCGTTTACAAGGGTAAGGGAGACGTATTCTCGATAAAAGGAGTTAATGCTCTGCTTTCCGCACAAAATTCGATTGAAATATCCAACGACCTTGGAAGTCTTGCTAAAAGAATGGAGCTTACCACAAAACGCTTGAGCAGGGAAATACAAAAAGACATAGCGAGAGGCGCGGATGTTTCCGCAAAGGAAAATATACTTTCCGACCTTAAGGTTGGCATTGCCAATACGAAGAGCAATCAAGTTGAAGTTTTATGCGACGCCAATCTGACAATGAATTCCGCCGCCGAAGAAGAGGACGAGGAAGCGTCTGTGGAAGGTGAAAAGAATGTCGAGGGCAAAGAAGCCGAAGGAAAGACGGAAAACGGCGAAAATATTATAGAATCCGACGGTATAAAAACCGAAGGGATTTATGACAAGAACGGCAGCCTTGCGGATAATGAAGAAAGCGGAGCGAAATACGAGGCTGAAGCGTAATAACATTAGTGAACCTCTAAAAACCATTTGTGAGCAAAAACGAACATGGTATGCTTACTATTTCGTCAACCCGTCTCGACGTGCTTATTGCGAAAGCTGTCCATTTTCGCCGGCTTTCCTCGCGTCCGGCTCACCCTGTGCGTTTTTGCTTTTCACAGGGGTTTTTAGAGGCTCCCGTTAAAAAAGGAGCGTAGCGTGAAAGACAAAAATCAAACTCAACCAAAAGGCATAACAAAAAAGCCCTGC
>CAJUQV010000019.1 GCA_910588335.1 uncultured Ruminiclostridium sp. | reverse complement strand
AAAGAGGTAATTCAAAATTTACCCAAATAAAACGGTAAAATTTTTGCAAGCCGAATTGTTATAATATGTTATACCAATCTTTGATTATCCATATATTTATATATACCTTGATCAAAGATTAGTATTAAATTACATCACGGTGATGTATAAAAATATTGTCGCTTAAGCGGCGGAAACAGGAGGCAGCAGCAATGGCATTGAAAAATCAGTACCTTATCGACCTTATGGAAACGGTGAAGAAAAGAAACGCAGGCGAGCCTGAGTTTATTCAGGCGGTAACGGAAGTACTCGAAACTCTTGAGCCGGTAGTGGAGAAGCGTTCCGATCTGGTGGAGGCGGGTGTTCTTGACAGACTTGTGGAGCCTGAAAGACAGATTATTTTCAGAGTTCCGTGGGTTGACGATAAGGGTAAGGTTCAGGTTAACAGAGGCTTCCGCGTACAGTACAACAGCGCAATCGGTCCTTACAAGGGCGGTCTGAGACTTCATCCTTCGGTATATTTGGGAATAATAAAGTTCCTCGGTTTTGAGCAGGTATTTAAGAACAGCTTGACCACCCTCCCAATGGGCGGCGGCAAGGGCGGTTCCGACTTTGATCCAAAGGGCAAAAGTGACGGAGAAGTGATGCGTTTCTGCCAGAGCTTTATGACAGAGCTTTGCAGACATATCGGCCCCGACTGTGACGTTCCCGCAGGCGACATCGGCACCGGCGCAAGAGAGATCGGCTATATGTTCGGACAGTACAAGAGAATCCGCGACGAATTCAGCGGCGTACTTACAGGTAAGGGACTTACTTATGGCGGCTCGCTTGCCAGAACAGAAGCAACAGGCTTCGGACTTTGCTACTTTACCGACGAGATGCTCAAAGCCAACGGCAAGAGCTTTGACGGGAAGACCGTTGTTATTTCCGGTTCGGGAAATGTTGCCATTTACGCAACGAAGAAGGCAACGGAGTTGGGAGCGAAAGTTGTTGCCCTTTCCGACTCCAACGGATACATTCACGATCCCGACGGTATCGAGCTTGACCTTGTAAAGCAGATCAAAGAGGTTGAGCGCGGCAGAATCAAGGAATACGTTTCACGTACATCTCATAAGAACGTTACTTATACCGAGGGCTGCAGCGGAATCTGGAGCATCAAGTGTGACATTGCTCTGCCCTGCGCTACTCAGAACGAGATTGACGGATCGAGCGCGCAGACGCTTGTAAATAACGGCTGCTTTGCGGTTGCCGAGGGCGCCAATATGCCCTCAACACCCGAAGCCATAGAAGTATATCTTAAGAACGGCGTTCTTTACGGCCCGGCAAAGGCTGCCAACGCGGGCGGCGTTGCTACTTCCGGCCTTGAAATGAGCCAGAATTCCATGCGTTACAGCTGGAGCTTTGAGGAGGTTGACGCTAAGCTTAAGGGTATTATGCAGTCCATATTCAAAAGCTGCGACGAGGCGGCCAAGGAATACGGAATGGCGGGCAATTATATGGCCGGCGCCAATATTGCGGGCTTCCTTAAGGTAGCGGAGGCTATGAAGGCGCAGGGCTGCGTATAAACGTATAAAAAAGAGAAATAGGTAAAGCCCCCGCTTGGGTGGCAGGAAATAAACTAAAAAGATTTATTTTCTGTCACCCAAGCGGGGGCTTTGCTTTTTATTACATAAACATTATTTTCGGATACCTGCTATTCAAGTTCCTCATACAAATCTTTGATCAATATATACAAATATACGGATGATCAAAGATTAGTATCAATTAACCTCCTTATCTCCCTCTCCGTCTCTTTAACCTCTCCGTAAAACTCATTAGCCGAAACCCTCATGGCGTTGCTCCCCAAAATAATAAGCTGCTCCAGTCCGTCCGAAGTGGCTACCCTGACCTTGTGCCGTTTCCCTAAAACGCGCGTGGTCTTTTCAATATACATATCCGCTGTTTCCGCCTCTTTTGTATAAACTATTGAAATTCCTCCAACCTGCTCCACCTCTCCCTTATTTCCCTTAACTTTATACGCGTCAAACACTAAAATCAGCTCGCATCGCCTGTATCCCTGATAGTTACACAGAATCTGTATCAGCTCTTCCCGTGCGTGCTCAAGATTTTCCTTCGCCAGCGCTTTTAATTCCTCCCAGGCAAAAATTATGTTATATCCGTCCACCAGAACATATTCGGGTCCGCTTGGCACGGGCGCCGCTTTATAAATTTTTTCTTTTGAAGCAGTTTTTGGCTTTTGTCTTTCGTTGAAACGGTTGGGATTATTGTCGATTTTTCCGAAAGTGCGCTCGAATATTTCTTTTAGCTCCTTTTCGCTTGCTTCCCTTTGCTTAAAGCGGTTGGCTATCAGTTTTACACGTTTTTCCTCGCTTTCAAACTCCGCTTCTTTTTCCTCGTCAGTTTTTATGTGCATAAAACGCGGCGCTTCGTCCCACCTTACCGTATACCCCGCTCCATGGGAACAGAATACCGAGTCTGCGGAGTTGGCAAGATCGCCGTCGCAATCGTATCCTGTCTTTTCAATAACTTCCTCCGCCTCACCGCATTCCCGATAACCGATGGGAAAACAGTTTAAACGCCCCTTTCCCTTCGTATATGCGGTAACCTCCGATTGATATCCCCTCAGCTTGGCTGCGGGAGCTTTTCCGCTTAATATCATTATTTCCCCCTCGGAATCAGGCTCTCCGAATTCCGCTCCCATGCGGTTTAAATCGGTCATCGCTCTTCCTAAGGCGGGGGAGGGAAGCGACAGGGAAAACCGATACCACGGCTCTAAAATAACGCTTTCGGCGCTTCGCAGGCCCTGTCTTACCGCCCTGCACGCCGCCTGTCGGAAATCTCCCCCCTCGGTGTGCTTTAAATGAGCTTTTCCCGCTATAAGCGTTATTTTAACGTCGGTAAGCGGAGATCCCGTCAGTACTCCGATATGCCTTTTATCTGCCAGATTTGATAAAATCAGCTTTTGCCAGCTTGGGGCAAGAGTATCGGGGGGACACTCTGCCGCGTATCTTATTCCGCTGCCCCGTTCTGCGGGTTCTATCAGAAGATGTACCTCTGCGTAATGTCGGAGCGGCTCAAAGTGTCCAACGCCCACAATCGGGGCGGCAATAGTTTCCTTATAGGCGATACTGCCCTCGCCGAATTCCGCCTCTATTCCGAATCGGTCAAAGATAATCGTTTTAAGCACCTCTAATTGTATTTCGCCCATAAGCTGCAAATGTAACTCTTTAAGATTTTCGTCCCATTTTACTCTGAGCTGCGGATCCTCCTGTTCAAGGGTTTTAAGCATTTGCAGCCCCGTAAATTCGTCCGTTTCCGGCGGCAGTATCACCCTGTATGAAAACAGCGGTTCAAGCATAGGAATCGGAGCGTCGAAGGCGGCGCCAAGTCCCTGTCCCGCGTAAGCGGAGGAAAGCCCCGTAACCGCGCATACCGTACCCGGCGGAGCCTCCTCGGCGAAAGTGAATTTGTTCCCCGAATACAGCCGTATTCCCGTAATTTTTTCCTCTCCAAACTGCATACGGGCTTTTAATATTCCGCCTGTCACCTTAAGATGTGCAAGTCGCTTTCCCTGTTCGTCCTGTGTGATTTTATAAACCCTTGCGGCAAATTCATCGTCATACCTCGGCATTTTGGTGTAAGCGGAAAATCCTCTCAAAAACTCTTCCGTTCCCGAAAGCTTAAGGGCGGAGCCGAAAAAACAGGGAAACAGCCGCCTTTTCGATATTGCCCAAGCTATTTCATCTCCGTCGATTTTCTCATTGTCCAGAAATTGGCTCATTAATTCCTCGTCGCACAGCGCCGCGGCTTCGCAAAGGTCGGGAGCGCTGATATCTCCACCTTCCGCAAGAGAAAAATCAACGATTTTAGGGTCAAGCTTTCCGCAAAGCTCATCAATAAGTTCTTTTTTTGATTTGGCGGCAATGTCGGTCTTGTTCACAAATATAAAAACGGGTATATGATAGCTTTTCAGCAGCTCCCAGAGCGTTTCGGTGTGATTTTGCACCCCCTCCGAGCCGCTTATCAGAAGCACCGCGTAGTCCAATACCTGCAAAACTCTTTCCGTTTCGGCGGAAAAATCCGCGTGTCCCGGAGTATCGAGAAGCGTGTATATCCCGTCGTCAATGGACAGAACCGCCTGCTTGGAAAACACGGTGATACCGCGGCTGCGCTCTATTGAATGATTATCGAGAAAGGCGTTTTTGTGATCCACTCTGCCGGGCTTTCTGATTACGCCCGCATGATAAAGGAGCGCTTCGGTAAGGGTAGTCTTTCCCGCGTCAACATGCGCCAAAATGCCTGCGGCAATGCGCTTTTTTGAATTACCGTCCATACTTTACCTTCTGTGTTTTATAATAATTACAAAAATTATTGCTGCCGTTAATACAATTGCGGTGCCGATTATAATTTTTTCTTTTTCGGGAGCAGTCGGCGGGGTTTTAATTTCGCCGTTTTCTTGCGATTCCTCCGCCGTGGTTTCCAAAGTCGGTTTTTCTTGTTTGGGAACGATCGAATCTGTTTTCGACGACGCCTTTTCTTCCGAAATTATTTCCATACTATCCGCCGGGATCTCCAAAGTTTTTTCTTCTTGTTTGGTAGCAGTCAATATGGGTTCCACCGTAGTGTTTTCCGCTGTTTCCTCCGAATCCGGTATATCGGAAATGGGCAAAATATTTTCCATAAAATCCGCTTTCGTATCCGTTCCCACCAGACTGCGGTACAGGCCGAACTGACGGCAATCCCATTTATCTCCGTAATTTACCGAATATCCCCATATTTGCTGTGATTTATGCTTTTTGTAGCAGCAGGCGGCGGCTTCTTTCGCGGTGATTCCTCCGTAGCTTTCCAGCGGTATTTCCCAATCCATTTCCACAGTATTTTCTTCGTAAAAATGGAGATAAGTCTTAGGCACGTCCCATATTCCGTATTTTTCCGCCGAATCGGGGTATGCCGAAGGGTCGCGGGACAGCTCTACCGCCTCCGAAGCGGTTTTCGCCGCCAGCTTATGAGCTGCATGGCCGTACTCGCCCTTTAGGTCGTGAGTTATCAAAACCGATGGTTTGAACCGCCTTAACTGTTCCGTGAACCATTCCGACACTTCCTCAAAATCATAAAGTTTTGCCGCTTCCGCAAGGGTAAAAATAGGCTGATAAGGTATATCCGGTATTATCCCGAAAACGGGGTAGTTTTCTACACCCGCCTCCCAAAGCCCGTCAAGAGCTTCATGGGGACGCGGCTGTTCCTGCCAGTGTGTGGTCATATAAACCACCTGCACCCTGAGGCCAAGTTCCTTGGCGTAGTAGGGCAGCGTCCCACCGAACATAAGAAGTTCGTCGTCCGCGTGAGCGGAAAATACCATCATATCCGCCTGTTCGCAAGGCTCCCGCCAATCTTGCACATATTCGGGCAGGTTATCCTTTCCGTCAAACAGGAATATGTCGCAAATGCTGCCCCCGCCCGTATTTATAACAACCTTTTCCGCTCTTTCGGAAAATACAACAAGCTTATGTAAAAAACCGTCGTTTATAACTGTCTCTTTTTCGTCGGCAATAACGGAATATTCATTAGGCGGCTCATTCCAGACTATATAAAGTACAAAAGCAGGCCTTTCGGGGATCACGTTTATTTCGCCTTTGTCAAAGTGAAAAAACGTGTTGTAATCCCTGTCGGTAAGTCCCGCAAAAGCGCTTTCATCAACTTCGGATATCTCAATCTTTACAGGTTCCCGCTCCATTGCCACATCTGCCGCGAAAACGGGCGAAAGAGAAAAAAGCCTTAGAATAAAGCCGAGTAAAATGCACCCAAAAAAATATCTCACCCTTAACCTCCGAAAACATTTAATATTTTATTTTAACATAAATTTATCCGAATTTCAATTGTATGTTGACATTTTCACAAAAAAGCGTTACAATTGAAGAAATACAAGAAAGGACGGAAAAAGTATGAGAACAATAACCTTGGGCAGCACGGGAATAACCACGGTTCAGAACGCTTTCGGCGTTCTTCCTCTTCAAAGAACGCCCACCGCTGAAGCGGTAAAGATACTTCAAAAGGCATTCGAGGGCGGAATAACTTTTTTTGATACCGCGAGAGCCTATTCCGACAGCGAAGAAAAAATAGGTTTGGCTTTGTCAGATGTAAGAAAAAATATTTTTATCGCTACCAAAACAATGGCTCAAAATACCGAGGATATGAAAAAGCAGATTAAAACCTCCCTTAAAACTCTTAAAACCGACTACATAGACATATATCAGTTTCATTGCGCCTCTCACTGCATATGCCCGGATGATAAAAGCGAAATGTACGAGCTGATGGAGGATTTTAAGCGCCAGGGTTTGATCCGCCATATAGGCATTACCGCCCATAAAATAGGCGTGGCCGAGGAATGTATAGCTTCGGGGTTGTATGAAACGCTTCAGTTTCCTTTCAGCTATTTGTCCTCCGAAAGGGAACTGGGTCTTGCCGAAAAGTGTAAGACCCATAATATGGGCTTTATCGCCATGAAAGGTCTTGGCGGCGGAATAATTACCGATTCCCGCGCTGCTTACGCTTTTATGGGACAGTACGATAACGTTCTTCCCATCTGGGGGATACAGAGGGAAAAAGAACTGGACGAATGGCTCTCCTATATGAACGATACTCCCGAAATGACCGAGGAAATACAAAAGCTTATAGATTCGGACAGAGAAGAGCTGAGCGGAAGCTTCTGCCGTGGCTGCGGCTACTGTATGCCCTGTCCCGCGGGAATACAGATAAACAACTGTGCCAGAATGTCCCTTATGCTTCGCAGGGCGCCTTCGGAAAACTGGCTTTCCGAAACGTGGCAAAATAATATGAAGCAGATAGAAAATTGCCTGAACTGTGGACAGTGCAAGAGCAAGTGTCCATATGAACTGGATACGCCCGAGCTGCTTAAGGCAAATTATGAGGATTATAAGAGGGTGCTTAAGGGAGAAGTAAAGGTGAACTGAACAAAAAAGCCGCAATCCTGCCCGATGGGGTGATTGCGGCTTTTTTGTTCCTATTCTTTGACTTTCTCCCCCAGTATTTTCTCAATAGGATAATATTCCTCATTCAAATCCGCTTTAAAAATTGCCGTATCCTTATTTGAGTGCTTATAATACTCTAAAACTCTTAAGCCTAATTCTCTCCCGATTTCTTCACCGCTATCCTCCAACAAGTATATAAAATCCCTATCTTTGTCGGTAACGGCGGAGTCTCCGAAATCAATTATACCCACAGCTTTATTGTTTTGAATTATAATATGATTACAGCTTAAGTCATTATGACATAAAGCCTTTTCATATTGAGAAATCCGCTCATCATTTAGTATTCTTTTATACAAACCGTCTATATCTTTTTTTGATCTGTCGGGTATTTTATTATAAATCATTTCCTTTAAAGCATCGTAATCGCTTTTATAATCTTCAATAACATTGAGTTCCAACCCGTCAATACGAGGTAAAGGCATAGAATGTATTTCTCTCAGAAACGACGCGATATCTTTCGCCAACCTATCCTTTTCTTTATCGCTCATATTTTTGTAAGCATCGGGTCCGAGTTTTTCGCCCACGATCTCTTTATAACCGCAAACTCCGTATTCTTCGCTGTAATATTCAATATCGGGTATCTGTAAAGTGACTTTGCCTTTCAGATAATTTAATACCTGTATTTCTTTTTTTAAATTGATTCTTGATTGATTATGTTTTGACTGCTTGAATATATATTCATTATTTACAAGATATGCAACGCTGTCAAACCCCTGCCCCTTAACAAAAATATCATGAACAGTCAAGCCAAATTTGCTTTCAATGATTTCTTTGATATCCAAAACCTTACCTCCTTATCCAACGAAAAAAGTCACCGATAATGTCAAAGACTTTATCGGCGGCTTTTTTATTGTAATTATTACAGATTAACTTTAGGTAGCCCGTCAAATCCCGCCTTAAGCTCCTCATCGGTGGGAATATAATCGCTCATCTGTCCGTCGTTAAACCTCTGATAAGCTACCATATCGAAATAGCCCGTTCCGGTAAGACCGAACAGAATCGTCTTTTCCTCGCCCGTTTCCTTACACTTCACGGCTTCGTCAATGGCGACGCGTATTGCATGGCTGCTTTCGGGGGCGGGGAGTATTCCCTCTATTCTTGCGAATTGACGCGCCGCTTCAAACACCTCTGTCTGAGTAACCGAGCGAGCGGTCATAAGTCCGTCGTCGTAAAGCTGTGAAAGAACGCTGCTCATGCCGTGATAGCGCAGACCGCCCGCGTGACTTGCGGAGGGAATAAATCCGCTTCCCAGCGTGTACATCTTTGCCAGCGGGCATACCATTCCCGTGTCGCAGAAGTCGTATACATATTTTCCTCTTGTGAGACTTGGGCATGAAGCAGGCTCAACCGCTACAAATTCATAATCTTTTTCTCCCCTGAGCTTTTCGCCCATAAACGGAGAGATAAGACCGCCCAAATTTGATCCGCCGCCCGCGCAGCCTATTATCATATCGGGCTTTACGCCGTATTTGTCAAGGGCGGTTTTTGCCTCAAGACCGATTATGGATTGATGAAGCAGTACCTGAGACAAAACGGAGCCGAGAACATAACGATAGCCCTCGCTTTTAACGGCGACCTCCACCGCTTCGGAAATAGCGCAGCCCAAGGAACCCGATGTATCGGGGTGCTTTGCCAGTATTTTTCTGCCCACCTCGGTGGTTTCGGAGGGGGACGGGGTAACGTCGGCACCGTAGGTTCTCATGACCTCACGTCTGAAAGGCTTTTGCTCGTAGGAGCACTTAACCATAAATACCTTGCAGTCAAGTCCCAGATAAGCGCAGGCCATGGAAAGCGCCGTACCCCACTGACCCGCGCCCGTTTCGGTGGTTACGCCCTTTAATCCCTGTTTTTTAGCGTAATACGCCTGAGCGATGGCGCTGTTCAGCTTGTGGCTTCCCGATGTGTTGTTTCCCTCGAATTTATAATATATCTTTGCGGGCGTATCAAGATATTTTTCAAGGCAGTATGCTCTTACAAGAGGGGCGGGACGGTACATTTTATAAAAATCCCTTATCTCGTCGGGTATGTCAATGTACGGATCGGTATCGTTAAGCTCCTGCGCGGCCAGCTCGGTGCAAAATACGCCCGACAATTCCTCTAAAGTCATCGGCTTGAGCGTTTCGGGATTCAGCAGCGGGGCGGGCTTGTTTTTCATATCTGCTCTTACGTTATACCACTGCTTCGGTATCTCGCTTTCAAAGAGGTAGATTTTGTACGGGATATTTTCCATGTTTTTCTCCTTTCCGAGCGCTTTTTTCGATATGAATCCAATCCAAAGCGCTTCCTTCCATATATTTTACATTATTATAACACCTTTTATCTTGTTTGTCAATACTTTTTTAAGCAAATATTCATGAAAATATGGTTTCTTTTTATTATTTTAAATACGTCTTTTTATTCGTAATTACAGCAAACTTTAATAACTCGTAAATAAATTTATATAAAACACTTGACAAATTATTAAAACCGTGTTATAATTAAACTGCCGAAAAGGAAAAGAATAAAAAGCGCTGCGGAAAGGCGGAACAAAAGAATGAGCAAAAGCGTTTACAGTCTTGTTCTCACCGACGAGGTGGTGGAAGCGGTGGACAGACTGGCATATACAATGGGAATAAGCCGTTCGGGGTTTATTGACCGGATATTGGCGGAGCGTGTGAGCTTCACTACTCCCGAAATGAGAATAAACGATATTTTTGACAGCCTTAACAGGTATTTTTCCGCCGCTAAGGAAAATTTTATAGTGGAACCGGGGGATCAATCCATGCTGATACGCTCATCCCTTAAATACAAATATAATCCCACCATACGCTACGGTCTGAGGATTTTTCGCGGCAGCGAAAAGACCATGGGCGAAATAAGGGTTAATTTTCGTACCCAGTCGGCGGAGCTTAGAGAAAAAATGGAGGAATTTCTGCATTTCTGGGCAATGCTTGAAAATGAGTACACGGCAAAGTATATAAAAGGAAAAATACGCTATATTATTTCGGAAGGAAAGCTTACGAGAGAATTTACCCTACCCGAAGAATATAATAATAAAACCACCGAGGAAACGGGAGAAGCCATCGCCGAATATATAAGAATGTTTGACGATGTGCTTAAATGTTATTTTGCCTGTGACAGTGAACGGGAGGCGAGAACAAAAGCGGCGGAAAAATTCGTGGGTTATCTTGAAAGCGGGATAGCCATTATATAAAGTATGATAAAATGAAAGGAAGAACAGCTATGAATACTCAGAAACTGACAAAGAAATCAATTGAAACGGTTGAATCCGCTCAGAGCATAGCGGTAAAAAACAATAATCAGCAGATAGATCAGTGTCATATTCTCCTCGCTTTATTGGAACAGGAAGATGGCTTGATCCCACAGCTTTTACAGTCCATGGAAGTGGATTTGAAAGCCTTCACCGATTCCGCCGAAAAAATAGTGGACGGCGTTCCCAAGGTTACGGGCAGCGGTGCGAGGGAAATGAACAGCGTTTACATCACCGCTGCTCTGGACAGAGCTTTTACCGCCGCCGAAGAGGAAGCCGACCGTATGAACGACGAGTTTATAAGCGTGGAGCATCTTTTTCTCGGACTTGTCGACAAGGCGGAGGAAAAGGTAAAGGAGCTTTTTTCAGGTCATAAGATAACCAAAAACGCCTTTCTGGCCGCTCTTCAAAAGGTAAGAGGCAACACGAGAGTGACTTCCGACAGCCCCGAAGATACCTACGACGTGCTAAAAAAGTACGGACAGGATCTTGTGGAGCTGGCGCGCAAAAACAAGCTGGATCCCGTTATAGGCCGCGACGGTGAAATAAGAAACGTTATCCGAATATTAAGCCGAAAGACGAAAAACAATCCCGTACTTATCGGTGAGCCGGGAGTGGGAAAAACTGCCATCGCCGAGGGTCTTGCCATTCGCATAGTAAGGGGAGACGTTCCCGTGGGGTTAAAGGACAGACAGTTGTTCAGTCTCGATATGGGAGCGCTTGTGGCAGGAGCCAAATACAGAGGGGAGTTTGAGGAACGCTTAAAAGCGGTATTACAGGAGGTAAAGAAAAGCGACGGCAGAATCATTCTCTTTATAGACGAGCTTCACCTTATAGTAGGCGCCGGTAAAACCGACGGAGCAATGGATGCGGGAAACATTCTAAAGCCAATGCTTGCCAGAGGTGAACTTCACTGTATCGGCGCGACCACCCTTGACGAGTACCGCAAATATATAGAAAAGGATCCCGCTTTGGAAAGGCGTTTCCAGCCCGTACAGGTTGACGAGCCTACCGTGGAGGACACCGTTTCCATATTGAGAGGGCTTAAGGAGCGCTACGAGGTATTTCACGGCGTAAAAATACATGATCAGGCGCTTATAGCGGCGGCGGTGCTTTCCAACAGATATATAAGCGACCGTTTTCTCCCGGATAAAGCCATAGACTTGGTGGACGAGGCCTGCGCCCTGATAAAAACCGAAATGGAGTCCATGCCCGCCGAGCTTGACGAGCTTTCGAGAAAGATAATGCAGTACGAAATAGAAGAGGCTGCTCTTAAAAAAGAAAACGACAAGCTTTCACAGGAGCATTTGGAGGATATACAAAAAGAGCTGGCGCAAATGAGAGAACGGCTGGCGGAGATGAAAGCCAAATGGGAAAACGAAAAAAGCGGTATAAACAAGGTGCAGTCCCTGCGCAAGGAGATAGAGCGTCTGGGCGGCGAAATCGAAGCGGCAAAGCGCGAGTATAATCTTAACAAGGCCGCCGAGCTTCAATACGGAAAATTGCCGCAGCTTCAGGCGGAGCTTGAAAAAGAAGAAAAATTAGCCGAGGAACAAAAAAGCAGCAGCTCGCTTTTGCGCGACAAGGTAACGGAAGAGGAGATATCCAGAATAATCGCCCGCTGGACGGGTATCCCCGTCGCCAAGCTTATGGAAGGGGAGCGCTCAAAGCTTCTGGGTATGGAGGATATACTCCATAAACGCGTTATCGGTCAGAATGAAGCTGTGGAAAAGGTAAGCGAAGCCATACTCCGTTCAAGAGCGGGGATACAGGATCCCAATCGCCCAATAGGCTCCTTCCTGTTCTTAGGCCCCACAGGAGTGGGTAAGACCGAGCTTGCCAAGGCTCTGGCGCAGGCGCTTTTTGACGATGAACACAATATAGTCCGTATTGATATGACCGAATATATGGAAAAATACAGCGTAAGCCGCCTTATCGGCGCACCTCCGGGATATGTTGGCTATGACGAAGGCGGGCAGCTTACCGAGGCAGTACGGCGCAAGCCCTATTCGGTAGTTCTCTTTGACGAAATAGAAAAGGCTCATCCGGACGTGTTCAATATACTGCTTCAGGTTCTTGACGACGGCCGCATTACCGACAGTCAGGGCAGGACGGTTGATTTTAAAAACACAATAATCATACTTACAAGCAATTTGGGTTCAAGCTATATTTTAGAGGGAATAACCGAGAACAACGAGATTTCCGACGAAGCGAAGGAACAGGTGGAAAAGCTTCTGAAATCCCAATTCCGACCCGAATTTCTCAACAGACTGGACGAAATCGTTTTCTATAAACCTCTTGCCAAATCTGAGATAGGCAGCATTGTGGATCTGATGATAAAAGATCTTTCAAGGCGGCTTGAGGATAAACAGATCAAGGTGGAGATTACCGACAGCGCGAAAGCCTATATTATAGACAGCGGTTACGACCCGGTTTACGGGGCGAGACCTCTTAAAAGATTTATTCAGAGCAAGGTGGAAACGCTGATTGCAAAAGCAATAGTGAGAGATTCCCTGAAAGAGGGAGATACCGTAGTTATTGATAGCGGAAGCGACGGGCTTGCGCTTGCGGTTAAATAATAAAGAACAATATTGAAAAAGGCTGTGATTCTTTAAAGTCTCAGCCTTTTTTATTTGGGTGCATTGACTCTGTGTTGTAATCAAAGCAACGAAAAAAATTTTGCCTTTCCCAAGAAAAATTTCCAATATTGTATTGACAAATGATATTATATGCGCTATAATATAGTAAACGATACAAAAACCCTTCGCATAAAAGGAGATGATCAAATGGCGTTTCCGATAACATCGGCGCTGCTTGACGCATTGGTTCTGGCGGTGGTTGCCAAAGAGGATACCTACGGCTATAAGATTACTCAGGATATAAGAGTAGCCGTCGACGTGTCCGAGTCAACGCTGTATCCCGTTCTGAGGCGTCTGCAAAAGGAAGAGGTTCTGGAAACCTACGACCGGGAGTTTCAGGGCAGGAACCGACGGTATTACCGAGTAACCAACAAAGGAAGTGCGGCGCTGGAGTTGTACCGCGAGGAGTGGAAGCTCCACCGGAAAAAAATCGAGGACATAATTTTTACTCAAGGAGAGGAGCATACTTATAATGGAGATGAAGCCAATGAATAAATACGAGTTCTTGTCTCGGCTCAGAAACGCGCTTTCCGCCCTGCCCAACGAGGAAAGAGACGCAGCCATGAGCTATTATGAGGAATTTTTCAGCGACGCCGGAGAGGACAACGAACAGGCGGTGATCGCAAGTCTGGGTACCCCCGAAGAATTGGCGCGCTCGATAATAAGCGAGAATACCGCCGAAAATGTTAAAACGGAGACCGAATCAAATTTCGGCTCAAATTCGTCCGGCGGTTACGGCGGTTTTACTCCTCCTCCCACTCCCGCTCAGAGCGCCAAAAAATGGACGGGAGGGCAGATAGCCCTGTTTGTGGTATTGGCGGTGTTTTCCGCTCCTTTTTTGCTATCGGTGGCGGCGGTGCTTGTATCATTAATTGTGGCATTTTTTGCCTTAATAATCGGACTTATGGCGGGCTTCGGAGGCGGAGCGATAGGATTGCTTGTGGGCGGTATCGCCGCCATGTTCGACAATCCGGTGGTGGGAATTTTTCTGTTAGGTCAGAGCCTTATTCTGGGCGGGCTTATACCGTTGGCCGTATATCCGCTTTGCAAGGCTATTTTCAAACTGGCAAAAACATGTGCGAAGGGAATATCCGCGCTGTTTAACAGGCTTACGGGAAGAAAGGAGATAATACAATGAGAAAAGGTGCGTTAAAATATGTAATCGGCGGTTCAACGGTACTTTTGGGAATTATTTTGGTTACCGTGGCGGTTTGTATCGACGGCTGGAAACTGTTTACCCACTTTCCGTCGATTCAGGTGGATTTTCGTGGAGTACACGTAGAGTACGATGACAATATTTCTAATGAAAACGGAGAAACTGTTATGAACAGCGAAGTAAAAAATATAAATATAGACGTAGACTACGGAAAGGTAAATATAAGAAGAGGAAATGTGGATCAGATAGACATACGCACCAGAAATATAATCGAGAGCAAATTCGGATACGAGTTGAAGGGCGATACCCTTTATGTAAAGTATAAGCGCGGCTTTACAATGTTCAGCTTCGGAAACAGCATGAATGCGGAAATAAACGTTACCTTCCCCGAAAACGCCGAATACGACAATGTTTTTGTTCATAACGGCGCGGGCGCTATGTATCTTTACGACCTTAAAGCGGGCGAAATTAAAATTGACAACGGCGCAGGAGAGATGAAGATGGAAAACGTCACCTCCGACGGGGAAATAAAGATGAATACCGGCGCAGGCGCTATAAAATTGGAAAACGTCAGCTGCGGCGAGCTCAAAATCGACTCGGGAGTGGGCGAGGTGAACGCTTCCAATATGGTCTGCAATGAGTTGACCGCTAAAAGCGGGATAGGAGCCTTTACCTACAAGGGCGAGATAAACGGCGACGCGGATATAGACAACGGCTGCGGCGAGGTGAAAATGACTGTTTACGGAAAATCCTCCGACTACGGTTTTGATGTGGATTCGGGAATAGGGCAGGTGAGAGTCAACGGCAACACTCCCGTGAACGGAAGCGGCAAGTATAACTTCAAAGTACAAACGGGAGTAGGAGAGGTAAGGATTGATTTTAAGGATAAAGGAGAATGATCGAATGCCTAAGAAATTATATAAGATAGAACAGGAGAGGGTTTTCTGCGGCGTATGCGGCGGAATCGGGGAGTATCTGAATCTGGATTATAATATTGTGCGGCTTCTGGCAGTGCTTATCAGCGTGTTTACAGCCGCGTTCCCGATGCTTATCGCGTACATCGTGATGGCCTGCATACTTCCCTATAAATCCCAGACCTTCTGATAAATAAAATTTTCCTTATACCGCAATATATATTGACCTAAAATCGCCTCTTTGTGGAATTTCAACAAAGAGGCGGTTTTTTTTATAAAAAACTCTGGATTTTTATATTAACAATGCTATATAATTTTTTTGTTTTTGGGAAAATTATGTTGAATTTAAATAAAAACAAGCTTGCGGTTTTTTAAGATTTCGGATTTGCATTGTGCAGATTTTACGATTACAATATAATTATCAAAAAAGAAGCGAAAGGAAAAGCAAAAATGGAACGTACGGCAGGCAATAAAATTATGAAAACAGTCACCGTCGGCTTAATGGCGGCGCTGGTATTTGTGGGAAATTATCTTTCCTTCCCCATACCCAACGGACTATTGGTGACAAGAATACATCTGGGTAATTCCATGTGCCTTCTGGCGGGACTGCTGTTCTGCGGAAGTACGGGAGGAATTGCCAGCGGAATAGGAGCGGCTCTTTACGACCTTTTTAATCCCGCATATGTCCTTTCAGCCCCATATACGTTTATATCCAAATTTGCCATGGGTTTTGTGGCGGGAAAGCTGAACAAGCGGAATAAGGAAGGAAAAATCCCCATTGCCTCAACAATTTTGGCGGCGGTGCTCGGACAGCTCACTTATATAGTGCTGTATCTCATAAAATCTTTTTTTACGGTGCTTATAATAGGCGGCACAGTTGAAGCGGCGTGGATAGCTGTTGGCACAAACGCGGTAACTTCTTCGGTAAACGCGGTTCTTGCGGTGATAATTTCTGTCCCCTTGTACTTAGCCCTGAGAACCGCCCTTACAAAAACTCCGATTCGTTCGCTTATCAATGAACGTAAGGAGAGTAAGGGATATTTAAATCCCTTAACAGCGGGATTGACGGCGTTCGCTTTTCTGACGGTAACGGTTTATACCATAAATCTCGCGGCTCAGAGCAAGCTGGAGAAGAAGGAGGAAGAGGAAAGGACATTGCTGGAAGAAAGGCTGGGGGGATACGAGAAAAGGATTGATTACTTATACGATTATCTGAATATTGTGACTGACGGAGAGGGTGAAATCGTCGTAGAAGGATAAAAAATGTTCTCCCATTAAAGAATCTGCTCACACGGAAGTTTATATCAATCTTTGGTCAACCGTATTATTTGTTTATACTTTGGCCAAAGATTGATATTATACTAAATCCAAATAAAAATCAGACAAATCCAGCGATCGGAGCGTATGTCTACTTTTTACTTGGAATTAGATAATATGAAGTGACCCCTAACTTGCAAAACGTGGATTACTCTGCTAAAATATAAAAAAACAGCTGAGATACCACATACAAGGAGGAGTCACCATGAATAATATTACACAATTGTGATCCACGCGATTAGATAGCAAAACCTACGGCGTAGTCATTAGCCTGTGGTATCCAATCCAAAACAGAGTGGCTAATGCCGGAATCTGTTTTTAGGCTATCATCATATGCTTTCAATTGTTGATGTTTTTCCCTCACAAATTTTAATTAGCTTTTTTAGCTAATTTGCCAATTGACAGAAGGGGACTTCATAACAGTATTATTAATCGATGTTGGTAACTCCTATTGTCAAATCTCAAGATTGAGCAATTCTTTCACCGTTTTCAATTATTTTTGCATCATATTAAAATAGTTAATTCAAAAACATTTTACAGAAATAGTTTTATAAATTTTTGCATATGCTTTTGATTGTCATTCACATACACATATACATAAGAATAATCCAATATCAAAAATAATATAAAATTATATAACCAATCACTTGACTTTGACGCAACGTCAAGTGATATACTTTTTTATAGAAAGGAGAGGCAAGTATGTGCTTGATAAAAATAACCGACCTAAGCACGCAGCTCGGATTATCGTCAAGAACACTGCGTTATTACGAGGAAGCGGGGCTTATCACAAGCGTTCGTCCGCAGTTTGAAAAATACCGCTATTATGATGAGCAGAATGTACAAAGGCTGCGGCAGATCATGGTACTTCGCAAAATGCAGATACCCATAAAAGACATTGTAAGAATTTACGACAGCCGTGAAACATCGGACATCACGCAGGTTTTTGTGGACAGGCTTAGTGAAATAGACCGCGAGGTCACGGCGTTGTCTGAACTTAAACGCATTATTAACGATTTTTTGAATAAAATGATCGAAAAAGGCATCAAGCATATCTCCGCACTGCCTCTTTTGTACGAGGAAATGGACAAGCAGCTTACCGTTCGGGAAAGTGTCAGTATGGAACAGCTTTCCGAGGTATCTGCAAGGCTTGCGCGTCCTCTTAATATATACATTGTAAAGCTGCCGAAAATGCGTGTGTTATCCTCATACCTTAAGACCGATTCGCAAAACTCCGATGCCGATGCCTTTTCGCGTTATATTCAGTTGAACGGTATGAAAGCAGATTGTCACGAAAGATTTGAGTATCGAGAATATGAAAATGAAGTTATGATCTCAAGAATTGACGATGACTTTGTAAACGACAGCGACTTTACGGATTTAACTTTTGACGGAGGACTGTTTGCCGCGGTAAATCTATATCTCGATGACGATATGAATCAGTCTTTTCGCGCTCTGATAAAAAGCTTTGACGAAAATAAGTTTTATCAAATAGATTACGCGCCGGATGGCAGTCTGCGCCACGCCGCAATGACAGAAAATCTCATCTCTCCCGACGAACGCAGACAGCTTGTTGCGTTATATATTCCTGTAAAAAAAAGAATTCCGAATGCAACGCTTTATCCAAGACCTGTCGAAATCACGGATATTACGGAAGACGAGATCAACGGTCAAAATCCGATGTTGTGGAAAAAGGAGGTCGCGCTTGATAAGATTACGCCTATCAATGACCCTCATTACCGAGTACTTGACAGCGGCGAAGCCGAATATACCGGCTGGATCTCCACACGGACGCTTAACACAAACGTGTCTGTAAAGCTGCCGTTCAGAGTAGATATAGATTTTCGCGTACCAATGGACGACGAGCAGTTCGGCTACGGTGACAGCGAAAGCAGCATTGTTTTTTATCACGGTTCCGACAGCTATAACAGCGGAGTAAATCTGAAAATTATGGATTTCGGTATCAATATGAATAACCATTCGAACTGTCGGGAAGAAGCAATCAGCTTTCACCAACCGATTTTTCACGATCTTTATAATTTCCCGAGCAGGGGTTGTATCAAGCCAAACGAATATAATCATGTCACATGGATTGTCGGACAAAAGCATTTGGCGGTCATAATAAACGGTGAAATACGGTATTGCGGAACCGATTTTCCGTATATGTCCCTTGATCTGGACCGTGAAGAAGCATATCCGATCGTTATCGGCTCTAACGGTCAGGGAATGAAATATTTCAGAAAAATCAGTATTTCACAGCTTGCGTATTCTCAGCGAAATAAAATAAAAAACCGGGAACTTACTGTAAATACAAGGCGAAGCAATAACCTTATCCCGATTATTCACCGTCTTATTATAGAAGAGTACGGTGAAATTTATCGGTTCAACGGGAGTGTCGCATATGTAATGGAATGTCTTGGAGAAAAGGAGTATGATTATCTGTTTTTTGCCGGACTTACTGGTGACCTGTTTGCTCAGCATTATAGACAGCCGTTTTCCGGCAACGGCGTGAACGCATATTATCAAGTCAACGGCGACAGAAAATTTTTTGAGGGTGTTTTTGAAAAGTGCGGTTATTCAGCCGCGTATGTTTTTAACCGTGAGCTTCTTAAAAACAAAGAAACGTATCTGAAAAAACTCATTGCCTATATTGACAAAGGCATTCCCGTTATATTCACGGGATATTCTGATCAGCCGTGCGGTGTGTTTGCGGGTTACGAGGAGTACGGAAAAACACTCATATATATTTCGGGAGATAACAGCGAGCCGCAGCGTATTTCCTGTGATAAAGCGATGGGATACGACACCGATAAAAACGGCTGGATATTTGTTGGCGAGAAAAACGAACAAAAGGATACTGCGGAAATTTACCGTGAAGCAATTTATGCTCTGCCTATGCTTCTGACAACCGACAACGGTAAATATTGCTTCGGTGCTCCTGCTTTCCGTAAATGGGCGAATGACATTGAAAACGGATATTTTGAGAAAATGAAATCCGAAGAATTTGACGCGCGGTCAATGTATGTTAATTTCGTTTTCGCGCTTGCCACAAACGGCTGTTGCTGCCATAATTTTTTACGGCGCGCAAATGAATTAAATCCCGATATGACATATCTTTACGACATTAGTCTCTTGTACAAACGCACCGCCGATATTTGGCACAACGACGGCGAAAACGATCTCGAAGCTCTCGGAGGCGGCTTCAATATAACGCTTGAAACGCTGCAAACTCCCGAGAGACGTGAAAAAATCGCCGCAAGAATTCGCGAATGCGGTGATATTATCGACGAGGTTGTAAAGATACTGAATAAAAACATACGGAGGTAAAACAATGGAATTTGAACGATTGACATTTACACCAATGGTAAAAGAGGATATTCCGCTTCTGACTCCTATTATGAAACGTTGTTTCGACAACGACTCGCAACTGTTTTTTCAAAAACCCGCAGGCGGACCGCCGGGTTACGATGACGGCAGCTTTTTGGAGGAATGGGGATTTAATCCCGAAGCCACATCCTATCGCATTGATCTTAAGGGCACGCCTATAGGCGCAATCATATTATTTATCCATGAGGAACACGGTTCGGGTTTCCTTGGAAATATTTTTATTGACACCGACCTGAGCGGCAATGGATATGGCAGCACGGCATGGCGTTTTGTGGAGCATATGTATCCGAAGGTTAAGACATGGTATGCGGAAACTCCTGCTGTCTCATACCGCAATCACTATTTTTACACCAATAAATGCGGGTTCCATATAGTTGCCGTTGAAGGCGGCAGAAACAGATTTGAGGCTCAATTCAAACTCTGCAAAACAATCAATCACATGGAGGAATTAGCGTGAAAGAATTAAGCGTTACACTGCCCAACAGGCATAAGGAAAAAAGCCCTGCAAGAGAAAGAAATTTTGCAGAGTTAGCGAAGAAAGATAAAGCCAAACTTTAAGTTACGGTCAAACCTTGTAATCCAAAAAATTTGGTTGCTTGTTTAACAGCCTTTGCCAATTGCTTTTCTTTGAGAATTTCAGGCATATCTGTTTTTAATAAATCGGTGGGATTCCAAGACTCGCCGGTACACATCATTTGAAAAACAGCAGTGTGAATCATACGTGCAATAGCAATAATAGCTCGTTCCTTGCTTCGGCGTTTAGAAATCCGCTAATACTTCAAACGATAATAAGAATTGTCAGTAGCTTTCACGGCTGCATATGCAACTTACGCCAATGCAGATTTGAAATAAACTCCCGCACGTGTACTCCACAGCAAATAGGATACACGACTTTCAAATATTCTTCTTCCTAATAAAAATTTGAGGACGAAGGCAGGGACTGAATCATCCACAATTTAACAGGTGCTAAAACAATTCTTAGCGTACGTGCTCTAAGTCAACACTTATTTGTGCTTGAAAAGATGATTCTAACACTGATTAAAAAATACTGTTTAAAGCGAGAAAGCACTTCTACGACTCCTCCTGCCGTGCGTTGTAGTGTGCCTTCTTCCCAATAACAATTATACACCAAAACACGCCGCTTTTCAGCACTCTTTCTTCTCTATTTGTGCTGACGCTTTTGCGGCAGAATGGAGATAAAAATGATAAAAAATATTGAAAACTTAGTCTCTTTTCCTGTAAATGCACAGAGGAACTCTTTTTTTGGCGCCCTTTCTTCCATTCTTTTATATCGGGACGCTTACACAGAGGACACTCCTTTTTTCTGTGGCAAGCATCAACGCAGTTGTATAAAGTGCGGAGATTGCAAAAACGAACTTTTTATCAATAAACATCACCTTAAAATATATCAATATTTGATCACAATAACCGGATGCGCATATTTTTGGATAGATAAAGAAATCGGTAATTCGTTCGACAAACCGTACTCGGCAGACGAATTTTCGGAGACCGCCCTTGATCGTTTATCCTTAGCGTTATACGCGTCCGGTTATCACTATGAGTCAATGAACAAAGATACAGAGGCAAATATACTGTTTGAAAGAATAAAGCAGGCTGTAGAGGAGAAACAGCCTGTCATGATAAAATTGAGTCTTGGCGATTTGTGGGGTGTGGTAACAGGATACGATGATGATAAAAATCTTCCGTACCTAATGAAATCCCGCCGTTTACCGCAGCTTGACAAGGATTGGTATCATAAGCTCAGCAATATTGTTTTCATAACGGATAAATATGACAGTACGATCTCCTTGTCAGAATCCCTCGATCATATGATACGGCACTTAAATACCGGCAACAGGAATAAGCTGGAGCAAAAGATATATCAGAAGTTAGGAACGGAACAAGACGGAAAAAAGCTTGGCAAGTGGTTAAATCAAATAAACGGTCTTGCCATAGAAACCAGGTGGCATGCGTCCGAATGTTATCGGAACACGCTGACGCCTATGGCTGGCGACAAAAAATGTAAAAAGCTCCTTTTGGATGCATCGGATTTGCATCTTCGTTTTCATGATCAGGCATGGAAAATTTGGGGGCTATTGGGTGTTTCGTCGGAAACTTTCTTTTGTGCGCCCAAAAACATCGATGAATTGTTGAATAAATTATCTACCAGAGCGGAACTTAAATCCTTATTTCAGGAATTATTTACCATAGACCGTCAAGTGTCTCATTTACTGCAAGAATGTTTAACTATGCTGTAATCCTATCCCCTCAAGCGAATTGAGAAATTTCTTGCGGATATAGCCGTATTACCGTTTTGCATGATCTGCTTGAATTTGAGATAATTCTCATCTGTTTGACAATATGATTGTGTTAATATTACTTTACACGATTTTCTCAAAAAATTCGAGTTTTTTTGAATCAACACCGATATTAACGGAGCGGAGTGAATATCGGTGCTGATAAGACCGCATAGTTGGAACGCTCATGCAGCCGCGTTTAAAGCTGTGTAATAATTACGCCGTTTCACTGCCGGCAGCACACCGCCAATCGCCGAACAAATTCGCCTATTATTCCAATCGCTCAAAAAGTAGTGCCAAATGATGGTTTTCAACTCGTCCATAGTGTAATTTTCAAAATTGCGGCTGCGCAGATAAAACAACTTGTTCTTCATTCTCACCCACATACTCTCGCAACGAGCATTGTCGTGACAGCGCCCGCAGGCACTGTTCATGCTTTGAATAATTCCATAGCCCGTGATGGCGCAGCGGTATTTTTTGCTTGTGTACTGACTTACGCGATCCGAATGAATTATTGCACCTTGGATTTCCGTGTAACTTTTATACTAATTCTCAATTATCTTGTAAACAAAATTTCACAGGGTCTATAATATGCTTGAGAATTATACCCTAAGCACTAATTCCCGATCGACAACAAAATTTTTCTATACTTTGATCGGGAATTAGTATAAGGCGATCATTGCGCGGTGTTGCCTAAAATAAAAAAAATAAACCGCCTTGTTACAGCGGTTTATTTTATAAATTGATGGACATTACCTTACCTTTGTGTTATAATGATATTGTAATCTGTATGAAAATCACGGAGGTGTTAATAGAAAATTGAATATTGAAATAAAGGAGCTTGACCGACAGCATTGGGAAAAATACGAGCTGGAATTTTCCTATACGACAGACGGGTATTATTCCTTTGACGTAAGCGGCTGGGATTTTAAGCTTAAATTTAATCCCTACGGTAAAACGATAAATAAAAAATTTACCGATAAGCTCTTCGAGGATTGGGCAAAGAATGCTCTTGCCTTTGGAGCGTTTTCGGAAGGGGAACCGGTGGGGGTTACCGAATGTTTTATGGAGAAATGGAACAATAGGCTAAGGATAACCAATCTGCTGGTATTTGAAAAATTTCGAGGCAATGGTATCGGTACCGCTTTGATTGAAAAAGACATTGAAATCGGAATCCAAAGCGGTGCGCGTATGGCTGTGTTGGAAACACAGACCTGCAATCCGAGGGCGGTGGAGTTTTATCTTAAAACGGGCTTTAAGCCCATCGGCTTTGATTTATTTTCCTATTCCAATTCTGACGCGGAAAAGACCGAAGTCAGGTTGGAAATGGGTAAGATCCTTTAAGGGCGGTAAACTCCGAGCGCACATAAAAAAGAAAGGAGCTGTCATAAAGATGGAGGGAGCCGAAGACCGGAAACCCTATATGGCTATAAATCGTTTTACTGTGGATGAAAAATCTGTAACGGTTTATAAGGGAACCAAAGAAGATCGTGTAGTTTATTTTAATACCTACGGGGATCAGGGCGGGGAAGTATGGAACATTATGCGGGACAGCGGTGCCTCACTGGTGACCGTAACCAATCTTGAATGGAACCGTGATATGTCGCCATGGGAAGCGCCTGCGGCGGTGAGGGGCGATGAACCTTTTTCGGGACGGGCGGGGGAATACCTGAGCCTTATGCTGAATGAAATCGTACCAAAGGCGGAGGAAATGTTGGGCGCGGTTTCCCGAAGAGGTATTGCGGGTTATTCCATGGCGGGAATGTTCGCCCTTTACGCACTTTATCATACCGATATTTTTACCGAAGCGGCAAGCGTTTCGGGCTCTCTTTGGTTTCCCGGATTTAAAGACTATGTTTTTTCACATGAAATGAAAGTCAAACCGAACAAACTGTATTTTTCCTTAGGCGACGCTGAAAGCAAGACCCGAAATCAATATCTGAGCACCGTTCGGGAAAATACGGAGGCGATAGAGTGTTTTTATCGGGAAAATGGAATTGAAACGGTGTTTAAACTGAATCGGGGAGGACATTTTTCCGACGCCCCAAAACGGGCGGCTGACGGAATAATGTGGATTTGTAAATAAACTTACTTTATTTTTTGAGGCAGATAGTATGGAATAAAGGAAGATCCGATTTAAAGAGATAATAAGTTTGTGTTTTCGACGGAAACACATCGTAAAAAAGAAAGGTCATAAAAATGTCATATCAATTTAACGTTAAGGAAAACAAGAAGGTAAGAGTAATAATAGATACCGACGCCGCCTGTGAAGCCGACGATCAGTATGCGATTGTCCACGCTCTTTTAACTCCAAGGTTTATTGTGCGGGGAATAATAGCGGAACAGTTTAATTCTCCGGACAGGGCGGATTCGGTCGAAAAAAGCTATGCCGAAGTTAAGCGAGTTCTTGAAATTATGAGTATGGAAGATGTTCCCGTTTTTCGCGGATACGGCGGAGAGCTTTTTTCCGCTGCGGATATTCCCGAATCGGAGGGAGCGGATTTTATTATAAAAGAGGCTTTGATTTACAGTGACAGGCCGTTGTTTGTATTGTGTCAGGGAGCGCTTACAAATGTGGCGATAGCGCTGAGAAAGCGACCCGACATTGCCGATAAATTCACATGTATCTGGATAGGCGGCGGGGTTTACGAGGACGGAAGTTTGGAATATAATCTTAACAATGACTTTCGCGCTGCCAATACGGTGTTTAATTCTTCCGTGGAGCTGTGGCAGGTGCCCATGGAAGCGTATCGGCTGGTTCGCGTGAGCTATGCCGAGTTGCAGAACAAGGTTTTGCCATGCGGAAAAATAGGAAAATATCTTTTTGATGAATTGATGGCTGTGGGAGCGGCGCAGGATTGGCCCGCAGGGGAAAGCTGGGTACTTGGCGATTCTCCCGCGCCGGCTTTGGCGATGGATCCGGGCTGCGGACGATATGAAATAAAAAGCGCCCCGTTCATAAGCGAAGCAAAACGCTGTGACGGAACGCCGGAAAACAGGTTAATAAGGGTGTATACCGATATTGATTCGAGATTTATACTTGAAGACTTTTTTTCAAAACTTAGTATTTTTGCCGATATGTAATTTTTTACAAATTAGGGCAACACCGCGCAAAGACCGCGCTGCGCGCTTTGCCGCGCATACGCTTGCACGACGGCCGTTGTGCGGTATTGCCTTATATAAAACAGGAAATTTATCCGACGTTTACCGTAAATTTGTTTTCCCCTTTTACAAGAACCGTTTCACCGAAGCCTTCAATAAATACGGTCTTTCCTTTTTCGGTTTTAAGAACAACTTCGCCTTTTCCGCCGTTCCATTTCAGATCGGCGGTTATTTTTCCCTTTATTACGAGACCTGTTGCCGAGCCGCTTTCCCATTCTTTGGGAAGCGCGGGGAAAAAGACGATTTTACCGTTGTGGCTTTGAATGAGCATTTCCGCCATCGCCGCGGTTGTGCCGAAATTTCCGTCTATCTGGAAGGGCGGGTGATTGTCGAAAAGATTCGGAAGCACCGATATTTCAAAGTACTTTTTGATGTCCTCCCAAGCCCTCTCGCCTTTTCTCAGGCGCGCCCAGAGGTTGATTATCCATGCCCTTGACCAGCCCGTGTGGCCTCCGCCGTTTTCAAGCCTTCTGAGCAGCGTTTTTTCCGCCGCAGAAACAAGCGTTTTATCCGAAAAGTCAATCTGTGTGCCGGGATAAAGAGCGAAAAGATGGGAAATATGTCTGTGTCCTTTGTCCACTTCTTCCCACGGTTCCGTCCATTCACGGATCGCCCCGCCATCGTCGAGTTTTATCGGGGGCAAATTTTTCACTATGTTTTCGTATCGTTTTCGTTCTTCTTCCGAAATTTTTTTCGATTCGATTAAACCGCTGAAAAGCTCATATAGTATCTGGCTGTCCATTGAGGTTCCCGCACAGAGGTTTCCAACTTCTCCGTTGGGAAGGCGGTAACAGTTTTCCGGTGAGCTTGTGGGTGATATTATCAGCTCTCCGCGGCTGTTGGAGATCAAGGTGTCCTCAAAGAACAGCGCGGCTTCTTTGGCGTAGGGAAGATATTCGTCAAGAAAGCTTTCGTCCTCGGTATAGCGGTAGTGCTCGAAAATATGAAGACAAAGCCACGCCGCCCCCATCTGCCAATAGCTGGAAAAAGGCAAAGTATCCTGAGGGGCGCAGTCGCCGTGTATATCCGTATTGTGATGAGCCACCCAGCCCCTTGCTCCGTACATTTTTTCCGCCGCATCCCTTCCGCGAGGGTACATACGCTTAATATGCTCAAAAAGCGGCGCATGCGTTTCGGAGAGATTACAGCTTTCAGCGGGCCAGTAATTCATTTGAGTGTTTATATTTATGGTGAATTTGCTGTCCCATACCGGAGTAAAGCTGTCGTTCCAGATTCCCTGAAGATTGGCGGGAAGGCTTCCCTCATGGCTTGAAGCCGCGAGAAGATAACGTCCGTAGGCAAAGGAAAGATTTACGAGATCGATGTCTTCTTTTCCGTTTTGTACCGCCATAAGCCGACTATCGGTGGGAATATTGTCCTTTGGAGGGCAGTCTATGTTGAGCTTGCACCTGTTCATTATTTCGGAAAAATCGGCAATGTGCCGTTCCTTAAGCTTTTCAAATCCTTTTTCCTCTGCGGAATCCAATATTTTGACCGCCGCTTCAAAAGGATTTTCGCAATAAAAGCTTGTTTGCGCGGCGGACAGAAGAACCGAATCCTCGCCGCAGAAAAGCGTTCTTCCGATAATACCCAGAGAACCCTTTACCGCTCTTACGCAGAAGCAGTATTTTACTCCCTCTGCACCCGCCTGACCTTCCATACATAGGGTGTTTTTGTCGATTTTCCGCAGGCTGTCCATATATACGCTTCGTTCAATTACAACGGATATTTTTTCCCCGCTGTTTTTAATTACCATAACATTGTCGGGATAGGAAATGAAGCATTCTCTTTCGCAGCAGGCTTCTTTTATCTTGTAAGAGACCTTGTGTACGCCGTTGTCTATATTAAGCTGTCTTACATAATCCTCACAGGGGCGCATTGCGTAAATACGGTCGCTCCAACTGCCTCTGAGACCGAACATGGATGTTTTTTCTCCGCTTTCGGGAATGATGAACAAATCGCAAAGCGGCTCGTAATGACTTTGAAAATCCGGTATTGCTGCCATTGAAAGGTCGGCGAGTTTTTCCGCTTCGCTTATTTTTCCTTCGGAAATAAGACGGCGTATTTCGGGGATATTCTTTTTTGCGTCCGGATTTATTCGGTCGCGGTACCCGCCGTACCACAGGCTGTCGGCATTAAGCTGAAAACGGTCGATAATGTTTCCGCCGAAGCACATTGCCCCCATAAAGCCGTTTCCCAATGGCAATGCGCTGTTCCAGTCCTTAGCGGAATTTGTATACCAAAGTCGGTTCATATAAAATTACCTGTTTACGGTGTTGACCGTACCTTTCTTTTATGTTATAACTTTATCAAACAGGAAGAGGGTTATTTCGATGAAAACTGCGTCGGCGGATTTTGGCTGATATTGGAAACCCTTCCTTATATGCGGCTGCTTATGAATTATGTCGAAACGCTTGTGGAATGCTGTAAAATGAGATGTGCGGCGGAGGTTTGTGAAAAGATGCTGCTGCCAATGTCAATTATGTATTATAGCTTGGGGATTTAAAAGAATCGGTAAAATATTTGAAAAAATTGTGCAGGTTAAACAAAGACGCTGTAGAGTTTTTTGAAAATATTGCCGAAAATGATTTTGAACAGCTTCTTTATACCATGAATCCTTTCGGATACAGACCCGACACTATTGAAGAATTGATGGCGGAGGGCAGCGAAAACGCATTTTTGTTCGGAACGGCGGTCACTTACTTTGATTGGGCTTTGAGTAAGCTTATAACAATGAAATAATCTTATACCTGTTGTTGTTTAAAACACGTCCGCATAAGAGCGGTGTGCGGACAGGTTCTAAATCGTACAAATTTTATCCCAAGAAAACCCTAAGCTGATATTTCCATTGCAGGATTCCGGATACTACTATCTGCTGCACCGTAAATTTCGGTCTGGCATTATATTCCGTCTCGGCGATTTTAAGAAGTTCGTGAAGTTTATCCGTCCTATCTTTTTCGCTGCAATCCATGCAAAGATAATTCCCCTCCGGAAGTGTTATAAGTCCGTCAATTTGCTCGCGTTTAACGCATATGGCAAACATTCTTGATCTGCCGTTTTCTGTGTATATCCCAGCCGCGTCCTCAAATTCAAACATATTCCTGAGTTCATTTCCCACTTTATTATAAAAGTGGGAAAGATAATTCCAGAGATTATCCAATGTAGGGGTTTCCAAGGTGTCTGAAAGCAATATCACCTGCTTGGGAAAATGTTCAATAATTACATTTTCTGTGAAAATCGGCTTAGGTTTGCGTTCGTAGTCCGTTTTTGCCCGATGTATCATAGCCTTGCTGTTTTTCAGCAAGGCTATTTTTTCATCGGCGCGCTTTTCCGCATCATTCAGGAAGTCAATAATTTTTTCGATATCATCATATTCAAGAACTTCTTTTATTTTTTTCAGCGGTAAATCCATCTGTTGAAGCGCACGGACAGTATTCAGCAGCACAATATCATTTACGGTGTAATATCGATAATTTGTCCACTCGTCTTTCCGACTTGGCTTTACCAGACCAATACGGTCGTAATGCCGCAGAGTTTCGCTGGTCATACCCGCTTCTTTGGCAGCCTCGCCAATGGAAAAAATTTTTTTCATTTTTTTAATTCCCCCCCTTGACATTTGTGCAACACAAAGGCTTATACTGATTATAGCACAGAAATACCGAAAAGCAATAGCTTTTTAGTAAGCGTCAAATAAATTTGCCGTTTACTATAAATAATTTGGAGGAACATTCTATGATTGAACTTGTTAATGTGACAAAGAGGTACGGAGACGCTTCCGTATTGAAAAAAGTAAACCTAAAGATCGACGAGCCTGGAATTTACTGTCTTCTCGGCAGAAACGGCGCCGGAAAAACCACACTTTTAAAATCAATCGCCGGTTATCAAAATATCACGGAGGGAAAAATTTCCGTGGACGGAAAAACTGTTTCCACTGCGGCAATGGACACGGGAGTAAGCTATATTGAAAATTTTGCGCGGCATTTTAATCTTCCCGTAAGAAAGCTTCTTAACATCGCGGCACAGGTGAATCCCGATTACGATTGCGAGTTTGCGGCGGAAATGGCGGAACGCTTTGAACTTGATGGCAGAAAGAAATTTAACCGTTTATCCCTTGGAATGAAAACTATGGTTTCCACAATAATATGTCTTGCGAGCAGCAAGCGAGCGATACTTCTTGACGAACCGGTGCTGGGCTTTGACGCGATCATGCGCGCAGAATTTTACGATATGCTGACAGAAAGCTTTAAAAGGCACCCTCGCGTAATTATAGTATCAACTCACATTATCGAAGAAATAGTGAACACTGTTCACAAGCTTATCATCATTGACAAGGGAAGTATACGGTTTTTTGATACACTGGAAGCGGTCGAGACCAAAGCTTTCAGCATAAGCGGATTGAAAAGCGAGGTTGACGAATCGGTCAGAGATCTGAATTTAATTGGTCAGGAGACGGTTGGCGGTCTGGCTACAAGTTATATTTTTGACACTCCGCCGATAAGCAAGACTCTCGAAATTAAGCCATTGTCACTTCAGGATTTCTTTATTCATATGGTAGGACACAAAGGAGGAGCTTTATGAAATCTGTTTTTGCTGTCGTTAAAAGAATGCTTTCAAGCAACATCGTCACCTTTATAGTCACCGCCGCGATAGTCTTTTGCGCTATAACTTCGGGTGATTCAGAGGTGGCGCTGAGCAATGGAAATTACACATGGCTTGCTGCAGCTATGGCACCTTTTTTCATAGTATGCTATGACTGCAAAAAGCTTATGTATCTCGGAACCGACAAGAAGGATTATTACATTGGAAGCCTTGTGACATATGGGATTTTAGCAGTCCTAATCTCTCTTGTCAACACACTGATACATCTTCTTATTGATCCGCTTAACCACAGTCAGACGGTTGTAAATCTAATGGAAGTGTGCGGATGGACGGATAACGGGATCATTATCGCTTTTTTGCAGCAGGCTTTGTTTTTAGTACTGGTAATGATATTCCTTCATGTATTGTTATCTATGCAGCCCTATTGGTACGGGTGGCTCGCGGACGTTATGTTGGTTTCCGTCATCTGCATATTTACCCCGATAGCACCGTTAAGGCAAGTGCTTTCAAAGTTCTTTGGAGCTGTAATGTTTAATTCAAATGCGCTTCTTCATATTGCAATATGCGCAATTATGTCGCTGCTGCTGGCGGCTGCGGGACTTGCTGTCCTAAAACGCAAAACTCTTTAATAGCAAGCATTAAAATAAAGAAATTCCGGAGGAATACACTATGAAAAAAACAGTTTGTCTGGCAATATCCTCGCTGATTATTGCAACGGTCTTTATGGGGTGCACAACAAAAAAAGAAGATTACGAAGCATACTCATATGCTTCCGGCGAAACGGTAAACTCTGTCACCATTGACGTTCGTGACAGGATAATTGAGGTGTCGCTGTCGGAAGACAACAAGGTTCATATCGGTTATTTTGAAAGCGATAAGGAACGGTATGATATTTCCGTTTCAGACGGCGGAGCGCTTATGATGACCATAGCCAACAGTAAAGACTGATCCGATTATATCGGAGGAAAAGCACCGTCCGATACTTGTAAAATAACGCTGAAAGTCCCTAATGAAGCTTTGGATTCGCTGAGTATTTTCACTACAAACGAGGATATTACACTCGTGCCTGTGAATGTGGGAGACGTCACACTCGAATCTAACGGCGGCAATATCTCGTTTGAAAAGCTGAATGCCCAAAGTTCGGTCAATCTTAAAGCTAAGAATGGGAATATTGGCGGTACGATCATCGGAAGCTATGATGATTACTCTGTGTCTTGCAGTATCAAAAAGGGAGAAAGTAATCTCCCGGCAGAAAAGGAAGGCGGAACCAAAAACTTGATAGTATCGGTCAATAATGGTGATGTTGACGTCAGATTTGTCGATAATTGGGAAACGATAAGTATTTATTATACCATAAGAAGAGCGACCGCAGGGAGCGATTCCTTTAAAAAGGTAAAATGTTCTCAGACATTAAAATAAAATCTTCCTCTTTTCGCAGTCTGAGGTTATTATACCATAAAAGGAGCGACCGTAGGGAGCGCTTCCTATAAAATGGTAAAATGTTCTCAGACGTTAAAATAAATACTTCCTCTTTCTGCTGTCTGAGGTTATTATAACATATATCAGTATAAAAGTATAAATTATTTTCCGTAAGGACTGTCAAATTCTTTTTCCGCCTTGGCTACCGCTTCCTCAAGGGTAAGTCCCGCAAAGAACGGAGCGTTTAAATATCTTCCCGATTTTTTATCGTCCACGAAAGCGCCTACCGCGATTCCCGGTATGGCGCTTTCCGGAGCGTTCGGGGCGTTGGAGCCACCTAAATCCGTTCTGCACCATCCGGGATCGGTAAGGTTTATCATTACGTCGGTGCCGTTTACCTTTGAGCCGAGGTCAATTGTGATTTTGTCAAGAGCCGCCTTGCTGGCGGAATAACCCGCCTGTTCCGGTTCAAGACGTATACCGCTTGTGGTATTTACTATTCTTCCGAATCCCCGCTCTATCATTTTGGGCAAAAAGTGATAACAAATCATGGCGGGGGCTATGGTATTTGCCATAAAGCTCTCCGTATAATCGGAGACCGGAGTTTTAAAGTAATCGGTGCGGTAAGCTATCTGCATACCCGCATTGTTGAGTACTATATCCACTTGCGTTCCTTTTTCGTCGATTTCCTTTAACATAAGTTCAACGGCATCGGGATTGGTAAGCTCCGCGGCGACTGAATATGCCTCAACTCCAAGACTTTGTACCTCCGACTGAATTTTTACGCAGTGTTCTTTGGTTCTTCCGTGAAGAATAAGGTTACAGCCCCTTTCCGCCATCATTTTCGCGGTAAGATATCCTATTCCTCTTGCGGCGCCGGTAATAAGCGCCCATTTTCCTTTTACGTCTACCATTTTTATGACCTTCCTTTCTTCTTGGGAAGTGTTTAAAAGAGTTCTTTTTCTGCCAATCTTTTAAAACTGACGCAATATCCACAGTTTTAAAAGATATTGTTATCAAACTTTTACAAACCTTTCGACTTAAATATTTTCGTTAATTTCTTTTTTTGCCGTTTCCATAGCGTTTATAACTTTGTCGCACCATGAGTCAAATTCCGGATCCTCAACCTGACATTCCTTGTGGCTGAGAACATATTCAAGCGTCCTTCCGACGCCTTCTTCAAATCTTATCGAGGCAGCAAAATCGGGCACCGCTTTTTTCAGCTTTTTATTGTCAAATACCACAGAGTTGGATTTATCTCCCGTTAAACTTCCCTCAAAATCATAATCGCTTACGGCGGCAAGAAACTCGGAAGAAACATAATAAGGCTTGAATTTCACTTTTAAGCAGTCTGCAATGGTTTTATAGATTTGATTCCATGTGAGAGTTTCGTCCGAGGTAATCTGAAATGCTTCCCCTATGGTGTGAGGATTACCCAGAAGTCCGATAAAAC
The DNA here is from genome assembly GCA_910588335.1 of uncultured Ruminiclostridium sp. Taxonomy (GTDB): domain Bacteria; phylum Bacillota; class Clostridia; order Oscillospirales; family Ruminococcaceae; genus Ruminiclostridium_E. The sequence goes on along the minus strand of CAJUQV010000019.1, from coordinate 34,375 downwards.
CTTTTGCAAAGTCGCGGCTGTCGGTCATGGTCCAAAGCGAGGTGCCGTCCCCGTGAATTATAACGGGCTTTCCCTCAAGCATACGCTTTATTACCTGCCAACTTCCGTTTTTTCCGTGTACGCCCAAGGGAACGGATTTTTCACAGTAGGTGTGGCTGGGACGCACTATGGTTACGGGGAACCCGTTTTCACGGTACATTTTCATGAGGTATTCTTCGCATTCTATCTTGTTTCTCGAATATGCCCAGTACGGATTTGCAAGAGAAGTTCCCTCGTTTATCACATAGTCGCGGGGAGGCTTGTTGTAAGCGGAAGCGGAGCTTATATACACAAACTGTTTTGTCCTTCCGTTGAACAGGCGGTAGTCCCGCTCCAACTGCGGCTTTACAAATCCTATAAAGTCGCATACTGCGTCGAATTCTATGCCGCGAAGCTTTTCCTCAGCTTCTTTTTCATTGTTTATATCGGTTTTTATAAAGTGAATATGAGAGGGGAGCGTCTCGTTAAGGTTCCCCCTGTTTAAAAGATAAAGTTCATGGTTTAAATCTGCAAGTCTTTGTGAAATTGCGGTGCTTATGGTTCCAGTACCGCCTATAAGCAGAATTTTCATATTGTTTTTTCCTTTTTGATTTTATAAAAAATATACCGGCAGAAAACGTTAATTGTCTGCGTTGTTCTTTATCAGATGGATTTCCACCGCGCGGTAATCTCCCCACATGTCATCAAGAAGAATCCCTCCGCACATCAGCGCTTTTCCCGTGTAAAGCTCATCGCTTCCTTCGATCCTATAAAAGCTGTCGGGAGAAAGTCCTTCCGCTTTTACGGAAATGCGCTTCATATTAGGTATCTTGCGGAATATCATTCCCTGAATAAGCGCTTCCGATTTATCCTCCGACACAAATTCCCACAGAGCGGAATTTTCCGTCATTGGGTTGCTTAAGCGGTAATATTTACCGTTGTGGATAAGCGGACCGTATTTTTTGAAGCTTTTTATCTGCTGTGACACAAGACCCTTTTCTTCGTCGGAAAGAGAACCGAGATCAAGCTCATATCCGAAGCTACCCGCCATTGCGGTGACGGCTCTCGATTCGATTGGGGTGATTCTCCCCGTCTGATGGTTGGGCACGACCGAAATGTGCGAGCCAACCGCCGATATCGGATAAATAAAGGAGGTTCCGTACTGTATTTTTGTCCGCTCATACGCGTCGGTATCATCGCTGCACCATATCTGGGGATAGTAGTACAGCATACCCGCGTCAAATCGTCCGCCTCCGCCGCTGCACCCCTCAAACAATACGTTGGGGAAATCCGAGGTGAGCCTTTCCAGAAGCTCATAAAGCCCAAGTACATATCTGTGCGGCAGTTCGCATTGCCGTTCCGGAGAAAGTTCGGCAGAATACCAATCGCATATGCTGCGGTTTGCGTCCCACTTAACATAAGATATATCAGCGCTCTTAAGTATTTTGCCGATAGAATCGTACAGATAGTCTCTTACATCCTTTCTGGACATATCCAGAACCAACTGATAGCGGGCGCGCGTAGGCTTTCTTCCGGGAATTGCTATTGCCCAATCGGGATGAGCGCGGTATAGATCGCTGTCTTCCGATATCATTTCGGGTTCAAACCAGATTCCGAATTTCAGACCAAGCTTTTTTATTTTTTCAACAAGTACGCCTAAGCTTCCTTTAAGCTTTTCTTCGTTGACAAACCAGTCGCCCAGCCCTGAACAGTCGTCGTTTCGTTTTCCGAACCAACCGTCATCCAGTACGAGCATATCCACCCCAAGTTTCGCCGCTTCCTCTGCGATACGGAGAATTTTGTCCCCGTCAAAATCAAAGTAGGTTGCTTCCCAGTTGTTTATAAGCACCGGCCGTTCCGTAAGCTTATATTTTCCGCGGCAGATATTTTCTCTTATGACTCTATGGAAATTTTGGGAAAGCGGGGAAAATCCCGCGCCGCTGTATGTCATTACAGCTTCGGGGGTGAAAAAGTTTTCTCCGCCCTTTAGGCTCCAACCGAATATATCGGGATTTATACCCATTACAGCCCTTGTCTGTTTCAGTTGGTCATATTCGATCTGAGTTTTGAAGCTTCCGCTGTATACAAAAAACGCTCCGTAGCATTCTCCGTGATTCTCACCGCAGTCGGGCGAGCAGATTATAAAGGATGGATTCTGCTGATGGCTTGAAGTTCCTCGTAAACTTGAGCTTTCCTGTATGCCGTGAATTATCGGAGTACGTTCCGTCTGCCTTTCCATTGCGTGCCTTCCGTGAAAATGTATCCATTCCCATTTTCCCTGCGGCAGTTCAAGACAAAGAGAAGCGGCTTTTTTGATGAATATTTCTTTTTCGCCGAAGTTGCGTATTTCTGCGCTCCGTGTGATTATATCCTTATCTTCAAGTACTCCGTACCTGAGTACAACCTCCGTTTCGGAAGCGGTATCCCGAAGCGTAATTTCCAAGGTCTGTGCCTCCGATTTCTCCGAATAAACGGCAGGTAATTGAGGTATTGCATACTTTCCGCTTTTTATGCAATATTCCTTGAACCGAAGATCCAGCGCCGTGCTTCCGTCGGAATGGGTTACGCAAATAGCGGGAACGCGAAAATCTCCCACGCCGCCGCAGGGGTATTCCAGCGGCATTGTGTCAAGAGAGTAAGCACGCCGGTTGTCAGCCTCGTATATTGAGCCGGAAAAACCCACGTCGGGACGGTGAAGCAGATAATCCATATCCCGTCCTGTTATCTCTCCGTACCAGATATGCTTTAAAACTCCGAATTTGTCCGCCTTTATCTGATATTCGCTGTTGGCGGTGCGAAGCGTGAAAAAAAGTTCCTTTTCATTTACAATGATGCTCATATAATATGCTCCTTATTGTTACGGCTTTTAGTATTTCTTGTTGTTTAACGTTTTTTGAGAGCTTGTATTTATTGCATTTGTGCGTGGATTTTCGAGCGAATTTTGTCGCTGACATGGCAAAGATTTCCTTGTGACTTTTTCAAAGTCACAAGGCTTGCAGCTTGCGCAATAAACAAGTCAAGAAATTTTAACACACAAGGTGTTCGGTCATTTGCCCAAAGTCGGTGCAAAGAGACTTCGGCAGAAAAATAATACCAATTGGTATTATATCAGTTTCCTATTTCATCCGGATTTGTTCCAAGAACGCTAAAGAAAAAATTATCCATATCAACCACATAATAATATCCGGATTTTTCCGCTATAAATCCTATCTGTCTATCCGAATACCTGTAACATTCTATCTCTTTATCCCCGTATTCATCTCCCTCGTTCGCGCCGAGCACCATATATCTGTTCAATCCTTTAAGCGTAGTACTATTGGGATAATTTCTGCCGCCGCTTATGGTTTCGGCCGGAAAAGTGAGTACTATAAGCGCCGAATCGAATTTGTACCCTTCGGCGAAATCCACCTGTAAGACTTTCCCCTTGATATAACTGTCGAACCGTCCTTGAAGCTCCGTTACGGAAACATTTGACGAAGCGTCTTTTTCACCGTCCACGTAGATTTCCGTTTTATAGTAATTTCCTTTGTTAAATCCGTCCACCTGTGCTCCGGTTATTTTCTGAGCGTTTCCCGTGTCTATTGAGGAAACCGTGGGTATAATTATGGGTACTGAAGTTTCCGTTTCCGCGTTTTGAACGGGAGCGGTATCGGCAGTTTGGGTGGGATTTGTTTCAGATTCCATCGCGGCCGTGCTTGTTTCCGTCGGGGAAACTTCGGTGCTTTCGGAAACGTTTTCTTTATTTATCTCCGTTTCCGAAGCGTTATTGCCGTCCGTGGGAGCAAGCGTTGTGGAATCGCCGCCTTCGTTTGTCTCAACGTTTTCCTCGTTAACATTAAGAAAATCATCATTATACTCCGAACCCTCATCTCCGTAAAACGGCTCGATGCCCATAACCTTATAGATAAAGTTTAAAACGTCATTCTTAAGTTTTTCCTCGGCTCCCGCTTCCAAAGCGGATTTATTCTCTTCATCTTTCGGAAATTCCACATACTGTCCTTCAATAAGAACTGGTTCATCCTTGAATTCAAGCTCGGAAGGAGATAAAGTCAGATTGACTGTAAGTATGTTTGGTACGATAAGATCAAATAGCCTTTTGTCTCCGTCGGTGCTGAGCTGCGCGTTCATGGAAAGAGCAGGTTTGTTGGCATAGGCAATATTTATTTGCCTTTGAAAAAGCTCCTTTGTAATCGCAAGATCCGCATAGTCCGCCGTAAATGTATCCGAATCCCCGCCGATATCGGTTACGCCGAAGGTCAGCTTCCCGCCGTGAATATTCTTATCATTTCCGCTTATCTCATCGTCGCAGGTCAGATACATTTCTGAGGTGTACATTTTTTCGGAGCCGTCGTAGCTTAATGATTTCTGAATCGTTTTAAAATAAATATGAGAGAACTGCCCTTTTTCGGTGGGGATCCGATAAATGTTGACGTACAGCTTTTCGTTGAAACTATCGTTAATATCCGCAGTCTCATTAAGTCCGCTGTCGCTCATATCGGCAAGGCTTACATTGTCCGACGCCTTACTGTTTGAAGCGTCCGCGTCCGTAAAAACTATCTCGCGGCCTATAATTGTCTTGTTTTTTACATAAACGGACATAAGAAAGGAGGTTTCGTCGGTTTTAACTCCGTTTATTATATCGTCAAGCTCCTTGATCATTTCCTGGTAGCTTTCGCTTTCCAAAAGCTCCGCCTTATTTTTATATCCCAAAAACCGGCAAAGCGCCGCTGCCGCCGATTCGTTATCCAAAAGGGTCTCTGCGGTTCCTTTTATAAGCTTCGCAATATCAGTCCCGTTGAGCTTGACGATATACCTGTCCGCTTTGAAAACTTTTCCGTCTGCGGTAAATTCGACGTTTTTCTCTATTTGGGGATCGCCCGTCAGCTCAAAGTAAATATCCGTCAGCTTGCCGTAAATATCGTCATATATTTTGCTGAAATCCTCCGTTTGATCTTCCTTTGGATTTGTTTTTAAATAAAGATATAAATCGGATATTTCGGGTATAAACAGAATGTTTGTAAGTGTTTCCCTGTCCGTCCAGTTTTCGAGGGTAACGTTCAGCTCCCCAAACGCAGCGTCCAACATACTGTAAAATGTTTCTCCGCTTACCGCCGTATCCGCCTTGAGAGATATTTCGTTAAAACCTATATCCGACAATTCCGCAGCGGGTATTGAAATCTTTATTTCTGCTTTTTGGGGAGCACTTGCCCCGTTTTCTCCCGAAGACTCCGTATATTTTTCAAAAAACATGCTGCTGAGGCTGTTGAAATAGTTTTCCTCCGCTTTGCGGTAAGATACGGTATTGTTCAGCAGAATAAAGAAAACCACCGCCCCCGCGATAATCGCCAAAATCACGGGAAGTATTATTACAAGTGGGTTTAACCTTTTTTTCACGGGAGTAAGACTACTTGAATAAACGGGCTGCTGATATTCGTTAAAATCGTTTTGCTGTGGGATATCGTCCGCACTGTAATGTATCAGGTCATTATACTGCTGAGTCTGTCCTTGCTGATATGAATATGTATTCCCCGTATTTGCCATATTGGTCGTATTCACGTTATTAGTGTTAGCTGAGTTAGCCGTGTGCAGTTCCTCGGAAACAGGCGGGGCTTGTTGATACTGTCCCTGCTGCGCCTGCTGTAGCACCTTTTGAAACTGTTCTTTATTTTGGGGGAAGCTGTATTCGCTGTCGGTCTGTCGGTTTGTGGGTGTACTATTCTGCTCCATTGTTTCCTCCGATTTTTCTGTTGAGTTAGTCCTCGGTATGCGGTGAATTGATATATTTATTATATTGTATCACAAGTAGCGGTCAAATGCAATAGAATATGGAATTTTTATACTAATAACCATTTTGACACAGGATAAAATCACAGTCAAAATGGTTATTACATCCGAAGTACTGTTAACCGATTAAAAACCATTTTTCCAATTTTTAATCGGTTAACAGTATTAACGCTTTTTTATTGTAGCACTACAATGAATATAAGCTCTATATCAATATATTATTGACTTCCCTATATCCTATATGCTATAATTAACATATAAACCATAAAAGGAGTGCCATTCAATGAACAAATCCCGTAAAACAGCCATACAAACCGATGAGCTATCCGAGCTGCGCACATTAACTCTCGGCGGATATCCCCAGAAAGTAATGATTGATGGAAAATATAAAAACAACCCTATTGTAATCTGTCTGCACGGCGGCCCCGGTTCCCCCGTACCTTTTTCCGAGGGCTGCCGTGGAATATTTCCCGAAATAACCGAAAAGCTGACTTTGGTCTGTTGGGATCAATTGGGCTGCGGAATAAACAATCACCCCATAGACGATTCCTTTCGCATAAAGAATTTTACGGATATGACCTCCGATCTGATACGGGAAACAAAACGGTGCTTTCCGGAAAATAAGCTTTATCTTTTCGGAATATCATGGGGCAGCATATTGGCGGCATATGCCGCCGCTTCTCCCGAAGCCGATATGCTTGACGGTGTTTTTACATACGGACAGGTGATATGTGAAATGACCTTCAACAGTGAAGTGAAAAAAGCGCTTGAAGCTTCAAAAATGCCCGAAAGTAAAAAGAAAAAGCTCGGAGCGATAATGAACGAACGCAATATTGATAACGCCAAGCTTATAATGTCATTTATAAGAAAATACACCGAGGGTTATGTGTGCAAAGCCGATAAATCAGCGCCCATAGGAAGTATAATAAAAGGTATGCTTACGAGTCCCGATTACAGCTTTAAGGATTTCAAGGCGGTGGCAATAAACGGATATATGAAAAACAGCTCTTTGATGAAAGAGCTGCTTGAAATCGACATCCGAAACGTTCTGGAAAACGTAAAAGTGCCATATTTTATAATGCAGGGAGATAAAGATATCGTAACCTCCACCGAAATGGTGAAAAGCTTTATTACCGAAACAGGGAACAATAACCTAAGTTTTGCGGAAATCGAAAACAGCGGTCATATTACGGGCAGAAGCGCCATGGATAAAATAATAGACCGGATAGTTCGCAGAGCTTCATCTTAAGAAAGGCTTATTCCCGTAACAAAAGTCCCCTTCCAGTAATCAGAGGTAATATCCGCTATCTTTACCGTCTGCCCCGGCATAGGCGAGTAAATCATCTGTCCTTCTCCGATATATATTCCCCCGAAGTCGGGATTTCCGCTGTCGGCGGTGCAGAAAAATGCCAGATCGCCGCTTTTCAGCTCTTCATAGCCGATATGCGTCCCCATAGACGCCTGATCCTTCGTCAATCTGGGGCAGTTTATAAATCCGTTTTGCCTTAGCACATAATAAATAAACCCCGAATTGTCGAATCCCTCCGACGGACTTGCGCCGTTTTCGGCGAAAGAAATTCCTATAAGAGCTTCGGCGGTTTGTACAATGGTATTGTTGTTGTCAATTGGGTCGCCTTGGGTGGTTTCTTCAGTTGCCTCGGTGAGAACAGAGGTTACCGTGGATATGTCGGTGACGGGCAGCGTTTCCGTGGACGCGGAGGTATTCTCGGTATAATCGTACTCCGCGGTACTCGTGTCGGATATGGCGCTTGTGCCGTCGCTCGTTTGTTCGCCGTCTTCATTTCTTCCGAGACAGGCGGAAAATAAAACGGTTATTCCTAAAATAACGGCTAAAATGCCGATGTATCTTTTCATTTTTATAGAGTTTCCTTCCTCCGCGGTTTTATTTTTGGGGGCAATGCACTTGCGGTTTACACGGGATCGGTTTATCCGATAGACTCCGCAATATTTTTAATTTGTGCATTAAACCGCGGTGTGAAAAATAAAGAGTGTGCATTTTTATATTATATATTTACAATATGTATTTTACTTGCAAAAACAAAAAAAGTCAAGTGAAATCGGCTTTATTTCGCGTTTTTAACAAAAGGGACTGCGTAAAACAGCCCCTTTTATTATTATTTTGACAAAAATTGTATAAATTTTGTGAAAACAGATTATATTTTTAAACCGTAAGTCTGCCGTTGCTGCCGATTTTCAGTAAGAGAATCTGCTCCTCTTCGCCGGTGTCGGCGTTGATATAGATAAGAAGCTGTCTCCCTTCTCCGTCTACACAGTAAAATTCGTAGCAATATCGCTCGTTAAGCCCTCCTGTGGGTATAACGCAAAGGTTGTCCTCGAAAACGGTAAGTCCCTTGGAAAGCCTTTTTTCAGCATCCTCTTCGGAAAGTGACGGTTTGCCTAATTTGCGCGGTGTGTGGTTTGTGATATAACCTCTCGCGTCAAAGCTCATTATTTCGCCGTTGTCAAGGGCTACTCCCACCTTTATAAGATCGGTGTACAAAACTACGTCGTCCTGTTCTCCCGCGAAATTATAGATACAAATCCCGTTGTTTATTTCATAATAGGTTTCTTCCACTTCGTCGACACCAAGCGCGTCAAGATACTTTTCCGCTCTTTTAAGAGCGTCGGTTGCACCTAACTGTGGGTTTTCAATGGGGCGGTATTTCAGCATATAACTGAAAAATCCTCCCTGTTTTGTCACCGAAACGGTGGTGTTTTCGTTTTCAAATACGAAGGAGGGCATTTTTCCCCCTTCCTCCCCGCTGACAGAAAGATTTTCCTCACCGCAGGCCGAGACAGCTTTTCTGAGTGCCTGTTCCTGCGTTACCTCGTTCTGTCCCTTAAGCATAAGCGGCTCTCGTTCGAGAATGTGGTCGGAAAAAGGCCCGTCATATATAAGAGTGGGATAATCCGAGAAACCCTCCTCAAAATCTGTGAATCCTTCGGTTACCGTTTGCGGCTGCTTTGCGTTGGCTGCGCCCGAAAGCTCGCGGAGACTGATGCTTCCGTCCTCTATCTTTTTTTCCACATTCCACATTTTTCCGCTTAAATCCTCTGCGTATCCATAAAGGGTTTTAAGGTTGTTCTTTTCCTCTTCGGTCAAGGTTTCGCCGCTGCCGAATTTTTTTGAAAGGCTCTGGCTGTAATTTCCTACCTGCGACAAAAACTTATAGGTCTGCTCCAGCTTAAGTTCTTCAATGGGAAGCTGCGATAAAGCTGCCTTTGCGTTGGCGGCCTCGCTCCAGAGCTTACCTGAAAGCTGATTCATCATGGATGCTGAATTGGTGTAAAGCCCCTTGTTGAGAGTGGTCTTGATATTCTCAAGGCTGAGTGAAAGATCCTCAACCGCCCTCATATAAGTGTTCTGCATCATAAGCTCGCCGTTGGCCGCCTTTCCGCGCTGTTCCAGAGCCATAAGCCCCAAAGCGAGTATTAGAGCGATGGAAAAGCTTATAATTCTTACAAAACATCGTTTTGTCATTGTTATTGTGCTTCTTCTCATTTTTATGAAAATTCCTTTCGTTTAATTGGTGGGTTTGGAATTATTTTTCGATAAAATTTCAAAAATATACTATTTCAAAATCAATCAACTTATGGTATAATATTACAGTACTTTTGAAAAAAGGATAGGAAATAATGATATATCTGGATAACGCAGCTACGACAAAGCCTTGCTCCGAAGCGGCTGAAGCCGCGGTAAAATGCGCTTCCCGTTGTTTCGGGAACCCCTCCTCGCTTCACCATATGGGCGTGGAAGCTGAAAAGACAATAACCTGCGCCAAAAAAACTTTACTGAATCGTTTAGGTAAAGATGGGGAAATCTTTTTTACCTCGGGAGCTACCGAAAGCAATAATATGGCGATATTCGGAATTGCCGAAGCCTTAAAAAGACGTGGAAACAGGATAGTAACCACCGCCATAGAGCATCCGAGCGTGAGTGAGCCTATGAAAAAGCTTTCCGAGCGCGGTTTTGAGGTGATAAGCTTAAAGCCGAAGGATCACGCGGATCTTGAACGGGCGATAATTGACGCGGTGGACGAAAAAACAATTCTTACTTCTTTTATGGCGGTAAACAACGAAATCGGTTTTATTATCGACACAAAAAAGGTATACGATGGCGTCAAGAGGAAAAATCCATTCTGCGCCGTTCACGTGGATGGAGTACAGGGCTTCTGTAAGCTTCCGCTGCACGGCGACACTATCAGCCTGTCCGGTCATAAGATACACTGCTTTAAAGGTATAGGGGCACTGTATAAAAATAAAGACACAAGGCTGCTCCCAATATCTTTCGGCGGAGGGCAGCAAGGCGGACTTCGCTCAGGCACAGAGCCTGTTGAGCTGGCGGCGGCATTTGAAGCGGCGGTAAAGGCTTACCCGAAAAATGTCACTGTTTTTTCAGCCTTGCGTCACAGACTGACCGAACATCTTGAACGTCTGAATCGTATTATTATTAACAGTCCCGAAAATGGAATCGACAACATACTGAATTTTTCCGTATTGGGAGTAAGAAGCGAAATAATGCTCCACTTCCTTGAAGAAAAGGGAATATACGTATCCAGCGGCTCGGCCTGTTCAAAAGGGAAGATCGGTTCGGCGCCCGACGCTTTCGGTTTTTCCGCCGAAAGAGCGGACAGCGCCGTACGCGTCAGCTTTTGCGGAAATAACACTGAAAAGGAAGTTGATACATTGGCGGAAGCGCTGGAGGAAGGCATAAAAAGATTCAGAAGATAATTGCTTGTCTGAAAAATCGGAAACGCTGTCTTTTGGCCCCAAACGGTCATATTCTGCGTCAAAAACCCTCGTCAAACGACGGTTTGACTGTGTTTTTTTTCTTGAAGCTAACCGGTTTGGGTCAAAAATACGTCATTCCCTCTCTTTTTCAAACAACCCCAAGTTTAAAAAATAAAAATCTAAAAGAAACGGACATAGTAAAATGGAAGTAATAATGGCAAAATACGGCGAAATTGCCCTGAAAGGCTTAAACAGAAGCAATTTTGAAGACCTTCTTGTAAAAAACATAAGGCGCAGGCTGGACAAGCTTGGAAAATACGACGTTACTCGACGTCAGTCGACAATTTATATCATTCCTGTTGATGAAAACTCGGATCTGGACGCGGCGGTAAAAAAAGTAAGCCATGTTTTCGGAATCGCGGCGGTTCAGCGTTCGGCAGTGCTCCCAAAGGATATGAACGAGATAATAAAGCAGTCCGTACCGTATTTAAAGGATACCCTTGAAAGAGCGAGAAGCTTTAAGGTGGAAGCAAAACGCGCGGATAAAACCTTTCCTTTTACTAGTCCGCAGATACAGCAGGAGTTAGGCGGCGCTCTTTCCGACGCTTACCCCCATCTTGTAACCGACGTTCACAATCCGGACGTCACCGTTCTGGTGGAAATAAGGGACAAAGGAGCCTATGTGAACGCCGAAAAGATAACCGCGGTGGGCGGAATGCCGGTGGGGAGCAACGGAAACGCCCTTCTGCTCCTTTCCGGAGGAATAGACAGCCCGGTTGCTGCATATATGATGGCAAAAAGAGGTCTCAGGGTGGACGCGATACATTTTCAGAGTCCTCCTTACACCTCGGAAAGAGCCTTGATGAAGGTGGAGACCCTTTGTGAAAAGCTCACGGAGTATTGCGGCAGCATCAGGTTCTACTGCGTTCCCTTTACGGAAATACAGGAGGCGCTTCGGGATAATTGCGATAATGATTATTTTACCGTAATTATGAGAAGACTTATGCTGAAAATAGCCAATACCATTTGTGAAAGAAGCCATTGCTCCGCCCTGATAACCGGCGAAAGCGTAGGTCAGGTAGCTAGCCAGACCTTAGCGGCAATAGCCTGCACCGACAAAGCCGCCGATTATCCCGTTTTAAGGCCGTTGGTGGGTATGGATAAAAAGGAAATAGTGGAAACGGCGAGAAAGATAGATACCTTTGAAACCTCAATTCTTCCTTATGAGGACTGCTGTACGGTGTTTACCCCCAAACACCCCAAAACCAAGCCGCTGATAGAGGACGTGCTTAAAGAGGAAACCAAGTTTGACTTTGAGCCGCTTATAAAAAAGGCGATTGAGGGAATAACGGTAAAGGACTTTAAAATATAAATTGTATAAATAAGGCAATACGGGAAAAACATCACCGAAAAGGCAGGTAATATATTGAAATGACCCCCGAAATCAAAAGAGATATTGACAAACAGGCCCAAAATGTAGTACAATTACTTTTGGCTCTTAAGAAAAAAGCCGCTTCCGCCGAAAGCTGCACAGGCGGTCTGATTTCCGCCGCAATCACTTCGGTTAGCGGCTCATCGGAAGTCTTTGATATGGGAATATGCACCTACGCCAACAGGATAAAGCATGATAAGATTAACGTTTCCTCGGAATATCTGGAGCGCTTCGGCGCCGTTTCGGAACAGGTTGCCAAAGCCATGGCGGAAGGAGTGGCAGAAGCGGCGGAAAGCGACTTCGGCGTCTCCACAACCGGTATAGCCGGTCCCTCAGGAGGAACAAAGGAAAAACCGGTAGGCACCGTTTGGATAGGAACTTGCCGAAGAGGCTCGCCTCCAAAAGCGAAATGCTTCCTGTTTAAAACCGAAGGCTGTCCCGAAGAGATGACGGAAAGGGAATATATAAGATCACAGGCGGTTCTGGCGGCATTGAAGCTGCTTGAATCGGAGCTTATACCAATTCCTTTTTAAAATGACGTAATACCCACAGTTCTAAAAGGGATTGGTATTAGGAACAATTAGGACTTTTGACATAAAAATACGACATAATGAAATGGTTTCCGAGAACATGTTTCAAATATGTTTATGCCATATGAAAAAAAGTTTTAAAGGACAGTGATACAATGATCAGCAATTACACCGTCAGACCTCCTGCGGAAAGAAGCAAGGGGAAGGAAAAGGACTTTTTTACACGTCTGCTTATATCTGCCGTTCCATATAAGGGCGACGATTTCGCGGAAATAGTGAGAAAGGTGGTTTTTATCGGCGCGGTGATAGCTTTCGCCATAACGGGCGGTATTCTTATAAAAGACGTTTCCGGAGAGATAGTACAGAAATATGTGGTAACGCCTCAGCTACAGGAAATAAAGGAACAAGCGAGCAGCGGAAACCTTAATCTGGAGCAGGAGGAAATAAAGGAGATAAAAAGCGAAAAACCCTTTATAAGGGAAGAAATGATGACGCTTTATTCCGAAAATCCCGATCTTATCGGTTGGATAAACATAGGCGGAGAAAGTAAGCTTATTGACCTTCCGGTTGTTCAGACGGTTGATAACAGCAAATATCTTAACACTGATTTTTACGGCGGCAGCAGCAAGTCGGGCACCATCTTTGCGGATTACAGAAACGATTTCACAAAAGGAACGGCTCCCGATTTTACAATACTCTACGGACATAATACTACATCGTCAACGGCTTTTTCCAAGCTTTCAAGATATTATTACGACAAGGACAATCCCGAAGCGGGTGCGGACAAAATGATAAGTTTTTATCAAAAGCACCCTGCGTTCACCTTTGACACTCTGGCGCAGAAAAGTACCTATAAAGTGTTTGCCGTCTGCCTATTCAATACCGAGGAAAAGTACGGCGAGGTCTATAACTATTTAAGATACGGTCAGCCCTTTGCCGATAAGGAAGATTTTAACGGTTATATACTTGACATAATGGACAGAAGCTGTATTCTTACCGATGTGGATCTGACATACGGAGACGAAATACTATGCCTTTCCACCTGCTATTTCCCGATATCAAACGACCTTCACAATACACGCTGCGCCATTTTTGCCAGAAAGGTAAGAGAGGGAGAAAGCGCGGAGGTTGACGTTTCTGAAGTGGAGAGAACCTATTACTGGAAGGGTTGGAAGCAGTTGGAAGACGCGGGCATTTCCAGCGCCTACGCAAAAAGGACATGGGACGTCTCAAAATTACTCAGCTATGAAGAAACGGAAAATTGATAATACTTTTAAAAAAGGAATGATTTAAAAATGGTTAATTATACGGTCAGACCCCCCAGCGCCAGAAGCAAGGGGAAAGAAAAAAACGCCTTTACCCGTTTTCTGATGTCGATTTTTCCTGTAAAAGGAGACGAAGCGCCGGAGGTTGTAAGAAAGTTTGTATTTATCGGCGCGGTAGTCGCTTTTGCCATAACCGGCGGTTCCCTTGTAAAGGATGTTTCCGGCGAAATGATAAGAAAATATGTTGTAGACGAGCAGATAAAGGAAATAAAGCAGCAGGCGGGAAGCGGCAATCTTAACCTTAATGAGGAGGAGATAAAGGAGATAAAGGAGGAAAAGCCCTATATAAGAGAGGAGCTAATGAGCCTTTACGCCATCAACCCCGATCTGGTTGGCTGGATAAACTTAGGTGAAAACGAAAGGATAATAGACGATCCTGTAGTCCAGACTGCGGACAATGAAAAATACCTTACCACCGATTTTCACGGAAATTACAGCAAATCCGGCACCATTTTTGCCGATTACAGATGTGCTTTTGACAATAACGGTGCCGAAAACAATTTTTTGATTCTTTACGGACATAATACTTATTCCTCGGTAGCCTTTTCAAAGCTTACGAGATACTATTACGAAAAGGACAATCCCGATCCGAACGCCGATTTGTCTTTAAGCTTTTATCAGAAGCACCCCACCATAAACTTTGACACATTGGCAGGTCAGGGCACATATAAGGTGTTCGCCGTATGCCTTTTCAATACCGAGGAACAGTACGGAGAGGTGTATAATTACCTTCGCCGCGGTCGCGCTTTCAGCGATAAAGATGATTTTAACAATTACATTCTGGATATAATGGACAGAAGCGTTTTGTTCACCGACGTGGATCTTGACTACGGCGATAAAATACTCTGTCTGTCAACATGTTATTTTCCCTTTGGAATGGATTATGAAAATGTTCGCTGCGTTATCTTTGCCAGAAAGGTGAGAGAAGGAGAAAGCCCTGAAGTGGATACCTCAAAGGCTTACAGGAATTACTCATGGATAGCTTGGCAGCAGGCGGTAGACAGAGGTCTTGTGGGAGCCTACGGCAACAGGGCGTGGGATACGAGCAAGCTGCTCAGTTATTAATAGCTTATTGTATTCACAGGATATTGAACGCGTTTTTTCAGCATATTTTGCCGCTGTCTGCGTTGAAATTTCTTTACGGGCGGCAGCCCGCCTGCAAAACTTTGCCTTGTCAGTTACAAAATCTGCATGAAAACCCACGCATAAATCCAATGAATACAAGCTCTAAAATAAAAAAACAGGAGAATTATCATGGCGGAACACGTGAAAAAAACTCAGAATGCCTTTGTGCGTATGTTTATACCCAATAAAAAAGACAATACGGCGGCAAAAATCAGAAAAACAGTAGTTATTTTGTGTCTGTTAGTGTTTGTGGGCTGCGGAATATATATCCTTGCCGACTTCACCGACCGTCAGGCGGATAACGAAATGAACAACGAGATAGTTAACATAAAGGAAATGAACGCATCGGGAAACTTCAAGATAGATCAGCAGAAGGTTGAGGAAATAAAGGAGGAGCAGCCCGATATACTCGATAAATTCGTTGACCTTTACGCCGAAAACAACGATCTTGTAGGCTGGATAAAGGCGGGTCACTTTATAGATTATCCCGTAGTTATGAGAGAAGGTCTGGAGAACACCGATTATTATCTTTACCGTAATTTTTACGGCGAGGACAGCAAAAGCGGCTCCATTTTCTGTGACAATCATGTTCTGCCATTCACTAAAGCCAATAACCTTGTTATTTACGGACATAATATGCAGTCGGGTGAGTATTTCGCCTCTCTTACCCACTATTATCCATACTCGTCTCATTACAGCAACGGCTATTCCTATGACAATCAGGCATTTATCGATTATTATCTTAAATATCCCACCATACAGTTCGATACTCTTTACGAGGAGGGTACATATAAGGTCTTTGCGGGAATATTCATAAATACCGAGGACAAAGACGGCTATCCCTATCCCTATTATCGTAAAAGGCAGTTTAAGAACGAAGGCGAGTTTATGGATTTCGTGGGTAATATAATGGACAGAAGCACCTTTTATACCGATGTTGATCTTGAGTACGGCGATCAGATAATCACTCTTTCCACCTGCTACTATTATCCCATGGGAAAAGACGTTGACTGCCGCTTTGCATTGTTTGCCAGAAAAGTCCGCGAGGGCGAAAGCCTTGAGGTGGACGCAAGCAAGATCACCGTCAATCAGTCCCCGCTGTTTTTCGACACCTATTACAAAAGAGGACTTGCCTATCCTTGGGAAGGCCGTAACTGGAATATTTCTCTTGTAAAGGATTTCGATAAGTACACCGACAAAGTGGACAGCCTTGACAATGCGGAGCCGGGAGAAGCTCCCGCGGTAACCGCTTCGGAATGAGATTATTAACACTGTATCCAAATCATTCTATTGACAGCCCTAAAGTTTGTGTTGATTTGGATACGGTGCTTTGGGTAGAGTATAAACAGGAAGGAATGGTCATAAAATGCCCGATTTTGAACCGGTAAAGAAAAAAACCACGCGAAGAAAACAAACCGTTGCCCAATCGCTTTTTCCCTGCAAAACCGATTCCGTGGGAGAAATAGTGCGAAAGATCGTGTTTCTTGCCGCGATAGTTGTTCTTATAGCGGCCACGTTCTGCATTATCTACTTCTACTTTATCCGCTCTGACAATATAAATAAAGAGATGGAAGAAGTAAAGAATATGAGAGGCGAGAGCAACGGAAGCGTTATCTCCATACCTATGCACATCACCAACGACGAGGGGCATACCGAGCAAAGGAACGTGGAGATACTGGAGGAATACGCTGAGCTTTACGAGAAAAACAGCGATATGGTGGGCTGGATAGAAATGTACCCTTGGATAGGCTATCCGGTGGTACAGGCAAAAGACAACGATTTTTACCTTAAACATAATTTTTATCAGCAGCCCACAGCCAACGGCACTATTTTCGCCGATTACGAGGTGCCTATAACCGCCGATTCCACCCCGGCCAACACTATAATTTACGGTCATAACCTGATAACCCGCAATATGTTCGAGCCGCTCTCCTATTTCAGAACTCAGGGGTTTGACTTTATGAAGGAAAATTACCGTCTTAATTTTGACACTATTTACGAGAAAAACGAATATCTGATCTATGCGGTTTTCCTTACCAATACCACCGAGGAATACGGAGAAGTGTTTAATTATCAGAACTGCGTAAGCTTCGGCAGCAAAAGCGAATTTGACACTTTTGTGGCCGAATGTCTCGACAGAAGTTTCTACTATACGGGTATAGATCTGCGTTACGGCGACGAACTGCTTACCCTTTCAACCTGCGATTTCTCAATGTTTTCAGATATGCGTCTGGTAGTGGCGGCCAGAAAGGTTAGAGATGATGAAAGTTCTGTCCTCGACCCCGAAACCTTTATAGACAACAGGGGCAATGACGAAAACGGAAATGTTAAACGTAAAATGTTTGACGCTTACTATACTTCTTACGGAAATAATTGGGCGGGAAGACAATGGGATACATCATGGATAAAAGACTTTAACGGTTGATTACATAAGCGATAAAATTCGAGAAAGGCTGATATAATGGGAAAAGGCGCATATATAAAAATTACGGTATCCCTTGTCATAACTTTGTGCTATGTTTTTCTTTTCGGGAGCACCGGAAGGATCGAAAGCATAGGCGAATCTGTTAAAAAAGACGTGTCCGTGCCCGAAAGCGATAAAACGTCAGACAACAAAAAAGAAACGGGAGACGAAAACGCTTCGGATACGGACGGCGCAAATGTTCCCGAAACGGCCGGATACAACGAAGAGCCGTTAATAATTACGTTTCCCGAATATACCGATATTAAAATATTTTCTCCCGTTATCCCCTTTGAGCTTAACGGGGCGGTGACCGTTCCCGCGGGCTATTCGGAGGCGGCGGAATCGGCTGTGTCGACCTCTTCCGCAACTGAAACCGAAAAGGATTATACGGAGACAACCACAACGGCAGCGACCACAACGGAAGCCGCAGCTACTACCGCCCTTACAACCACCGAGCATCCTCCCACGGAAACCTCCCCTCCCGAAACGACGGAAGAAACCACCACTGAGCCGATAACCGAGGAGACAACTCCCGAAGAAACAGAAACTTATACCGAGGAAACCACAACCCCGCCAGAAACAACCGTTCCCCCCGCCGTATATGCGGGAGAGCTTACCGTAAGATACACGGGAAGCGGCGGAAGTGTTACCGGCGATGCTGCTGAAATACTGGCGCAGGTGGTAATGGGAGAAATAGGCGGAGGATTTAATGAGGAAGCGATAAAAGCACAGGCAGTAGCCGCTTATACCTACATAAAATATTACAACGACAACGGCAATGTCCCTTACGTTGCGGTAAAAACCCCCAACGACACGGTGAAATCCTGTGTAAATGAAGTGCTGGGGCAGGCCGTATACTATAACGGAACCTTGATACAGGCGGTTTACGGAGCCTCAACGGCGGGCTACACATCCTCGGCAAAAAACGTCTGGGGAATTGACTATCCTTATCTTCAGAGCCAAAGATGCGAGCTTGACTCTCTTTACGATCCAAATTACGGCGTAAAGACCACATTCACCTCCGAGGAGATAAGAAACAAGGTAAGAGACGCCACGGGAATAGAGTTAGGCGGCGATCCGGGCACATGGTTTGCCATAAAGGATTATGTTGACAACGTTTATGTGGGAAGTTTCAGCATAGGTGGACAAACTGAGTACATAGACAGCGACGGCGATGCCGTACAGATAACCGGCCGTGTAATGCGCGAAAAAATAATGGACTTCGGTCTGCGCTCCGCCAGCTTTGAGGTATCCTACAGCTCCGAT
Organism: uncultured Ruminiclostridium sp.; assembly: GCA_910588335.1. Taxonomy (GTDB): domain Bacteria; phylum Bacillota; class Clostridia; order Oscillospirales; family Ruminococcaceae; genus Ruminiclostridium_E. The sequence continues at coordinate 15,679 of CAJUQV010000019.1, read as the reverse complement.
ACGGAAAAATTCACCTTCACTACCTACGGCTACGGTCACGGTGTGGGTCTGAGCCAGCACGGAGCTAACAATTTAGCGAATTATTGGGGCTACGATTATAAGGAAATACTGGAATTTTATTATCCCGGAACTGTAATAATGTAATATTGAAAAAATAACCCGCTTTTCTGCCGCCGGGTAGAAAAGAAGCGCCGTGTATCCTGTCATTAGGCCTTTGAAGACAGGATAGACGGCGCTGTTTTATTAGGCGCAATTATCTGTTTGATTTTTACCGTATTGTAAAGGAGCGACAAAATGAAAAGCAATAGCTGCTTTAAAGAATTTATAAAATATACTTTGCTTAGTATTTTCGGTACCTTGGGCGTATCCTGCTATATATTCACCGACACATTGTTTATCTCAATGGGTATGGGCGAATCGGGACTTACCGCCCTTAATCTTGCGATACCGGTATACAGTTTTATGTACGGCTTTTGTGTAATGATGGGCGTTGGCGGCGGCACAAGATACGCCATAGCGCGGGGAGAGGGAAGCGCCGAAAAGGCCGATGAAATATTCACAAGCACTTTAACAGCGGGACTTTTGGTGTCATTTGTCTTTATGGCGGCGGGACTCTTATTTTCATCTCCGCTGGCAAGAATCCTCGGCGCCGACAGCGCTGTTTTTGAAATGACGGATATATATCTTAAGCTCCTGCTTTCCTTTACCCCCGCTTTTCTGATAAACAATACCCTGGCGGGATTCGTAAGAAACGACGGGGCTCCCCGTCTCGCCATGGCGGCGACCCTTACGGGGAGCCTTTCCAACGTGCTTCTTGACTATATTTTCATTTTCCCACTTAATATGGGAATGACCGGAGCGGTTCTGGCGACGGTGATGTCTCCAGTAATCAGCATATGTGTTTTGTCTCTTCACATTATAAAAAAACACAATAATTTTCATTTTAGAATGAAAGGCGTCAGGTTTTTTACCGCACTTTCCTGCGCAGCTACGGGCACTTCTGCTTTTGTGAACGAGGTAGCCAATGCCGCCGTTGTGATAGTGTTCAATCTGCTTATACTTGATCTGTTAGGCAACACTGGTGTGGCGGCTTACGGTGTAATAGCCAATTTGGCGATAGTTGCAGTTGCGGTAATGTCGGGTATTTCACAGGGAATGCAGCCTATTATAAGCAGAAGCTATGGGGAAGGGAATAGGATTTATATAAAGCAGACCTTGAGATACGGCATTATTTTTGCCTTGGCTTTATCCGCCGTGATTTACGGGGTTATTCTGATTATCCCCGAACCGATAACCGAAATATTCAACAGCGAAAAAAGCGCGGAGCTACAAGGTGTGGCGGTGAACGGGTTAAAACTGTATTTTTCCGCGATACCGTTCGCGGCGTTTAATATAATAATATGCAATTATTTTGCCGCAATGAAAATGGCGGTGCAGGCGGCGGTAATATCTCTTCTAAAAGGGCTTTTGCTGCTGATACCCGCGGCGGTTTTGCTTTCTTTTTTTGGGGGCATTGATGGGGTTTGGCTTTCGTATTTTGCTGCGGAGGCGGTGACGGCAGGGGTTAGTTTGGGGTTGGTTATCGGTTTTGGGAGGAGGAATTTGCTTAAATCTTAACTTTTTTCCTCTATATAACTGCTCCCATCACACGATACCGTCCAATAATCCTCCGTTATTGTCTCCGATTGCGTACCCGTGAAATACTTTGTTTCCGTCTTGCCTGTCAAACTTCGCAACGCGCTTCATCAGTTAAAACTGTTCCTACACCGATAATTGCCCAACCGCAGGGGGCGCAGCCCAAATTTTCCTAACGGAAAATTTGTCGACGCTTCGCATTCGCTCCGCTCCGTTCGCGTCTGCGCCGCCTATCCCACCCCACAACCTCTTATTCCCCATACCCAACCTCCCAGGTTCAACAGCATTTGCTTTCATTCAAATATATCAAAACTTATTTCATTGACATTGATAAATCCTTTCTTGATTATCTGATAGTGGTATGCTATAATTAATGCTAATCCCACAGTTTTAAAAGGTATTAGTATTAATATCGATGTAAACCTAAAAATCGGAATTTGGCGGAGGGAATTGTCTATGCTTAAAGCTATTGTTTTTGACATTGGACAAACTCTGGTTGAGTATAAAAAACCGTTAAATTGGTCGGAATTATACAGATCCGCATTTGAAAGTGTTTCCGAAAAATTCGGATACGTTTTTTCGGAAAATCACTATCAGCTTGCTCATCGTATACTGACTAAATATAACACAAGAGTGAATCCACGGGATTATGAAGTATCTTCTAACCGGATTTTTTATGAGATTCTGAGCGCTATGGACATTCCGTTGAAAGATATAGAGCAAGTTAAGTATCATTTTTATTTATATTTTAAGCAAGACGCCTCTCTTTTTCCGGAAGTTGAAGAAACTCTCAAAAAACTTTCCGATAAAGGAATATTGTTGGGAACGTTATCCGATGTCGCATATGGTATGGACAATGTGTACGCATTGGAAGATATCGATGCGGTAATAAAATATATAGATTATCCGTTTACTTCCAATGATGTGGGTTATAGAAAGCCTTGTGCGAAGGGATTAAAGCTCTTATCGGAAAAAATGCGGACTGATATTAAAGAAATGGCATTTGTCGGTGATGAAGAAAAGGATATAGTGTGTGCCGCCAATGCAGGGATATATTCAATTCTGATAAATAGAGATAACGCAAAAAAAAATTATGGACAAAATAAAGAAATAAATTCATTGGACGAATTATTGAAAATGTTTGATTGAAATCTTCAAATTCCGATTCTTCCCTGAAAAGTAAATGCTGTTGCACTGCCAATATCACTTTCTCTTCAAACGTCAAGTACCGTTAAATTATACAATATCATCGCTGAAAATTCCCCCTCTCCCTCATACCACACACCCTGTTTTCGACATTTGCGTACAGCACCCCAAAAAATTGCTTTCGGAATCCCTAACGCCAAGCCGGAAACGCCGAAAGCCTCTGAGATCGTTCATTGAAAATTAAATAAAATCCCAAAAAAATAATTTTTCGCCCAACCTTCCCTCCTTTTCTCCCGTCTTATAGTCGAAGCTTCAAAAATCAAAAAGAAAGGAAATGCAGATGAACGATAAAAGGCTTCCGAAATTTCTTCGGCTATTATTACCTCACCTTAAGAGAAGGGAAAATCATTATCACCGGTGACAGGCAATACGAGTTTGATTTTGTCAATATCACTTGACACAATTTACTCAAAAAATTTCAGCAAGTTTTAGTTACTTCCGCACAAATATCCACGGAGCGTAAGCGGAGTGGATATTTGTGCGGGTGCGTCATGCGGCGGCACTCAGCGCTGCATAATAACGCCGCCTTTTTTCAGCAGGCGGCATGCCGCCTATTGCCGAACAGATTCTCCGATTGTTCCAATAACTCATAAAGTAGCGCCAAACAAGTGTTTTTAGTTCTTCCAACGTGTAATTCTCGGATTTTCGCCCCCGAAGATAAAACAGCTCGTTTTTCATACGCGCCCACATACTCTCACACCGTGCGTTATCATGACATCTTCCTCCTGCACTGTTGGCTACTTCCCCGTAGAAGACGCCCTTTTCAGACGTTACGAGCCCCAAAACTTGACAAACGGCTGGCACGGCTCCGTAGAATACACCTTCGACAAAGACGAAATCGACGCCGTAATCTTCAAAAACACCTTAGGCACCAGAGACAGAGAATATATCGAAAAATAATCCAAATAATTCAAAATCGGTTATAAAAACACTCAATTCTTTTTTCGCTTCCTTTTTGGGATCCAGAAAGGAAGTAGGATTCCAAAGGGCAACGCCCTTTGGTCGCCCTCCGTAGAGGGCGAAACCCTTACGCCTCTGAAAGCGCTCCGAAATGGGTGAATTAAAAAACGCCCCGGTGGGGCGTTTTTTAAGAGGGGAAGCCCTGCTAGAGAGGGCTTCCCCTGTTTCGGTAAGCGCAAGTCTCCCTTCGGGGTTATCCCCGAACGGTAAAAACCTTTTTACAAAACCCTTTTTAAACTTTAAACCGTGTATCCTCTTCCCACACCCTACTTCTGCGTCACTTTCACAAATTCCTGAGTATTTGTACTGACAGCCTCCGTCTCCGCGTTTTTTTCCGTCTTTGTCTTTTTCGACCCCTCGAAAACTTTCAGCTTCTCATTATTTACGAATCCGCTTAAAGCCGTGCGTAAAATTATCGATATATCGAGGAAAAAGCTCCAGTTTTCTATGTAACTGATATCGTATTCCACCCGTTTGGCAATGGAAGTATCTCCCCGATAGCCGTGAATCTGAGCCCATCCGGTTATTCCCGGCTTCACCTGATGCCTTATCATATACATAGGTATCTCGTCCTTGAAGCTGTTTACGTAATAAGGTATCTCCGGCCGCGGTCCCACAAGACTCATTTCTCCTTTAAGCACGTTTACAAGCTGCGGCAGCTCGTCTATGGAAAATTTTCTCATAAATGCGCCGTATTTGGTCTTTCTCGGATCATCGTCGGTGCTCCATGCGGTGTCCGAGCTTTCGTTATCCCTCATAGATTTTAGCTTGTACATGATGAATTCCTTCTTGTTAAGCCCTATTCTGCGCTGCCTGAATATCACGCTCCCGCCCATTGTCAGCTTTATCACTATCATGGAGGTGAGAACCACGGGAGACGTAAGTATCAGCAGCATCAACGAACCCAAAATATCCACAGTGCGCTTAAGAAACGCGTTTCCCATATTATCCATGGGAATTCTGCGAATGTTTATGGTAGGTATGGCCCCCACCACATCTATGGAAGAGGAGGGAGTCATATAGTTGTAAATCGAGGGAATAACGGAAATCTTGGTTCCTGTAAGCTCACAGGCTTCCACCACCGCCCCCAGCATTCCCGACTGTTCAACGTTCAGCGCGCATATCGCCTCGTCGTAGTTTTTCAGCTTCAGCGCGGCGGTGAGCTTGTCAAAGCTCCCCAGCCACTTGGCGGAAAGCGTCTGCGTGTCCGATATATATCCCGCGCACACATAGCCGTAATCCTTTTCCCTGTTTATCGTTCTGAGGTAATCCTGAGCTGCCTGGCCGCTTCCTATTATTATGACGGATTTTCTGTTATATCCCTTTTTACGGAGATTTTTCAGCATTTTCCGCATTGCGAACCGCTTCGCCGAAATGATTATCAGATCGGTGAGCAAAAAAATGAAAAGTGCTATTCGAGAAAAATTGAAAATTTTTATAACATACAAAAGCGCGATTATAAACAGCCCGTCAAAAACGAAAGCAAAAAACAGCCGTCCGAATTCCGAAGCAAAGCTTTTGGTTCGGAACGAGTCGTACAGTCTCATACAGGCGTATGTCATAAGCTGAATCGGTATAAAAATACAACTTAGCTTTATATAGTCGATAAGGGGGAAATTTTTATCGAGATTGAGTATGTAGAAGGTGAAGAGATATGAGATTATAATTGATAAGAGCCCCATCACCGCGTCGCTTATTACGTTCACATAATTGAGAAGCTTCTGGTTTTCTTTTATCATATTTTTTATTTTATCCTTATAAAAAGTATACGTTAATTATAAAGGTATAAACTAATTATAACACAAACACCCCTCTGACGCAATCTTTAATAATACAAAAAAACCCCTTATAATATAAGGCTTTTCGACATTTTAAACAAATGTAATAATATTTTAAGAAAACATTTTACCAAAAATGTTAAGAAAATATAGTTTTATAAAAAAAGACTGCAATCCCACTTTTTGAGCAAGATCGCAGTACATTTTAGGAGATTTTCTTACGCTTAATTATGAAATAATAAATACGTAACTTCTTAATTTCTCAACCGAAAAATTACTTCTTCTTTTTAAACATTATTACTCCCACGGCAGCTGCAACGGCAGGTACGACGGCGAGCATCATACCTGTGTCGCTGTTTTTATCATCCGAATTTCCGCTGTCGGTATTTCCGACATTATTGTTTTCATTGTTAGGGGTGTCAGTGTTAACATTACCGATTGAGGTTGACGTAGTATTGTCAACAGGTTTTGTTGCAGCGGCGGTAACGGCGGTGGTTGTCGTTTCGGGGTTCTGAGTAATAACCGCAGCGGATGTTGTCGTATCCGCAATAGTAACAGTTTGGCTTTCGGCAGGTGTAGTGGATGTTACGGTTGTTTCTGGAACATGGAAACCGTCGCCCGAATAACTCGTGACAGTGCTCTCCGCGGGGAGCTTTGCAATAGCTCTTGTTTCATTTTCACCGCAATTTTTGCATTCGCGCATTTCTTCGCCTTCTTCGTCGGCGGTGGCTTCTTTGGTTACCGACCATTCGTCCCAATCGTGGCCGATAGAGGCGATTTCTTCTGTTTTGGTTTCATTGCACTTGGAACAGGTAAAGATTTTTATTCCCTTTTCGGTGCAGGTTGGCTTTTTGGTTACTTCTCCCTGATCCCAACTATGTCCCCAAGCGGCTATTTCATCCGTTTTGGTTTCGTTGCACACGGTGCATGTGAAGGTTTTCACTCCTTTTTTGTCACAGGTGGGCTTGATGGTAACGGTGCCGTTGTCCCATATGTGATCGTTTGTTTTTGCAATCGTTTCTGTTTTGACAAGCTTGCCACAGTCTATACATGTGACATCTCTTTTTCCTTCGTCTTTGCAGGTAGCTTCCGTTATATTTTCCTCAGTGTTCTTGTGGGAACATTCTATAACGCTATTGTCATCAAAGCTTCCTTGTTCGGTAATATCTGTTCCGTCAATATCGTTAGCGCCGATTACTACATCAGTCAGAGTAAATTTGGCGTTGGGTTTAAGCACAGTAAATGAAGCGTTTATAATGGAGGCGCTTTTTCCGGAAAAGCCGCTGCCCATTGCAACATAGCCGAAACCTATTGTTCCAGCTTCACTGAGGTTAAGGCTGTTGTTTCCATCGCTGTCTACGTCGCCTGTAATCCAGCCTTTTAGATCGTCGCCGGGTTTTGCGGAAATCAGCTCAAGTTCATCTGGATCATAATTCAGCTTGAACGCGATTGCACCCACGCCTGTGCTTCCCGTGTCGATAACAATATTTACCGCAACCGTTTCACCTACGCTTGCACTTTCGGAATCAACATGAAGCGTGTACGCATCCTCTGCGAATAACAAAACCGATGACATTCCCGCAGCCATTGCGGTGGCTGCTGCTATTGCGGTTATATTTTTAATAATTTTCATTATATTCTCCTTATAACTTATAGTTTACGGCTTCCGGAGGCTATTTGAAGCAACCAGCGAGCGTCAATGATGTTAACCTTTCCGTCACTGTTGACATCGGCAACATTTTTCTGAGCGTCATCAAGAGTGCGGCTGCCTGATGAAGCCTGAAGCAGCCAGCGAGCATCAATAATATTAACCTTTCCATCATTGTTTACGTCGCCGAGCTTGCCGGCACCTACGGAGATTTCCGCTGCGGTTTCAAGAAGCTGAATGGGATTATCCTTATTGTCATATGCATCCGAATCGCAGATCCTTACAATGGTGCTGCAAGAATTTTTTGTCAGAACATCAAATGTTAGAACCACTATTTTTCCTTCGATTCCGGAACTTTCATTTAGACACGCCAGAGTTAGGGAACCACTGCCGGCGTTATTTGTGTTGACATCAGCAAAACCAAACGCCAATTCGCTTTCGGAAACGAAATTAAGCACGGAGGAATCAAATTTTACGGAAAATGTAAGCGCCGAAACCTTGGTGTTTTAGATATATACGGGAATCTGAACCTGCTGTCCCAAAGGGGCAGCGATATTATTTACACGGATAGAGGGAGAATTTCTGCTTGTCCACACCGCGTAAAGAGTAACGATTCCTTCCTCGGCTAAATTGTTGACTGGCTGTTTGTCAAAATATACAGGAGATTGCGCATTTCTGTCAAGCGCCCATCCTGCGAATGTATAACCTGTTTTGGTAAAGGTATTGGGAGAAAGATTTTTCGGGGTACCTACAACCATGTCAGTTGACGCCATAGTGCCCGAGCCGCCGTTTGCATTGTAAGCTATTGTGTAATGCTTATTTACCACTATTTCCTTTATGATGACGCTGAAAGTGGTGCTTTTTCCGCCGTAATTTACTGTAATGGTTTTTGTGCCCGCAGTGGAGGAATCAAAACCTTCGGTGGTAAATCCGCTTGTTATGATTTTTGTGGTGCCGTTGCTATATGATGCAGTAAGAGTAAGTCCGGAAGTATCCAAAGCATCGCCTACGAAGTAAGTGGTCTTGTTTGGAGCTGACGCAACGGAAATTGCGGTAAGTTTTATATCGTTTTGTTTCTTTTGTTCCCAAAGTTCTTTAAGCAGCCCTCTGGTGGCAGGACCGACGCTACAGTCAACGGTAAGACCGTGATCATACTGGAAGCATCTGATATCGTCTCTAGTGCCGATATCAAAGGTGCCGTTAACCTGTGTGCAGTATTTGGTGTAGCCAAGCTTGCGCAGAACCGCCTGTATCCAACATACGTCATCTCCTCTCATTACAGGGGATGTATAATAGATATTTCTTTGAGGTATAGGGTAATCGTCGGGATTTTCACTAAACTTTACTTCACTCTGTTTCTTTTGTTCCCAAAGTTCTTTAAGCAGTCCTCTGGTTGCGGAATTGACAATGCAGTCCACAGGCAGTCCGTGATCGTACTGGAAGCACCTGACATCGTCTCTGGTGCCGGGACCGTAGGATCCGTCAACCTGTGTGCAGTATCTGGTGTAACCAAGCTTGCGCAGAACTGCCTGTACCCAGCATACATCATCGCCTCTCATTACGGGGGATGTGTAGTAGATGTCTCTTTGAGGTATTGGGTAATCGTCGGGATTTTCACTGATGTTGCCGTCTCCTAAGGTAACGTTGCCGTGATAGCCCCAACCCCGGTATTGATAATTGTAGCCACTTGTGTTTAAAACATAATCGATTGTGGTTTTTACTACTTTGGTTCCGTATAGGTGAACTATATATCCATCACCTACATATATTCCCACGTGCCCTGCAATGTTTCTGCAGTTTGAACAAATTGTGGAATCGCCGATCTTGCCGCCTGAAAAGAATACATCGGCACCTAAAGGGATATTGTCTCTCGAAGTGCTGTCGATAAATTTTGAGCCGTATTCGTAGGCACAAGGGGCAGTAGATTCAAAGCCGTATGCTTGCATGAACATCTGCTTTACGAAATTCAAACAATAACCTGATTTAAACGAGGTACTTCCGACGTTGTTCAAAGCGATGTTTACAACCGTCTGCGCATTATATCCCGCAGCTAAAACCGGTAAACTCATGCTTGGAAGCATACAAATTACCAGAGCAATCGCCAATAAAAAGCTTAATGTCTTTTTCATTTTTTTATTCCTTTCTTTTTAATCGGGTAGTTTGATTCTGACAAGTATATGTATCATCACCTCTTTTCAGCTATGCGATTGTGGATCTCCAAGTCGGAGGGGGAACGGCTTTCGATTATTACATATTTGTAATAACACATTTAATTATATTACTTATTTGTAATAAAGTCAATACTACATATGTGTAATATGATAAAATTAGTATGGTTGAACAAATTCAAAGGAAGGTTATTATGAAAAAAGACGAAAAATATTATCATAGATTACGCGATTTAAGAGAAGATAGAGACTTGACACAAGCACAATTAGCAGAAATATTAGGTTTAACAAATCAAACAGCATACCAAAGATATGAAAGTGGTAGGGTAGAATTGCCAATGAAATATTTTATATTATTGGCGGATTACTATAATGTATCATTAGATTACATTACTGGAAGAACAAATGATAAGCGAGGTATTGGATATAAAAAATAACAAAATATTAAATAAAATGTAATGCCTAATAATAAAAATAACAATAAATTGTCACAAAATAACAGTAGTTGAAAATATAATATTACACAAAATAACAATAGTTGTCTAAACGATGTATCTAATATACAACTTTTTTATAATTACAATATATTATGATATATTTTACGATTTTGTTTTTAGCCATTTTTTAGATTTGATATTTTGTTATATTTATATTCTGGTTTTTGCAGCAATTCATTCTTGATTTTATACCAAACCATTTTTAAACTATGGATTTTATCCATAGTTTAAAAATGGTTGCACCCAAAACACTAATCCAACAGTTTTAAAAGGGATTAGTATTAAACATAAAGACGTTAAAAGGTAAATGAAAGCAACGCGGAAATATAAGTACATATTCTAATTAAAAAAAATCGGTATATAGCTGCCTATACACCGATAAAAATTGTACGTTATTCAAAATTTTTTTGGCGGCGCCGCACAATTATTGCCGTTCGACCGCGCTGTCAGATTTATTCGGATTGGACGCATACGGGAAGCTTACGGTATACGCCCGTCAGTAAAGAATGTGTAATAAAACGGAAATGTGCAATCGTACAACAAAAACGTGAGCCGATAATTGTGCGCTATGCTTTAATGCCAATATTAATCACTAATCTTGAATTTATCTGTAACTTAATCAAAATTTAGTAAAAATCACTCTTTGTTATCCTCCGCCCACTTGGCTGCCATAAGCGGCGTTATTCTGAAATCAAGAATTTTTTCCTCCGCGCTTACAATTTCCGTATTTCTTCCGAAGCCTTCCGGAGTGATATCGTAAACAATATGCGGAATATATTTAAGGGAACAAATCAGAAATTCTGGAGGTATACTCTTTGCTTCTTTAATTTCCTTAAGCCACATAAAGGGATTCATTCCTCCGATGCACAATTCCTTTATAAACCATCCGTCGGAATCCGCTATATGGTTTCCGCAAAGATAGAGCGCAAAATTAAACCTCTTTTCTCCTTCCTCCGTCATTACGTCAAGAGAGAAGTCCACGAGATTATAACTGTTTATATTGTGTCTGCCTTCTCCGCAAAATACGCAGCAGGCACCGAAGCCGTAAAGTCTTGCGTTTATATCCTTGGCAAAGTAGCTTTTATAATATGGGAGCTCGCTCTTGCCTTTAATGGAATTATATACATCGATTGCAAACTCGAATTCTTCGCGGCTCAGTACGGGAGCGCGCTTGTACTTTAGAGAAATCTGGTCGGGTATGATGCGGTTAGGATCCTTGGTGCGGCTAAAAAATCGGTTTAATATCCCCTTGTCGCTTCCCGTAACAATATATTCTGCTATCGAGACAAACTCGGTTTTGTTAAGATCATCACGGAGTATAACGAAGCTTTTGGCTAAGCTTCTTTCCTCCGCCTCAATAGGTTCTCCGAAGCGCTTGGTGCATATCACCTTTTCGTTTTCGTCAAGAAGTATTGTTCCGTCATACTTTAAATTGCACATATAAAGGCCGTCAAGTATACGCACCGTTTCTTCCTTGGCGGAAAAATCCGCGAGCAGCCCGGATACTTCGCCGGAATCGAAGGTATATACGGATTTTCCGTAATCGAAGTCAAATTTTCTGTTTTTAAGCACTCCGGATTCCAACACCTGTCTGGCGTCGCCTAAAATTTCCAGAAGATCGGTATCGGTAATGCTACCGGGTATCATAAACTGCTTGCCGTAAGCCTGAAAGCGATACTTTTTGTTAAAGTCGAGAATAAGCTCGATTTCTCCGCCCTGCTCCTTGATCTCCCGCAAAAAGGTCATAGTATCCTTTCCCTGGGTGAAGGAGTTCACCATCATGGCGGCGACCTCCTGATAATTCTGGCGGCTGTCGAAGCGGCGTCTGCGCCTTCCCAAGGTTTCCATTGCGTTTTTGATATTTATAACCTTTATTTTGGAAATTTCAAAGGAATAATTTTCTTCCCCCCTGTCAAAATGAATGCGGTAATATTTCATTGAAAGGGAATACTCTTCTCCCGCAGCTTCGTCAAACAATGTGAAAATTTTTTCCAGGGCATTCTCGTCCATTACGCAGCCGTTTTCAAGATAAGCGGGAAGATAGTAGCCGATAACACTGGGGAACCCGTTATAAATCTCAAAATCAGAGAAGCCTCCGCTGTGCTCCGAGGATATCTTATACAGATTTTTTCCCCTTATAAATTCGTAGCGGTAGACCCTGCCCGTTTCGCTCCCGTCCTCGTTTGTCCATTCGTATCCCGCATAAAGCGTTTTGTCTTTAAATTCTGAAAGGCCGCTTCTGAGCTTTTCCAGACGAAGATCAATATACTCCTTGTCGGCGGTTCCGTCTTTCCTGCGCTGTTCGCTTACTCCCTTGACCTCGCTTTTAAAGCCGGCGGATTTAAGCCTCTCATAGTTTACCGGAACAGCTTCGCCCGGAAAGCAAAAGGAAATTCCGGAAACAAAGATATCCTTTATAATTGCCGCGTAACGGCTGGTTTTTATATAGCTGTTAAAAAACACGAAAGCGTAGGAACGGGGCGCCATATAATAATATTCCGTGTCATTGACGTTTTTAAGATCAAGGACAAAATATTTCCCGTATTCTTTCAAAATAGCCTGTATATCCCGTTCGAGAGCCTTTGTTACAATACTCTCCTTGTCGTGGCGTATGCCCGTTCGGCTGTGGGTAATGCAAGTGTTGGGTACGCTCACAAAAAAGGCGGACAGTTTTTCGTCGATAAATCTGTCGTTGTTGTTTCCGATATAACCGGTAAGCTCATATGTGGAAAAGTAATTGTATTTGGCAAGCAGGAGCTTTACCACCTTTTCCCGCTTTGCATTTGCCACCGCAAACGGAATAAGATAAACAAAGCCGTCTTTTTCATAGTGAAGAAAGTCCAGGAGGCTCTTGTTGTTATGATAGAATCGAATTTTCGGTATGTCGTTTTCATCTTTACATTGAAGCGCTATGCGGTAAACGTCGGACACCTTGCCGTTTTTCGCCACCGCCACATTAACCGTTTTCATGCTGCTATCGTTAAGTGAAAGCGCACTTTTCATAAGGTGTTTTCTGTTAAAAGCAAAGCACAACTCCACCATATTAAGATAATCGCCTTTTTTCTCGGTAATTGTAAGAAAATTATCCTTTATTCTTTCATATTCTACGTGATCAAGCTCAAGTGTAACTCTTGTGCCGTTAAAATGCTCCGTATTCAGGCATATGGATTCAACGGCAAGTCTCCCGGCATCGTTTCTTATCTTAAAGCTGAAAGTGTTTGAACGCACGGACAGCGAACGTACGTTCAGAAAAACGCTTTTTGCGCCTATTCCGAAGCGTCCTTCCCTTGTTTCGTCTCCATTGTTCATTCCGAAGCCGAGATAATAAAGTATATCCTCCATAGAGAAGCCCACTTCATTATATGAAATGGTTACAATATCGTTTTCATGGAAATCCGCCAATATTTTTATATCTCCCGTAAGATATCTGCATCCCAAGGCATTTTGAAACAACTCTCTTATAATACTTTCTTTCGGATAATCCGCCAGGCTCAGTTTGGCGTTAAAGCCAGTTCTTCCGGTGAACACATCGTTATAGTAATCTGCGAAATCTTTGTCCGCAGTTTTATTTTTGGCTGCGTTCTCTTCTATTTGCACAAGTGCGGCGTTTTTGGCTTCAATATTTCCGTTAAGGTGAGCCTGATAAAAATCCCCTATAAGGTCGAAGACGCTTTTCCCAAGATTAACCATCAGATCGCCTCCTCAAAGATATCTTTAAGAAACTTATTGTATCCGCCTTCAAACAGACGGTTTCGCGCCAGATAACGCCATGTGCAGAAATAAATATACTGCCTGTCGTGTTCTTCGGCGCTGTGGATGACTTTATATAGCTGCTGTGAAGTTTTGCAGCTTTTTAACAGCTTTCTTGCTATGCTTCTTGAGTTTCTGAAACATTCACCGGATTTTAGTTCCGCTTCAAGATCGGCGTAATCGTTGTTTTCGCGGAAAGTATAGCTTTTTGCCTGTAATTTTCCCTCCAAGTCAAAGAAGCAGCAGCCTTTTCTGAGTGCTTCAAGTCTTTTTCCTATAATATCAGCTGCAGTGTGCCTGCTTGTTTTTTCATCGGGCAATCCGAACGCGCGTCTTATATCCCTTCTCGCCTTAATAAGTTCCGTTCGGGCATTTTGACCAGATTCTTTGATATTGCACTCCGAAGCCAGCAAACCGATTTTGGCGGCATTCATTTCTTCAATACTGTCAAGTTCGCTGAGAAGATCCGCCAATATATTTTCAAGACCATCCATATGAAGATAAATGTTTCTTCCGGGAATTCCCATTGTAAAACTGCTGCAAAAATGCAGCGCCAGAGCTTTTCGGATCATTCTTCCGTCGAATATATCCGTTTCGTCTCTGAAAACAATAAATTCGGGGATTGCAAACCCCTTTCTTCCCGCCTGCTTGTACCTTCTGTGCAAAGTGAGAGGATTGGTAGGCAGCTCGTAATTTATAATATGAGTTATTACATCAAGACGGTCACACTGTTCATCCTGATTATCCGTTGAGAGAAGTATCCTTATTTCCTCGGTTTCTTCCGGTTCAAAGCATCGCGCCGTATCGTCAATACGGTATATTCCGCTTTTTTTGACTGCAATATGGTGTTTTAGCGCCGGCATTGAGGATAAGAGTACCTTATATGCGTATTCAAGAGTTTTTTCCGATGAAAAATAAGTAATTATTCTGTTTTCGGAATTTTCGGACAGTTCCGCAAGCTCTTTTATATAGCTGTCGAGCTTGGTATCGGCTTTTCTGAGACCCTTAACGATTTCATCGTCGTATTTTTCCGCGTTATACAGCTTACGGACGTCTAAAGTGAGTTCCTCAAAAATATTGCCTCCATATCTGTATGTGCGGGTATTGTTCTGTTCTGCTTTTGCTTTAAGCGCTTCCTTATCGACTGCGTAGCCGATTGTTTTTATTTTGGGGGGAATAAGTCCGCTGCTGCCGTAATAGCGGCTGTATGGAGAGGATAAAGAGAAATTTATAATATCTGCGTCCGGAAAATTGCTTCTGAAATATTCCGCTTTTTCATCACTGCTCAAAAATTTGACGGGAAGCTCCGCGAGTTTTTCCGCCGCGTTTCTTCCGGAATTAAGATAAGCGGCAAAAATAACTAACTTTTTCGTTTTCAAATCAAAGCCGTCGAGTATTCGTTCCGTATCTATTCCTTCTCTTGACAAGCCGCCGTCGATTATTACCAAATCCCAGATTAGTTCCGATTCCTTTATTTTTCC
Organism: uncultured Ruminiclostridium sp.; assembly: GCA_910588335.1. GTDB lineage: Bacteria > Bacillota > Clostridia > Oscillospirales > Ruminococcaceae > Ruminiclostridium_E. The sequence continues at coordinate 556 of CAJUQV010000019.1, read as the reverse complement.
GAACAAAGGGTTATCGCCAGCACTCGTGTTGGTTATGTACAGACTTTCAAGATTCGGAGAAAAGTAATTTATGCTGCCGGGATCGGCGGTGATAAATTTAAAATCCGCGCCAATGCCCTTTAATAAAGCGGCGTACCATTCGTACATCAGTTTTTCGTCGGTAATTATCAGAACCGAAGGCGCTTTTGCTCCTATTACCGCGTCAAGTACCGCAAGCTGTGCCTTTGCGTATTTTTCGCCGCCCTGTTCATCCATAACCACGGCACAGTCAAATTTGTCAAGCTTACGCATAAACGCAACTGTCATAACATTAAGCGGGATATTATCCAGAACAATTCCTTTAATACCTGTTTCACTCATTGCAGCAGCTCCTCTTATCATTATTTTGTGCTATATTTATTATTGTTTAGAACTATTAAAAATGTACTTTATGTACTTTTCAAAACAAATAATACTTTTTCCGCCGCAGCGCTTAATAAAGATACATTACCCTGTTATCTATATACAGTATAATTATAATACTTTTTTATTTTTTTTACAACAGTTTAAGGTAGTT
>CAJUQV010000018.1 GCA_910588335.1 uncultured Ruminiclostridium sp. | reverse complement strand
TTATTCAACATTCCTATACACTTATTGTATCACTTTAACAAATAAAAATCAATAGATGTATATTAATTTATTAAAAATTTTATATCTAAATTTTAAAGGGATTATCTGTTGTGATTTTATATAAAAATATCCGACTGTCAGTTTAACGCTCACAATCGGATAAATCAGTATTATTAAAAATATTTTTATTGAGACACAGCCTTTGCCAATTCGTCACGATATGGCTGTACTATGGCTTCAATAGACTGGTACTTTGATTCGAGAAGTGAGGTAAATGAGGATTCGGCAAAATAAAGAGGGCCGTCGAAAATCGATTCTTCATTGCCGGTAACAATGCTGTTCATTGTTTCGCCGAAGCCGAGAATGTTGTCAAAGACAAAATCAAATTTTGTTACGTCTTTCATATCGTAAATGATCTGCATCTGCTCATCGCTATATATCGGCTTAAATTTGGGTTTTCTCGCGGTATCGCATTCGGGACATACGGTAAGATCGGCGTTGTTGTTTTCGGGGAAATTGTACTTGCAGCCGGGGCATTTATCATAGTATTTGGGTGTGGCGTCGGTTTTTTTTGTGTAATCCGCCGCTATTGTTTCGGGATCGGTTTCAAAAATTCTTCCGCTGAGTATCCAGGAAACGCCGCCCTGAACGTTGGGCGAGCCTGCGGGAACAAGGAACCCGAAAGTATCGCCAGCCATATAGTATTTATCCGATTGAGGATCTCTCGGAAGGGGAATGGCTACGATCTTGTCTGTTTGCGAGCCTATGTTGAAAAACGACTGCTGTGCGCTTTCATATCCCCATGTAAGACCCATAGCGAGAAACAGTAGATTACCGTCGGTGAAAGCCGCACCCGGGTCAACAAATCCTTCTCCGATAAGACCGTTTTTCTTCATATCTGAAAAATACGACATTGTGCGTTCCGCATCGGGGTTTTTTAAGTTGTTTATGATTTCTGTACCGGTCATGTCAATTGTTTTAACGCCTGTGGAGTTTATAAGCATCATACCGGTCCAGCTTCCGCCTGTAAAGCCTATGTGTTCCTCACTCTGGTCACACCATTTTCTGGTAAGCTCCTTAAATGTGTCCCATGTCCAGTTATTGTTTTTGTATAGTTCAAGGGGACTGTCAAGTCCCGCTTCGTCGATGGTTGCCTGATTGTAAAGCATAACAAAATTGGGATTTACGCCGGATGGGTAATAATAGTGTTTACCCGCATAGTTAAAAGATTCGATTACGTTTTTTTCTTTAACCCAAAGTTCGGAATCCATATCCAGCCAGTCATCAAGCGGTGTGTACATATTTTTTGATATGCCGTCGGGGTATACCACCCAGTCATATCTTACTATGTCGGGGGAGTTGCCTGTGGATACAAGCTGTCCTAATTTATCGTAATATGCTCCTCCGGAAGGCGTTATCTCGGTCTCAATAGTACCTCCGAAGCGCTGAGCCAATATTTCCACCAATTCGGGCTGAGCTTCGGTAAGATCGTAGTAGCAAAGGGCACGCACGTGACCGGCGGTTTTACTTGGATCATAATTGGGGCCTGTGCCTATAATATTGGCTTCTTCAATTTTGTCAATCTCCGCCATACTGCTGTAATCAACCTCGTTGTCAAGGTTTTCGGTGGTTCCCGCTGTGGTTTGTGCGTTATCCGTAGGCGATTCGTCTCCGCCGGAACAGGCAGGAAGCAGTACAAGGTAAAGGCTCATAAGCATGGAAATAGCTTTTTTTCCTGTTTTCATAAAATAAAATCCCTCCTTAAAAAGTTTCGGTGTACGGAAAAGCATAAAATAACGTATTTTAATGTATTACACCGTTTTTGTGCATAAAAATAAGCGATAAGGAAAAGAGATGAAATCGTTTTCTTAACCTTATTGCTTAATTATATCATATAATTTTTTAAAAATCTATCACAAAAATGCCAAAAATGATGAGAAAAATAGTACATAATTAACATACTTGGATATTTGTATAAGCATATTATGATATTTTTTTTGAGTTTTTAATGTGGAAGATTAAACAAGCTGCCGGAATGGCAAAGCAATTCCAAAATTCAGCGTGAGATTTTGTCCCAATTGAACCGAGAGATCAAGAGGCTTTGCCGAAAAAGTCTCAGAAACCCTTGCCGCCTTGGAGACGAGAGACATTCTGACAGCAGTTTAAGCAGAAGAAATATTTTTTTCTGTATTCCGTAGGCGTTAGGTTCACTTTGTCTTTGAAGACTCTTGAAAAAAGCTGCTGTTATTGAAGCCGCAGTATGCCGCAATTTACGTTATATACTCGTTTGTCTGTGATAAAAGCAGACAGGTATATTTTATCCTTATATTTTGCAGATATTTATGGGGAGAAGTTTTGTAACATTCCGAAAAAAGCCTTATAAAATATCTTAGGGAATAATGAGAAAAATGTTTGTCCTTCTTTAAGTTTACTTTTAAATGTAAAAAGAACAGGTTAAAACCTGTCCTTTTTATTAGTTCGCAATTCAAATAAACCATTATACCATAGCGGCAGGTCAATTGACCATAATTCAGGATAACTTTATTAAGCTTCCGTCGAAACGGAGGCAAAAACAATATGTTTGAAAGGGGACTTATTAAAGCTGTTCTTCATTTTCCTCTTCATCCTCGTCCTCATCCTCGGAGTCCTCTTCGCCTACCTCCGGCATTTCGTCGTTGGCGAAAAAGTGTTCAAATTCTTCGTCGTCAACGGGATCGTCAAAGGAATCAAAATCGTCGAAATCATCCTCATCGTCATATTTTTTTGTGAGCTTGTTTTTCAAAAGCATTGTTGCAACAAATGCACCGCCCAAAACGGCGATAAGACCCAAAATAAAACCGACCAAACCCTTATTCATTTGAATATATCCTCCTTAGATGAAGTGTCTTTTCCTCTTCGTATAATTTTTCTGCACATTTAATTCTTTTGGAAAAATTATCTGAAAATATTATATAACAAAATTTACTTTTTTTCAAGTGTTATAGGAAATATAGCAAATTGCACAAAAAAATCATATATTCCCTGTTAAATTCATCAGTATAGAAAGCGCAGCTACGGAAGCTGTTTCGCAGCGCAGTATTCTTTTTCCGAGAGACGCGGCAGTAATACCGCAATTTTCGGCAAATTCCGCTTCTTCGCTTTCAAATCCGCCTTCGCTTCCTATAAAAATGCCGATTTTTGAAGCGTTTTTTATAGGAAGTTCGGAAAGCTTCTTTCCGCCGCACTCATAAAAAAGTATACCCAAGCCGATTTTGGAATATTCCGCAGCGGCCTTTTTGAAATCCTCAATTTTGCCGATAGTCGGTATTTTTCCGCCGCCGCACTGCTTTGAAGCCTCCTTTGCTATTTTTTCCCATCTTTGCAGCTTTTTGGAAATGCTTTTCTCATCCGGTCTCGAAACGCATCTTTTTGACATTATCGGTACGATTGCGGAAGCGCCAAGCTCGGTTGCCTTTTGTACGATAAAGTCCATTTTATCACTTTTGGGGAGACACTGAAAAAGAGTTATTTCCGCCGTCGGCATTGCTTCGTTTTTTCTTTCGTCCAAAATGTCAAGACTTACCGAATCCTTTTGCAATGAAGCTATTTTGCAAAGGTAATCGTTATTGTCGTTGTCGCAAAGCACTATAAGTTCGTCGGTGCCCATGCGCAGAACAGTGCAGATATGCTTTGCGTCCTCACCGTTAATATAAGCTTTTTTGCCGTCTGTTGAGCCAAAAAAACGAGGATAGCGCCAACGTTCTTTTTTTATATCAGTTGATTCCAAATTTTTCACCAGCTTTAAATAAATTTTTAACAAGTCTGTTAAGACCGCTGTTTTTTTCAGATGAAAGACTTTCGTCTTCCTCCAGTATTTCGCGCGAATATTTTTGCGCGAGATAAACGGTTTCAATATCCCTGTTCATATCGGCTATTTTAAGAGTGGGAAGTCCATGCTGCGCGCATCCGAAAAAATCGCCCGGTCCTCTCAGTTCCAGATCTTTATTTGCTATCTCGAAGCCGTTGCTTGTGGAGACCATTGTGTCGATGCGCGCTTTTGTATATTCGCCTTTGCTGTCGGTTACAAGTATACAGTGTGACTGGGTGTTTCCGCGGCCTACTCGTCCTCTGAGCTGATGAAGCTGTGAAAGGCCGAACTGCTCGGCGTTTTCGATTATCATTATCACTGCGTTGGGAACGTCTATTCCCACCTCTATCACGGTAGTCGCGATAAGCACCGATATTTTGTTCTGTTTAAAATCGTTCATAACCGCGTCTTTTTCCGTCTGCTTCATTTTGCCATGGAGCAGCCCCAAGGAAATTCCCGACAGATAACCGCTTTTGAGTTCTTCAAAATACTTTGTCGCCGCAGCCTTGTCACTTGTTCCTTCTTCCACGTGAGGACAGACTATATAAGCCTGATATCCTTCGTTTACATATTTTATAATGAATCTGTACAGTCGTTGATGAAAGCTGCTGTCTACCCCGTAGGTCTTTACAGGAAGGCGACCCTTAGGCATTTCGTTGAGTATCGATATATCCAGATCGGCGTATATCATCAATGCCAAAGTGCGGGGAATTGGTGTGGCGGACATTACCAGACTATGGGGATTTTCACCTTTTTCCTGTAGCTTTGAGCGTTGGGATACGCCGAAACGGTGCTGCTCGTCGGTTATCGATAAGCCTAAACGGTTAAATTCCACGTTTTTCTGTATAAGAGCGTGAGTACCCACGATAATTTGCGCTTCTCCGCTTTTAATGCGTTCTTTTACAAGTTTTTTATCCTTTGCACTCAGCCCTCCCGTAAGCAGCTCGACATTTATTCCGAGAGGTTCCAGAAAACCTCGAAGAGTGTCTCGATGCTGCTTCGCCAGTATTTCCGTAGGAGCCATCAAAGTGGCTTGATAACCGTTTTTCACGGTAAAATACATTACAGCCGCCGCGACTAACGTTTTTCCGCTTCCCACGTCTCCTTGGAGCAGTCTGTTCATTGGCAGCGGCTTAAGCATATCGGAAACGCATTCCTTTATGGCTTTTTTTTGGGCGTTTGTGGGCGAAAAGGGAAGAGAAGCAAAAAAATCTTTTATATCCGCTTTTTCCATCGGTATACCGATCTCTTTGCGTTTTTGTTTTCCTAACAAAGACAAGCCTAACTGAAGCACCAGAAGCTCTTCAAAAACAAGACGTTTTTTTGCCTTTTCAAGCATTTCGGCGCTTTGTGGAAAGTGAATATTGAAAACCGATTCCTTTAATGGCAGTAAATTTTCCTTTTCCCTTATATATTCCGGAAGAAGGTCGCTGAATTCCGCCCTTTCCAACGCGTTTACCATATTTGAGATAACTATGCTGTTGCTGAGTCCTCCGGTAAGATGGTATTTGGGAACGATTTTACTTTCGCTTTCCGCCAAAATAAAGAGCGGGGACAGCGCTTCCTTTTTTGCAAAGGTACACGTTACTTTCCCGTAAAACAGATATCTGTAGCCTTCTGCAATCTTGTCGTAGGCAAAGCGGTTATTGAAGAAGGTTATCAGCATTTCGTCCGTTCCGTCGCTCACCGCGATGTGATATACCGTTACTTTGCCGAAATAAGGTGTAAGCTTTTTCGTTACCTCTCCTTTAAAAACGCAAATCTCTTCGTTTTCTATCTCGCATATTTTTTTTGGACGGGAGTAATCGACGTAATCTCTCGGATAAAAATCGATAAGGTCCTCGGCGGTGAAAATTCCCAGTTTATGATACATTGAAGCTCTTTTATCGCTTATTCCCCTGATTTCTTTTATATCTGTGTTATTTAATATCATTTCATATCCATAATATAATACTTTGCTTCAAACTCTCTTCCGTCATGGCAGGAATAGCTTCCCATATGATCAAATTTCATCCCGATTTTTTCCATCACCTTTCCGCTGTTGGGATTGTCTACGGCATGGTCGGAAAAAAAGCGTTTTATTCCCATACTGCATAAATATTCCGTAAGCGCTTTCATAGCTTCGGAGGTATAGCCTTGATGCCAATAATCAAAAGCAATGTTGTAGCCTAAGCTCCATCGGTTATATTCGGGCTTGTAGTATGCTCCGCCTGTGCCTATAAGCATTCCGTTTTCTTTTAGTCTGAAGCCTACGTCAACGCTTTTTGCACTTTCGTTTTCTGTGCTGCTGACAACAGTTTTCAGCCACGCTTTTGTTTCCTCCACGGTTTTGTGAGTGGAATAAATCATAAATTTAGTTACTCTCGTGTCGCTTGTCCAGCCTTGGAAAATACGCTCCGCATCGGAGAGCTTAAGGGGGGTAAGTAAAAGTCTTTTGGTTTCTATTACAGGCAGCTTCATTTTTTGTATTCCTTTTCTGTTTTATTGATTCAGCCAAATTTTCTTTACGGAAAATTTGGCTGAATTTCTACAATTTTATTCCACCGAAACAATATAGTAATAAATAGGCTGTCCTCCGTTAACGAGAACTATTTCCAAGTCGTTGTCAAGCTTTGTTTTCAACAGCTCATACGCTTCCTGCGCGTCGTCGTCGGTGACGTCCGAGCCGTAGATAACGGTTATATAAGAAGAATCGCTCTTAACAAGCCTTTTGGTTATCTTGAAAAGCGCTTTTTTCACGTCGCGTTCTACTAAGGCCAGTTTTCCGTTTTCCATGGCCAGAATATCGCCTTGTTTTATTTTTTTATCGTCAAATTCGCTGTCGCGTACTGCAAAAGTGACGGAGCCGGTACCTACCTTATCGAGGGCCTTTGTCATATTAACGCCGTTTTGTTTTACGCTTAAAGAGCCGTCAAATGCTATCATTGCGGATATTCCCTGTGGAACCGTTCTTGATTGAAGAACGATTACCTTTCTGTCCTTTACAAGTTTTACCGCTTGTTCAGCCGCCATAATGATATTTTTATTATTCGGGAGAACAAAAACGTTTTTGGCCGGAGTAGCCAGAATCGCTTCTACTATGTCCTCGGTTGACGGATTGGATGTCTGCCCGCCCCTTACGATGCTGTCAACGCCAAGATCGGAAAAAATAGCCTCAAGCCCCGCGCCGTTTACTACAGATACAAAACCGTAATCTTTTTCGGGCTTTGCGGGCTGTGCTTTTTTCATTTTAGCCATTTCAACCTTTTTTTCCTGATTCTTGTGCTGCTCCTTCATGTTTTCGATTTTAAGATTAACCAGCATACCGAAAAGCAAACCTTGCTCCAAAGCTTTTCCGGGGTGTTCGGTATGAACGTGCACTTTTATTATATCATCGTCGTCAACAACCACAACACAGTCGCCTATTGTTTCGAGATAAGCTCTCAGAAGCTTTGCGTCTTTACAATCGGTTTTTTTCTTTACAAGAAATTCCGTACAGTATGTGAATTCGATATCTGCTTCTACGCTTCCTGCGGCGTTGGTTATAACGGGTCCCTTAATATCGGAATCAACTTCCTCGTTTGCAATAACCCCGTTTCCGTTGACAACGTTCTGTATGCCCTGCATTATTACTAAAAATCCCATTCCGCCTGCGTCTACAACTCCCGCTTTTTTAAGAACGGGAAGAAGTTCCGGAGTTTTATCAAGGGATGCTTTAGCGGCTGAAGTTATAGTGTCAAAGAGTTCTACAATGTCGGCTCCTTCGGCGGCTTTTTTTGACGCTGCCTCCGAGCTTTCTCGCGCTACGGTAAGAATTGTTCCCTCGGTGGGCTTCATTACTGATTTATACGCGGATTCAACGCCCAAGCTCAAGGATCTTGATATATCCTGCGCCTCGGCGGTGTTTTTTCCGTTTAAGCCTTTGGAAAATCCTCTGAATAAAAGCGACAGGATAACGCCCGAATTACCTCTTGCGCCTCTGAGCATAGCGGAAGCCGTAGCGCTTGCCACGGCGCTTACGGTAACATCGTCGCTCATCATTTTTAATTCGGGAAGAGCATTTTTTATGGTCATTGACATATTTGTTCCCGTATCTCCGTCGGGAACTGGGAATACGTTAAGCTCGTCCACCGTGTTTTTATTGTTTACTATATTATTCGCCCCGGATATAATAGCGTCGCGGAGCATTTTACCGCTGATACTCAAAGCCGCACTCCTTTTAATATAATAAAATTTTTTGTAGCGTAGGTTCAGGATTTTATTCCGTCAATAAAGACGTTAACGTTTTCAACTTCAATTTCCGTTTCGTCTTCTATAACATAAGTGATCTTATGCTGTATGCTTCTCACGGCGGTGGAAATGTTTACTCCGTATAAGACGGTAATATGCAGATCTACGTGTAGCTTCCCCCTTACTGTTCTGACGGAGACGCCCTTGTCTATATATTTCTTTTTTCGGGTAAATGGCAGTGATTCCCTTAGGCTTTGTTTTGGAGTGCATGCGTTTGTGTCCGCCACTCCGAAGCAGTTTGTCAGCGTTCCGCCGATAAGCTGAGCAAAAAACTGCCTTGATATGTTTATCTCTCCCAAGTGATTATGAATAAGCACCATTTCGTGTCCCTCCTTTTACATAACAGTGTAAACAGAGTTATTATGTATTATTTTAACACATATTTCATTTTTTTTCAAGAGAAAAAACGGGTTTTGTCAAAAGCGTGAACGGATAATTTAAGCGGGACAGTGCTTCCAAGGCTTTTCCCTCATCTTCAAAAAGGCCGAAAACCGCGCTTCCACTCCCGCTAAGCAATGCTCCTAAAGCGTTTGAGGACAATAAATCATTTTTAATTTTTTCTATTCGGCTGTCGCGATAAAGTGATTCAAAAATATTATAAAGATATCCTACTGTTTTTTTTATGTTATTTTCTTTAAGCGCGGCAATCAGACCGTCGGGTTCACCCATGCTTTTTAAAGGTGTTTTGTCATACAGCTTATATCCCTTCGAGGTGCCGCAGGAAAAATCGGGCTTTACAATAAGAATACAGCAGTTTTCAAGACCTCTTATATTTGTCATTTTTTCGCCTATACCACGGCAAAGAGCAGCATTTCCTCTTATACAGAAAGGAACATCGGCGCCCAATCCCGCGCCGAGCATCTCAAGCTCGGAACACGTCAGCGGTTCGCCGCAAAGCCGATTAAGCGCCTTAAGCACGGCCGCTCCGTCGGTGCTGCTTCCTCCCAGTCCGGCCATAACGGGTATGTTTTTTTTGATGTCAACGGTTATTTTGGCTGAGAGACCTGTTTTTTCGGTAAAAAGCGCGGCGGCTTTATAGGCGATATTCCTTTTGTCGGTAGGTACTGCGGGGTTATCGCAGGTGATTTCCACTCCGCTTCCTTCGGAAAGTGATACCTTAACCTCGTCGTGAAGCTCTATCTGCTGCATAACATTGTTTAGGGAATGGTATCCGTTTGGCAAAACGCCGGTTATGTCCAAGAAAAGGTTTATTTTGGCGTGCGCGTTTACTTTTATCCAGGTCATTGTATTATTCCTCATCGTGCTTGAATGTTCCGCGGTGATTTCTCATAAAGAACAGCAGAGATATAAGATGTTCGTGATAAGGAATAAATGTGCCGTCGGCGATCATATCAAGTATTTCTTCCTCCGAAGCCCATTTTACCGCCTTCACCTCTTCGTGTTGAAGCTTTAAATCGTTAACGTCAACATCGGAGGATACGGTATAGATATCGTCAAAGCCGTGATCGAAATGAACGGTCAGTATGGGGCGCATTTTTTCAAAGGGGATTTTCAGACCTATTTCTTCTTCAAGTTCCCTTTGAGCGGCCTCCCGACTGTTTTCTCCCGCAATCGCGCTTCCTCCCGCTGAAACGTCCCACATATTTGACCAACCTTCTTTGAAGGGCTGCCTCTGTTGGATCAGCATTTTATTTTCGGAGTTGAAAACACATACGTGAATGGCTATATGATATTCGCCTTCGGGAATTTTTTCTCCTCTCAGTATTTGTTTCCCCAACGGTATGCGATCCTGATCGTATAAAGTAAAATATTCCATATTACTTTCCTTTTTTGGCTCAAATTTTCAGTTCCTTTAAAAATTCCTCGATTCTTTGAAGCGCGGTATTGAGATGGGCGAGGGAATAAGCGTAGCTTACTCTCACAAAGCCTTCTCCGGACGCTCCAAAGGCGTCTCCGGGAACGATGGCAACTTTTTTTGAATTCAGAAGGTGTTTACAGAATTCCTCCGAGGTAAGCCCAGTTGATTTGATACAGGGGAAAGCGTAAAACGCGCCTTCCGGCTCAAAGCATTCAAGTCCCATATCGTTGAAGCTTTTTACCACAAACCGCCTTCTGGCGTTGTATTCCTCCTTCATGCGCAGCACTTCTCCGTCGCAGTCCATAAGAGCCGCAACAGCCGCGTATTGGCTCACCGTGGGGCTGCACATAATTGCGTACTGATGTATTTTAAGCATCTGACCTGTAATCGGAGCGGGCGCGGCAAAATATCCGAGCCGCCAGCCCGTCATTGAAAACGCCTTGGAGAATCCGTTTATCAGTATGGTTCGCTCCTTCATTCCCTCAATTTCGGCAATTGAGACATGACGTTCTGCGCCGTAGGTAAGCTCGCTGTAAATTTCGTCCGATATAACCGCCATATCGGTTTCACGTATTACCGCCGCTATCTTTTCAAGGTCGTCTTTGCGCATTACCGCCCCGGTTGGATTGTTGGGGTAGGGAAATACCAGCGCTTTTGTTTTAGGGGTGAGTTTTTCTTTTATTTCCTCGGGGGTAAGCTTAAAATTGTTTTCCAGCTTTGTTTCAATAATAACGGGAACTCCTCCAGCCATTTTTACCAGCGGAGCGTAGCACACGAACGAGGGTTCCGGGATAAGCACCTCGTCGCCGGGGTCGCACAAAGCCCTGAAGGCGCAGTCTATCGCCTCCGAACCGCCCACCGTTACGATTATTTCATGATCGGGGTCGTATTTTAAGCCGGTTTTTCTTTCAATATATTCCGAAAGGGAACGGCGAAGCTGAGCAAGTCCGGAATTGGCGGTATAAGCAGTTTTTCCTTTTTCCAATGTTCTTATCGCTTCTTTTCTTATTGCCCAGGGGGTTTTAAAATCGGGTTCTCCCACGGACAGGGAAATGACGTTTTCAACAGTAGAGGCAATGTCAAAAAATTTTCTTATTCCGGAAAATTTTACCTCCTGTACCGTATCGGAAAGCAGCTTTTCATAATCCATCACGGTGACACAAGGCTCCTTTCGTCGGCTTCGTCCGCCGCAAAATTAACGCCCTTTTCCTTATACCTCTGAAGTATGAAGTGGGTGGTGGTGGATAATACTCCGTCAAGGGTAGCAAGTCTTTCGTTTACGAAAAGCGCCACCTCGCGGAGATTGTTCCCCCTTAGGGTTACCGAAAGGTCGAAGCTTCCGCTCATGAGCTGAACGGTATCCACTTCGTCATACTGGGCAATGGCTTTTGCTATATCGTCGTAGCCGCATTCCACCTGCGGAGATACCTTTACCTCTATAAATGCGGTAACGGCGTTTTTATCCAGCTGTTCTTCATTGATGATTGCGGAATATCCTATTATTGTTCCGTTATCCTCAAGCTGCTTTATTTCCTTTGCAACCTCCTCTTCGGTAACGCCTGAGATTACTGCCAGCTGTTCGTTTGTAAGCCGTGCGTTTTCACGAAGCAGATCAACTATTTTTTTCATGTTGTTCTTCCTTTCATATATTTATTGAAACGGGTTTTCTGTGATTGTAATAGTATATTTTATCAAATCCGCAGTTTTTGGCAATTTGAATTCCTTCCTGTATGCCTTTTCCGAGATTTTCTACGCAGTGGGCGTCTGATCCAATTGTTATTATTTCTCCGCCTAATTCTCTGTACAAATTAACGTATTTTTCTGAGGGAAGGGTAACGCCGATTTTTTCCCTGAGTCCCGACGTATTTATTTCTATTCCCATACCTTTTTTAATAAGAGTGGTAAAAATTTTTTCTATTATGGCGGTGTATCTGTCCATATCTATCTTTATTCCGAAATCTCCCTCGATATATCTCAAAGGGTAAGTAAGATGCCCTAAAACGTCAAATTTTCCCCATTCCGCCATTTCCAGAAGCTCTTCAAAATAAAGCTTCATTAAATAATGAGGATCGTTTTTTTTATAATCCAGATAGTAAAAATCGTCCCAACCCTTTACCATATGACAGGAACCTATTATAAATTCGTATTCATAGTTTTTAAGCATACGATTTGTAAGTTCGATATCGTGAAGCGGCTGTCCCAGCTCAACACCGTAGTGAATATCCACTTTGTCTTTAAATTCCTTTATCAGGTCAGGTAAAAGCTGAGAAGACTGTTTCACCGGTTCCTCATACAGAAACTCTTTGTCGTAGAATTTGTTTATTTCAAGATGGTCGGTAACGGTGTAGTGTTCTATTCCAAGCTCTGCCGCTTTTTCCGCCATTTCGCGGAGCGTGTTTTTACCGTCGGGTGACTGGGTGGAATGATTGTGGCTGTCAACGGGGATATACATTGATTTTTCCTTTCGACATTTTTCTAAAAATACAGTATTTTATTATTTTACCATAAAATGACCATTAAGTCAATATTTAGAAGTAACACATTTTAAGGATTACGAATATAATGCTTTATACGAAGGGAGATGTTGTAATGAGATCGTGTATGTTAAGCAATGTTGCAAAAAATTATATCAGCGACTATTATTGTATTCTGGATAATATGATCGAAAAAATGACGAGGGCAAAGCTGTCCGACAGCATATCGGGGAATTTTATTGTCCAGATGATACCTCATCACATGGCGGCGGTGGAAATGTCTGAAAACATACTCAGGTACACCACTCTTGTACCTCTTCAATGCATTGCCGAAAACATCGTATCCGCTCAGAGGCTGGGGATAGAGGAAATGAGCCGAATTCAGGCCAAGTGCGGCGAAATATGCAGTCCGAAATGCGACGTTTGTCTTTATCAGCGCGATACGGACAGGATAATACATAATATGTTTGAGAAAATGCGTTCGGTATACGGCGACAACAATATAAACTGCAATTTTATGCGGGAAATGATTCCGCATCACATGGGAGCGGTGAAAATGGCGGAAAATGCTTTGAAATACAATGTTTGTCAGCCGCTGGTGCCTATATTGAAGGATATAGTTTCCGAACAGAATAAGGGTATTTGCGAAATGAAAAATTTAATGAGGAAAATAGGGTGCGTATGCTGAAATAAACGGAGAGCCGGCAAACCGCAATTTTTGCGGGTCTGTCGGCTCAGAGTGTTATATGGGGATAAATTTTCAATCTTTAAGATATTTTAGTTTTTCTTTAACAAGCTTCAACAATTTCTGCTTTTCACTGTCTGTAATCCATTCAGTCAGCCTTGCCGCAGCGAGCGGAAGGATCCATTGCTCCGTATCGTATTTTGTTATTCCGGTTATTTTTTTGTACTCTCTGAAATAAATTTTTCCGATATATCTTTTAAAAATTTGTACCATGGCTTTTATAAAATGATTTCCGTATTTCAGCTCACCGTACCGTAAGAGCAGAAGCGTTCTTGCGACATCGGCGTTTGCGTCGCCGGTACAAGCAGTCATCCAATCTATAACATAAAAAGTATTGTCCTGTATCATTACGTTTCCCGGATGAAAATCAAAATGACACAGATTATTTTTGTCCGGTAGTTTATTTATGTAGGATTTGATCTTATCCTTTTCCGAATCGGTAAGTACGTCGGCGGAATCAATATTTTCGCAAAGGTATTCTTTTACATTGTTCAGTATATCAATTCGATTTTTATGAATTTCCAAATGAATCGAAGCCAATGTTCTTGAGTATTTCCGTATTCTGTATATTTTGCCAAGCATTGCGCCGATCATATCGCCGCCCGTGATTCGTTCGTAAATAATGCCGTATCTTGATTCATATGAAATCATTTCAAACACCTTAGGCGTGTTTTTTAATTTATGGTTTACCTCTTTCCCGATTTCATATTCTTTATTTATTAATGAAAAAGGCATGTCATCCCTGAATAATTTAAGTATTTCGGTATCGCCATACTGATATATTTCGGCAGTATTTCCTTGATTTATCATTACAAATTCCGAAATATCATCAATATTTTTAACAGGTATCTTTTTCATATTTTTCTCCTTTAAGCCTGAAGGCTATTCCATTTTTTAATATTATACCTTTTAATACGGCTTTTGTAAATAAATTTTTTGAGAAATTTATCTTCGTGTATTGCCATACCGTTTTTTTTATGATAAAATAATATAAGGTTGGGTTCTCATGGGAATAAGTAATTTACGCCCATTAAAAATTATGAAGGAATACGTAAAATTGTATTTTTCCGACCTGCTGTGTCGGTGTTGGGTCAATTCACCGCGGGGGAAAGGAAAAGTGTAAAAAATGGTCAGCGAGTTTGAAACGATAATAGGCCTTGAAGTACATACGGAGCTTCTGACAGAAACAAAAATGTACTGCTCCTGTAAAAACACCTTCGGAAAGAAGGAAAATACTGTAATCTGTCCGCTTTGCACGGGATATCCCGGAACTCTTCCCGCAGTGAACAAAAGAGCTGTGGAGCTTGCGGTGCGGGCGGGACTGGCTTTGAACTGCAAAATAAACAGGCGCTTTAAAATGTCAAGGAAAAATTATTTTTATCCCGACTTGCCAAAGGGATATCAGATTTCGCAGTTTGACGCTCCGGTAGGTGAAAACGGTTTTCTTGAGATAAAAGGAAAAAAGTATCCTATATCCGATATACATCTTGAGGAAGATGCCGGAAAGCTTTATGAAAACGGTATTGATTTTAATCGCTGCGGCATACCGCTTATAGAACTGGTAACAAAGCCCTGCTTTAATTCGGCGGCGGAGGCGGTTGACTTTTTGAAGGAACTCAGACTTATTATGATATATTCGGGCGTTTCGGATTGCAGGATCGAACGGGGAAGTATGCGCTGTGATGTAAACGTGTCGGTTCATCGCCGAGGCGAGCCTTACGGCGAACGGTGCGAATTGAAAAACGTAAGCGGATTTTCCAATGTATACGAAGGAATACTTTATGAAGAAAAACGTCAAAAAAAGCTAATTGAAGAAGGAAAATGCGTTTTTCGCGAAACAAGGCGCTGGGATTCACAAAAAAAAGAAAGCGTAATCTTGCGGAGTAAGGAAAAAACGGCGGATTATCGGTATTTTGATGAACCGGATTTTTCGGAAATAACTCTCAGTGATGATTTTATACGGGAAGTTTTTTCGCTTTTGCCGATGCTCCCAAATAAAAAGCGTTTATATTACGCGTCATTGGGAATTTCAACTCAGGTGGCGGAGGATATCGTCATTGATCCCGAAAAAGATCGGATTTTTAACGAATGCGTTGATTTGAATTTGTGCGATGCCAAAACCCTTTCTGGACTAATAAACGGAATAGTCGCCGAATTTTTGAACGCGGAACCGGATTATCTGAAAGAGAATAATACCGATGAATTTTGCCTCGCCTTATGCAAAATCGCAAGACTAAGGGAAAAAGGCGTTATATCCTCTACCGCGGCAAAGCTTCTTTTTGAAAATCATATCGCAGGAGGCGGCGATATAGATATTCTTTTAAAAGAGCTTAAGCTTGAACAGATATCGGATTCCGATTACATAGAAGAATTGGTAAAGCGTGTTTTGGATGAAAACCCTAAGAGCGTCGAGGATTACAGAAAAGGGAAAACCAATGTATTGGCTTTTTTGGTAGGATGGTGCATGAAGCTGTCGGAGGGAAAGAGCGACCCTGTTTTGTGCAGAGAGGCAGTTTTAAATAGGATAAATGACGATAGTAGCCAACGCGGCGAAAGGAATTAAAAATGAAAAAATTAATTGTAATTATAATACTGTTATTGGTGGGTGCTGTCGCCGGTGTGGGACTGGTTATGTATCCTCAATTTCAGGAGGAGCAGCAGAGCATACTCAAAGACGATGAAAATCAATTGCCCGAACCGGTAAGCGAAGATCCGCTGCATTTGAAGTTTTCTCATAAAGAAACCTTTTACGATGAAACAATAGAGGTTGAGATAAGCTGTAAAAACGAAGGAACGGAGATTTACTATTCGCTTGACGGCTCCACGCCCGACAGGGGTTCTAAAAAATATACAAAGCCGATAGTGGTAAAGGCGGGTAATACGGTAAACGCTACCACGATAAAGGCTGTGGCAGTAAACGGCGAAGTAACCTCC
The DNA here is from genome assembly GCA_910588335.1 of uncultured Ruminiclostridium sp. Taxonomy (GTDB): domain Bacteria; phylum Bacillota; class Clostridia; order Oscillospirales; family Ruminococcaceae; genus Ruminiclostridium_E. The sequence continues at coordinate 51,534 of CAJUQV010000018.1, read as the reverse complement.
GAAATGCAGACTAAAAGTTATATAACCGGTAAAAACGTTTTTGAGCGCTTTGACGACTCTACATATGTTTTTGTGCTTTCTACCGATCCATACAACTTATATGATTATAACTACGGCGTGTGCGTGGAAGGCTATGTAAGGGATCAGTGGCTTGAAAACGAGTACAAAGGCGGCGAAATCCCCTATGACGCCCCCGCCAACTGGTTTATAAGCGGACGCGAAAGCGAACGTGATATGTACGTGGAGGTATACGACAGCAAAGGAAAGCAGCTTTTGGAACAGGCGGCCGGAGGCAGAGTAGTGGGCGGTGTTTCGAGAGCGGTGGATCAGAAGTCGTGGCGGCTTATTGCCCGAAACGAGTACAGTGAAGGCAACGGAATGTTTAAGTATCCGTTCTTCGGAGTAACCACCGACGCTTACGGACAGCTAATAGACAGATATGATCGTATTACGCTGAGAAATAATGCTAATGACCGCGAATTTGCCAGCATACGAGACGAGGTGGGAAATCAGCTTGCAAAAAACGCGGGTTTTCCAGATACACATGATACCATACCCGCGGCTGTATTCCTGAACGGAAAATACTATGGCTTTGCATGGCTTCATGAGGCGTATTGCGCGGGTTATCTTGAATCCACCTATGGAGGGAATAAAGACAACTTCCGTATAGTTGGCCACTGTGAGGCGGAGCTTGACGAAAATGATGAGGACAGCGATTTTTACGACCTGAAAAGCACCGAGGACTACAATTATGTGTGTGATTTGGCGAGAAGCGGTTTAACCGACGATACGAAATTTGAAGAATTCTGTTCTCTTGTGGATATTGACAATCTTATGCTTTATTACTCCATACAGATTTATATCAACAACGAGGACTGGCCCGGAAATAACTTTAAGGCATGGCGTTACTATCCTTCCGATGACGAGGAGGTTACAAGCCCTTATCTTGACGGAAAATGGCGTTTTCTGCTTTTTGACGTGGAATTTGGTATGGGACTTTACGGAAACGGATACAGAGAGCCTACTTTGTCTTATCTGCTGAACGGAAAGCATATGGGAGGAGCGTCTGTTTTTCTTACCGCTCTCCTTGAGCGGGAGGATATGAAGGTAAAACTTGCCAATACAATATGCGATCTGATGTACGGGGAGATGTCCTATGAAAACGCGCTTAAGGTAGTTGAGGAAAAAATAGCTTTATGTGACACCGAATGTATGTATGCTCTTGATAACGGTTATACATCAACATGGGCAAGAAGGGAAACCTTTGCCGACAGCAGGCAGCAGATACGCGACTTTTTCATGAACCGCGCGGATATAGTTATAAGGGATATTACAAAAGTGATGGGTTTTGAAAATGATATGACAAATATCGCGCTTATAAACGGAGAGGGCGGTACCGCTTTTTTAAATTCGGTAGAAATAATCGGCGGGGAAAAATCGGCGAGGAATTATTTTTCTGATTGTTATGTTTCTATAAAGGCAGCGCCGTATACCGGATATGTTTTTTCTTATTGGGATATTAACGGAGAACGCATTGAAGAGCCGGAAACGGTTATAACCTCCGATATTGCACAGGACGGTAACATTACGGTAAAAGCAGTTTACGAAAAAATACCGGTTATCGGTGAACCGATTTATATAAGCAAGCTTTATACCGCCGGAGATTCTGACAGCATAACACTTTACAATCCCAATTCGCAGGATGTGAAGTTGGATGGGTTCTGCCTTTCCGACACGAAAAAAAAGCTTGATCGCTGGGAAATACCTTCCGTTTCGATAAAGGCGGAAAGCGAACTTACAATAGTATGCAAAAACAACAACGATACTTCGGCGCTTCAGAAGCTGGTTACCAACTTTAACCTGAAAACGGGCGAAACGGTTTATTTATCCAATTCCGACGGTATGATTATTTCAAAAGTCGCGGTTGTGGATATGGACGAGAATTTTCAGCTTGTGAGGAGCGCCGACGGCAGATATAAAACGGAAAAAATAACGTAATACCAATCTTTAATCAAGTTGTAGACTTGATTAAAGATTGCACCTTAAACAGTAATCTTTGATCATCCGCATTACTTGTCTATACCTTGATCAAAGATTAGTATATAAAATCGTTTTGTTTGTGCAAAAACTCTCTATTTATTTTATTTACAGAAAAAATAATGTATAATTTGACAAATAAAAAAACGAAAAAAAGCATAAACGGATAGTGTTATCAACATAATAGAGTATTGTGGTTAATCTGCAATAATGTTATAATTATTATTGAACTTAGGGGAAAGTGAAAAGATTTATATGAGGTGACTAACAAATGAAAATAGGCACCATAGGATGCCATTATCGCCGTGACGCAGGCTGTTATTTTGAAAATCCAGAAGGATTGGGCTGCGGATTCATGGCGCTTACAAAATCGCCTGCCGAGTTTGTTCTCAACAATAAAAAAATTTCTGTTCCCGAAAGCTCCTTTATTGTGTTTACTCCCGATATGCCTTTTCGCTACGGAAGCGATGACGTTTTTGTATATGACTGGATATTTTTTGATTTTGAAGAAGGCGACGAAAAATTTATCCGCGGTCTTGATATCCCCATAAATGAGGTGGTTCTCGTAAAAAACGCCGATGAACTTTCCCAGATTCTTCAGCAAGTGTCATACGAACATCATATCTTTGACAAAGAGCGGGAGATGATTGAATCCCGCTATATGGAATTATTTTTTCTTAAGCTCAGCCGCAGTATAAGAACCGTTCCCCCCCCAAACTCACTCAGTACGTCCAATAAGCACTATTTTTTTGTTCATCTGAGAAATTGCATATATTCCGATCCCGACGAAATGTCGAGCGTTGCCGAGATAGCCAAGTATTCCGGAATGAGTTATTCGGGGTTTCAGCATTCTTATAAGAGATTTTTTGGTGTAAGCGTTCTGGAGGATATAACCAAAAGCAGATTTTTGCGGGCGGAGCGGCTTTTGACAACAACCAGCCTTAATGTGAACCAGATAGCTCAAAAGTGCGGCTACATCAGTGAATACAGCTTTATGCGAAAATTCAAGCAAATTTACGGAATGACGCCAACGGAATACAGAAAAACTTTTTAATAAGTCGATATATTCCGGTGTCCAAAAATTGTCTCGTACCCGTTTTCGGAATTCGTACAGATTGTCTGTGAAATGATTGTGACGGGTATTGATAAAGACTGTCGTTTCTTGAACGATAGAACGTCGGTCAAAAAAACTTATGAAAGGAAAATTACAATGAAAACCAGTAAAAAAATCATTTCGCTTGCTCTTTGTGCTTCAATGATTTTGGGTCTTACCGCTTGTGAACAAAGCGGCGGTCTTGGCGAAGTGACCACGACATCCAACACATTGGACGATGATATTAACAATCCCGTTGATATCAACAATTTCGTAACCGAACCGGAGAAAACACTTGATAATCCGAATCTTGTTTATTTCGGCTTTTACGATATCCGCACGGCAGGTGACATTAAGCCCGCAGTAAAGCTGTTTGAAGAGACCTACGGAGGAAAGATCGACTACATGACCGTTCCTTGGGGAGACAGGCTTGACAAGCTTCAAACTCTTGTTACAACCGGTCAGTCTCCCGACTTGGTAGATAAGGAAAACCTTACTTTCCCGTCTCTTATGCAGAAGAACCTTTATACCGATATGACCGAATACTTTGAGCCTTATATGTCGGAGCCGCAGTGGACCGAAGGTTTCAAGGGGCTTGTTGATAAATTTGCTTGGAAGGGCAAGCATTATTTCTATCCTTTTGCAACCAATGCTTTGGCTAACGGCTTGATTTACAACGCGAGTTTGTTCGATTCTTACGGCCTGAAGAACCCCAGAGAGCTTTATGACAACAACCAGTGGGATTGGACTGCCTTTAAGAATATTATGGAGGAGTTTACGAGAGTTAATCCCGACGCTATCGGCGGTGTCTATGGTATATTGGGTACCGAAATCTTCTTAAGCACCGGAGTTCCTCTTATCGGCATTGAAGCGGATGGTACTATAACCAAGAATTTTGCAAACCCCAACATTGAGAGAGCCGCCAACTTCCTTATGGAGCTTCGTAAGGAAAATTATGCGGTAAGAGGCGATGGAATGTGGAGCAACGAGACCGAGCCTCTCGCCAGCGGCAACGTGGCTTTCCTGGGCGTAGGAGACTGGAAGTTCTCTGAATTCTGCAACGAAGAAGTTTATACCGACGAATATGAGTTCGTTCCTTTCCCCAAGGATCCCCTTGCGGATAAGTACTACCGCAGTCTGACCGCGTTCGGATATATGGTTCCCAGCGGTTCGCCCAATCCCCAGGGTGCCGCGGCGTTCATCAATATGGTTCGCAAGAGCCTTGTTGACCCTGAGCTTAAGGCGGTTGTTAACGAAAGTATGATGGCAAGCAAGCATTACACACGTGAAGAGCTTGATTTCATCCTGAGCTTCGAAGATGTTACTCAATACGACGTAGTTGTTGACGGTTACTACGGCTTCAGCGATGACCTTACCAAGGTTATTGACGATATGCTTATAAATATAGCATTTGTGCAGGATGAGAACCAGAAGGGCTGGACACAGCTCCGCACCGAAAACGAGGGCGTTATTGATTCTTTCTTAGCTGATTTCCAATAATTTTACCGATATACATGACTGTTTTTCTTCATCTATTTATTTCATTTTCCGCGTGTGGCCAAAAGGCTTCACGCGGGTTTTTCTTTTTGCAGGAACAGTTTTTTATATTTTTTTATATACCAAAATCAGAAATTCGGTTTCGGTTATAAGCTCATTTAAATTTTCTAACTTTTTCTGATCCTCGGCGGATGTTTTATAGTAGTAGGGGGTCATTAAAAAAAGGTTTTTAATATCATCCGCGTTTTGGATGAACAATTCTTTTTTTACCTCGTTGCTGTTTATAAGCTTAAAACCTTTAAGCTCGGTATTTTCCGTTTTGTTAAGGTAAGGATTTTCATATACAGCTTTTTTCAGGCCAAAAAGATGTTTTTCCATCGGAATCGCGGTAATAAAGTAACTGCCGGTTTTAAGCGTTCTATGAAATTCGGTTATCGCCATTGGTGCAAAAACCGATATTATTATATCCAGGCTTTCATTTTCAAACGGCAGGCAGTATGCGCTGGCAACAGCAAAGCTTACGCTGTGACAAAGTTTTGCTGCTAATTTCAGCGCTTCTTTGGAAACATCTATTCCGCAGATTTCCCCATCCTGAGTTTCTCTTAGCGCGGTTTCAAATCCGCTTGTATAATACCCTTCGCCGCAGCCCGAATCCAATATGATACAGTTTTTGCTTATTGTATCTTTAACCGTGTTCTTAAGCGCTTCTTTTAAATGACAGTAATATCCTTTGGATAAAAAATCGCGCCTTGCCTTTACCATTTTTTTATCATCGCCGTGTCCTTTTTTACCGCCTTTTGTAAGAAGATTTACATAGCCGCTTGAAGATATGTCAAAACAGTGTCCTTTTCCGCATTTCAGAGAATTGTTTTCTCTAAGTAAAGTATATCCGCAAACCGGACAAATGAATTTATCAGTCATAATTCTGTTCCTTATAAAAATAATGCTAATTAAGGCAATACCGCGCAATGACCGCCTTACGGCTTTGCGTGCGGTGTTACCTTAAAATTATACTCTTTTTTTGTTTTTTTGTCAAATTTATGCGTCTTCTATTGAAATGCTTTTTTCTACACCTTGACACTTTTAACCCAAAATGTTATAATTGTTTTAAATAATAAAACAGGAGGCTTTATGACAGAGCTTAAAGGTAAATATAACGAAGCTAAGATTTTTACCGATATTGTTGACGAGGCATCTGTTTCACAGGTGCTTCTTTTGCTTGATCAGGAATTTACGGCGGGCAGCAGGATAAGATTGATGCCTGATATACACGCAGGAGCGGGCTGCACAATAGGAACAACGATGACCATATCCGATAAGATTGTACCAAATCTTGTGGGCGTAGACATAGGCTGCGGAATGGAAACGGTTAAAGTAAAAGAGGAGCATATTGAGCCGCAAAAATTGGATAAGTTGATTTATGAAAAAATCCCATCCGGTTTTGACGTTAGAGAAAAAACTCATAGATACTTCGGTGAAATTGATCTTAAGGAATTATGCTGTTATAAGCGGATAAATCCTTTAAGAGCGGAAAAAAGCCTTGGAACTCTGGGCGGAGGAAATCATTTTATAGAGGCGGATAGGGACGATGAAGGTAATATCTATCTGGTGATACATTCGGGAAGCCGCCACTTGGGGCTTGAAGTGGCCTCTTTTTATCAGGAGGAAGGGTACAAAGAGCTGAACAGCGCTTCAAAAAGCGAGATTGAATCTCTGATATCCGATCTGAAAGCGCAAGGCAAGGAAAAAGAGATACAAAAAAGACTGAAAAAGTTAAATAACATACAAAGAACAAATATACCAAAATCTCTGGCTTATGTGTCAGGTAATTTATTTGACTGTTATATTCACGATATGAAGATTGTACAAAAATATGCGGAACTGAACAGACAAGCTATGACGGACGAAATCCTTAAAGGAATGAAGCTCCATGAGGAAGAAAGCTTTACCACCGTACACAACTACATTGACACCGATTCAATGATTTTGAGAAAAGGCGCCGTTTCCGCTCAAAAAGGTGAAAGGCTTCTTATTCCGATAAATATGAGAGACGGCTCTTTGATTTGTATCGGAAAAGGCAACGATGATTGGAACCGTTCGGCACCTCACGGCGCGGGAAGGCTTATGAGCAGATCAGCTGCTAAAGAAGCTTTTACCGTCTCCGAATTTAAAAACCAGATGAGCGGTATATACACTTCTTCGGTAAATAGGGGTACATTGGACGAATGTCCCATGGCTTACAAGAAAATTGACGATATCGTTGATAATATTGCAGACACGGCGGATATTGAAAAAATTATAAAGCCCATATACAATTTTAAAGCAAGCGGAGAATAATATTCCGTTATTGCGCCCCAAATGAACCGAGAGAAAAAAATATTTAAAAACGGTTGACATTTAAGAAACAACACTGTATAATTGCTATTATGAGAATTTATGCCTTTTTACGGAATATAAAAAAATAGGTGAAAAAAACATAATACAGATATATTGTTCTCCCAATAAAACTTTGCCAATAATGCTTGCGGCAAATGAGTGTTTACGCATTATGCGGCAGGGATTTGTTGGCGAAGCAATAAAAACAAAAGAAAGGACAAAAAATGATAACTGTTTCCAATGTAAGCCTGCAATTCGGCGGCGCCACTCTTTTCAAAGATGTTGATCTGCTTTTTACCGCCGGTAATTGTTATGGCGTAATAGGCGCCAACGGGGCGGGTAAATCCACTTTTTTAAAAATCCTTAACGGAGAGCTTGAACCTACGTCCGGCGAGGTTGCCATTCCGAAAAAACTGCGTATGTCGGTACTGCGGCAGGATCATTTCGCTTTTGACGAATATACCGTCCAGGATACCGTTATTATGGGTAATAAGCGGCTTTATGATATTATGAAGGAAAAGGACGCGTTATATGCCAAGGATAACTTTACCGATGAGGACGGTGAGAGGGCTTCGTTATTGGAGGGTGAATTTGCCGAGCTTAACGGTTGGGAGGCGGAAAGTGACGCTTCAAAGCTTATTCAGGGCTTGGGGCTTTCCGAGGACATTTTGTTTTCACAGATGAGCAGACTTTCGGGTAATGACAAGGTAAAGGTGCTTTTGGCTCAGTGTCTTTTCGGAAATCCCGATATAATTCTTATGGACGAGCCTACCAACCATCTGGATATTGATGCTATCGCGTGGCTTGAGGATTTTCTGGCGGAATATTTCGGTACGGTTATAGTCGTATCACATGACCGCCATTTTTTGAATAACGTATGTACTCATATTGTGGACATAGACTATAACAAAATAAAAATGTATGTCGGCAACTACGAATTCTGGTATGAGTCGAGTCAGCTAATACAAAGGATGATAAAGCAGCAGAATAAGAAAACAGAGGAGAAGATAAAGGAACTTCAAAGCTTTATTCAGCGCTTTTCCGCCAATAAATCAAAATCGAGGCAGGCTACATCGAGAAGAAAGCTTCTAGATAAACTGACAGTTGAAGAAATGCCCGCTTCCAGCCGCCGTTATCCCTTTATAAGCTTTGAACCAGATAGGGAGGTAGGTAAGGATGTATTGCAGGTCGACGGTATTTCAAAGACTATCGACGGGGTGAAGGTGCTGGACAATGTTTCTTTTACCTTGGGAAGAACGGATAAGGTGGCTTTTTTGGCCGAAAGTGAAATGTCCGTTACCGTTTTGTTTAAAATATTAGCCGGAGAGCTTGAACCCGACGAGGGATCTTTTAAATGGGGAAGTACTACCTCGCTCAGTTATTTTCCCGTAGATTCTGATCATTTCTTCAGCGGCTGCGATCTAACTATTTTGGATTGGATAAGGCAGTACAGCGAAGATACCACCGAGACATACTTGCGTGGCTTTTTGGGCAGAATGCTGTTCAGCGGCGACGATGTGTTCAAGCCCGTAAACGTTCTTTCCGGCGGCGAAAAGGTGAGATGTATGTTTAGCCGTATGATGCTGTTTAAATCCAATGTGCTTATGTTGGATCAGCCTACCAACCATCTTGATCTTGAAAGCATTACCGCTGTCAACAACGGTCTGTCGGAATTTAAAGGCAACGTTCTTTTCTGCTCTCACGACCATGAAATAGTACAGACGGTAGCCAACAGGATAATTGAGCTTACAGGCAGCGGTTGTTATGACCGTATGGGAACCTATGAGGAATTTATTCAGTGGCGAAAGGATCAAAATCTGGGGAAAATTGTGCTGTAAAATTTTTAAATGACTGTTTAAAGACAATCACTAAATGACAAAAAGTCCGGTTACGCCGGACTTTTTTAGTTTATGTAAATGATAGAAGGGTAATTTTTTTAACGTTTTGCAAATTTTTTTCTGTTAATTTTATCCAAACACTTGAAAAAAAAAGAGAAATATGTTAATATATGTATGGTTTTGTTACCAATTTGTAATATTTATCAAGGATTTAAAGCGATGATGAAAATGAAAAAAGAAGAAAATACGGGCGGCTCTGTCATTGATAATATGACTCAGACAAAGGAAGAAGCCGAAAATGCACAATTAAAAAGACTTTTTAATTGGCTGTATACGATAACTTCTTATTTCGGCTGGTATATATTCAATATTTTCTGCAGTTTTTTTATTTACATAGGAAAAGGATCGGTAGGCATATCAAAACTACTCTGGCGCACTACGGGAAGATTCAGACGTTATTTGCTTTTAATGTTGAAAAAACTCGGACTGTTTCTGTTGCGCCCACTCAATACGTTTATAAGGTATTATGAAGGAAATAAAAAGGCGCTGCGGAAGGAAAAGGAAAAAAATGACGGAAAACTGGGAGCAAAGGGCTTTTTTTCATTCGCGGGCAGACTTTTGTTCGGTAAAAGCGGTCTTGCCGTAATGCTTTTTAACTTTGCGATACCTGTGGTCAGCGTATTTTTTCTGTTTAGTGTAATTACATACGCCAGTTCCTTGAATTATGCCGTAAAGCTGAATGTGAACGGAAAATTTCTGGGATATATAGAAAGCGAACAAATTTTTCTTGATGCCAAAGAGGTGCTTCAGGACAGAGTAAATTATTTGGGCAGCGATCTTGAAATTGAAGCTTTGCCTTCCTATTCGGTGGAGCAAATAGGTTATACGGAGACTCTTACAAAATATCAGATAGCCGATCTGGTGCTTCAGAATTCCGGTGTAAGTCTTGAATACGGTTACGGATTTTTTATAAACGACGTATTTTACGGAGCTTTAATGGATTTTTCAAATGTTAAGAACACTCTCGATAAACTGCTCTCCGATTACCGTAAAGAATATTCCACGGATTTGGTGGATTTTGTGGATAATATAAGATATGACGAGGCGGGCTTGTATCTTTCGGACAGTATTATTGATGAGGAACAGCTCATTGATCTGCTTACAAGCACTCAGACAGAAGCTTCTTATTATACGGTAGAGGATGGTGACAACCATTCGCTTATCGCCGATAAGGTGAATCTTACTTCCTCCCAACTGGAATATTTGAATCCCGGCTTCGGTGAAACCGATTTGTACGGCGGAGATATTATAAAGATTGGCAACGAGGTTCCGTTTTTACCCGTAAGCGTTACAAGAACAGAGGTTTATGTGGTCGATAACGTTCCTTATATGACCGATACTTATCAGGACAGCGATATTTTCGAGGGTTCCTCAAGAAGGATTCAGGACGGCCAATACGGAGTAAATGAGATAACCGCAGATATTTCCTATGTTAACGGAGTTGAAATACACAGAACCATAACCAATATAAATCAGCTTGTAGCTCCGGTAACCGAGATAATAGCAATAGGTTCAAAACCGACTCCGGAAGGCTCGTTCAAATCCGGAACGGCGGCAAAAGGCAAGTTTCTTTGGCCGGTAGACGGCGGTTATATAAGCCAATGGTCAAAATGGGACGGAGGATACAGCGGACACAACGGCATAGACATTGCGGGTCTTTATTACGGACAGCCGGTATACGTGGGAGCGGCAGGAGTTGTGACTTATGCGGGTTATTCACAGGGACTTGGTTACTATGTCGAGATTTATCACGAGGAGTTGGGAGTTACAAGCACATATGCACATAATTCTGCCCTGTATGTTTCAGCGGGTCAAAGGGTTGCACAGGGAGAATGTATAGCCGGAGCGGGTTCTACGGGAAAATCAACAGGCACTCATGTGCATTTTACGATTGAGGTAAACGGTAAATATGTTAATCCAAAGGATTATCTGGATATCCCTCCCGGTACCCCTGTAAATTTAGCATAAATATATATTGCGGACTGTAGCGAAAAACGCGTTGCAGTCCGTAATTTTTCCGAGTTATTTGGTGAAAATTGCATGGAAAAATTTGACTATTGTGTTGGAATGTGATATAATTGTAAAGACAGCAATACTGTTTTGTCTCAAAAATATAGGATAAGGGGTAACGTATATGAATAAGAAAATGGAAAATGTAGATGAAATTTTCGCTTGGAAGGATCAATACTGCGTGGGTGTGGAAGAGATTGATTCCGCTCATATCCGTTTGTTTACCATTGTGCGCAGACTACTTAAAAATCTTTTTTTGAACGATTACGAAAAGAACAAAAGAACCTGTATAGAGGTGGTAAAGTATCTGAAGCAGTATACTATTGAGCATTTTGCTCAGGAAGAGGCTTTTCAGCTTAAGATCGGATACGGCGGATATTCCAACCATAAACGTATTCACGATAATATGAGGGAAATAACCATTCCTTCTCTTGAAAAGCAAATGGAAGCAACGGATTATTCCGAGGAATCTGTAGAACATTTCGCAGGTGCTTGCGCCGGCTGGCTTACGGCTCATGTAATGCTTGAGGATCAGGCTATGGTTGGCAAGGTTAAAAGTCAGTGGTCGGCAGAGCTGGATACCAACGCCATAGCTTTGCTGCAAGCTAAGGCGGAAGAGTTTATGAACAAAATTTTTCAGATGGAAATAGAAGCGGAAAATCTTAATTATGATGGGTACGATATAGGGCAGGCGTTTTATTACTATACTATTTTCAAAGGTGAAGAAAATAAGGTTTATCGTACGGCTACTGTTATAAGTCGGGATCTTTTGTGTCATACTATCGGAAAACTGATGGGAAAGGAAGTCAGGACACTTGACGAGATAGCTTTGTCTATTACAAGTGAGCTGACCAAAAGTTTTTCGGAAAATTTTATAAAGGAATATGTTAAAGGAAATGTAAAGATTATCGGTGATGGTGCGGTAGATAAAAGCAGATTTGAAACTGATTTTAAAACCAGTCATCCGGATATTAGTATGCTTTGGAATACACCTTATGGTAGAATCGCTTTCAGCGTAAAGATAAAAAAGACAAAATTAACACACTAAAAAAATTTGAAAACATCAAAAAATAAGGAAGGGCTAACAAAATGAAAATAATAAATTCCATAAAAAAGTTTACGGCTATACTTTTATGTACGGGAATTTTTGCCGGATGCACCGGCACCTCCGATAATGTCTCGGACACCGTTACAAGCGGTCAGTCTGAGGATACCTCTACCGAAAATACCCAACAGAATTCCGCTGAAAACATCACGGACAGTGATAAAGTAAGAATTACCGCCTTAAGCGGCCCTACCGCAATGGGAATGACAAAGCTTATGTCGGACAATGAAAGCGGCAGCTACGGATATGAATTTAACATAGTATCTGCCGTTGATGAAGTTTCTCCTATGGTGATAAAGGGAAATACCGATATTTTTTGTGTACCCGCCAATCTCGCTTCGGTATTATACAATAAGACCGAAGGGGAAGTACAGGTATTGGCTGTGAATACACTTGGGGTAATTTACATTTGCGAAAACGGTGACTCTGTAAAGGAAATTTCCGATTTAAAAGGTAAAACCATATATGCAAGCGGTAAAGGCGCTACCCCTGAGTATGCGCTGAATTATATATTAACCCAAAACGATATTGATCCCGAAAAAGACCTTAATATAGAATGGAAAAGCGAACACGCGGAATGTCTCGCGGCGCTGCTGGCTGATGAAAACGGTGTTGCGATGCTGCCGCAGCCATTTGTTACCAGTGCCACGATTCAAAATGAGGGTATAAACGTAGTACTTGACCTTACGGATGAGTGGGATAAGCTTGATGACGGCAGCTCCATGATAACCGGAGTCGTAGCGGTCAGAAAAGAATTTTCAGAAAAAAATCCCGATGTGGTAAACGAATTTCTGACCCGTTATGCCGCTTCCGTGGAATATGTTAATTCAAATGTTTCCGAAGCAGCCGCTCTTGTTGAAAAATACGGTATAATAAAGGCTTCTGTGGCAGAAAAAGCTATTCCGGAATGTAATATAGTATGCGTAACCTCCGATGAAATGCAAAACGCGCTGGCGGGCTATCTTAAGGTGCTGTACGATCAAAATCCGCAGTCGGTGGGAGGCGCGGAGCCCAGAGATGATTTTTATTACGGAGTATAGTATAAGATAATAAAAGGAATACCGGAAAATGAAAAAACGCGTTATATCATTGTTATGCGTATTTTTTTGGCTTGTTGTCTGGCAGGTGGGTGCCATGGCGCTGAATCAAAGAATACTCCTTGTAACTCCCGTCGATGTGGCGCTAAAATTGATCGAGCTGATACCGAGCGCGGATTTCTGGAAAAGCGTGATGTTTTCGGCGGGGAGAATACTTTCGGGCTTTGCTTTGGGGCTGACGGCAGGAACGGGATTGGCGGTGTTTTCCGGAAGATATGTTTTTTTGCGAAAACTTCTTTCACCGCTTATTTCAGTGCTTAAGGCCGTTCCGGTAGCTTCTTTTACTATTTTGGCACTTATCTGGGTGTCCTCTAAAAATCTTTCAGTGCTTGTTACACTTCTTATCTGTGTGCCGATAGTATATATAAATATGCTGGAGGGAATTGATTCGCTTGATTCTAAGCTTAAGGAAATGTCTACGGTATTTGGGATTCCTCCAATGCGCAGATTTGTGGGAATTTATTTGTCCCAACTTCTGCCTTATTTTCGTTCGGCGACGGGTCTTGCAATAGGACTTTGCTGGAAATCGGGAGCGGCGGCGGAGGTAATCGGGATTCCTGACGGTTCTATTGGCGAAAAGCTTTATCAGGCGAAAATTTATCTTGAAACCGCAGATTTGTTCGCTTGGACAGCGGTTATTATTTTTGTAAGCTGGCTTTGCGAAAAAGCTTTTATATCTGTAATAAAGCTTATTGTTAAACGCGTTGAGAAAATGTGATGGGAGCGAGTTAAGAAATGGGCGTTATTGTTTCGGATTTAAAAAAATCTTTTGGAGACAATGTGGTGCTGAATGGTTTTTCGCATAATTTTACCGATAAAAAAGTCACTGCGATAATGGGACAATCCGGCAGCGGAAAAACCACGCTTCTGTCTATAATGATGGGACTTTTGCCACCCGATAGCGGTACGGTACAATGTCCCGCTCCGATAAGCGCGGTTTTTCAGGAAAACAGGCTGTGTGAAAATCTCACCGCCTCCGCCAATATTCGTCTGGTTACAGGAAAAAAGTATAATGGGCATGAGATAACCGCCGAGCTGCTTCGAATAGGGCTTAATGACTGTGAAAACAAGGCGGTAAGCCAACTTAGCGGCGGCATGAAGCGAAGGGTAGCTTTGTTAAGAGCTTTATTGGCCGATTCTGAAGTACTATTTCTTGACGAGCCCTTTAAGGGGCTTGATTTGGATACAAAAAACCTTGTTATGGAGTATTGCAAGGAGATGACAAAAGGAAAAACCGTTATTTTTGTTACTCATGATCAACGGGAGTGCGATTTTTTTTCGGACGAGGCCGTGGAAATGAATATGTTTGGCTTTAGTAATATGAATTAAACGCTGACAAGATAAGTTAGAGAGAGGAAACTTTGTAGTGGATGATTATAAAGTATAGTTCAATCCGTTTGCGGGAAATGGCAGGAGTGAATAAATTAAAAGGCTTGGTAGAGTTTATATAAGGATATTCTGCATTTTTATTATATGACAAAAATTATATGCTACAATATTTTTTTGAAAATTTTGGTGTTTTATGATTACAGCAGACTGAGGACATTGATTGTTTTCCGAGCGTATTGAATGGTACGCATATAAAATAAAAAAGGAAGAAGCGGTGATTTACAAGTAAATTATAAAATTTTTAACATTTTATTGATACGGATTTAAAAAATTGATTATTTTTTTCAAGTGTGGTAAGTTGTATTTAGAGTGAATGGAGAAATAAGGTTAATGAAAAATATCTTGGAAATTGAGCTAAAAAGCTCTTTTAAATATCAGGTAATATTTTTTATAAGCGCCATGATGCACAGCGTGTTTTTGATAACCTTTATGCTAACTCGTATATACGTATTGATGACCTTTAACATTATCAGCGTATTGTTTTATCTTATCGCCTTTGCGGTTGGTCGCTGGGGAGATATTGAAAAACATGGAGTGGGTTGGCTTTCTGCTTGCTATGCGGAAATCACCGGTCATGCCTTTATATGTACATTATGGCTGGGTTTTGAGCCGTGTTTTTATCTTTATGCAATAATTGTGCTTATGGTTGCGGCATATGTGCTTTATCTTGCCTGCGAAAAACGTCAGTTTCTTGGGATTATAATGATATTTACAGTTATAACATTGGTTTCAGTGCTGTTTTGTCTGATATATTTTAATTTTTTTGATCCCATAATAACAAGTGTATTCGGAAAGATTCCCGATAAGTCACACATTGGTGCTATGCGCGCCGTCAATCTGCTTTTCAATATCATTATAACTTTTTTCTTTTCTGTAATGTTTATTGTTGAGATTCAGGTACTTATCAGAAAACTGAATACCGTAAACGAAAAACTCAATTACTCCGCTATGCACGATGCTTTGACCGGGCTTTACAATCGACGAAGCCTGTATAAAATGTACGACGAGATTAAGGATAATGGTAACTTTTGCGTTGTAATGGGCGACATTGATAATTTCAAGAAAATAAATGATACATACGGTCACGGTTGCGGCGACGATGTTCTTAAAGGCGTTTCCTTAATAATGAACGAGATGGCGGATAAAAACGATATTGCCTGTCGCTGGGGCGGGGAAGAGTTTCTGCTGGTAATAGCCGGCTCGAAGGAAAGCTGCCTTGCAAAACTGAATGAAATAAGGAATAAAATACTTGATTTGGAATTTACGCAAGGTGACAAAAAGGTAACCGTAACAATGACTTTCGGTTTTGTAGACTGTCTGGAAATTTTGGAGCATACAGAGTTTATAGACCCTTCCATGAATATAGACGCTTTGGTTCAGATAGCGGATACGCGGCTTTATTACGGTAAGGAAAACGGGAAGAACGTTATTATTGACAAAAATGTTGAATCCGTAAAGTAAGTTATTTTTAATATGTAATACCAATTGTAGACTTGAATAGAGATTGCACCTTAAGCACTAATCTTTGATCACCCGTATTATTTGTTTATACCTTGATCAAAGATTAGTGTAAAACAGCCTTTGGATTAAATCTCAAAGGCTGTTTTACTATTAACAAAATTTGGAGTACACTGTTTCCCAAGGTTCGTACTTTTCAGGGAGATCCCTCCATTTGTGCGACTTTTATTGTCCACAAGGCATAGTATAAAAAGTATTCAAAAAAACTTACATTAAGGTTAAAGCAAATTAACGAGCTCCTTAAAATGCTTTCCCCTCTCTTCAAAATTTTTGTAAAACCCATAGCTTGCGGCGGCCGGAGAAAGCACACAGCAGTTTTTGGAAACTTCGCTCGCCTTTTGTACCGCTTCTTCCATATTTTTTACTTTAATGACATTTGAACGTGTATTTAAAGTATCCGCGATTCTGTAACCGCTGTCGGGAAGACATATTATGTTTTTCACCGCTCCGCCGTTAAGAAAATCCGACAGAATCTCGTAGTTAATTCCTCTGTCCATACCGCCGATTATCAGTGTATCCGCGTTAAAAGTCTTGACTGCGTTTATTGCCGCCAAAGGTATGGTACTTATGCTGTCATTGACGTATTTAACGCCGTTTACGGTTCTTACGGTTTCCATTCGGTGTTCCAATCCGTTAAAGAGGCTTACGGCCTCCGCCGCTTTATTGATATCACAGCCGTTTTTAACGGCGGCTGTAAGCGCCGCGGCTATATTGTAAAGATTATGATGTCCTTCAAGCTTTGGAGACAGCTTTTCAAAGGGTATCTTCTTGTCAAAAAATATTATGTCGCTGCCGTCAAGATAAACGTCGGCGGTATAATCCTGTGAAACGGAGATTTTTTCGGCAAGAAGAGAATTGATTGCGCTGTTTTCAAGCTCTTTGTTATAAATAAGCAGATCACCATCTATTTGATGCATATAAATATTCTCTTTTGCAGCTTTGTAAGCGTTAAAATTAACATAGTGATCCAGATGCTCTTCATAAATATTGAGCAAAACGGCTGTATGAGGAGACGCCTTAACATATTCAAGCTGATGGCATGACATTTCGCAGACGACAATTGTATCTTTTTCCAAGCTGTCAATCACGGACAAAGGCGGAATACCTATATTTCCTATTAAAACGGCTTTTTTTCCGCAGTAATTCATTATATGTTCAATAAGGCTTGAGGTGGTGGATTTCCCTTTTGTTCCCGTAATGCCGATTATTTTATTATCGCAGAAGCGCAAAAAAAGATCTGTTTGTGAGGTAATTTTCTCCTTGATATCAGCGCTTACGGAATCAAACAGCGCTATTCCGGGGGACTTCATTATTATATCGTATTCTTTAAGAAAATCAAGGTAATTATCTCCACAGTGAAGTGTACACCCGCATGCGGCATTTTTGTCCACATCGTTTTTATCAAGCACAGCGACATTTTTGCAGCCGATTTCACTTAAAATATCGAGAGTTGACTTTCCTTCCCGCCCGAATCCCAATATTGCAATACTCTTATCTTTAAAAAACAAACCGAGTTTTTCTTTAATATTCATATTTACAACGTTTCCTCTCTTTTCAGAAGCCCGATAAATTCTTTAGGCACAAAATTGTTTTTATCAAAGTAATTATCAAGAGACGGAGGTTCGTCGCCGTTTTTTTCAATATATTCCTTAAGCAGATAAGGTAGATCCTTTCCACTTCTTTTTTTGGCTGCGGTATAAAGAGCAAGCTTTATTTCGTCCCTTGTGCCCACGCACTCAAATGGTTTGTCGAAATCCTGATACACAAGACCGTTGAACATATCTTTGTATTCGTCGTTTTGAAGCATATTTTTCCCGAATATGCTCATTAGCTGATCATCGTCCAGAAACGCCGAAAGCATGATGTAAACGTACAGGCATTTGGCGCAGTTTGCGCACCAGCAGTCTGTTTTTGAGCCTAAATTGCAGCTCTGGAAAACAGGGAAATACTTTGGAAGAGTAACGAATCTTTTTGTAATCTGCCACTCGCTCCAAGGGCGCAGCATACTGAAATATTCCGGAAAATCAGTTAAATAAGTCTTTGTATACATTCGGAAATCCGCTTCAAATTCGGTGCTTTTACTGTACTGATGGTTTATTTCGGTGCCGCTTACATTGGATTCGTTGGCGCTGCTTTCATTTGATAAAGCAATATATTTTTTACCGCCGCAGTAAGCGAATATCCAAGAGGAGAATGCTATTACGGCTGAGAGCGGTGTGTGGCCGTTAAGATAGCCCATGGAGTTCAGCTTAAGAAGCTCCTTGTCAATAGTTCTTTTTACTCCGATAATATCATCGTCGGAATAACCCGCGGTATGGGCGCAGTTTAAGGTCGCACCCCTCGGATTTATGATATAACAGGCGTTTTTATCCTTATAATCTTTAAGAAGCTCAAGTGTAACAACGCTGTCTTTTCCGCCGCCAACGGGAATAAGAAATCCCGCTTCGGGTTTTCCGTCTGGCGCGGAAGTGGAGGAGACCGGAGTGTGGCTGTTTTTGGGGACAATATCCATAAAATTTTCAATATCGGTATCTATGCCGTTTCTGTAAAAGAATTCGCCCAATCCGTTGAAATAAAGCTTTTTCCACCATTTCACCTGATCCGCGTTAAGCGCTCCGCAGTTTATTTTTACCGTGGGAGGGCAGGCACATTTCCAGTAGCTGACAAGTTCGGACATACCCAAAGAAAAAACCGCGTATTCCAACAGCTCCTTGTTTTGGGCATTTTTTATAAGCTCCGGCGTAAAGCTCCATTTTGGGGAAAAACAATGACTGTCCATACGAAAATGAAAAACAAAGCTGTCATCGTTTATTTCATAGCTTTCATAAATAAATTCCCCATGTTTTTCCCTAAGCTGTTCAAACCTGTTCATTTAAGCTCTCCTTGTTGTGCTGTAAAATTGCGGTTGTTTTTGCCGTTTAATACAAATCTTAAAACAAGTTGCGGATTTGATTTAAGGTTGCACTCTGAGCACTAATCTTTGATTCTCCGTATTATTTGTATATGCCTTGCTCAAAAATTAGTTAAAGTATATGCTTTTTTACAAAAGAATCGATACTGTCGGGATCCGTTTGGTCAAAGCCGTCATCGCACTCTTTTATCTGCCAGCGCTCTTCATACTCGGTGTATTCTCCGGGACGCAGTGATTCAAGAGTACCCAATGATTCTATCTCCATTATAAACTGATTGGTATAAGTTTCGTAGTTTACGGAAAAATCGGGATATTCACCCGTTGGGTCAAAATCAAATCTCTTGATAAAAAGCTGTCCGTTATTAAGGTATGCGCCCCAGCCATCCTGATTGTTTACGCCTATTTTAAACGCCTGCTCCATGTCGGTCTGCGCTAATGTCACATATTTGTCGCACATAAAAAATCGGGGATCACGAACATCCGAATATGCCCAGAATACCATTCGCCGATTTGATAAAAGACCGGTATCCTCAGTGCAAAGCGGAAATATCTCAACCCCGCCCTTTTCCGCCACTGTAAGGCACCAAGGAGCCAGTTTTATTTCGTAATCGGCAATATTTTTAATGGCGTGCTTTATTGTAACATCTGAAGAACTGTCGTTCAAAGTTACTGTCATTATATGTCTTTCGCCTACTTTTACTCTGTCTTCGGGCATAAGCTTTATTGTATTTCCGTCTATATCATACGGAACGGGGTGATTGTCGGGGGTATAGCTTTCGGGGTAACTTTCGGGACTGCTCCAGAGCCTGTGGCCTCCGTATATGTACCAATTTTCCTCCGTTTCAAAGAAATCGTGTAGCTGCTGCTTGTCATTGAAGCTGTCACGGTTTATATCCTCGCGAAAAATATTGCGTTTTCCCTTAAGTCCGTAATAAATTACACGGGGACCCACGTCCACGGTTACGATAAGCTCGGTGGTGTCATTCTCCATTTTTATGCACTTGCCGAAATTTTTATAGCTGATCTCGGAAAAATTTACGCTCATTTTTTTAATTCCTTTCTGTAAAGTACATTTTTATCGTTTCATCGGTTTTCGGTTTTGCCGACGAAAACGCCGTTAATTAAGGATAATCGGTTTTGAAGTATATTCAAGACCGCAGGGACGTTTTTTCTTAAAGGCAAGAGCATACTGATCGCCGCAGCGAGCCTCAAGTTTGGCCTGTTTTCTGGCATTGTCGCTTGTTTCGGCAAGCTGTGATAGGGAAGTGTTTATGGGAATATCGCACTTTGCTTCCGACAATATTTCTTTGCCTTTACCGTTCATACCTAAAATTCTAACATAAGAAGGAAGAATTTGCAAGTCGTTTTTTGTAATTCCCAAAAAGGCGGATAAGATTATCCTTCTGATTCTTGCGAGGGTGTACCTTTTTGTTTTTACGAGAAAATAAAGTTCGTTCAGACTCGAAGCTACGGACACGGCTCTTTGTATCCTGTTCTCCAGTCCCATAATCACGTTAGGCGTTTTTTCAAGCGCCGCCTTGTTTATCATTCTGAGTTTTGAAAGTATGGCTGTTTCGATATTGTAAACGGAAGCCGTTTCGGATAAATCGCATTCAGGTGCGTAACGGGAAATATCTTCCTTAGCTTCTATCATTTTTCTTAACTGTGATGCGGAAAGAATTTCCTGATTCGGATCATTGATCGTACTGTCGTGAGCCGCCGCATGACGTTTTATTGTAAAAGGCTTTATCGGAGACGCTATACTGTCTAAGGCCTTGATGTATTCTACAGCTAAGGTGTTGTTGGGAGAAGCTAACGTTTCAATTACATCGTCTGTATAGTATTTTCCTATGACCTTTTGAAGTGCCGAAGGATAGCTCAGCCCTTCTTTCATATAAGAAGTCAGTTCCTCGCTTTCCTGAGCGTACAGTACCGCACCTGCCGCCTCGCGCAGTGCATTTATATCTCCGCTTTCGCTTCCGAAACTGAGCGTATTTACACATCCGAGCGAATTAAGCAGATACACAGCCCCTTTGGCAAATTGCTCCGCGCTGCCGAGAGAATATGCAACCGGAAGTTCTATAACAAGGTCGATTCCGTTTTTTAACGCGGTTTCGGTTCTTTTATACTTATCCGTGATGGCCACATCGCCTCGTTGAGTGAAATTCCCGCTCATGACTCCTACTGTGTGGGTCGCACCGCAGGCGCTTCGGGTTTGTTCAATATGATATTTGTGGCCGTTATGAAAAGGATTGTATTCACAGATTATTCCGCAGATGTTCATTTTAAACAGCTCCTTAATATAAACAGTTAAGGCAACACTGCGCAAAGACCGCGCTACGCGCTTTGCCGCACATACGCTCGCATCTTTTCCGTCATTTTTGTCCAAAGCTCCTTGAAATACGCCGGTATTCCTGCATCGTTTTGGACAATCTGACGAAAAAGCTGACTGCGCGTCTGCACGACAATCTTTGGTGCGGTATTGCCTTAAATTTTAATATTTAACAAAAAACAGAAAAAATACTTGATTTTTTTTCTTTTTTGATATAAAATGTTATTTAGTAAATTAAATTAAAAGGAAGGAACAAAGCATAATGAAAATTTTAGTTATCAATGCGGGCAGTTCTTCGCTGAAATATCAGCTTATTGATATGGATGACGAGAGCGTAATTGCAAAGGGCAATTGTGAAAGAATAGGCATGGATGGTCATATTACTCACAAAACCTTTGAGGGCAGACAAGTGAGTGAGGATTGTGATTTCCCCACGCATACGGAAGCCTTTGAACGAGTTGTAAAGGCGCTTACCGAAGGAGACGCCGCCGTTATCAGGACAATGGATGAAATTGCCGCGGTAGGCCACAGAATAGTACAGGGCGCCGAAATATTCGATAAGGCAACCATAGTAACCGATGAGGTTATTGATCAGATTGACGGTCTTTCCGAACTTGCTCCCGTACATAATCATCCTCATGCTCTCGCTTTGAGGGCGTGCAAGAAGGTTATTCCCGATTATGTTCCTCAGGTTGTTGTATTCGATACGGCGTTTCACCAGACTATGCCCGAAAAAGCATATATGTTCGGCATGCCATATGAGTGCTACGAAAAATTTCATGTAAGAAAATACGGTTTCCACGGTACCTCCCATCGTTTTGTATCCAAAGCGCTGGCAAAAGCTATGGGTAAAAACGTTGAGGATTTAAAGATCGTTTCCTGTCATTTGGGCAATGGATCTTCAATTACCGCGGTAGACGGAGGAAAGTCGGTTGATACCTCAATGGGCTTTACACCTCTCGACGGTGTTATTATGGGAACAAGAAGCGGCTGTGTCGATCCCTCTGCCGTTACTTTCGTTCAGAAGAAGTTAGGTCTCGGTGCTTCCGAAATGAGCGAGTATTTAAACAAAAAGTCGGGATTTTTGGGAATAAGCGGAGTTTCCAGCGACAACAGAGATGTTGAAGCCGCCGCAAAAG
The DNA here is from genome assembly GCA_910588335.1 of uncultured Ruminiclostridium sp. Lineage (GTDB taxonomy): Bacteria > Bacillota > Clostridia > Oscillospirales > Ruminococcaceae > Ruminiclostridium_E. Next base: position 29,132 of record CAJUQV010000018.1, on the reverse strand, counting down.
ACGGCAATAAGCGCGCTCAGTTGGTAAGTGAAATGCTTAAATACGGTATAAAGAAATATATCGGCGCTTATGCCGCTGTTATGAACGGGCTTGACGCAGTGCTTTTCACCGGAGGCATAGGCGAAAATGCCGCAGGGGTTCGTTCCGGCGCCTGCAAGGATATGGACTATATGGGAATAAAGCTTGATGAGGAGTTGAATGCTAAGACACAGGGCGAGCTTGCCAAAATTTCGGCTCCCGACAGTAAAGTAGAGGTATGGGTTGTTCCCACAAATGAGGAGCTTTTGATCGCGAGAGATACAAAGGAACTTTGCGGTCTTTGATAACCTAATACTAATCCCATTAGAAAGTGTATAAAAATTCGGTATAAGGTTTTTGCGAAGAATTTTTGTGCACACTTTCAATGAGGAATTAGTAAAAGTATTGTTTTTATAAATTATAAAGCAGGCGGCGCGGTTTTGCAGCCTGCTTTTATTTTATACAATTACAAATATAGTAAAAATAATACAAACAAAATTTTGCATATTTATATAACTGCTGCCCAATGTCCTCAACCTCTTAGTTTGGGGACGTCTTTCGGTTCAGTGGGAGTAAAATTCCCCACCAAACAGTTGCTTTACAATTGCATCAGCTTATTTAAGCTACCGCTTTAAATACGTATTTTTTAGTTTAAGTTTCTTTCAACCTTGGATGATTGTATTCTCTTAGCCATCTCAAGCGCGTTTATTTCATTTTCCAGATTGCGCTTCATAGGCACTGCTTCGGCACGTGAAGTTTTTTCCTCCGGCGGTGTTTCCGTATAAGCCTTATAACGTTTTGTGTATTTTTCGGCCAGTGTTTTTATGGGTCCGTAAACAGGATTTTCGCTTTCAAGAATCTCTTTGAACATTATAGATATTTTTTCGTTCATAATAGGTTGAAGTCGTGTGGCCACATATTGATGAACCGCAGACAATTCTTCGTTTTTCAGTATGTCCACAGCAAATTCAAGAAACCTGCTGAAATTTTTGTATTGGAGATAGGAAAGCGCTATTGTTATGCTTGTATAATAATTTTTATTGATAATATAACTATCGTTGAGCATTGTCTCGCCTTGTAAAAGCGCACTGATCTCCTCCTCGGAAAGATAACTTATCATAGCGGCTGATTGAAGCATCTCACAGTCAGGGAGCTTGTCACATTTTTCGATTATTCCTTTGGGCAATGTTTTTTTGCCTTTTAAATGCGATGATTTTTCGCTGTTGTATATTACGGAGTCAGTATATTTTCCCGTCTCACAGGTTCGTGTAATGAAAAAAGTCTCAAGCAAAGGCTGTGAAATCTTGCTAAGCGGAATTTTTGCGCAGCAAGTGTAAATATATTTTTCGTTTTCGGCTTCGTCGGAGGTTTTTTTGTGTTCAAAGTCGTTTGTTGACAAAATATACTTTATAGGCTCTATTACAAGGCAGCGCACTTTTTTATTAAGCATCAGCGCCGCGGCTACATCATGATGATTGGACAACAGCGCGCAGAACATACCGGTCAGATGGAAACACAGCCCCACCGCCTCTTCGTCTTTTTTTACCTTTTCGATAGAAGCGTTAAGAGATTTATCGTTAAATGTAGATAACCCTTCGGTAGGCACAAGAAACGCGGGAGGAACGTCATAATCCAATTTGCATACGGAACTGAAAGTAGAAGAGCCTCCGAATTCATGGCTCATCATATAGCTTGACCAAAAAAAGCTTCCTCCTCCGTCGGTAGGAAACATTTCGTTTTCGTAAATAACGTAAAGACCGTTTTTTAAATAATCGAGAACAGGTTCTAAAGCAGCCTGTATATTTTTGTTATTTTCAAAATAATCGGTACAAGAAAGAGCTACTCTTCTTGAAAAGTCCCCGCAGCGCTCAATTGTGGAAATCTGATGGAGAATTTTATTGGAGTATTTGTCGTTAACGCTTTTCTGGATTATATTGATTAGAGCTTCATGTCCTATGAAGAATGTCTCCTTTATTTCTCTGTCGCGCTGTATTGTTGTATTGCATATTCCAAAGCTGCCCGGGCTTTTTGTAACTCCCAATATGGTGTATTCTTTATTGTTTATAATATGTGATTCCGATGCGATAGAAGTTTTCATTTGTTTTCTTACCTTCCTTCAGCGGGTTTTAAAATATCGCTTGATGTAATTGAAATAATTTTTTATCTTTGCTTTACTCTCGTGGCAATGATGCTTATAAGATTATTTTGCTCGTTTTTTGGTATGTAGCTTTTGGGGAGCCAGAAAACCGACTCGTTATCCCTGAAAACGACAACGCCCACGTGCGTCTCTATAAAAAAGCTCGCTTCATTCCAAGGTATAAGGTCGTGTCCGGTATATACGCAGCTTTCTATCGCGGCAAAGCCTTCGGGAGCAACAACGATTGTTATTTCTTTTGATAGTGCCGGGTCGACTTTATTTACCTGATTGTATTTATGCCGCGCGGTCATTCCCACCACAAGATATATTGCAACAGAAATAATTATTCCCGAAAAAAGCGCTATCGGAAGACAATAATACCAGTCGTCGGCAAGTGTTCCCATGATTTTGACAAGAGCGGCAAATATCACAATTATAAGAATCAGCGCAAATAAAAAGATATAACGTCCATATTTTGCGCTTACAAGAGAAATATTGCAGGAATTTATGACCTTTTCTTCATACACGCCGCGCATTACATAAGCATTTGGCGTAGTGATATTGCGGTATAGAAATTTAAGAGGAAGTATCCGCTTGTTGAATTTGTATTTTATGGTGGGATGAACGGCTATTTGCCCTTCTATTATAGCTCTTACGCTCAGGTATTGATCGTCCGAGCGGAAAGCGTTCCTTTCTATGGTATATACGGCGGAGTCGGTAGTAATGACCATTTCCGTTATTCCGTCATTTACGGAGGTTACATCTCCCCATTCGTAAATTTCCGGTTGAAAATTATCGCCGCGAAAGACGACAAAATAATCTCCGAATATATAGGTCATTCCGGTCGTGGAGGAAAAGACCTTTTGTCCGTTTACGGTTTCAAAAGCCATATGTACGCCCATTCCTTTCAATTTAGGAGTTGTTTATATAAGCTGCGGTTAAAGTTTAATAAAGCCAACTTCAAAACGCATGATAATATTATAGCACATTTTTTCAAAAAATGGAATACGTTAATCGTGATTTTTGACAAAATCGAAAGAAAATTTATTCTTTTGCTTGCAAAAGGCGGGAAAATGCTATATAATATAAAAAAGTAAATAACAAAAGGAAGGAAGTATTATCAAATGGCGGAGAAAAAAATGGTTGAGGCGATAACCTCAAGAGACGAGGATTTTGCCCAGTGGTATACGGATATTGTTAAGAAAGCCGATCTTATTGATTATTCCAGCGTCAAGGGCTGTATGATAATAAGACCTTATGGCTACGCAATATGGGAGAATATGCAGAAAATACTCGATAAAATGTTCAAGGATACGGGACACGAAAACGTTTATATGCCCATGTTTATTTCCGAAAGTCTATTGAATAAAGAGAAGGATCACGTCAAGGGATTTGCTCCCGAAGTGGCGTGGGTGACTCATGGCGGCAGCGAAAAGCTGCCAGAACGCCTTTGCGTAAGACCTACCTCAGAGACGCTTTTTTGTGAGCATTACTCTAATATAGTACATTCTCACAGAGATTTGCCCAAGCTTTATAATCAGTGGTGTTCGGTAGTTCGCTGGGAAAAGACCACCCGTCCCTTTTTAAGGTCGAGAGAATTTTTGTGGCAGGAGGGGCATACCGTTCACGCTACGCCCGATGAAGCGATTGACGAAACGGAAAGAATGCTGAATATCTACGCAGATTTTTGCGAAAAATCCCTTAATATGCCTGTTATAAAAGGAAAAAAGACGGAAAGCGACAAGTTTGCGGGTGCGGAGGCCACATATGCTATCGAGGCTCTTATGCACGACGGCAAAGCTCTCCAAGCGGGCACATCTCATTATTTCGGCAACGGCTTTGCCAAGGCTTTTGACATTACCTATACAAGTAAGGAAAACAAGCTCGAATATGTATACGAAACCTCATGGGGAGTAAGCACAAGGCTTATAGGAGCCGTTATAATGTCTCACGGAGACGATAACGGACTCGTCCTTCCTCCCGCAATAGCGCCCGTTCAGGTTGTAATTATTCCAGTAAATCAGCATAAGGACGGAGTTTTGGAGAAAGCGCGGGAGATAGCGGATCGACTTAAAGATAAATACAGAGTGAAGATTGACGACAGCGATAACAGTCCCGGATGGAAATTCTCCGAGTATGAAATGAAGGGCGTTCCTTTAAGGCTTGAAGTAGGTCCTAAGGATATTGAAAACGATCAGTGCGTTATCGTTCGCAGAGATAACCGCGAAAAGACCTTTGTAAAGCTGGACGAGCTTGAGAAAAACGTGGAGGCTTTGCTTAAAGCCTTTGCCGATAATATATATAATATGGCCTACGACAATATGCAAAGACGTACTTATAACTGCACATCTATGGAAGAAATTACACGAAAGCTTTCCGAGAGCGGCGACGGTTTTGTTCATGCCATGTGGTGCGGCGACGAAGCGTGTGAGGACAAGGTCAAAGAGGTTACGGGAGTAGGATCAAGATGCATTCCTTTTGAACAAAAGGAGATATCCGATAAATGTGTTTGCTGCGGAAAGCCGGCAAAGCATATGGTTTGCTGGGGCAAAGCTTATTAAAAAATGTGCTTGTTCGTGATAATATATAATAGGCAAAATAGAAAAGCATAAGACTTTTGAGAAACGCTGTGTTATGCTTAACGCAAAATATCAAAGTCGGGAATGTTTGTTGATAAGGCCAATTTCGGTTCTGATTCTTCCAAACATATCCTGACTTTAAATTTTTTTGCGGATTGTGTGAAAAAATAAAAAATTTTTTAAAAAGCTTGTAAGATTTAGAAAAATATGCTATAATTAAGTGGTATATAATAAATGTAATTAAAATAAAAGAAGGTCAGAAGGACGGTAACAGGAAAAAATGGTTAAAATAGCGGTTATGGGTTACGGCGTAGTAGGCTCCGGTACCGTGGAGGTTTTTTATAAAAATCTTTCGGGAATTGAAAGCAAGATAGGCGATAAAGCGGATATTAAATATATTCTCGATTTAAGAGACTTTAACGGGACGCCTTATGACGATAAATTTATAAAGGATTTTGATGTTATACTGAAGGATCCGGAAATTACGGTTGTCGTTGAGGTAATAGGCGGATTGAATCCTTCGTACGGCTTTGTAAAATCGCTTTTGGAGACAGGAAAAAGTGTTGTTACCTCAAATAAGGAGCTTGTGGCGGAAAAGGGTGCCGAGCTTCTTCATATTGCAAGGGAAAAGAAGGTCAATTTCTTTTTCGAGGCCAGCGTCGGAGGAGGAATACCCATTATACGTCCTCTTCACCACTGTATGTCCGCCAATGAAATTGACGAGATAGCGGGTATTTTAAACGGCACCACCAATTTTATACTCACAAAGATGATAAACGAGGGAATGGCTTTTGACGACGCTCTTGCTACCGCTCAGAAATTAGGCTACGCCGAAAGAAATCCTGCGGCCGATGTGGAGGGACACGACGCTTGCCGTAAAATATGTATTTTAGCGTCTTTGGCTTTTGGAAAGCATGTGTATCCGAAGGATGTTTATACCGAGGGCATAACCGATGTGACTCTTGAAGACGTTCAGTATTGCAGCGACTTCGGAGGAGCTTTAAAGCTTATCGGCTGGGCAAGCAGACGTGATGAGAGAGTCGCCGTTATGGTGTGTCCCGCTTTTATAGCTTCGGAAAGTCAATTAGCAGGCGTCAACGACGTATTTAACGCTATTCTTGTAAGAGGAGACGCTACCGGAGACGTAGTGTTTTACGGAAAGGGAGCCGGAAAACTTCCCACCGCAAGCGCGGTTGTATCCGATGTAATTATGGCCGCCAAAATGCACAACAACAGCAAATCGCTTTATTGGGAAGATTCGGACAGCGAGTTTGTTTTGAATCACAATATACTTGAAAATAAATTTTATGTAAGAGTAATTTGTAAGGATAAAGCGGCTGTATTAAAGAAAGCGGAGGAAATGTGGGGTAAGCTGAAAATACTTCACAGAGACGAAGAAGGTGAAAACGAAGCCGCGTTTATAACAGCGAAGACAAGCGAACACAAGTTTGCATCGGATTGTGAAATGCTTTCGGAAATTGCTGAAATAAAGGGGAAAATCAGAGTTCTTGATTATTAAGTGCAGATGCAGATGATGAACATGCGAAGATATGTTTGAGGGTTATTATTTTGCTTTGGGAAACAAAATATATGTTATATCAATATAAGAAGGGAAATTTTCGTTATGAGTGAAGACATTACTCCAAAATACAAAAGAATACTTCTGAAGCTTAGCGGAGAAGCCTTGGCGGGTGACAAAAAAACGGGGCTTGATATACCTACTATCGAAAAAATATGTCAAAGCATCAAGAAGTGCTATGACATAGGTACGCAGATAGGCATTGTGGTAGGCGGCGGAAATTTTTGGCGCGGCAGAGCAAGCGGCACTATGGATAGGGTCAGAGCGGATCACATAGGTATGCTTGCCACTACCATGAACGCTTTGGCGGTAGCGGATGTTTTAGAAGGCTTAGGTTGTGAGGTAAGAGTACAGACCGCGATAGAAATGCGCTCCCTTGCAGAACCTTATATAAGACAAAAAGCGCTACGTCATTTTGAAAAGGGCAGGATTGTCATTTTTGGATGTGGTACGGGAAGTCCCTTCTTTTCCACCGATTCCGCCGCGTCGCTTAGGGCGGCGGAGCTTGAGGTTGACGTTCTTTTGAAGGCCACAATGGTGGACGGCGTTTATGACAAGGATCCCAACCGCTATAATGATGCCGTGAAGTTTGAACATTTAAGTCATCATGATATTCTCGCTGCCGGTCTTATGGTACTTGATGGAACGGCCGCCGCTATGTGCAGCGACAATGATATACCACTCATAGTCTTTGACCTTCGCCGCCCCGATAATATTTACGATGCGGTAATGGGCGAGAAAGTGGGTACACTTGTAAATAATATCCGTAATTAGTTTTTACCATATATCGAAAGTCAATTAATACCAATCTTTGGTCAGTCATATTATTTGTCTATACTTTGACCGAAGATTGGTAAAGGTATTGTATTTTTAAACAACAATAACAAAACGTTATTACGCGGAAGAACCGTGTATGTAAGAAAGGAATTTAAGTTATGAAAGAAGTAATTGATAATTCAAAAAAGAAAATGGAAAAATGCGTGGCGTCTTTGCAGCACGAGTTTTCAACTATTCGCGCAGGCAGAGCAAATCCCGCGATTCTTGATAAAATAACCGTGGATTATTACGGAACTCCCACACAGATAAACGCCATGGCTGCAATCTCCGTTTCCGAAGCACGCATACTTGTAATTCAGCCTTGGGATATTTCTTCTATGAAATCTATCGAAAAAGCGATTATGGCAAGCGACATCGGCATCACGCCCACCAATGACGGCAAATGTCTGCGTATTGTTTTTCCGCAGCTTACCGAAGAGCGGAGAAAGGAGCTTGTAAAGCAGGTATCCAAGTACTGTGAGGAAGCCAAAGTGACTGTCCGCAACATCCGTCGCGACGCCATGGATAAGTTTAAGGCGATGAAGAAAAACTCCGAGATTACCGAAGACGATATGAAGAATTGCGAAAAGGATATACAAAAGCTTACCGACAGCTACTGTGACAAGGTTGACGCGGCAGGCAAGGAAAAAGAAAAGGAAATAATGACGATATAGTGGATAAGGAAAACATAGTCGGAAGTCTTGACATAAAGCATATAGGTATTATTATGGACGGCAACGGCAGATGGGCTAAAAAGCGTTTTCTGCCGAGAAAATTGGGTCATTCACAGGGGGCTAAGGCTTTCCGCAGTTGTTTGAACAGTTGCGTTGAACTCGGCATACCCTGTGTAACGTTTTACGCCTTTTCCACCGAAAACTGGTCGAGACCGAAGGAAGAAGTGGATTCTCTGATGAAGCTGTTTTGCAGCTTTATGGACGAGATGATGAAGCTTAATTCAAAAAACATAAGGCTGAGATTTATAGGAAGCAGAGATAGTTTGCCGGGAGAGGTAAGACAAAAAATGGAAGAGGCGGAGGCTATGTCCGCCGAGAATACGGGAATGTGGTGCTGCATAGCCTTTAATTACGGAGGCAGAGAGGAAATCGTAAACGGGGCAAAACACGCGGCGGAGCTTTATAAATCGGGAGAAATAACACTGGAGGAGCTGAACGAAAAAAACTTTTCGCGGTTTCTTTATACAAGTGATCTTCCCGATGTGGATCTTGTAATACGTCCCAGCGGCGAAAAGCGTCTGTCTAATTTTCTTATATGGCAGTCGGCATATGCCGAGTTTGTGTTTATGGACGTTTTGTGGCCGGATTTTACAGAGCGGGATCTTATAAACGCATTATTGGAATACGGTAAAAGGGATCGCCGCTTCGGCGGAGTTTAATACTAATCCCTTTTTAAACTGCCGGATTAGTGTTTTTGGTGCAACACTTTTTATCCATAGTTTAAAAAGGGATTGGTATAACGCTTTATTTTGCAGCTCCGGTGAATTTTCAAATTGGGGCGCTGCTTCTCAATCAAAGGACGGTTTCTATGTTGACAAGAATATTAACGGCGGCTGTTGCTGTTCCATTGCTGATATTTCTTTTATATTTGGATAATACGGCGGTTATACTTGTGGCAATGACCTTTGCCGCTGCTTTGGCGGTTGGCGAAGTGCTGCTTGCCACTAAATATTTTTCAAATAAAGGCGTGGCGGCAGTATGTATGATCTATGCCACCGTAATGCCTACTTTTTTGTGTATTGATCCTATCAAGCGTTTTTTCCCGATGCTGGCGGGAACGTTTTTACTTATAATGTTTGTTATAATGCTTTTTGATCACGAAAAAGTGAGATTTGAAGAGATAGCTCTTATGAGTTTCGTATCTTTCCTGATACCTCTTTCGCTTTCTACAATTGTATTTTTGCATAAAAACTTTGAAACCGGAGTTTATTATGTGGTTCTTGCCCTTTTAATACCATGGATAAGCGACGCGGGCGCTTATTTTATCGGTTCTGCTTTCGGAAAGCATAAAATGGCGCCTAAGATCAGCCCGAAAAAATCATGGGAAGGTTTTTTCGGCGGACTTGCCGCCGCAATTATAACGGCGGTGATTGTAGGATTCGGTTATCCTTGGATTGACGGAATGATGAACGGCGTAATTTCCTTTAAGGTCAATGTTTTATATCTTGTGCTGATTGCGGTAATAGGCTCTGTATTGGGTGTTGTCGGTGATTTTTCCGCTTCGCTTCTGAAAAGACAGTGTATGGTAAAGGATTTCGGCAATATTATTCCCGGTCACGGAGGTATATTGGACAGGTTTGACAGCGTGCTTTTTGTGGCGCCTTTTCTGTACATTGCCTTTTCTTTTATAGAGCCGGTTTGCATGATAGCTTAGAATTATTGTGACATAGGAGGAAAAATGTCGAATTATAGCTGAAACTTGTTCCTGACCTGTTTTTATAAGAGTTTTTCGCGGCAATTGTTGAAAACTATGTTGAAAGTGTTTAAAACTATCGAAGTTTTTAACAATATCGTGTCGGCTGCGGTTTCTTATAAAAACAGGTTTCCTGATTTTTTCGGAAGAAGTTTTTTGGCACGCGGCGTTAACTTATATGAAGGATATAGTTTTGTTGGGGTCCACAGGTTCTATCGGAACACAGGCATTAGATGTGGCAAAGCTGCATAATATAAATGTAAAGGCTTTGTCCGCCGGAAACAATGTGGATCTGTTGATAAGGCAGGCGGAAGAATTTTCACCGGAATATGTATGTATTGCTGATGAAAGCAAATACTGTGATTTAAAATCACGTTTAAGCGGAAAAGGTATTGAGCTTTTGTGCGGAAAAGAAGGACTTTGCGCACTTGCTTCTCTGCCATGTGACACCGTTGTAAACGCAATTGTCGGAATGGCGGGCTTTGCCCCTACATTATCCGCCGTAGGCGCAGGTAACAGACTTGCACTTGCAAACAAGGAAAGCCTTGTGGTAGGAGGGGAAATAATAACCGATCTTGTAAAAGAAAAGGGAACAGATCTTTTGCCGATAGACAGCGAACACTCTGCGATATTTCAGTGTTTAATGGGACGCGGAGAAAATAAACCGAAAAAACTGATACTTACCGCTTCCGGAGGTCCTTTCCGAGGTTATACGAAGGATAAGCTTAAATTCGTGACAAAAGAACAGGCGCTTAAACACCCTAATTGGAGTATGGGAGCCAAGATAACCGTGGACAGCGCTACAATGATGAACAAAGGTCTTGAGCTGATAGAAGCGGTATGGCTGTTTGACGTGCTTCCCGAACAAGTTGAGATAGTGGTTCACCCTCAGAGCATACTCCATTCTGCGGTGGAGTTTGAGGATGGCTCGGTTATAGGTCAGATGGGGGTTCCGGATATGCGTATCCCGATACAGCTTGCTTTAACTTATCCCAAACGCTGTTCTTCCTGTGCGAAGCCTCTCTCTCTTTTTGACATTACAATGACCTTTGAAAAACCCGACGAAAAGGTTTTTTCCTGTATAGGTCTGGCTCGTTCGGCTCTGAAAAAGGGCGGAAATATGCCTTGTATAATAAACAAAGCCAACGAGATCGCGGTTGATATGTTTTTGCGTGATAAATTAAGCTTCTGCGAAATTCCCGAAAAGATAGCATGGGCAATGGAAAACGTTTGCTTTTCCAAAGCGATTGACACAGACATAATTATTGAAACGGAAAGGGAAACGGAAGAAAGACTTAAATAAATGATTGAAAATCAATGATTATAACTGTTTGAAAGGAAGTTTTATGGGTTTTGTAATGATTTTATTGGCAATTCTCGCGTTTTGCGCTATCATCATCATTCACGAGATGGGACACTTTTTCGCTGCAAAGGCCTGCGGAATGAAGGTCAGCGAGTTTTCGCTGGGAATGGGACCGCGTATATTTAAGAAGCAGGGTAAGGAGACTCTTTACACAGTTAAGCTGCTCCCCATAGGCGGTTCCGTACAGTTGGGAGAAGACGAAGAAAGCGACGATCCCCGTAGCTTCAGAAACAGACCCGTGTGGCAGCGTATTGTGGTTTTGGCGGCTGGTCCCGTTATGAATCTTATTTTGGGAATAATAGTGTGTGCGATAGTTATTTTGGTAAGCGGAAAAGTGGTAAGCTCAAGAATAGACAGCTTTAGAGGAGAAACCCCGGTTTCAAATCAATACTTACAGGTAGGAGACGAAATACTTGAAATAAACGGCCACACAATCTGGAGCTACATGGATATATCTTATGCGCTTCAGAACAGTGCAATGAAAGCCGACCCTCATCAGGAATATATGACCTATGATTTTAAGGTGAAAAGAGGGGGAGAGACAGTTACTCTCAATAACGTGCAATTTGCACTAAATCCCGGAGAGTATGGAAAGTCAAGCGTTATTTTCGACTTTTATGTAAGCGCTTATCATGTTGATTTCAAAAATATTTTCGTATACAGCTTTAAAGAGGCGGCTACCTACGGAAGATTGGTATGGGTATCGCTTATCGACCTTTTGAAGGGCACTTACGGTCTTAACGAGCTTTCGGGTCCCGTTGGAACAGTTTCGGTTATCTCGCAGACCGCCACCGCCGGAGCAAATTTCAAGGAAAATGTTATGAATCTTATGTCGATGATTGCGCTGATAACTATAAATTTAGGCATTTTCAATCTGCTTCCCGTTCCCGCTTTGGACGGAAGCAGGATAATATTCCTGATAATTGAACTTATAAGACGAAAGCCGATGAAGCCCGAACATGAGGGAATGGTGCATTTTATAGGCTTTGCCGCGCTGATGGTTCTTATGCTTGTGGTCACTTTCAACGATATAGTAAGGCTTATTACCGGCGGTTAATTTTGGGGGGAGTATTGCCTTCTTTTTTCGGCAGGCGTACTTCTTGATGCGAAAGGGTATTTAAAATGAAAAGAAAAGTCAAGGTGGGAAATCTCACTTTAGGGGACGGGAATATTTATATACAGTCAATGCTGAATGTTCCGTACGAGGATACGGAGGGCAATGTAAAACAGGCCGAGGAGTTGGAGCGTGCGGGCTGTGAAATAGTGAGGGTGTCGGTTCCGAGACCGGAAGCGGTAAGGCTTATTTACGCCATTAAAAACAAAATTACAATACCGCTTGTGGCGGATATACATTTCGACTATAAAATCGCTTTGGAATGCGCCAAGGCAGGAGTGGACAAGCTCAGAATAAACCCCGGAAACATAGGCTCGGAGGAAAAAGTAAGAGCCGTCACGGGAGCCTGTGGTGCGAGAGGTATTCCCATAAGAATCGGGGTAAATTCCGGTTCTGTGGAAAAGGAGATACTGAAAAAATACGGCGCTCCCTGCGCCGATGCGCTTGTGGAAAGCGCCATGAAACACGTTAAAATATTGGAAACCTGCGATTTTCGGGACATTGTCATTTCAATAAAGGCGTCGTCCGTTCCTGTTATGATCGAGGCTTACAGAAAGCTTGACAAGATATGCGATTATCCTCTTCATCTTGGGGTGACCGAAGCTGGCACTGAAAGAATGGGAATAATAAAATCCGCTGTCGGGATAGGTTCTCTGCTTTGCGACGGAATAGGGGACACGATAAGAGTATCGCTCACCGAGGCTCCGCTCCTCGAAATAAAAGCTGCAAAGGATATACTCACCGCTGTGGGAAAGGGAAAAAATACGGTTGAGATAGTGTCCTGCCCCACCTGCGGCAGGACGCAGATTGATCTTATCGGTTTGGCGCATAAGGTTGAGGAGCTTACGGCGGATATACATAAAAATATAAAGATAGCGGTTATGGGCTGCGTGGTCAACGGGCCGGGAGAAGCTAAGGAAGCGGATATAGGAATAGCGGGGGGAAAGGGAGAAGGTCTTATCTTTAAAAAAGGCGAGATAATAAGCAAGGTTCCGGAGAACAAGCTTTTGACCGCGCTGATGGATGAAATTAAAAAGATGTAACCGAAAGGGAATCAGGAATGTCAAAAAAATTAAAAGATCTGTTTGTCAATTTAGTATTCGACGAGATAACCGGCGGCGGTGAGGTAACTTCCATTATTTACAATAGCGTGAGCAAGGGACTTTTGCTTCAGCTTTCCATGGAAGACGTGCCGGAATCCTCTCTGATATTGTCCGCCGCGGAGAAAATCAAAGAAAATCTTGAAATAAAAACGGCGGAAATTTTTCCGAAATATCCTTCCGTTTTGTTTTCCTCTGACAGAATATATCACATTATAGATTTACTTCACGCTAAACCGTCTCTCACCGGAAAAATCAACGGTTACCTTAAAAACGCTGAAATATCGGAGGGCGACGGTACATATGAAATTACACTGAAAAACGGCGGCGCCGATATTTTATCGGAAGGACACATTGACAGAGAAATAGAAAAATACGCCAAAGGGTACTTTGACGTGGACATAAATATAATATTTGACGGTATAAAGGCTGTGGATATAGAAAACAGGGAGGAAAAGCTGCGGCTTGACGAGGCAGGACTTCCCCCTCCGCCGCCCGAAGCATTTATGCATACGGAACCAGCGCCGCCTCCGTCATCCGTTAAAGGTGGCTACGGCGGGGGCTATTCCAAAGGCAGCGGCGGCAGCGCGGGAGGAGACGGAAACGGGCGGCCTCAGCGGAGAGCGCGTCTTAATGTTTTGTCCGAACCGGAAAAAATGCCTTTGATGTTTGAAAGCGAGTTTTTTCAAACCGATGCGGAGCTTCTGGCAGGAAAGGCAATAAACGATATACCGACTGAAATGAGGGAAGTATATGAAGCCGCCAACAATGTTACCCTTTGGGGAGAGGTATTCAGCGTTGAGGAAAAAACGATAAAAAACGGTGAATTTGTTATACTGACCGCTTATTTTACCGATTACACCAATTCCCAGATACTGCGTATATTTACTCCTTCGGATAAGATGGGCGATTACGGATTTGTTAAAAAGGGAACGGTGCTTCTGGTAAACGGAGACGTTAAGATGGACGATTTCACAAAGTCCCTTTACGTTGATCCCAAGTCCATAATGCGGGTAAAGAAAAAGGAGAAAACAGACAATGCTCCGGTAAAGCGCGTTGAGCTTCATATGCACACCAATATGTCCGATCTTGACGCCATCACTCCGGTGGGGGCTCTGGTAAAGCGCGCTTTTAACTGGGGACACAAAGCCGTTGCAATAACCGACCACGGCAATGTACAGGCTTATCCCGACGCAATGAACGCTTTAAACGATATACGCAAAAACAATCCGGACACTAAATTTAAGGTGCTGTTCGGAATGGAAGCATATTTTGTAAACGACGGACACTCATTGGTGGAAGGGTGTACAAATCGTTCCATATACGATGAAATAATTGTTTTCGATATAGAAACCACCGGACTTTCAAGAGAAACCGACCGTATTACCGAAATCGGGGCGGTAAAGCTTATAAATATGGAAATAGCGGAGGAGTTTGGCACCTTTGTAAACCCCGAACGCCCTATTCCCGAAAATATAACCGAGCTTACCGGAATTACCGACGCAATGGTAGAGGATGCTCCTTCCGAGGGGGAAGCGGTGAGAAAATTTCTCGAATTTTGCGGCGACGCTCCTCTTATCGCTCATAATTCGGATTTTGATACCTCTTTTATACGCATAGCTTGCGAAAGGAATAAGATAAATTACCGAAATCCCGCCATAGACAGCCTTAAGCTCTGCCGCGCGGCAATTCCCAACAAGAAAAAGCACACGCTTGACGCAATGGCGGCCGAGTTCGGGTTGGGAGATTTCAACCATCACAGAGCCATTGACGACGCAAAAATGCTGGCGAACGTTTTTATAAAGCTTATCGGGCTTTCGCAGAAGGGAAGAGCAATCGAAAAGTTAGGCGATCTTAATATAGTTTTAGGCAACGTGGACGTTAAGAAAATGCCCACCTATCATCAGATAATTATTGCCAAAAACAATACCGGTCTTAAAAATCTATACAAACTTATTTCCTTTTCCAACCTTGATTATTTTCATAAAAAGCCCCGTATCCCCATGTCGGAGCTGAAAAACCACCGCGAGGGTCTTATTATCGGCAGCGCCTGCGAAGCGGGCGAGCTTTATCAGGCTATAATTAACGGAAAATCCGAGGAATCCATAGAAGAGACAGTATCCTTCTACGATTTTCTTGAAATACAGCCTATCGGAAACAATAACTTTTTGCTCCGAGAAAACAAGGTTTCCTCCGAAGAAATACTTAAGGAATATAACCGAAAGATAGTACAGCTTGGCGAAAAGCTAAACAAGCCTGTTGTGGCCACCTGCGACGTTCACTTTATGAATAAAAGCGACGCCGTTTTCAGAGAGATATTGCAGGCGGGACAAGGCTACACCGACGCGGGTCAGCAGGCGCCTTTATATCTTCGCACTACCGATGAAATGCTAGAGGAATTCGCTTATCTCGGCGAAGAAAAGGCCTTTGAGGTGGTGGTAACCAATACCAATAAAATTGCCGATATGGTGGAGGATATAAGGCCTATACCCAAAGGCACCTATACCCCGTTTATCGAGGGTGCGGAGCAGGAGCTACAGGATCTCTGCTGGAACAAGGCGCACGAGCTTTACGGCGACGAGCTTCCCGATACGGTAAAGAATCGTCTTAAAAAGGAACTTGACGCTATCATAAAATACGGATTTTCCGTTCTTTATATGATTGCGCAGAAGTTAGTCCATAAATCCAATGAATGCGGCTACGCGGTAGGCTCAAGAGGTTCTGTCGGCTCCTCTCTCGTAGCAACAATGTCGGGAATTTCCGAGGTAAATCCGCTTCCTCCCCATTACAGGTGCGGAAAATGCCGCCATACCGAATTTATAACCGATGGTTCGGTACAGTCGGGTTACGACCTGCCATCTAAAAACTGTCCTATATGCGGTACGCCTATGGAATGCGACGGACACGATATTCCCTTTGAAACCTTTTTGGGCTTCAAGGGAGATAAAGCTCCCGATATAGACCTAAATTTCAGCGGCGAATATCAGGCGCAGTCCCATCGCTATACCGAAGAGCTGTTCGGTAAGGATCACGTATTCAAGGCGGGCACCATTTCCGCCATTCAGGAAAAAACCGCCTTCGGTTTTGTAAAAAAATATGCTGCGGAGCGCGGTACGGTTTACAACAACGCGGAGATGACCCGTCTCGCTCTCGGATTTACCGGAGTAAAGCGCACCACTTCTCAGCATCCCGGCGGAATGGTAGTGGTTCCCGACACATATGAAATATACGATTTTTCACCGGTGCAAAGACCTGCCGACGACGCCACCAAGGGAGTTATAACCACCCACTTTGATTTCCACGCCCTTCATGATACCATACTTAAGCTTGACGAACTGGGACACGATGTTCCTACACTTTACAAGCATCTTGAGGACAGCACCGGAATTAAAATAGCCGACGTTCCCGTTTCGGATAAAGATGTTATAAGTCTTTTTACCTCAACAAAAGCGCTTAAATTTGAGGAAGAAGACCCGGTTTTGCTACCGTTGGGTACATACGGACTGCCCGAATTCGGAACCAACTTCACTATACAGATGCTTAAGGATTCACAGCCCAAGCTTTTTTCCGACCTTTTGCAGATTTCGGGTCTTTCTCACGGAACCGACGTATATGTGGGCAATGCCAAGGATCTTATCGCCAACGGTACCTGTACTATTTCCGAAGTAATAGGTACCCGTGACAATATAATGGTTTATCTGCTTCACAAAGGGGTAGAGCCGAGTCTTGCCTTTAAAATAATGGAAATAACACGTAAGGGCAACGCCAAAAAGCTTTTTGACGATACCATATACAACGCCTTTAAGGAAAACAACGTTCCCGACTGGTACGTGGAAAGCTGCAAAAAGATAAAGTATATGTTTCCAAAGGCTCACGCCGCCGCTTATGTTACCGGGGCGGTAAAATTAGGCTGGTTCAAGGTTAATCGCCCCTCCGAGTTTTACGCCGCAATTCTTACAAAACATACCGAAAATATTGAGATAAAAACCGTAATGGGCGGAAAAAGCGCCGTTAAAAGCCGCATACAGCAAATACAGTCCAATCCCGACGCCAGTGCGAAAGAGCAGTCCATGGTTGAAGCGTATCTTCTGATATACGAGATGATGAACAGAGGAATACACTTCCTGCCCGTTCACTATCTTAAAAGCGACGCCACAAAATACGTTATTGAAAACGGCGACCTGAGACTTCCTCTGCTTGCTATCGACGGCTGCGGTGAAAACGCGGCAAGAAGCTTAAAGGAGACTATCGGAAAAAATAATTTCGTAAGCGTAGAGGATATTCAGATAGAAAGCGGCATAAATAAATCCGTTATGCAGAAATTAGAGGATATGAATGTGTTTGAGGGACTGGATAAATCGGCTCAGATGACTTTCTTTTGATTTATTGGACTGTTTTTATCCTTATTGTTGATTTTTTTTGGAAGCATTAACAAAGCTTTGTAAAGGCGCTTGATTTTTTTGAGGCAATGTGATATTATATTACTACATTAAAGCGAAGTGGGAAGATACGTATATGAGAAAATATGATTTGATAACCCCAGAGGGTACGAGGGATCTGCTTTTTGATGAAAGCGTGGCCAGACGTACCGCCGAAGAGAAGCTACGGCGACTTTTTGAAAATTACGGTTATTCCGAAGTGATAACTCCGGGAGTGGAGTTTTATGACGTTTTTATGCTTAAATCCCGCTATTTTGCTCAGGAGACCATGTATAAGCTTTCCGACGGAAAGGGAAGACTTATGGTTATCCGACCCGACTCTACCATGCCGATAGCGCGGCTGGCCGCCACAAGGCTTAAAGACGAAATCCACCCCTTAAAGCTTTTTTACAGCCAAAATATTTTCAGGATAAACCCAAAGGACAGCGGTCGGGACGATGAAATAACCCAGAGCGGAATAGAAATAATCGGCGGCAATGTAAAGAAAGCCGATATGGAGATTCTGAATCTTGCCGCAGAGGCGATAAAGACTTTTGAAACCGATAATTTTAGGTTTGAAATAGGCGACGGTGCATTTTTTAAGATACTTATTTCCAAGCTTACCGACGATGAGGACGAAACCGAGCGATTAAGGGAATATGTTGAAAATAAAAATATTCCCGAATTAAAAACCGCGTTGGAAAAGTACGGTTATTCGGATCAAGCCGATATACTGTATGAACTTCCCAAGCTGTTTGGCGGTTCCGAGGTCTTTGAAAAGGCAGAACAAATCTTTAAGGATGAAAAGCTCGTATCCGCCCTTAACGATATAAAAGAAGCTTACGCGTATCTTTGCGCTTTAGGATTAAAAGATAAAGTCACCTTGGATTTCAGCCTTGTAAACAAAGCCAACTATTACACAGGGCTTCTTTTCCGCGGATATATTATGGGATACGGAATGCCCGTTTTGTCGGGCGGACGCTACGACGCGCTGACGGGCGATTTCGGTTTCCCTTGTCCCGCCACGGGTTTTGCCGTAAATATTAACGCGGTGGCAAAGGCGCTGCTTAAAAACAACCGCGCCGAATTAACCGCACCCTCTGATATTATGGTATACGCGGAAAACGACGCCATGCAAAAGGGCTTTCTCCATTGCCGCGCTCTTGCCGCCGATGGAATAAGGGCGGAAAATTCTTTAAACGAAACTCTGGAGGAAGCCAAGGAATTTGCCCGAAAAAAGGGGATTAAGTTGATAGACCGGGTGGATAAAAACGGAAATGTCACAAAAATTCAGGTATAAAATACTTTCCTCTCGGAAACGGTTCAAAGAAAGGACAGCACGTTAAATGAACGACGTTATCAGGATCGCACTTACCAAAGGCAGACTTGAAAAAGATACCGTAAATCTTTTTGAGTCCATGGACTTTGACGTATCGGCGGTCAGGGACAAGGGCAGGAAGCTTATTCTTCCCATAAACGGCCGCGGCATAGAGGTGGTTCTGGCAAAAGCCGCCGACGTTATCACATATGTGGAACACGGCGTGTGCGATCTGGGCGTAGTGGGAAAAGACACTATAATGGAGCACGGCGGCAAATATTTTGAACTTGTGGATTTAGGCTTCGGCAGGTGCAGATTCGCCTTGGCGGGAAAAAAAGGAAATGATTTTTACAAGGGGTACGGCGTTAAGACGGTTGCTTCAAAATACACTAACGTTGCCAGGGCTTTTTTTGAATCCAAGGGTATGGATGTGGATATCGTAAAAATAGAAGGCTCGGTTGAGCTGGCTCCCCTTCTGGGACTGGCGGACGGTATAGTGGATATCGTGGAAACGGGCGCCACATTGAGGGAAAACGGTCTTGAGGTATACGAGGACGTTGCTCCCGTATCCGCACGGCTTATAGTCAATACCGTGAGCATGAAGCTTAAAAAGAAGCGTATAGATCAATTGGTTGAAATGATAGAAAAAGAATTGAGGGACAAATAAAATGATAAGGAAAATTTATGCCGATGGAAGCGAAATCGAGTTTTTGAAGGAAGTCGAGAAACGTAGCAGCGAGACCAATAAAAAGGTTGAGGAGACCGTAGTTAAAATAATAGAGGATGTAAAGGCTAACGGTGACAAAGCGGTAAAAAAGTATACCGAAGAATTTGATTGCCCCGTCTGCAAGTATTACGAGGTGCCGAGGGATACCATCAACGATGCGCTTACCGAAGCCGATCCCAAGCTTGTCGACGCACTTCTGAACTGCGTTGAGAAAATAACCGATTTTCACCGGAGACAGAAGCAGAACGGCTACATGATAACCAATGAGGACGGTTCAATTATAGGTCAGAGAGTGAGAGGCCTTGACAGAGTCGGGCTTTATGTTCCCGGCGGCACCGCGGCTTATCCCTCTTCGGTTCTTATGAACGCAATTCCCGCGAAAATAGCGGGAGTAAGAGAGATAATAATGGTGACACCTCCCTTGAAGGACGGTACGCCGAATAAAGATATCCTGCTTGCGGCCGCTCTTTGCGGAGTGGACAGAATTTTTATGTGCGGCGGCGCACAAGCGGTGGCGGCTTTGGCATATGGCACAAAGGAAATCCCTAAGGTATCGAAAATAGTGGGACCGGGAAATATTTACGTTGCCACTGCTAAAAAGCTTCTTTACGGTACGGTTGATATAGATATGATAGCGGGACCCAGTGAAATTCTTGTTATTGCCGACGGTACCTCCAATCCAAAATACGTTGCCGCCGACCTTATGTCACAAGCGGAGCACGACAGGCTTGCAAGCGCGATACTTATAACCACTTCCGAAAAAATCGCAGATGATGTGACCAAGGAAATAGAAAGACAATTAAAGCAGCTTTCCAGAAAAGATATTATAGAATATTCCCTTGACAATTACGGAGCAATAATCATAGCTAACGATATGATGCAGGCATGTGATATCGCTGACAGGCTGGCCCCCGAACATCTTGAGGTTGTCGCCGAAAATCCACTTGAATATATAGGAAAACTTGATAACGTCGGCTCACTGTTTTTGGGACAGTACGCGCCGGAGCCTTTGGGAGACTACTACGCGGGTCCGAATCACGTCCTGCCCACAAGCGGAACGGCAAGATTTTTTTCTCCGCTTTCCGTTGACAGCTTTATAAAGAAGTCCGGCTACATCTATTATACCGCAGGAGCGCTCAACGAGGCGGCTGACGATGTTATCTTGGTGGCGGAAAAAGAGAGGCTGACAGCTCATGCCAATTCCATAAAGGTGCGTATAGAGGATATCCGTTAAAAAGGAGAGATAAATTTTGTATAATTTAACCGAAAAGCTTGTGTCCCTTACTCCGTACGATCCGATACAGGGCGATTATAAAATACGTCTGGACGCAAACGAAAGCTTTATCAATACTGATGCGGAAAGCCTTTTGAATGCCGTAAAGGGAGCTTCATTAAACCGTTACCCCGATCCATACGCAAAAAAGCTTATAAAAGCATATGGAGAGCTTTACGGCGTAAATGAGGAGTTTATTACCGCGGGAAACGGTTCCGACGAGCTTATAAGTATAATCACAGCCTGTTTTTTGCAAAAGAACGAAAGAGTCCTTTGCCTGTCTCCCGATTTTTCCATGTACGCCTTTTATTCGAGCCTGTATGAGCTTGACGTAAGAGTACTAAAAAAGGAAGCTGACCTTACCGTAAATATTGACAAGGTGATAGAAAAAGTAAATACCGAAAATATCAAGGCGGTTATATTTTCCAATCCATGCAATCCCACATCTTTGGGACTTCTTAAAAATGAAGTCGTGAGACTTATAAATTCCGTGAATGCCTTGGTTATTGCCGACGAAGCGTATATGGATTTCTGGGGCGAAGAGAACAGCCTTATGAAATGCGCCGCCGAGTACGATAATCTTATTGTGCTCCGAACTTGTTCAAAGGCGTTGGGTATGGCGGGATTAAGACTGGGATTTGCCGTAAGCGGAAAAATGATAACCGAAAAGCTGAGAGCCGCCAAATCTCCTTATAATGTAAATGTACTTACCCAGTACGCGGCGGAATATTTCATTTCCGACTCAAAGGAAATGAAACGTCGCATTGAAGCTTGTATAACCGCCAGAAAGGAGCTTTACGGCGATCTTAATTGCAGAAATTACCCCTTTTTTGAAACAATTTATCCCTCCGTTACCAATTTTGTTTTCATAAAAACCTCAAAGGCAAAGGAAATTTTTGAATATCTGCTGTCAAATTCAATCGCGGTAAGGTATATGGGAGATTATTTGAGAATAACGGCAGGAAACGAAACTGAAAATACAGCGTTGCTAACTGCTCTTGACTGTTTTCCTCAATAAAAATTACATAGGTTGAGTTTTTGCCAACCAACGCGCTATTGTATACACGATCCTCTTGTGTTAAAATAAGTATTGTAAAAAATAAATGAGGCATTACGGTACCTGCGATTATGAATTAAGTGGATTCGTAAAGCCTTTAAAAGGAGGATCACCATGCTGTATTTGTCCGAAAATTTAAAGAAATACCGTATCAAGAAAAACTTAACTCAGGAGGAAGTCGCCGAATATTTAGGCATAACGCCGCAAAGTGTTTCAAAGTGGGAAAGAGGGGAATGTTACCCAGATATAACTTTCCTTCCCGCTTTGGCAAACATATTCGAGACCAGCGTTGACCTGCTTATAGGTATGGACGTAATCCGCGCCGAAGAAACTCGCTATAATATACATAAAACCGCAGCGGCTTTTCAGAGCAAAGGGGATTACGATTCGGCGGAAAAGGTTTATCGCGACGCTTTGCTTATTTATCCCAATAAGCCCGGAATGATACTTGGACTGGCGGGGGTATTAGCGCTAAAAGGAAAATCGGAAGAAGCTGCTGAGCTGACGGAAAGAGGGCTTCACCTGTCTGTAAACGAAAAACAAAAGGCCACTATGCGCGCGGCTCTTTGCTTTTTATACCTGAAATGCGGCAAAAAGGAAAAAGCGGCAGCGTTAGCCTCATCTCTTCCCCATACCAGAGAGAGCCGAGAGGTTATAAAGCCTCTTATTGACGGTGGACTTACATTGGAGGATGCGGACGAAAATATAAAAAATATTATTTTAGGCGACGGAAAAGAGATTTGGTAAAGTTGCCCCCAAAATTATTAAACAGAAAGTGAGAAACGGAAATGAGCAGAGAGGCGCGAATAACCAGAACCACCAAAGAAACCGATGTAAAGGTGACGCTTTATCTTGACGGCACCGGTAAATCTGATATTTACACGGGTATAGGCTTTTTCGACCATATGCTTACCGCGATGACCGTTCACGGCGGCTTTGATCTTGAGGTAAGCTGCAAGGGTGATTTGTATGTTGACGGTCACCATACGGTGGAGGATACAGGTATTTGCTTGGGTCAGGCATTAAGCCTTGCTTTGGGCGAACAACCGATTATGCGCTTCGGTTCTGCTTTCGTTCCCATGGACGAAGCTTTGGGATTTTGTTCTCTGGATATATGCAAAAGGCCGTTTCTTGTGTTTAACGCCGTGTTCGGGAATGAACGGATAGGCGATTACGATAGCTGTCTTACCGAAGAATTTATGAGAGCGTTTGCCTTTAATGCGGGTATAACCTTGCATTTAAGATCGGAATACGGAAAAAACGATCATCATATAACGGAATCGCTGTTTAAATCACTTGCTTATGCTTTAAAGCAGGCGATTAGACCCGCCGGAGGGATTATGTCCTCAAAGGGGGTGCTTTAGTGCAGGGTTATAATTTAGTGGCGGTATTTAACAAAGAGCGCACTAAAATGTTAATGTGCAAAAGAATTAAAAACCCTTATCTCGGACTTATAAATATGGTGGGGGGAAAGATAGAGGAAGGAGAGGAGCACGAGTCCGCCGCTTACCGTGAGCTTTTTGAAGAAACCGGCATAACAAGGGAGCAAATTAAGCTTACTCATCTTATGGACTTTACCTATTACCTTGACGGCTGCTATGTTGAGGTGTATGTTGGGAGACTGAATTGTGAGTCAAGTGTGGCAGGAAATGAAAATCCCTTGTTCTGGAGTGATTTTGAACACAATTTCTTTGATATGAATGAGTACGCGGGAGAAGGCAATATAGGGCATATAATGGAACACATCGGAATGTATAAGGAACAATTGTTATGATAGCAATAATTGATTACGGCGCGGGAAATTTATTCAGCGTACAAAACGCTTTGAATTATCTCGGCCTTGAAAACAAAATATCCTCGGATAAGGAGGATATCATTGAAGCGGATCGTTTGATACTTCCCGGCGTGGGAGCGTTCGGTGACGCAATGAACAAGCTGAACCGTTCCGGGCTTGTTGAAACGATAAAATCCGAGGCGGCGAAAAAACCTTTTTTGGGAATATGCTTAGGTATGCAGCTTTTGTTTGAAAAAAGCTACGAGTTCGGAGAGTTTGACGGTTTAGGTCTTATTGGGGGCACTGTCTGGCTTATGAAGCCGCAGGGCGGTTTGCCTGTGCCTCAGATGGGCTGGAATTCCTTGGAGTACAACAGAAGCTGCCCTTTGCTTAAGGGTATTGAGGAAGGACAATATTTTTATTTTGTCCACTCATATGCAGCGGATTGCGATCCTGACGACGTATATGCCTATGCCGATTACGGCGGCAAGGTTCCCGCGCTGGTGGGAAACGGTTATGTTTACGGAGCCCAGTTTCATCCGGAAAAAAGCGGAGATACGGGACTTGCCATATTGAGAAATTTTGCGGAGCTTTAATTATATTTTAAAATTTATTCGTATAATAAAATACTTCCATTCCGGCATATATTATATCAATCTTTAATCAAGTTGTAGATTTGATTAAAGATTGATATTAGGTTAGCCGAAGGGAAGTATTTTATCTTTTTTACCAATTTCAATTGTGTTTTGTATGAAAACTTTGTTAATACCGATACATGATTTTTATTGACTAAAAGTGGATAAAGGGGTATACTATAAGTTGTTGTTTCGGATATACATATTGCTTTTTCTTGAATAGAAAGGGAAGCAAAAAAAGTAAGTATCCGTAAATTTGTATTAGTCAAAGGAATAATAATATGAATATTGAAGAAACACTTAAAACGCTTTGCGATCTTCCCTCGGTGAGCGGCGGAGAAAAAAATGCTCATGAAGCTCTGATTAAACTGCTCTCCCAATACTCCGACAATGTCGAGACCGACGGCTTCGGAAACGTTATCGGCTTTATAGGCGAAGCTAATAAGCCCACGCTGCTTTTGGACGCGCATATAGACCGTGTGGGAATGATAGTTACCTTTATTGATGAAAACGGTTTTCTTAAGGTAGGAAAAATAGGTATTGACAATCGCACGCTCCTTGCTCAGAATGTAACGGTATACGGAAAGGAGCCGATAAAGGGAATTGTTTCAACTCTCCCTCCTCATGTTGCGGATAAAAACGAAAAGGCTCCCGATATCGAGGATATAGCTATTGATATAGGAATGACCAAGGAACAAGCGGAGAAAGTGATTTCCTTAGGCGATCTTGTAGTAGAGGAAGGCCGCTTTTCAAAGCTTGTCGGTACAAGGATATGTACTCCCGCTTCCGATGATATGGCGGGAGTGGTTTCTATATTGTACGCCCTCGACCTGCTTAAAAACGAAAAAGAGCTTCCCTTCAGGATAGCCGTACAGCTTGTGGCTCAGGAAGAGGTGGGCTGTCGCGGCGCTGCGGTTTCCTCATTTAATATAACCCCCGATTATGCAATCGCTTTTGACGTAAGCTTTGCCGTGAGCAAAGGAGTTTCCTCGGAGCAGGCAGGCAAGCTGGGAAAAGGCCCCATGATAGGTATATCTCCCACATTGGATAGGGAAATGTCCGATAAGCTCAAAAAAATTGCCCAAGAAAAGAATATTCCTTATCAGATTGAGGTAATGAACGGAAAAACGGGAACTGACGCCGACAATATAGCGGTGACAAAAAGCGGAGTGAAAACGGCGCTCCTTTCGATACCTCAGAGATATATGCACACCCCTTGCGAGGTGCTTGATACGGAGGATATAAGAAATACGGGAGAGCTGTTGGCGGCTTTTATTAAGGGTTAAAAAGGAGACGGGACGATGGAAAATTTGAAACAGCTTGTGAAAGAGCTTTCAGCGATCAACGGAGCAAGCGGTGATGAAAGCAGGGTAAGGGAGAAAATTATTTCGCTTCTGCCCGCCGACGTTAAATACGCCGTTGATAATTTAGGTAATCTTATAGTCGAAAAGAAGGGCAGAAGTACTCCACCCAAAAAGCTTATGGTGGCTGCGCATATGGACGAGGTCGGCTTTATAGTGACCCATATCGACGATGACGGAAGCTTGTGTTTTGCTCCGGTAGGCGGTGTGTTGCCGTATGTGGTGTTCGGGAGACAGCTTGCCGTAAACGGCGATATTTACGGTGCCGTAGCGGGAAAGCCGATACATCTACTTAAAGGCGACGAGGGAAATTCACAGCCCAAAATTTCCGACCTCAGGATAGATATCGGCGCGGAGAATAGGGATGAAGCCGAAAAGTTTGTCGCTTTAGGCGATTACGCGTATTTTACAAGTGAACAGTCGGATTTCGGCGACGGTTATATGTCAGGAAAAGCGCTTGACGATAGGGCGGGTTGTGCTATAATGCTTCAAATGCTGAACGGAGAGCTTGCTTACGATACAACGTTTGTGTTTACCGTTCAGGAAGAGGTAGGCACAAGAGGATCCGCTGCGGCAGCATATTCGGTAAATCCGGATATAGCGATTGTGCTTGAAACAACTACCGCCTGCGATATAAGCGGAGTAGAGGGTGAAAAAAAGGTTTGTATTCTCGGAAACGGCGCCGTAGTGTCCTTTATGGACAGAGGCACGATTTACGACCGCGAGCTTTATAAGCTTGGATTTGACACTGCAAAGGAAATAGGCGTGAAATGCCAGACAAAAACCGTCGTAGCCGGCGGCAATGACAGCGGAGCTATCCATAAATCAGCGGGAGGCGTCCGCACAATGGCAATTTCCGTACCTTGCCGATATTTGCATTCACCAAACTGTGTTATAAAGGAAACCGATTTGTATGATACGGCAAAATTGGCTTCGACTATGATAAATAAGCTGGGAGCAATGAATTCCCGATAAGCGGGTTCAGGCTCATATTTTAAGGAGTGACCGTAATATATGATAACCCGCGTCGATCAAAAAACAGCCGAAAGGCTGTTGGCTGGAGCAAAAGACATTTTTTCCCTAAAAATAGCGTCTAATATGAAAGCATACGGCGGTTACGATTTTTTTACGGTATACGGCGGGAAGGGTATTCTGATAGGACGTTATTACGACGATCTTGTCATAAGAACAAAAGGCGTTATTTCCGAGGATACAATGGAGGAGCTTTCGCTTTTTCTTAAGGTCTGCGGTTTTAAGTCGGCTCTTACCGGAATTGAAACAGGTAAACGGCTGATGGCTGCCGGTTGGTCAAACACCGAAGAAAGTTTAATATATAAATTCTCTTCGGAACTTATACCGGAAAACGAAGAAATTCCCGAAATGGAAGAGATAAACGTAAACCCTGCTCTCGACGATGTTTTTCCCATATTGCAGGACGGATTTTCGGGAATAAAGTATGATGACTGGTATACAGATATAAGTCATAAAACAAGACACGGTATATCGTCCGTGTATGTTTACGGAGGCGCTTCCGCCACCGTGATGGCGGATATAAACGGATCCGTTTTCATTTCGCTTGTAGCCACAAAAAGCGAATCCAGGGGAAAAGGCGAAGCGAAAAAACTGTTAAGGCGGTTAGGCGTTTTTTTTGAAAAACAGGGAAAAGAAGTTTCCATACTCTGTAAACCGGAGCTTAGCCCGTTTTACCGAAAAGCGGGATTTTACGAGGGCGGTAAAGCTATAACCGTTTTTTCCGAAAAAATAAAAAACAATATATCATAACAGCATTCATCATATTTGAATAAATAATAAGCAGGACAAGTATATGACAGAGTTTAATTTCAGCGAAGAGCTGCTGACGGCGGCGGACAAGGCGGAGGATAAAACGGAGGCGGCTTTTGCCCGTATTGACGAGATCTGCCGCCGAAACAGCGAAAAGGTTCTTAAAGCTTTCATAGACAACGGCGTGGCCGATATGCACCTGAAAGGGACAACCGGATACGGCTACGGCGATGACGGAAGGGATAAAGCGGATCAGGTATTCGCTCAGGCGTTGGGGGCAGAGGACGCGCTTGTAAGACACGGATTTGTAAACGGTACTCACGCTATTTCCACCGCTCTTTTCGGCGTACTCAGACCCGGCGACCTGCTTCTTGCGGTGACCGGTCGGCCTTATGATACGTTAGAGGAAGTAATATTCGGTGAAAAAGGCGGTTCCCTTAAAGAATTTGGAGTTAATTACAAACAAATCGACCTGCTTCCCGACGGGAGACCGGATATAAAGGCAATAATGGAGCAGTCAAGGGGAGCTAAGGCGGTTTACATACAGCGTTCCAGGGGTTATTCCTTAAGACCCTCACTTACCGTATCCGTAATAATGGAAATCGCCGAAGCGGTAAAAGCCGTAGGCAGCAAGGCGATAATTATGGTAGACAATTGTTACGGCGAATTTGTTGAATGCGTAGAACCTACATCGGTAGGCGCCGATCTTATAATAGGCTCGCTTATAAAAAATCCGGGCGGCGGTATCTGCTCTACGGGAGGTTATATAGCAGGTAAAAGGGAACTGGTGGAGCTTTGTTCCTATCGCCTTACTACCGTTGGAACGGGAAAAGAGGTAGGCTGTTCTCTGGGACAAAACCGCGAGATTTTTATGGGGCTTTACAACGCCCCGTTAGCGGTATCCAACGCTTTAAAAACATCGGTATTTGCGGCGGCTTTTTTTGAGGAACTGGGCTTTACCGCACTCCCCGATTACCGTGCCTACCGTACCGATATAATATGCTCTATAAAACTGGGCAGTCCCGAAAGGCTTATCGCTTTTTGCGAGGGTATACAGGCGGCCAGTCCGGTTGACAGTATGGCGGCTCCCGAACCTTGGGATATGCCGGGATATAACTGTCAGGTAATAATGGCTGCGGGCTGCTTTACAATGGGAAGCTCGATAGAGCTGTCTGCCGACGCACCGTTAAGAGAGCCTTACGCTGTTTGGCTTCAGGGCGGCACTTCATATTTTGCGGCAAGAGTCGGAGTGATGAATGCGGCGCAGAGAATTATTGATAAAGGACTTATGAAAAAATGAAATCGAAGTCTAAGAAAAAAAAGATTTTCTTTATTGTATTATCTATTATGGTTGTACTAATAATTGCAGGCGATTGGGCGTTGTCTGTAATGGTATACAACGAGAATTTTAACCGCCGATTTGAGAGCTATGAGCCGCTTATGCTCTATATTGATGATTTTGACGGATTGCAGCGCACGAAATATGAGTTTGATTCCAATAAGGGGCAGAAACTGGCGGGATATATGTATAGTTCGGGAGAAAGCCAGCGTGGTATCGTTGTAATGGCACATGGTTTTGGTGGAGGTGGACATAATTCCTATATGGATTGTGTGAATTATTTTGCCTGTCATGGATATTATGTTTTCTCCTATG
>CAJUQV010000017.1 GCA_910588335.1 uncultured Ruminiclostridium sp. | reverse complement strand
AACAGACTTCCGACCGCATGATTAGCGGCAAGCAGGGCAAGTGTATAACACTTGCAATTTTTGCTTCGCAAAAATGCTTGTTGGGGTGCCCCCAAACCCGCCGGAAGCCTCTGGACACCGTGTCCAGAGGCTTCCCTGTCTGCGGCCCCGTCGCTATCGCTCCTGGGCCTTATGCGCTTACAGCGCCACCACCTCCGAAAGTTTCTCCAGCAGTTCGGAGAGCGGCCCCCATAAATCCGCATAGTCTTTTTGCAGGATCTTGATTTCTTCGGGGTAAACTCCGCCACAGGTATTCACCCTGACGGCAATTTGATTGAGATTATTTGCACACCGCCTTTGCAGGGAAACGATCTCTTTGACTGGCGCAAGGTCAACATGGAGCACATAGCCGTTGAGAGCCATTTTTCTCATATACGCCGAAAGGTTGCGAATACCCACATCCGCCATGCGCTTCCGGATTTTTGCCTGTTCATCCGGGGACAGCCAGACACAGACGG
Source organism: uncultured Ruminiclostridium sp. (assembly GCA_910588335.1). GTDB lineage: Bacteria > Bacillota > Clostridia > Oscillospirales > Ruminococcaceae > Ruminiclostridium_E. Next base: position 69,506 of record CAJUQV010000017.1, on the reverse strand, counting down.
ACGTACTCCGAATACGCTTTTTCCCGGCGACCAGCGTTGACTGGGTTTCAAGGCTGCAAGGCATTGAATTTTGACCGTTCATAGATACCTCCTATAAATTCAGATGTTGACAGTATTTTGATAAATCGGGGGGTGGGGAATGATACTATACCAGCCCTCACGAAACCGGAGCTGGAAACCCTTGCGGGGCAAGGCTTTGAGATTGCTAATTTTCAACACATCAGCCGTGGAAAGACAGCGGTTTGAGAGGAAGCGGTTCGACCCTATCCCCCCGCCCTTTCCCTATCCAGGGAAAGGGGGCGGCTCTGGGGGATACATCCAGCAGAGCCTCCGTGGACGAAGCGGGGAAAATGGGCGGGTCCCTTCTGGTCACGGTGTCCAGAAGATATACAAAAACACCGCTCCGATTTTTGTCGGAAGCGGTGTTTTGCGTAAGGTTGACAGTCCATTAAATTGTTGTGTTTTTGTATGCTCTTGTTAAGGAAAGATATTGTAGCATAATTAAACTAAATTTTCAAGAGTTTTCGTAGAATTTTTCTGAAGGCTCTTTTTGATATCAAATCCCAAGCGGATTTGATATATAGCTGTTACTTTACAGCTTCCTCCGACAAGGAGATTAGCAAGATCGCTTTTGCCGTACAATATTAAATAACCCCCTTAATCCCTCCTGCAAAAAACAAGTTCCTCTGTTTCCGTAACAACTGCGCCGCGACTGAATATCACAGCGAGTATATACATCTTTTTCTGTTGAGCTACCTCGGAAGCAAGTACAGGGGCGTGAGCTATTGTGCGTTGTGGGCTATACGTCAAAAAAAGGTAACAGGAGTTTGGATTCATTTGATTTTTCACACTCGGCGGAGTGTTCAATCGCTTCGCCGTTTGTTTTAATTTAAAAAAAATACACTTTTGTAAGCTTGAAAGAGCATACAAAAGTGTATTTTCTGGAGCTGATAATCGGATTTGAACCGATGACCTCATCCTTACCAAGGATGCGCTCTACCAACTGAGCTATATCAGCGCTTCACTGTTAAACAATTATATCATAGTTCGACATTCTTGTCAATACTTTTTTTAAAATTTTTTAAAAAATTTTGTTTTTGTAAAAAAACAAGCCCCGTAATAAAAACAGGGGCTTTTATACTATATAACATTAAACCAAAAATATGAATGTGAAGGAACAAAATTTAATTTTACCCGAATTTTAAAGAATTATACAAATAAGTCCGCCGCAGCCGTCGTTTATAATGCGCTGTATGGTTTCCTGAAGCTTCTGACGCGCGTCAGAAGGCATACGGTACAGCTTATTATGAAGCCCTTCGGTAACCAGTTCGTGAAGGGATTTTCCGAAAATATTGCTCTCCCATATCTTGGCGGGGTTCTCTTCAAACTCCTTAAGGAGGTATTTTACCAATTCCTCGCTCTGACGCTCGGTGCCTACTATCGGTGATACCTCGGTGTTTATTTTTGCGCTCATCATATGAATTGAGGTGGATTCCGCTTTCAGCCTTACGCCGTATTTTCCGCCCTGCTTCACTATTTCCGGCTCTTCCAGCGTAAGTTCGTCAAGACTCGGCATAACTATTCCGTATCCCGTGGCTTCTACCTCGTCAAGGGCGCTTTTTACCTTTTCATAGCGCTTTTTTATCTGCGCCAGTTCTATCATACAGGGCATAAGATCGCTTTCATCCTTTATGTCAAGTCCGGTTGTTTCACCTAAAACACGATAAAACAAGTCGTTGGAAAGCTCCGCCTTTACATATGCCGCCCCGCTGCCCAGATCTACCTTTTCCACGCTGCAATCGGATATGTGCTCGCTTTCCGCCAATTTACAGGTTACGCTTTTGACTTCGCCTATATTGGTTATATCGGCTGCTGATTTTTTCAGCGAAGCAAAAATATCGGATTTGAGCCAATGTCCTTTTTCAAGAGCGGTAAGCCATTTGGGAATTTTTATGTTGATTTCCTTTACGGGGAATTGTAGCAGTATTTCCGCCAAAAGCTCTTTGATTGCCTGTTCCCCGATTTCAAGACAATTAAGAGGCACAACGGGTCTTTTGTATTTTTCGGAAAGTTCCTCCGCCAAAGCTTTGCTTTTGGCGGAATCGGGATGCTGACAGTTAAGCACCACAACATAGGGTTTGTGTATCAGATCCAGCTCTTCTATTACCCTTTGCTCCGCCTCGGCGTATTCCTCTCTCGGTATATCTGTAATGCTGCCGTCGGTGGTAATCACAAGTCCGATGGTGGAATGTTCGTTTATTACCTTTTGTGTACCTACCTCGGCTGCCATATTGAAGGGAACTTCGGTATTGAACCAAGGCGTTTTCACCATGCGCGGCATTTCGTTTTCTATGTAGCCTATTGCGCTGGGTACTATATAGCCTACGCAGTCGATGAGCCTTACGTTCATTGTAATGCTGTCCTCTACCTCTATGGATATTGCGTCTTCGGGGACAAATTTAGGCTCGGTGGTCATTATCGTCTTTCCCGCAGCGGACTGAGGAAGCTCGTCAATTGCTCTCTCCCGACGGAATTCGTTGTTGATGGAGGGAATGACAAGCGTCTGCATAAACTTGCTGATAAAAGTTGATTTTCCCGAACGGACAGGGCCTACCACCCCGATATAAATATTTCCGTCGGTTCGTTTGGCGATGTTACGGTAAATAGAATTACTCATTTATTTTTCCCTCCTTAAAGAATAGGAATAAGAAGCAGGCAGGGAGCGGAAAGCACCTCTTCCTCAAGCTCGTTCTCTTCCATTATGGCTTCGGGCTTTGTGTTATATCTCTTAGCCACGGCAAATATTTCTTCGTTTTCCTCGGCGTAATACATTTTAAGAGCGTATTCGCTGTTCTTTTCCTTGGGCTTTTCGCTGTCCAGAAGCACGTTTTCTATTACCGTTATGTTTTTTAATCTGTATACGCAGCCGTTCAGCAAAATATTCACCCTGACCTCTACCTTTACATCGCCGCTTATGTTGAAGCTTACGTCTGTTATTTGCAGATTCGGTTCAATAACGCTGTTTTCGTCGCCTATTCCCACATCGCAGTTCAGCTCTACCGGTTCGCTTTTTTCAATATACACGGGAGTACCCGAACCGGACAGTCTTCCTATCGCCTGAGAGATCAACTGTCCCGTAACGATAAGTCCGCCCTCTCCGTTAAATTTGCAGCTTACGCCGTTAAGATCGCAGCGGCAGTCGAATATTTCTTCCAAACTTCCTTCCTTACATTCAAGCTCCGTTTTATGAGAAAGCTGCTTCTGAACTCTCACCGGCGAATGCTCCACCTTAATCTGAGCGGTGGTGAAATCCGTTTCGTAATTGGTGGAAAACAGATCCGTGAGAACCGAAATATTTTCCTCCCTGTTGGCGGTGACTTTACAGTCAACTGTAAGGTCGCAGCCCAATATCCTGTTGTCTCCGTTTTCTCCCGCTTTTATTTCAAGTCCGCAATCCATTATCTTTATGTCCGCAAAACAGGAGAAGCTGTCGTCAAGACCGTCCATATCTATTATACGGCTTATGGGAACCGTGGCTTCCATAACCTCGCTGTCACGGGATTCCTCGTCAATTTTTATCAGATAAAGAGCCTTCACCTTGGCTTCTCCCTTTACCACCGCTTTTCCCGCTATTATTTTTATATCGGTAACCTCGGCGGATGCGTCACAGCTTAGTATTCCTAAAATGCCGCCTCTTCCGGTGCCTGTTTCTATGTCCTCGCGTATTGTGAACTGTCCGCCTCCGGTCAATTTATTCCCACAGTAGGAAAGAGAGCTGGATTTGGTTTCAAGTCCGTCGGCTCCGCTTACCGTTTCAAATATTTTAGGCTGACAGGCCTTTACCTTACAGCTTACCGCTCCTCTTACGTCAAAACGTCTTCCGCTTATGGCGCGGCAGTTGGAATAGTCGGTTCTGGCAGTGATGTAAACGGTGGCTTTATCGGCCGGTTTAGTGAGTTCCAGTGTTTTGGAATATGTGTATTTTTGCTCTACACAGTGAATATTCACATTGTCATCGGACAGGTAAAGTATTTTGATCAGTACAGCGCCGTCAATGAAAAGCTGAGTTCCCGATATGCTGTATGAGGATATACCCGGCGTAAGGCTGCATTTCAGAATTTTAAATATGTCGGGGTAGTAATCGGGCAGAACATAATCGAATTCTACGCCCTGTTCCGTCTGCCCGTCAAATATTACCTCGTTCAGATATACAGGCTCTTTCTTAAGCTGAAGTTCCATATTTCGATCTTTCCTTTCCTTCACGGGAGCTTGCTCCCTTTCATATTAAGGCAATAATTTTAAAAGGATAACTTGCCCTTTTTCAAAGTAAATATATTCGATAACGGATATGTTTATGACAAGCTTGGAAAGTTTTTGTTTTTTGGTAACACTTTGTGGATACGGCGGCAAAGAATTAAGCTTTTTCAGCAACAACGGATTATGAGAAAGACCAATAATATTAGGGCTTGTTTGAAAAATCGGAAACGCCGTCTTTTCGCCCCCAAACGGTCATCTTCCGCGTTAAAAAGCCTCGTCAAACGACGGTTTGACTGCGTTTTTTTCCTTGAAGCTAACCATTTGGGGTCAAAAATCCGCCATTTCCTTTATTTTCAAGCAAGCCATAGTATCGCAAATCTGATCAAAAATTGCGTCCAAGGCACTGATTTTAAAAATATTTCGGATAGTACAATACCACCAAAAAATCTCCCGGAAATTTGTACTAAACAAATATATAAAAATATCAATTTATATGGTAAAATAATAATGTATGTAATCGTTCTCAATTGTGAGATTACTTTAATAAAACAAGAAAGGCAATAAGACATGATAAAAAAGTTTAACCAAAAATTCCTTAAGCTTTCCGCCGGATCAATGGCAGCGGTTATGCTGCTTTGCTCCTGTTCGGGCAATGACGGTGACAATAACGACGGAAACGTAAGCGACAAAAATAACGTCGGCGGTGCTTCCGTTCCGGTATCCGACTCAAATTGGAATTACAGTCAATTTGCAATGGGCGGCGGCGGATTTGTATCCGGCGTTTTCTCCACCTCCGAGGAGGGATTGTATTACGCCAGAACCGATGTCGGCGGAGCTTACCGCTGGGATAAAACAGCGGGAAAATGGAAATCCATTTCTTATAATGTAACCGAAGAGGATGTGGGGCTGCTGGGAATTGACGGTTTTGCCGTCGACCCCGACGAGCCCAACAAAATCTATCTTTTGGCGGGTACTTCTTATTTCAGTAACGGCAAAACCTGTATTATGATTTCTCACGATTACGGCGAAACCTATGAAACGGTGGACGTCACCGATAAAATAAAGGCTCATGGCAATGGCATGGGCAGACAGAACGGTGAACGTATCGCCATAGACCCCGTTAACAACGACATTATTTATGTCGGCGGAAGAACGGGTGGGCTTATAAAAAGCACCGACGGCGGCAAAACATGGAATACGCTTCAATCCCTGACCGACGCCACGAAAGTAAACACCGCCAACGGAAACGGCATTTGCTCCATCGTTGTCGACCCCGATTCCTCCAACGGTTCGGAGTGCACAAAAGTATACGCGGCTATTTCCAAAAACGGAGAGGACAATGTTTGGGTCAGCAATGACGGCGGTACGAGCTGGAACGCTGTTTCGGGTCTTCCCACTAACCTGTACCCTCAGAGAATGAGACTTGACGGACAGGGAAATATCCTTATCACTTACGGAGCAACAGAGGGACCTCACGGTGACGGCGGCGACGGTGGTATCAAGCGGCTTAACATAGCCAACGGCACAGTGGAATCCATTGAGCCCATCAACTCTCGTTTCGGAGATGTTGTTGTCGACCCCACCAATCCTCAAAGAATGGTGGCGGTGACGGAAAACCGCTGGGTGGCGCAGCCAAACGGATCCTTCGGCGACGAGTTTTTCAGATCCACAGACGGCGGCAAAACATGGGAAAGCATTAACGAGAAAATGACCATGACCGACGGCGGAATCCCTTGGATGAACGGTTACGCCATTCACTGGTGCGGATGTCTTATGATTGATCCGTTTGATCCCAATAAGATTAAGGTGGTTTCCGGTAACGGCGTATTCGGGTGCAGCAATATTTGGGACGATTCACCGGAATTTTATTTCGATTCCAAGGGAATTGAGGAAACGGTGCCCTATGAGCTTGTAACCATACCCGATGGCCCGATAATTACAAGCATCGGAGATTATGACGGCTTTGTAAACGAAAGCCCGTTTGAATACGGAAACGTTCACAGCAGCAGAATAGGCTCCACAACGAGTATAGCTGCCGCTTTCGGAGCTCCCGACGTATGGGTAAAAGCCGGGGGAGGCGACGTGGGCTTTTACTACACCCTTGACGGCGGCGAAAACTGGAAGCAGGCGAAGAGCAAACCCGAATCGGGAAGCGGAAAAGGCAGCGTAAGCGTTTCGGCTGACGGAAAGCGCTTCTTCTGGGCTCCCGAAAGCGGCATCAGCCTTTACTATTCCGATGATAACGGCGATACATGGACGACCAGTGAAGGTATACACATTACCAGCTATGTGGTATGTGACACCGTTAACCCGGATTATGTCTACGCTACCAGCGGAAGCGGCTTCTATGTAAGCTCCGACGGCGGAAAGACTTTTGAGAACACCTTCAGTCTGTTCAGTGCCGCAAGAATCACCGTCATGCCCGGCAGAGAAGGCGTTGTTTACCTTCCCTCCATGGGGCTTCAGGTATCGGAGGATCACGGAAAAACATTTACCAGAAACGAAAACGTTACGGCTTGTCTTGGCGTTGGAGTTGGCAAGGGCAAGGACGAAAGCTCTCCCGACGCAATATATATCTGGGGCAGACCCGAAAAGGACGACGTTATAGGAATTTATTGGTCGGAGGATGGCGGAGCCACATGGGCGCCCGTAACTCAGGGAACGATGCAGTTCGGCGGTATGGGCAACGGACATTTTATTAAGGGTGACGTTAACGAATACGGACGCTGCTATATCAGTACTGTGGGATTGGGAATTATTGTTTGTGACCTTAAGGGAAAATAATCAAAATAACACGGCGCTGAAAAGAATTTTGCAAAAAACATTAAATAATAAAGTCCTTCTCTTAGGAAACAAATCCAAAGGGGAGGACTTTTTATTTTATCTGAATCTGCTTCACATAATTTGCCGAAAAGATGTGAGCAATATCTTGTGAAAACAGGTTCACCGGATGTTTTTAACATATCATACCCTATTTTATCTGATTGGTATCCACAAATTTAAAAATCAAAAACGGACAACACGCGCCGAATAAGCTGAAAATCCTCTGAATCGGGTCAACTCCGTCAGGATGGATTAACAAAGAATAGGTACGCCTTGTCCGCTTTTATTTACAAGGGGCTTTGCAAATTTACTTTTGCTTATTTTTAAAAAAACTTTTATGAAATCACTATTCTAAAATTTCGTCCAGTGCTCCGAACAGCTTATCCACATCAATAGGTTTTGCAATATGACCATTCATTCCGCTGTCCAAAGCCTCCTGTTTATCCTCGTCAAAAGCGTTTGCTGTCATTGCGATAATGGGAATGGCAGCTTTTTTCTTATCTTTAAGCTTTCGTATCTCTTTAGCCGCCTCATATCCATTCATAACCGGCATCTGTATATCCATCAAAACAATCCGGTAATATCCGGCTTTCGCTTTGGAAATTGTATCTACGGCAATACTTCCGTTTTCGGCTATGTCAACCTCAAACCCGGCTTCTGACAATATAGCCGCGGCTATCTCCTGATTCAAAGGATTGTCCTCGGTAAGCAAAATGCGTCCTTCTCTTATCTTTCTCTCCGTCTTATTTTCTTTTTCTTCCTTAAGATCGGAGGAAACCACGGCTCTCAGACAAGTGCTGAGTTCCGACATAAACAAAGGCTTTTCGCAGAAAGCTGTAACCCCCGCCTCTTTGGCTTCTTCTTCAATATCTGACCAGTCATAAGCGGTCAGAACGATAACCGGAACGTCCTCGCCCGTTTCCTTCCTTATCCTTCTGGTCACTTCTATGCCGTTCATATCCGGCAGCAGCCAGTCGATTATGTAAACGCTGTAATTATCGTTATGACTTACCGCCTGCTTTGTGCGAAGAACAGCTTCTTTTCCCGAAAGTGTCCAGTCCGGACGCATACCGATCTGCTGAAGCATTCCCGAAACGCTGTCGCAAGTGTTGAAGTCATCATCCACCACCAATGCGCGGCAGTTTTTAAGTTCGTCTATTACCGGAGACAGCTTGATATCCGAATCAATACGGAAAGTAAAGGAAACGGTTACATCGGTTCCCACTCCCTGCTCGCTTTTGATTGTTATATTACCGTTCATCATATCCACAATATTTTTGGTAATGGCCATTCCAAGACCGGTGCCTTGTATGCCGCTTATTGTGGAGTTCCTTTCTCTTTCAAACGGTTCAAATATGTGGTCAACAAATTCCCTGCTCATGCCTATACCCGTATCTTTTATATGGAATTCGTAGTTTGCACAGCCGGAATCAACACTCTGTTTTTCTACAATGCGAAGGCTTACTATACCACCGGCGGGAGTATACTTGACGGCATTGCTGAGAAGATTCAACAGTACTTGGTTAAGCCTCAGCTTATCACATAATATTTCCTCGTCAAAAACATCTACCGCGTCAATATACAACTCCAGTTGTTTTGCGGCAATATCCGCATGAAGTATGTTCCTAAGACCGTGAAGCACTTCGGGAAGACTGCAGTGTTTTTCGTCAAGGTGCATTTTTCCGCTCTCGATTCGGCTCATATCCAGAACGTCGTTTATAAGACTCAGAAGGTGGTTTCCCGAAGTCATTATTTTTTTCAGATACTCTTCTACCTGTTCCTTATTGTTTATATGCGTTATCGCCAAAGTGGTAAAACCTACTATAGCGTTCATCGGAGTGCGTATATCGTGAGACATATTGGAAAGAAATACGCTTTTTGCCTTGCTTGCTCGGTTAGCCTGCATCAGCGCATTCTGAAGCAATGCTTTTTGCTCCATATCGCTGCGCACCTCTTCGTCAATGCTTCTGAATCCGATAACAATATCCTTGGAAACGCTGTGACTCCAGCTGCCTATGCGCACGACCTTCATCTGATAGTAGATGATTTCTCCGTCATTATAAGTACGGTAATTGACATGAAAAAGCTTTTTTTCCTCAAGCGCGCTTTTTATCCGCTCCGCATCCACCGCCTGACGCATAAGCTCCTTGTCTTCCTCGTGGACATAACTGTTTATATAAGTATCCATGCTTTGTTTAAGGAAAATTTCGTTTCCGAATATTTCGTCCAAGGAGTGATTATGAGTATCGTCCACACGAAGGAGACTGCCGCGTCCCGTCTGTATATCAAAGTAACACACAAGATTAAAGTCCGTACTCAGCGCCTTAACCAGCTCCGCCTGACGCTTTTTGGCGTCCTCGAGTAATTTGTCTTCCTTTATCTTGTTTGCGGTATTATCAAGCAGAAAGCGCTGATAAAGCAGTTCGCCGTTCTTTTTTATAAGCTTGACATTGCCCATTACATGCAGAATATTGCCGTTTTCATGTTTGACGCGATATTCCACACCTATGCTGTCGCCTTCTTTTTCCAGCTTTGCTATGCTTTCACGAAGCTTTTTCTTGTCCTCTTCGATTACGGACGGCGCAATCATATTAAATCCTTTTGCCAGCATATCCGCCGTACTCTCATATCCTAAAATTTTAAGGGCAGCGGGGTTTATGCTTATTATTCGGGAACCGTCCAGAGAATGACACATTATTCCGCAGTTCAAAGACATAAACAGTGTTTCCAGAGTAAGATTCTTTCCTTCAAGGTCAATCTCATATTTGCGCTCCTGTGTTATATCTATTCCCACTCCGACAGTACCCATAACGCTGCCGTCCAGATCGTACAGCGGGGATTTATATGTGGTAAGCAGCATTGTACTGTTGCCCGTTTTAACCGTTTCTTCGGCAACGCAGGTCTTTCTTGTCCTCATTACCTCCATTTCGGATTCTATACAGGCCGGGTCGTCATGCTCCACATTCCATATATAGGCGTGTCCTCGTCCCTCCACCTGTTTTTTTGTCTTGTTTACGGTGCGGCAAAAACTGTCGTTTACTTTTTCGTGTATTCCGGTCTTGCTTTTGAACCACACAAGATTTGGCGTATTGTTGATAGCCGCGTCAAAAAGCTGACTGTTTTCCCAATAATCCTTGCTTGTCTTATAATTAAGCTGCCATCTCAAAAAACGGAATCTTATCTCACTTTCGGTCATGGGAAGACGCCATATATCGTTTATGTATTCAAAGTATTCTTCCAAATCACTGATGTCCGTTTCATCGGAAAACAGAATAAGTTCCGAATTTTCCCCCTTGTACCTTGTCAGCGCGGAAAGAGTTTTCTTAGCGCCGAAGGGGCCGACATAAGCAAAAATAACGTCCGAACCCGCAGCAATCGCTTTATCCGCCGTATCTCCCTCAACAAAGTAATGTGAAAAATTTTCCATAGGCGGCATTGACATAATTATTTCTTTAACGCCGCTTTCCTTTAATCCGACAATGTAAAACCGAACATTGCACTGATACATAACCGTTCCTCCGTATTATTTACATTCGAGCGTAGCTTTGGCAAGCTGTCGGAATCGCACTGCAATTCCGAGGTTAAAATTGGGGAAAATCCCCGCCGAACAGAAAAGTGGAACACGCCGCCTGTAAAAAAGAGAAATATCCGGCAGCGGTTATATAAATAAATAATATGAATTAAGTTTACAAATAAAAATTATAACAAAAAAAACAAAAAAAGTCAAGAATGTAAAGTTTTTATTTTAAAAGCATTTTCGGAAGCGTTTTTGTGAACATTAACGTCAGCGTAATAAGGAAAAATTATCCGCTGCTACTTGCAGTCCAAGCTGTTTTATGATATAATAACCTCAGGCTGCGGAAAGAGGAAATTATCATTTTAATGTCTGAGAACATTTTATCTTTTAATTGGTAAATAAATTATAAAATTTGCCGAAAAAGCGCGTACAATATCTTGTGTAGACGGGTATCGGCTTAACGGGAGAATTATAATGCTTAAATACGGAATATGGGACCTTCCGGGTCTTGACTATTTTTTATCCAAAAATACATTTAAAGGGAGCAGGGACGAGTTTCGCTTTATCGCCGAGGGCGGAGAGAATATCAAAGTGTATTATTGGCCTGAGGATATTTGCTTTGAACTGGCGGAGGACATAACCGAAAAGGAGTTTCCTATGAACGAACAGTCGCTGTACGATATAAACGATTATCTAAGCAGCGAATATAAGCGGGTTAAGGACGATATGAAAGAATCTGATAGGAACGGCTGAACATTGTATAAATGGCGTACATGCTTTCTGAATAATTATAAATTTTTTTCCATATATTTTATAAAAAAGATATGGAGGAAATTTGACGTGTATGACCGTGAAAAAGCCGTTGCCTACGCCAGAGAATGGGCGTTTTCAAGAAATCCCGAATATTACATTTTCGACGAAATAGGCGGAGACTGCACTAATTTTGTATCCCAATGCCTTTATGCGGGAAGCGGAGTTATGAATTATACACCCGATTTCGGCTGGTACTATATCAGTCCCGACGACCGAAGCGCCGCATGGACCGGTGTTCAGTACTTTTACAATTTTCTCACCACCAATGAGGGAAACGGGCCTTACGGAAAAGAGCTTCCCCTCGCTCTGGCCCAGACGGGTGATGTGATTCAGCTTTCCTTTGACGGAATAAGCTTCGCTCACACACTTATAATAACAAGAATAATATTGTTTCCAACCCCGCGCAGTATCCTTTTGGCCGCTCATACGAACGACGCTTTTGACCGTCCTCTTAATACCTATGAATATGAAGCGGCAAGGCTTATACACATTTCGGGAGTAAGGGGGCAGTAATTGATTTTATTTTTCTTCAAGAGAAAGGAAAGACAAAATAATGGAACTTGGCAGTTACCCGGACAATATCAGAAATTTCTGTATAATAGCACATATTGATCACGGAAAATCCACTCTCGCCGATCGTATACTGGAGCTTACCAAAACCGTGGCTCACCGTGATATGGAGGAACAGCTGCTCGACAATATGGAGCTGGAGCGGGAAAGAGGGATTACCATAAAGGCGAGAGCGGTAAGATTAAGCTATAAGGCAAAGGATGGCATTGACTATACCTTTAACCTTATAGACACGCCCGGTCACGTTGACTTTAACTATGAGGTTTCGCGTTCGCTAAACGCCTGCGAGGGCGCAATACTCATAGTGGACGCGTCACAGGGGATTGAGGCGCAGACGTTGGCGAATACCTATCTGGCAATTGAACAGGATCTGGAGGTCGTACCCGTAATAAACAAGATAGATCTGCCATCCGCTCGTCCCGACGAAGCTAAAGAGGAGATAGAGAGCGTTATCGGGATACCCGCCGACGACGCTCCCTGCATTTCCGCGAAAATGGGAATAAATATAGAGGCTGTTCTGGAGCAGATAGTCAAGTGCGTTCCTCCTCCTAAGGGCGACAAGGAAGCGAAGCTTAAGGCGCTTATTTTCGACAGCTATTACGACGCTTACAAGGGGGTAATAGTTCATATAAGGGTAAAAGAGGGTACCGTGCGGCTTGGGGACAAGATACGCATGATGGCCACCGGCGCGGAATTTCTTGTTACGGAAATCGGATATATGGGAGCCACCGGGCTTATCGCGGCGGAAGAACTCAGAGCGGGGGAAGTAGGTTATATTGCCGCTTCGATAAAATCAATAGGCGACACAAAGGTTGGCGATACCGTTACTCTTGCCGACGATCCCGCGGAGGAGCCTTTGGCAGGATATCGCAATGTCAACCCCATGGTGTTCAGCGGAATTTATCCGGCGGACGGTTCAAAATACGGCGATCTTAGAGACGCTCTTGAAAAGCTTCGGCTTAACGACGCGTCGCTGTCCTTCGACCCCGAAACCTCGATAGCTTTGGGATTCGGTTTCAGGTGCGGATTTTTGGGACTGCTCCATATGGATATAATACAGGAAAGACTGGAAAGAGAATATAATTTGGATCTTATCACCACCGCTCCGTCGGTAGTATACCGCATAACCAAAACAAACGGCGAAATTATGCTGATAGACAATCCCACCAATTATCCCGACACGGCGGAGATACAGCTTGCCGAGGAACCTATGGTCTGCGCCCATATATTTTCTCCATCCGAATTTGTGGGCAGTATTATGGAGCTGTGTCAGGACAGGCGCGGAGTGTTCAAGGATATGAAGTACCTGGACGAAAAGAGGGTGGACATTCACTACGAGCTGCCCCTTAACGAAATAGTATACGATTTCTTCGACGCGCTGAAATCCCGTTCAAGAGGCTACGCAAGCTATGACTATGAAATAATCGGATTTGCTCCGTCAAAGCTGGTCAAGCTTGATATTCTTTTAAACGGCGACGTGGTGGACGCGCTTTCTTTTATTGTACACACGGACAAGGCTTATCCGAGAGCAAGACGGATTACGGAAAAGCTGAAGGAAAATATACCTCGCCAGCTTTTCGAGGTACCCATTCAGGCGGCCATCGGAGGGAAAATAATTGCGCGGGAGACTATAAAGGCGCTGCGGAAGGACGTTCTCGCCAAATGCTACGGCGGAGATATTACGAGAAAAAAGAAACTGCTGGAAAAGCAGAAGGAGGGCAAGAAGCGCATGCGCCAGTTAGGAACGGTTTCCGTGCCGCAGGAGGCGTTTATGGCGGTATTGAAGCTTGACGAGTAAAAATGAATAACGGTAAAAATATCGGGCTTTACGTTCATATCCCTTTCTGCCTTTCAAAATGTCCCTACTGTGACTTTTATTCCGTAAAATACGGCAATGAAGCGGCAAAAATCTATAAATCGGCGGTAATAAGAAATCTTTTTTATTACAAAAGCAAATTTGACACGGTGTATTTCGGCGGAGGTACACCGATTTTGCTATGGAAAGAGATATGTGAAATTCTTGAAAAAGCGGATATAGAAAGCTCAGCCGAAATAACAGTGGAAGCCAATCCCTGCCTTGCCAAGGAGGAAATCTTCAAGGCGCTGCTGAAAGCGGGGGTCAACCGAATATCTTTCGGAGTACAAAGTCTTAACGACAACGAACTTAAAAGCCTCGGAAGGAGACACAGCTCATTTACCGCTTTAAAAGCCATAGAGCTTGCGCACGCCTGCGGCTTCGGCAATATTTCCGCCGACATTATGTTAGGTACGGAAGGGCAGACCGCCGCAAGCGTAACCGATACCCTGAAAGGTCTTGCGAGTCTTCCGCTGACACATATTTCCGCATATATGCTTAAGATAGAGGAAAATACGCCTTACGCCAAAACAAGACTGAAGCTTCCGGACGAAGACGAGGTGTGCGAAATTTATTTAAATACGGTCGCGTTTCTTGAAGCGAAAGGGTTAAATCAGTATGAAATAAGTAATTTTGCCGGAGAAGGGTATGCCTGCGCTCACAATATAAAATATTGGAACTGCGAGGAATACTTGGGGATAGGCCCTGCCTCACATTCTTTTTACAAAGGGGAAAGATTTTTTGTAAAGCGGGATATAAACGCTTTCTGTGAAAGCGAAATCCAAAAAACGGAGCTTGAAGAAAAGCACCCGGCGGATGCCGAAGAGTACGCGATGCTGCGGTTAAGGCTCAGCGAGGGGCTGAACCTTAAGGAATATGAAAAACGCGGCGGCAATGCAAAAAAAATGACGGAAAATATCAAAAAACTTCCGAGAAAACTTGTTTTTTTGAAAGACGGAAACGTTTTACTGACGCCGGAAGGGTTTCTCTTGTCAAATACGGTAATAGGAAGGCTTCTTGGATATTGATTTATTGCTTTCCAAATGAGACCTTTAAGCTCACCCTACCGGAAAATAATTGGTTTTATGATTTCCTTATGTTATTCGGAAACAAAGCAACAATAATTTGTTCTAAATATATTTGTCAAACATTGTAATACCAATCTCTTTTTAAACTGACGTAATACTTGGAGTTTAAAAAGGGAATAGTATAAATCACATATAAGCCTGCAAGAGAACTTCATAAAGGAGAATAAAAATATGAACGTTAAAAAAGAACTTGAAACGAAAGCCGGTACAGCAAACGGTATATATCTAAACAACATTGAGATTGATCCGCTTACAATTAAGGCAATTATGATAAATGAAGTTGTTCCCGCCGACCCTTTACAGGACTTTTACGGAACCCCCGACGCTGATTATCTGAAAACAACTATTCCTCTTTTACAAGGAGCCGGAACAGAGGTTGTTTCCATACAAGACATATTACAATTGGGTATCTATATTACAAATGCCGTAAAAACCCCAAAGACAGAATATGCTATTGATAAAAGCAGTATTGAAAACAGTTTGCCTTATTTAGAGGCAGAGCTTTCTTTATTTCCCAATATAAAGGTTATTATGCTTATGGGTGATGTTGCAAAGAAAGCTTTTAATATGATTGCGAAAAAGTCAACAAAGAAAAATGCTGTTCCCGCCGTTTCAACCTATAAATTGCGGAATAGCGAAATTTATTATAAGGGTATTCGAGTAATGCCGTCATATATAATGACAGGGGGGAATATCTTAATCGAAAAATCAAAAGTAACAATGGCAACCGAGGACATTGCAGCAATGTTAGAAATAATCAAGTAATGTTAATTTCCGATCGACAGCCAAGTTTGCATATACTTTGATCAAATGTTAGTATAAGAGGATGGGACATCAGGCAGAGGTTATACCTGTTTTTTTGACATTTTTATTTCTTGTCCCATATATTTTTAAAAACAAATATATAACCGTCATAATTTGAACACCATCGGCGTATATAATATATTCAGTGGAGGATTTCTGTCTGTGAAATATTGCGGGCGGAGATCTCTGCGTCAACATATTCCGGTTTCTCCGTTTATATATTAAGGGAACAGCTCATTTTTTTCATGAAAATGATAAAATCCTCCGCAATCCCCCCCGAATCCGCATATTCGGGGGGGATTGCGCGTAAAAAATAAGTAGGGTAATTTTTTTGTCGTAATGGGGTGTTTTCCAAAGAGCGAAATTCTTTGTTTTTTTCTTGACAAACAAAAAATACGGATATATAATATATAATACTAATACTTTTTTTAACTGTGGGTATTACGTAAGTTTAAAAGGGATTGATATAAGAACCCGTTTTAATTAAGATATTTCACGCGTCTTATCTGCAAATTTTGCCGATAACCGCGTTGGGAAGCTTTGTCCTCAAGAAAATCTACTCGAAAACCCACGCACAAATCTTATGAAAACAGATTTTAGTACCAAACCCTGTCTTTTAGCCCCCAAACGATCATTTTGGATCAAAAATCCGTCATTTCCTCTATTTTCAAACAAGTTCAAATATAAGAGGCGGGGACATCAGGCAGCGGTTATCGGAGGTTAATCTTGATTACCGAAATAAACGGACTTAACATAAACTACATCTGCGAGGGGGAGAACGCGGAGGGAAAATGCGTACTTCTGCTTCACGGCTGGGGAGCGAATATAAAGCTGTTTTCACATATAATCTCATGTCTTTCTCCTCATTTTAAAGTATACGCCCCCGATCTGCCCGGTTTCGGCGAAAGCGGAGAGCCGAAGGAGCCATGGTCGGTGGACGATTACGCGGATTTTGTCATATCCTTTTGTGAAAAAAACGGAATAAAAAGCTGTTATATAATCGCTCACAGCTTTGGCGGAAGAATTACGATAAAGCTTATGTCAAGAGAAAATATTCCGTTTGATATACAAAAGATTGTTCTTACCGGAAGCGCGGGGATAAAGCCCAAGCCCACTCTTAAGGGGAAGCTTAAAACCCGCTGCTATAAAATCGGAAAGGGGATTCTGTCCACAAAAATCTGCAAAAAAATCATGCCCGATGCTTTGGAAAATTTAAGAAGAAAAAACGGCTCGGCGGATTATAACGCCGCTTCTCCGCTTATGAGGCAATGCCTTGTAAAGGTGGTTAACGAGGATCTGACTTCTCTTATTCCTAATATAGACGTTCCGACGCTTCTTGTTTGGGGGGAGAGTGACGATGCCGTTCCGCTGTCGGACGGTCAGCTTATGGAAAAGCTGATACCCGACGCGGGACTGGTGGTGTTTGAAGGCTGCGGCCACTACGCTTTTCTGGAACAGGGCGGGCGTTTTTGCCGTATAATAAGCTCGTTTTTTAATATAATTTAACAACAGTATAAGGAACGGTCTATATTTATGTCAAACTATATTTATATTGCCTCGTATTTTTTGTTTTTTGTCACCCTGTTATACAGCTTTACCCTTAATTTTATAAGATATATGCATATGTTTCAGCTCAATTCTTACCATGCTTCGGAGCAGTTTAAGTGGATAAAGGAAAACATGGGAGAGGTACTGAAAAGACATGTTCCTTCTCTTATAGCGGCGGCGTTTGCTTTCGTATCCTGCTTTATTATAAACGGCACTCTTTACGGAGTAAACCCCGTGGGAGTTTCCCATACGGAAGATGTTTCAGGTTCACATATGATATTTGAGCCTTTTAAGGTAAATACATGGGATTTGCTGATATGCGCAATACTCATAATAACGGGACTTTATCTGTGTAAAAGCAAGCCCGCCAAGAAAAAGCTGGTCTTCACTCCACGCGTTATACGTATGTGCGTAACATCCGCAATATTGTACGGGGCGGTCTGTGCGCTGTCTATGATTTTCCTTTTTGACAGCGGGCTAAATCTTTCCGTTTTATGCTTATGGCAGGTATTTTCCCTGTTTATGCCGATGATAGCCAATTTTATCAACAAGCCTATCGAAAAGGGCGTCAACAATCACTATATCAACGACGCAAAGCGCATTATAAACGGGCTGCCCAATCTTGTCACAATAGGTATAACGGGCAGCTACGGCAAAACTTCCACAAAATTTTATCTCAATAAGCTTTTATCCGCCAAGTACAACGTTTTAATGACCCCCGAAAGCTATAATACCACCATGGGTGTGGTTAAAACGGTGCGGGCTTCCTTAAACGCCACCTACGACTTTTTTATCTGCGAGATGGGGGCAAAGGGAGTGGGTGAAATTAAAGAAATATGCGATATCGTAAAGCCTAAGCATTCCATAATTACCTCAATAGGTGAACAGCACCTTGAAACCTTTAAGTCCGTTGACAACATTATAAAGACAAAATTTGAAATAGCAGACTGTATAAAAGAAGGAACGGTATTTTTAAATTATGACAATGAGTATATCAAAAACAGGCATATAAACAAGAATGTCATTTCTTACGGGCTGTCCGCTGAATCGGATTATTACGCCGATAATATCTCCGTTACCGTAAAGGGCACTTCCTTTATCGTTCACCACGGAGAGGAGAAAGGGGAGTTTTCCACCAAGCTTATCGGCGGGCACAACGTACAGAATATAGTCGGCGCCATAGCGGCGGCAAATACTTTGGGGGTGTCATTTGCGGAGCTTAAAACGCCGGTTCGCCGTCTTGAAGCGGTGCCTCACCGAATGGAGATAATCGACAAGGGCGGTTCGGTCATAATCGACGACGCTTTCAACAGCAATCCCGCCGGAGCAAAAGCGGCGCTTGACACGCTGTCGCTGATGGAAGGGTATAAGATTCTTATTACACCGGGAATGGTTGAATTGGGTGAAAAGGAATATGAACTGAATAAATCCTTCGGAAGTCAGGCGGCGGAGGTTTGCGATTATGTGATCGCGGTAGGCGAAAAACAGGCGAAGGCAATTATCGACGGGCTAAAGGAAGCGGGATATCCGGAGGAAAAGAGCTTTGTGGCAGGGGATCTGAACGGGGCGCTGGCAAAAGCGGATTCGTTAAAGGCGGGGGAAAGCAGGAAGATTGTATTGCTTGAAAATGATTTGCCGGATAATTATTAACAAATAAAATTAATATGTAAAGGATCGGTTACAGTTATGAAAATAAGAGTAGGAGTATTTTTTGGCGGAAAAAGCGTTGAACACGAGGTTTCCATAATCTCGGCTATACAGGCATTTAACGCATTCGACCGTGAAAAATACGATGTAATTCCAGTATATATTACCAAAGACAATGAGTTCTATACCGGCGAATACGAGGGAAAAATAGAGGAGTACAGAGACATACCTGCTTTAATAAAGAAAAGCACCCGCGTTATCATTGTAAACGACGGCGGCAGAACAAAGCTTGTACGCTACCCCATGAAAAAATTCGGGGACAGCACCGAAGCGGAAATAGACGTTGCCTTTCCCGTGGTACACGGCACAAACGTGGAGGACGGGGCGCTTCAGGGGTATTTTCAGACCTTGAATATTCCTTACGCGGGCTGCGACGTGATTTCCTCGGCAGTGGGAATGGATAAGTACGTTATGAAGGCGGTTTTAAAGGATAACGGCATACCTGTGCTTGACTGCGTAACCGTTACGGCGTTGGAGTATGCCAAAGACCCGGATAAAATAATTGACGAAATAGAGGAAAAAATCGGATTCCCCGCCATAGTGAAGCCGATTAACTTAGGCTCCAGCGTGGGAATAAAAATCGGAAAGGGTAAGGAAGAACTTGCCGAAGCCTTAGACTATGCCTTTACATTTTCGGGAAGAGTTTTGGCTGAAAGGGCGATAACAAACCTGCGGGAAATAAACTGCTCGGTGTGCGGCGACAAGGACGAGGCGGAAGCCAGCGAATGCGAGGAACCGATAGGCAGCGACGAAATACTGAGCTTTGAGGACAAATACGTAAGCGGAGGAGCCAAGGATTCCAAATCAAGCGGAATGGCTTCCTTAAAGCGCAAAATACCTGCCGATATTTCAAAGGAAACCCGTGAAGAAATACGCTCCGTTGCCGTCAAGGCCTTTAAGTGCTTGGGATGCTCCGGCGTTTCGCGAATAGATTTTATGGTTGACTCAGATGAGAATAAGGTTTATTTAAACGAAATTAACACTATTCCCGGAAGTCTTGCATTTTATCTTTGGGAGTCGGTTGGCGTAAAATATCCCCGGCTTTTGGACAAAATGGTGTCTCTTGCCCTTAAAAGAGAAAGAGAGCTTAAAAATCTTAACTTTACTTTTAAATCAAATATACTCGCCGAGGCTAAGTTAGGCGGCGTGAAAGGCGGTAAACTCAATGGCTGACGGAACCTACATAATTGATCTGGCCTTCGGTACATGGCAGAATCAGATATGGCTCTGCGACAAAGAGGAAGCCGATTCCGCCGACAGGCGATGGACGGACGCTAAGCAGTCCCTTGAGGAAGTGGGGGAACACTGCGCCAATTCCAACGAATTTTTCAACGAAGCGGTGAAGCACTTTGAAAAATTCGGATTTGTAAGAATCCAACGATGAAAAAAGAAATAATAATAAAAGAAAACGATAGCGGACAGCGTCTTGACAGATTTCTGTTAAAGCTGTTTCCCACCATTAAGTCGGGGTATATAAACAAGGCGGTAAGAAACAAGGACATACGTCTGAACGGAAAACGAACCGAAACCTCTCACAAACTTGAAAAGGGCGACAAAGTGTATTTGTTTCTCCCAGACCGCCTGTTGTGCGGTGAACCCAAAAGCGCCGACAACTTTATGACGGCGGGGGACAATATCTCGATAATATATGAAGACGAAAATATTCTTTTGGTTGACAAGGAGCTGGGATTAACGGTACACGCCGACAATGACGGCGCCCGCGACACGCTTATCGGACGGATAAAAAAGTATCTTTATAAAAAAGGCGAATACCTGCCGCAAAACGAACATGTTTTTGCTCCCGCTCTCTGCAACCGAATAGACAGAAACACAAGCGGAATCGTAATTGCAGCGAAAAACGCGGAAGCGCTCAGGATATTAAACGAAAAGATAAAAAACCGTGAGATGGAGAAAAAATACCTTTGTATTGTACTGGGTAAAGTGTTCCCCAAAGAAAACACCTTAACGGCATTTCTTGAAAAGGATTCCGAAAAAAACATCGTAAACATAAGCGAAGAGAAAACAAAGGCAAATCTTACGATTAAAACAAAATACAAGCTTCTGGAAAGCATAGGCGATTTGTCGCTCCTTGAAATAGAGCTTCTTACGGGGCGCACCCATCAGATACGGGCTCATATGGCTTATATCGGCCACCCCTTGTTGGGGGATGGAAAATACGGGATAAACCGCGTAAACGTAAAATACGGCTTTAAGGCACAGGCTTTGTGCAGCTATATGCTAACATTTAAATTCACCTCAGAAGGGGGAATTTTAAATTATCTCAATAACAAAAGCTTTTCCGCAAAAGAAATACCCTTTGCGGGATTCTGGGAAAGGCAAAGGAAAGGAACACAACGGCAATGAAATACATTGTTTTGCTCTGCGACGGAATGGCGGATCTCCCACGCGAGGATCTGCCCGGAAAAACTCCCATGGGGACGGCAAATAAGCCCAATATGGACAAGCTCGCCAAGGTTTCGGAAATAGGCATGGTGAAAACCGTAGCCGACAGCCTTAAGCCCGGAAGCGATGTGGCTAATCTCTCCGTTCTGGGCTACGATCCGTCGGTATACTATTCGGGTCGCTCGCCGCTGGAAGCGGGCAGCATAGGAATAGATATGAAGCCCACGGACGTTTCTTTCAGATGTAATCTGGTTACGCTTTCCGATGAAGAAGACTACGCTCAAAAGACCATGACGGACTACTGCGCGGGGGATATTTCCACCGCCGAGGCTAAGGAGCTTATAAAGTTCATTCGGGAAAAGTTAGGAAACGAGGAGTTTTCCTTTTACAGCGGCGTAAGCTACCGCCACTGTCTGATCTGGGACAAGGGTACTCTTGACATTGGCTCTCTGACACCTCCCCACGATATAACCGGAAGGAAAATTACGGATTATTTGGGGGTAAATGAAAACGGAAAAAAACTGCTGGACATGATGAAAAAATCCTATGTTCTCCTTAAGGATCACCCGGTGAACAAAAAGAGAGAGGAAAAAGGGCTTCGCCCCGCCAACAGCATCTGGCTCTGGGGCGAGGGGGTGCGCAAGGAGCTGACTTCCTTTGAGGAAAAATACGGGCTTAAAGGCGCAATGATTTCCGCCGTAGACCTTCTTAAGGGTATAGGAAAGTTTACGGGAATGAAGGTAATTGACGTGGAGGGCGCCACGGGATATATAGACACCAATTTCGGCGGAAAAGCAAAAGCGGCGATAGACTCTCTTAAGAGCGGAAGCGACTTTGTTTACATTCATGTTGAAGCTCCCGACGAATGCGGACATCGTTTTGAAACGGAAAATAAAGTTAAATCCATCGAGTTGATAGACGAACTGATACTGGGACCGATACTTAAGGAATTTGAGGGGGAGAAAATAAGAGTGCTGATTTGTCCCGATCACCCCACTCCTTTGGCGCTTAAAACGCACACCAACGCTCCCGTTCCGTATCTTATATATGATAGCGGCAGGGCTGAAAAGGGCGTGGATAATTTCTGCGAGGAAAGCGCCGAAAAAACGGGAAATTATGTAGGCGCTGGACATACGCTTATGGAGAGATTTCTGAAAAAATAAAAGCATAAAAACAGGAAGCGAATATTGCCGCTTCCTGTTTTTATGCTTTTTAAATATTTAAGCTATCCTTTAACTGTTGGATAATTTGTTCCTTAATACTTTCGACATCCTGATTATGGATCACTTCATCAATAACGTCGTCGGTTAAAGCACCGTTAAGACGATCCCGTATACCTTCCTCAAATTCGTACAGAACTGATTCTATATTCCGCTCCATGGATTCGGAATCCTCAAAACGCGATTTTCTTTCGTTACGCTCAAAATGATTTTCTCCGAAAAATTTGAAATCCTTCGGCGTATGCGTATTGTTGTTTAAGGCCTTTTCACCCAGCGCCCTGTAAGACCATGAAGCGTTAGCGGGAAAACCGTCCTTGAAAACAATATTATGCCGCTGAGGTACGCCAACAGGTGGCACACCTGCGGGAAGTCCGATATAGCTTTCCGGATCCTCTGCTTTGATAAACGTGGTATAAGCGCGCATCGCGATAAGCTGAAGCTTTGTATAGCAGGCGTTTCCCGTATTAAACGGAATACGATACAGGTACCAGCCCTTGAAGTGCTTTTCATAACGGATAAAATCGCGATTAAGATTATAGGTGTATCTATCTTCGTAATCGTTGTCAAAGATCACCTCAAGCTTACAGACTTCGTTTGCCGGTTCGTTTTCTCCGCCGTTAAGCCAGAAAATAAACTCATAATCGGTATTTTTCTCCAGCGTCATATCCGCCGTTTCGATAACCGACCAGTTCCAATTCCAGTCCCCAATCGTGTATGCCTCAATAAGACCTTCACCAAAGGGATTTGAAATAAACGAACGTGACGAAACGGTGCTCTCCACGTCTTTGGCGGGCTTCCAGCTTCTCGGTTCAAAAAACAATCTTCTTGCGGTATTTTTTGCGGGAGCAGGCTCACCTGTATTCTCCGCGGTTTCCGTGTTTTCAATGACTTCTCCCGTTTCGGGAACGATGGTAACGGTGCTTAAGTTTTCGGCGTCGTTTATGTTTGTCGTGTATGTGTTGTTCATATTATCCTCCGTACAAGGCATAACCGAACAGCCTATAAGACGAATTTCGTTCTCACCGACACGCTCGGCACGCCCATTTTTTATTAAACCCTTTGCCCTTTTAGGGTAGGTGCTTGTGAGCTTATTTCCGAATTCGTCCGTTACAATTACGTTTTTTCCTATGGGTATCTCCCCCCTTGTAACCAAAAATATGTGTCCTTAATCGTTTTCGGCGTTTCAATAAACGTTTTCAGAACGTTGCCTGAAATGCTCCCGAAATTGTATGCGGGAGAAAAAGGAGCGCGTTAAGAACAATTTGTAAAATGCCGTTTTTTGTAATGGGTGCCTTCCCCGCTTATAATATAGCATAAACTGGGGAGATTGTCAATATAAAAAGAAAAATTTGCATTTTTATAAAAAATATGTTATAATGAATTAAAATTGTATAATCAAAAAGGAATCATTTTGCTTAATATTTTTATTAACAGGATTTTGCTTTTACAATAAATAATATCAAAAATTCCCTTATTTGCAAATAATATAGTATACCCAAAAATTTCAACCAAAGAAAGGCAGATACAATGGCAAAAGTAGTAAAATTCGGCGGCAGTTCACTTGCCGACGCCAATCAGTTCAGAAAAGTGGCTCAGATAATACGAAGCGACCGCAAAAGGCGCTACGTTGTTCCCTCGGCTCCGGGAAAACGTTCTCCGGAAGATATAAAGGTTACGGATATGCTCTATTCCTGCTATGACGCGGTGGGTCTCGGAAGAAACGCCACGGCTGAATTTCTCCCGATCGCCGACCGTTTTGACGGGATAATAAGCGATCTTGGCCTTACCATAAGCCTTGATAACGAGTACGAAAAAATAACGGAAAATTTTAAAAAGCGGGTGGGAAGAGATTATGCCGCCAGCAGAGGCGAATATCTCAACGGTATAATTTTAGCCAATTATCTGGGTTTTCAGTTTGTTGACGCGGCGAAATGCGTGTTTTTCACCGCAAACGGTGATTTTGACCCGGATCTTACCGACGCTTGTCTCTCCTCCGTGTTAGGCGGCTATTCCGAAGCGGTGATACCGGGATTTTACGGCGCTAAGCCCGACGGCACGATTCAGACATTTTCCCGCGGGGGAAGCGATTTCACCGGTTCGGTGGTCGCCAAAGCCATAAACGCCGAAATGTACGAAAACTGGACCGATGTGAGCGGCTTCCTTGCGGCTGATCCCAACGTGGTTGAGAATCCGGAGATAATCGACTATATCACCTATAAGGAGCTGCGCGAGCTGTCCTATATGGGCGCATCGGTGCTTCATCAGGACGCCATTTTTCCCGTCCGCGCCGCCGGAATACCCATAAATATAAGAAATACCAACCTTCCCGACGCGCCGGGCACGATGATTGTCCCCGAAGCCCCCGAAGGCACCGAACACAAGATTATAACGGGAATAGCGGGCAAAAAGCATTTCAGCGTTATCTCCATAGAAAAGGACGAAATGAATTCCGAGGTAGGATTTTTAAGGCGCATTCTCACGGTTCTTGACAACGAAGGCCTCGGCTTTGAGCATATCCCCACCGGTATCGACACCATGAGCATAGTGGTGAGCACAGAGGAGCTTCACAGCCATCCCGATACGGTGCGATATATTTCACAGATAACCCACGCCAATCATATTGAGGTTATAAACAATATGGCGCTGGTCGCGGTGGTGGGAAGAAATATGCGCGAGAAAAAAGGAACCGCCACACGTATTTTTGCCGCCCTTTCCCATGCCGATATAAATATCAAAATGATAGATCAGGGCTCCAGCGAGCTTAATATAATCGTAGGAATAGACGAGAAGGATTTTGAAAAGGCAATAAGGGTCATTTACGATATGTTTATGCTCTCCGAATAATTTTTTGGTTACAAATGTTTTTATAAGTGACAAATTAACGGGTTTATTGTTTTGCCTTTTGTGTAATTTATGAACCCGTTTTTTTGTTAACTTCAACAAAAAATGTAAGTTAAGTGAAAAACTTTTCGTTTTTTTATTGTACATTTATTGTTTTTATGTTATAATTAACATAAATTGTTAGGAAGATTTTACGGAAAGGCAGGGTCAAAAAAGTGGCTGTTTTCAGGTATATCGCCACCGATTTAAGCGGCAGAACCGTCCGCGGCAAGGAAAACGCCGAGGACAAGGACGCGTTGGTGAAAAAGCTCAGGGATAAGGGGCTGTTCTGTTCATCGTTTACCGAGGAGTCGGAAAAGGTGCAGGACGCAAAAGTTAAGTTCAAAACCAAGGATTTGGCTTTCTTTTCCCGACAGATCAGCACTATGCTCACTTCGGGCATAAGTCTTATAAAAGCCCTGTCGATCCTTATAAATCAGCAGGAGGACAAGAAGAAAAAAGCGCTGCTGATTGAAATGTACGACGACGTGCAAAGGGGAAAGTCTTTTTCCGAAGCCCTTATTTCACAGGGAAACGCCTTCCCCAACCTGTTTGTAAGCATGGTCGCGGCGGGCGAGAGCAGCGGTAACCTTGACCATATAATGAAACGTCTTTCCTCTCATTACGATAAAGAAAATAAAACCAGCAACAAAATCAAGTCCGCCATGAGCTATCCTATAATTTTGGGAATTATAATGCTGGTAATCGTGGTGGCTCTGTTTGCCTTCGTAATGCCGAGCTTCGCGAGTATGTTCAGCAATCCCGACGATATCCCCGCTTTTACCGCTTTTCTCCTTTCGGTAAGCGACAGTATGGTGCATTATCCGTATATTTACATAGGCGTTATAGCGGCGATAGTGCTGCTTATAAAATTCCTTAAAAAGGTACCCGGAATAAAGCTGTGGTGGGACAGAACAAAGGTAAGGATTCCTAAAGCGGGCAAGCTTATCTGTACCATTTATACCTCACGTTTCGCCCACACAATGAGCAACTTGTTCTCCTCCGGTATGCCAATGGTTGAATGTATTCAGAAATCGGAGCAGGTTTTGGGCAACAGCTATATAAGTCAGGAGTTTGTGACGGTTATCGAAAACGTAAAGCAGGGCGAAAGCTTTTCCACCGCCTTGGGCAGGACGGGAATATTCGATCCCGTATTCGTATCGGTAGTATTGGTAGGCGAGGAATCGGGAACTCTTGATGAGATACTCGATAAAACCGCCGATTATTACGACGATGAGGCGGATACCGCCATAGACCGCCTTACCGCGATGCTTCAGCCGGCGATGATACTTATAATGGGCGTTCTTGTCTGCGCCATACTTCTGGCGATATATCCCGCGATGTATCAGGCGATGGGCAACATAGCGTAACCAATTTCCTTATTGGTATAAGAACGCGAATTGTTTCCTCCAAAAAAAGAAAGGAATAGTACATATGCTTTCACTTGACTTTACCGACCATCATATAAAGATAGTCCGCGGCTCGCTTATGGGGAGCAAAATAAGGGTTATTCAGGTGGAAACCCTGACTCTTCCCACAGGACTTGTGGAAAACGGCTTTATTGTCGACGTTCCCATGCTCGCGGGGGAACTTCTGGACTTTTTCACCACCAACGACATCAAGGAAAAGGATATGATAGCCGAAATAGGCTCCAGCCTTATCCTCAACAAAGAGCTTATACTTCCGCGCCCAAAGAATATCAAAAATTCTTTTGTAGTAGAGACGATGATCAAAAGCAATATGAATCTCAACGCTGATTACAATATATCCTTTAATATAGTTGAAGAGCTTGAGGACGAGAACAAAAACCCCATGATCAGAGTCCTTGCCACCGCCGTGCCACAGAGGCTGGCGGACGGATATGTAAGGCTTTTCTCACAGCTTGGTCTTTCTCTCAAAGCCCTTTACGTCAGCACAAGCTGTATCACCCGTATGGTGGAAAGCAGTCAGAAGCTTATCAACCAGATGCCTTTGATGATGGTACAGATAGAATACGACTTTATCAGTATCAACCTTTACGACGACGGAAGGCTTTCTTTCTCCCGCCGCGTGTCCATTGACGCCGATGAGATAAACGGAGACCCCGACTCTTTGGTACAGGCGGTTTACGACAATGTTTACCGTATGATTCAATTCCTGAACAGTCGCCCCAATGCCAAGCCCTTAAAGGAAATAAGCTTCTACGGTCAGATTCCCGACCTTATTCTCCTTACCAACGCGATGTCGTCATTTAACACTTCAAGCCATGCGCTGAACGCTCCCGGAAACATAGTCTCCTTCTGTGAATTTGATTTTGCTCAGTACGCAAACGCTGTTTCCGCTTATTTTAAACCCAAGCGCGACTATGATCGCATAGACCTGCTTAAATCAAGCTCCGCAAAGGAGAAAAAGTCCACGAGCGCATACGGAGCGATTCTTGTGCTAAGTCTTCTCCTTTCCGCCGCCGCGGTGGCGGGCGCATATTACCTGTTCAATACCGAAAACAACAACCTGATATCTCAGAGAAACGTGGTGGAAGCCGAAATAAACGCTCCTGAAATTCAGGAGAGACTCACCGTTCTCAACGAAAAGATAAATAAGCTGTCGGGCATTACCCAATACGGCGACAACATAAAGCTTGCCAAGGATTTGTTTGATTTTCAGCCCGCCATGATAAGCGATATAAAAACAAAGCTTGAAGAACCCCTGCTTGAGGGAATGATGATAACGGAAAGCGTGAGAATAGACGGCTACAACGTATCCGCTACCTTTACCGCCGACGCGGACAACAAGCCTTCCGAATATGTAAAGGCGCTTGTGGAACAGGGATATTTTGAAAACATATCCTATAACGGCTATGAGGGAACGCCCCAAGACCCGGAAAACGAAAACTCCCCCATAACCTACACATTCAGCCTGACTATGCTTTTGAAGGGAGGCAACGGGTATGAAATTAAGCAATAAGGAAAAGGTTATATTAGCCGTGTTTCTTGCCATAGTTATTATGGCTGTGGGGGCATTTATGTTGGTTGTCCCCGAATACCAGAAGATAAGCGGCAACAAAGCGAGTCTCGAAGACGCGAGAGTACGCCGCGATCAGCTTTACAACAGCTTAACGAGAGAATCCACCATAGATCAGGAGCTTAAAGACGCTATGGAGGCGGCAAAGGATTATGCCGATTATTTTTACGACGATATGACCACTTATCAGGCGGACGCCATGTTCAGGGAAATACTGCAAAACGGCGGTATAGGCACCGACTCCCTGAGAATCGGCGAATTTACCACTTCGACTTTGTCTTTGAGCACTTTTGTAGAGACCTTCGTAACATATCCACTTAAAGAATACTCCGGCTATCAGGATAGCTACGGCGTTGACTGGAGCCAGTATGACCTTAATTACGACGCCGACGGCAATATTATTGAGGACGAGGCTTTTATGGCAATCTATGAAGAGCTTTCCGCAAAGCTTCTGAAAGACCTTAAGCGGCTTCAGCTCTCGGCGGAGAACCAGACCATAGGCTCCATAACCGCCGACTTTGACGTGACCTGCACCAGGCAGCAATATCTTGATTTTCTTGATTACGTCCACAATCTTGAGCGCGCCACTTACATTCACAGCGCCGAGATAAATTACACAAAAGCCCCCGCGTCAACTGAACGGGAAACACCGACCCTTCCGCCCGTCACCGACGAAAACGGAAACCCGGTGCCCATTCAGTCCGCCGCGCCCAACTCCGAGGACACACGTGTAAAAGATACGGACGAATCAACTTACAGTATAAGTATGACCCTTTACTGTGTAAAGGAGCTTCAGATCGAAGAGAACGAGGAAGCCGGACAGGAGCAGTCCGAACAGACGGATACTCCGGCGGCGTAATTGAAAAACAGAACGAAAATAAAGAGAGAAAATTCCGCAAATGCGGCAGAACCCGCCCGAAGGGCGGTGAAAGGACGGCATAATGATGAAAAGACTGCTGAATAAAAAGGGAAGTGTCCTTTTCCTTGTTGTGGTTGTAATGTCGATACTGATTGTTGCGGCGTCGGCTACTTTCTATATTGTTAATAATCAGCAAAGCTCGGTTAATGTTAGGTATAGCAGTGAGCAGAGCTATCAGACAGCGGTGTCGGTGAGCGATACGGTTTCTAAGTATATTGATGGGTATCTGGAAGCAATATCGAAAAGCGGAAAAGAGCTAAGTGATTATTCGGATACGCTTATAGGGAAAATGATAAAACTCACGGTGGGAAGCACTTCCGATATTACCAGCAATATTGATCTTTCCGATGAAAATATGGGTAAGGCTACAGTTACCATAACTAAAACTAAGCAAATTCAATCCCCCGAAAATCCGGAAAACACCTCTCATATTTTTGAAATCACGACAAAATCCGATTACAACGGCGAAACAATAGTAGTAACAGCGGTAAAAGAGATTGTAACCGGTCCCTCCGATTACTTTACAAGATTTTTGACAAGTACTGGAAACAGACCTGAGGACGTTGTATTTCAATGCGGCGTATTATTCAGCGACGCTTATTTTGAAAACGACTATACCGATTTTGGCGGCGGCGCGACAAATATACGTAATTCTATTTACGCCACCGGTACGTTTGTTGATAACGGAATAGGCTATGGTGCCAAAACGGAACCCAACGAAATGGTTATAGGCGAGAATTTCTATGTTCTTTCCGCAGACGGCGGCGGAAGCGGTTCTACAGTTGACGTTGATTACATCTTTGTGCGCGGAAATATGACGGTTAAAAGTGGTGCCAATAAATCATTTATATCAAAAGATATTTATGTACTTGGTGATTTGATACTTGACGGAGAGATCGGATCAAATCCCACCAACTTCTTTGTTGCGGGTAATTGCTATATAAATACTCACACCGGAACAGCCGATTCCTTCTATGTGGGTAAAAACCTTTATGTGGGCAGTGCCGTTAACGGCGATTTGGGGACATTTGTTGTTAACGGAGATATAGAATTGGCTTCAAACTGTAACGGTTCGTCTGTATCCATGAAATGCGCAGGAAATATTACGGATAATTCTTTTTCATATGCTTCTTTTAATCCTGAAAATGACTCCACAGTAGGTACGTTGATAACAACGGCTTTCGCCGACGCTGCGGCAGCAGGTTCTCCCGTTTCGGACTGGGGTGAAGTATCAAAGTATATTATCACAAAGACAAAATCCAATAAATATGAAGATTGGGACGCAGAAGGATATTTTCTTACAAAGCTTGAAAGTACAGTACCGGTACTTGATTTGCCGAATGCCCCCAATTTAATAACAGACTGGAATGATAGTGGCGATTATGGTTCTTATGATGATGAAAACATTAGAGTGGAGCAATACAACAAATATTGGTCTCGTACGTTATTGACAATTAAAAAAAGCTGTAAAATCACTCCGATAAAAAATCCTCCTTCGGGCGGAAAATGGAATGGTGATGGAAATACCATTGTTTTCGACGCTACGGACTCGGATATGTATATTTATCTTGACAGTAACGGTATGACAGACGATAACGGAAAGAAACTATTTTCTTTTTTTGACGATTTTAACGGCACAAACATACTTATAAGAGGGACTCATTCCGTTATTTTTATCTTGCCGTCAGATACTAATTTTAAAATGAATAATCAACAATTTATAGGACACGAGAACTTCGCTTTATATATGAGAGATGATATAACATCGATTGATGACATGGCAAAAAACGGAAAGGTTGTTTATTCGGATAATAATTTCGTTGCACAGGCAAAAATAGTCCCGGCTCTTGAAACTATAACTGTTGACAGCAAGACAAACGCTACTATAATGAAACAAAGCACTGTAGGCGCAGACGCGCATAATAATATTTTCTTAGTAACCACGGGAAAGACAAGAGACGCAAGCAATAATCTCACTTCCATCTTTACAAATAATTATCTGAATTTTAACATTGCCAGCGGATTCAGCGGGTATATTTACGCCCCATGTTCCGAATTACTTTGTAACAGTGGATACAGCGGATTACAGTTTTTCGGAGGACTGATAGTAGGAACCTATACTTATAAAAATCCTTCCGCTATGCTCGCCTTTACCACACCGTATGATTACGCGGATAATTATAAAAACGTCGGAGAAACCAATTATAAAAAAACAGACATAGTAAAACGTCTCATAAGCTTCGCCAACAACGACGGTGTGCCCGGAGGAAGCTCCGAGGCAACAACTCTTCAAAGCTTTAGTACCTTAGGCTATAAATAGAAGGAGGAAAACGCAGTGAAGAAATTAAAAAACAAAGGCGGCTTTACGCTTGTAGAATGTGTGGTAGCTATGGCGGTGCTGGCGATAATGTCCCTACTTCTTATGTCTATTCTCACCATTACGATCAACGCAAGGAACAACAATCAAAAACTCGAAAATGACATCGACCGTCAAATTGATCTTATAGTCGAAAACGGTGCGGATACCACCGCCTATACGTCACAAATTGTGTTTGATTGTCCTGACGGCGCGGGAGTATTCACGGAAGCGATACCTGCCAACGGCACCGATGATATTAAAGCCGAAAAGCATTACGATTCTCATGCAGATGCCGCTCTCGGCGCTATAAAATACGATTTTTCAAACTATAAAAAATTTCAGGAGATAAAAAACGGCGGCGGTACGCCATCTACTCCTCCTGTTTCCGGTAAGAGTAAGATATACGGAGCGGAAAAAAATGAAATTACCGTAAATGAATCCGTTATCGCGGGCACCGGTGAACAAAAGGTAACCTGGACGGTAAACTATAATTCGGCAAAGCCGGACGCTAAAGAAATATCCGTTAAAATAATTCTCCCCACTGGTTGGCACGACATATTATTCAGCGGCACCAGCGCGGGAAAAATGCTTATGATAGATGAAAACACGGTCAGAATCGAATCAGGTGACGCGTCTGTCAACGCGGCGATAACTTTCAATATTTCTGATGACGACTATGCCGCCTACGGAAGCCTTGACAAATATTTCAATAACGGAACGGGAACAGGGAACACTATTTCAGTTAACTTATAATTGCAAGGAGCGCAGATATGAAAATATTTTATAAACGTATTTTAAGCAAAAAAGGCTTGACGCTTGTTGAAATATTGGTCGTACTGATAGTCGCGTCGGTTCTGCTCCTTTGCGCTACTGGAATGCTTGCACTGGTGAATAATCTGCTTAATTCCGTAAAAGGAAACGCACATATGGACTCAATGTGCAATACCGCTAACGAATATATTAGAGGAATGGTTGAAAAAGCTTCCAAGATAAGTATTATGCCATATCCTCATGCCACGGAAACAGCCTATGCCTTGCCAAGCGACCCGAAAATTGACGCACTGAATAATCAATTCAATGATTACAGAAACGCTTTGAAGGCTGGCGAGGAAATTAAAGCTTTCGCGGTTATGAATAATTATCCGGGCGATTTTCGTCTTTATGATTTCGGTACAATCTGCAAAGTAAACGCTGACGGTACGAAAACCAATATTGTAGATTTAAATTGGGGTTTACCGTCTGTGGATATGCAGACATTTGCAAATTTACTTAGTGAACGCGATGGCGGCGGCGAAGGAAAAGGCGGAAAAAATTGGGACGATTTTCACGTATTTGACGCGTTTAACGATGAATTTTACAGTAATGACTCACCAGGCGGGGTAGGATATAGCTATCAGATTGCCTTTGAAACTAAAACGTCTGACAGTGAAACATATCTTACAATTCATAGCCAGATTTTCAAAAGGACGGGACAAGACGAATTTGACCATTGGAATGGGAGCCGACCTGTTTTTAAAAAATTTGCTTCTTTTGAACCGTCTAACCAGATAAAAAGTCTTTCTTTCAGATTGCTTAACGGAAAAGCAAGCTTTGATAAAACCGACAGCGTTAATTCGATAAGCGCGGACGGCACAACAATAGAGCTGGTAACAGATGCGGACGGTAAGCTAACTCAGGACGGTTTGGTTATTTTGTATGTTGTCAGAGCGGATTTATAATTTCGATATAAAACAGCAAAAAACGGAGGCGCAAACCTCCGTTAAGCTGTTTATACCAAACCAATCACCTTATAAGCCCCAGATAAGCGTTAATAATCCCCTCTCCCCAAAGGAACCCCGCAAATATACCCACAGACAAAAACGGTCCGAACACTATAACATTGCTTTTCGTAACCGCTTTCACAATCAGCCCGAAAATTGCACCCAAAACAATACCGATAAGCGCCGACGGAACGATGCTCCAGCCCAGCAGCAGCCCTGCCGCCGCCATAAGCTGAACGTCTCCGCCGCCCATTGCTCCCAGAAAACACAGTACCCCGAATGGCAGAGCCACAATTACCGCTCCTATAAGATGCTCATACCATGGGATATGGGACGTGAATATTGAAATTATGCCTAAAACGGCTATTATTATACTGCAAGTATAAGGTATCTCCTTGTGGTTTAAATCCCAGAGACTCAGTGTAATTAACACCGGAAACAGAATCGCCGCGTAAATAAGCTCCGCCGAATACCCCAGCGCAACATATGCCGCCAGATAAGAACAGGCGGTCAAAAGCTCCACTATCATATACCGAGGCGAAATGGGCTTCTTACAGTAACGGCACTTCCCCCTAAGTATAATATAGCTTATTATCGGGATAAGATCCATATTCAGTATTTGCTTGCCGCAGTATGTACAGTGAGACCGACCCTTTACGATAGATTCCTTTTTGGGAAGGCGATAGATGAGAACGTTTAAAAAGCTCCCTATAATGCTTCCCAATATAAAAAATAAAATTGCCGCAGCAGTGTTAAAAAAATTTTCCATAGCTCAGACCGCCTTTGATGGATTTTTATAATATTACTATTTTATCATTTTTTTGAGGAAAAGGCAATACAAAAAATGTAATTTCGTATATAGATATATAGAAAGGAAATCAAAATACCATGAAAAGTGTACCCATAGGACAACTTTTGGTTGAATCGGGCTATATTACCGATGTGCAGCTGAACGACGCACTTGTAAAGCAAAAAACGGATTTTGCCGGGGAAAAAATAGGCGAAATCCTTTTAAAGCTCGGATACGTCAGCGAAACACAGGTGGTTCACGCGCTGTCCGCAAGGCTTAAGGTGCCCTATATAGATTTGGTTACCTCAAAAATAGATAGAGAGGCGGTAAAGAAAATACCCGAAGCCGTTGCGAGAAAAAATACCGTAATCGGTTATAAGATGCAGGGCGGAAGACTTTACGTAGCCACCAACGATCCCGTTAACTTCTATATTTTCGAGGAACTTAAGATCACTTCGGGAATGGAAATTTACCCGATGTTGGCCACAAAGTCCGCCATTGTCGACGCAATAGACCGCGCTTACTCACAAAATACCGTAAGCGACATGATGAACGACATCAACAAGGAGTACGACGCCAACGAGGCGCTTATGCAGGCGGAGCTTGAAAACTCGGACGAGCGTATAGACAACGCCCCCGTTGTAAAGCTTGTTAATACCCTTGTTGAAAACGCTTTCAGAAAAAACGCTTCGGATATCCATATAGAGCCGTTTAAAACCAAAACAAGAATACGCTTCAGACTGGACGGCGATCTGGTGGAGCAGATGTCGGTCAAGCCCAACGTGCATAATGCCTTGGTTACCCGTATCAAAATTCTGGCGGGAATGAACATAGCCGAAAAGAGAATCCCCCTTGACGGACGCTACGGAGTCAATGTTGACGGTGTCAATCTCGACCTTCGTGTAAGCTCGATTCCTACCGTTTACGGTGAAAAGGTGGTTATTCGTCTTTTATCCACCGCCGACGAAAAGGCGAGAAAAATTACCGATCTCGGTATGACCGATTATAACTATGAAATGTTTAAGAGCATTATCCGCTGTCCTCACGGCGTTATGCTGGTAACGGGGCCTACCGGTTCCGGTAAGTCCACCACCCTTTACGCCGCCTTGGGCGAGCTGTCAAAGCCCACGGTCAACATTGTTACGGTAGAGGATCCCGTGGAAAAGAAAATGGACGGGATAAACCAAGTACAGATAAACGAAAAGGCAGGTATGACCTTTGCCGCCGCCCTTCGCTCCATTCTCAGACAGGATCCCGACGTTATAATGTTAGGTGAGATACGCGACGGCGAAACCGCCGATATCGCAATACGCGCCGCGATTACGGGACACCTTGTGCTTTCCACGCTGCATACAAACGATGCGGCGGGTACCATAATGCGCCTTGTGGATATGGGAGTAGCGCCTTATATGGTTGCTTCCTCGCTTATAGGCGTAGTGGCGCAGAGACTGGTAAAGCTTCTTTGCCCGCACTGCAAGGAAAAGCTTATTCTTAATGATCCCGCGGATTTAAGACTTGTGGGAAAAACC
This sequence comes from uncultured Ruminiclostridium sp., assembly GCA_910588335.1. GTDB lineage: Bacteria > Bacillota > Clostridia > Oscillospirales > Ruminococcaceae > Ruminiclostridium_E. The sequence goes on along the minus strand of CAJUQV010000017.1, from coordinate 33,664 downwards.
GAAAGGACGGTTATTTATACGCCCAGATTAGGCGGCTGCCGCGAGTGCGGAGGCACGGGCTATCACGGACGTACCGCCATTCACGAAATTATAGTGGCGGGCAACGACCTTAAGGAGCTTATCTCCAAAAACGCCAATCAGGAACAGATAGCCAACCTCGCCAGAAAACACGGCACCAAGCTTCTGAGGGAAAACGTGACGGATATGGTGCTGAATGGGGAGACGTCGCTTGACGAGCTTGTAAAGGCGACGTATTCCGTATAATATTTTAAAGTGAAAGAAAAATATATATGAAAAATCTTACTCGTACTCTGAAATCCTCCATTTTGCGGGAATTTTCCGCAGGCGACAGAAAAGGCGTATATTCACTCACACAAAAGCTGATGGCCTACAATTCAAATAAAATCGAGGGCAGTACGCTTACAAGCGAACAGACGGCAATGCTTTTCGACACCGGCACGGTATTCAGCGAAAACGAGCGCACCGTATACAAAGCGAAGGATATTGAGGAAATGACGGGACATTTTAAAATGTTCAACGAAGTTCTGAAATCGCTTGATAAGCCATTGGATTCCGATATGATAAAGCGGTTTCACTATCAGCTTAAAATCGGGGTTTTTGAGGATTACGCCAACGGTTATCCCGTGGGCGAATATAAGAATCGGGCTAATCAGGTGTCGGATATCGAAACCGAGCTGCCCCAAAATATCCATGCCCGAATGGAAGCGCTTATTTTAAAATACAATTCCGGAAAAAAACAGTTAGCCGATATTGCCGAGTTTCACGCCGAATATGAGCGTATCCACCCGTTTCAGGACGGAAACGGCAGAACAGGCAGAGCGATAATATTAAAACAGTGTCTTGACAGCGATATAATGCCCGTAATAATAACCGATAACGATAAGGCCGTTTACTACTCCGCTCTTCACAAAGCCCAGATAGAAAATGAACTTAAGCCTCTTCTCGATTTTTTTGAAAGGGAGCAGGCAATGTATTACGAAAAAATAAAAAAATTTATAGTTTAAAATGTGTTCCGATAGGATAAGTATTAAAAATCTGGAAAGGAAACCAAGACAATGGCACTGGACATCAATGAAATTCTCGACGAGGCAAGGGCGATAAAAGCGTCAGACGTACATTTCACGGTGGGACTGCCCCCGATAGTCAGAATAAACGGCGATATAAAAAAATTCGCCAAGTACCCCGATATGACCGAACCGCTTATAGTAAGCGTTATCAACCAGATTACTACGGTAAAGCATAAACAGGTCATTCAGCAGGGTTTGGACGCGGACTTTTCCTTTGTTTCCACGGCGGGGCAGAGGCACAGAGTCAACGTTTACCGTCAGCGGGGCTATCACGCGGTGGCTATGCGCCTTCTCCTTAACGAGATACCCACTTTGAAGGATTTGGGGCTTCCCGCGCTTCTGGGAGAATTTGCGCTGAGACCGAGAGGAATGGTTTTGGTAACGGGACCTACCGGTTCGGGAAAATCCACCACGCTGGCCGCAATGATAGATTATATCAACCGTCAGAGAAACTGCCACATAATCACTATCGAGGATCCTATCGAGTACGTTCACAATCATAAACAGTCCATGATTACACAGCGCGAGGTAAACGTTGACGTGGAAAGCTTTTCAAAAGCGCTGCGCTCTTCTCTTCGCGAGGATCCCGACGTTATTCTGGTGGGAGAAATGCGCGACTTTGAAACAATCAACGCCGCGGTAACCGCCGCCGAAACGGGACATCTGGTACTTTCAACTCTGCATACCACCGGTGCGGCGGAAACGCTTGACCGTATTGTGGACGTTTACCCCGCTCATTCACAGGGACAGATAAGATCACAGCTCAGCAATGTGCTGGTGGGTATAGTTTCGCAGACGCTTGTGTCTACCGCCGATAAAAAGGGACGAGTGGCGGCGCTTGAGCTTCTTAAATGTACCGACGCCGTGTCTGCGCTGATACGTGAGGGGAAGATATTCCAGATTCCCAATACCATAGCGACGGGTAAGGCGGACGGAATGTTTACGCTTGATCAGAACCTCGCTTCGCTGGTAAGAAGCGGCAAAATCACGGAAGAAGTAGCTAAGACAAGGTGTCAGGACAGAAGGGAATTTGAACAATATCTCGGAATGAGATAGTCAAAGGGCGGTCAGTCTATTAAAAAAACATAAATATAAATTTCGGAAGAAAAAGGGGTTGGAGAAAAAACATCGGTTTTTTCTCCAAATCGCGTTCAAGTTTATAATCGGGCGGAGTTTTGCTTTGCCCGATTTTTGTTTTTGGGGCAATGACACAAAAAATGTCATCGTTTTATAAGTTACATTTTTTTCCATAAAAAAATTACAAAACAGAAACCGATATCTTATAATAATTGAGGTGTTGACATAGGTTAAAGAGAGTGTTATAATTTTAACAAACAAGGTGGACGTAAAAGTCGATTTTGCAGTTTAATTCATTTGTAGTTTGGAATTGAATAGCAAAGCAAAAACAGAGTAAAATAAAACCAACTAATAAGAAAGGACCTGATTGAAATGACCAGATTTACTTTACCTCGCGACCTTTATCACGGAAAAGGAGCTTTGGAGGCTCTTAAAAGCTTCAGTGGAAAGAAAGCCATGATCTGCACAGGCGGAGGCTCTATGAAGAAATTCGGTTTTCTGGATAAGGCCATCGCTTATCTTAAAGAAGCGGGATTTGAAGTCGAGCTTTTTGAGGGAATTGAACCCGATCCTTCAGTTGATACCGTTATGCGCGGCGCGGACGCCATGCTGAAGTTCCAGCCCGACTGGATAATCGCTATGGGCGGCGGTTCTCCTATCGACGCGGCAAAGGCCATGTGGATAAAATACGAATATCCCGACATTACCTTTGAGGAAATGTGCAAGGTATTCGGTATCCCCGCTCTGAGAAAGAAAGCGAAATTCTGCGCCATCTCTTCCACATCGGGCACCGCTACCGAGGTTACGGCCTTCTCCATCATAACGGATTATAATAAGGGCATAAAGTATCCTATCGCCGACTTTGAAATCACCCCCGACGTTGCAATAGTTGACCCCGACCTTGCGGAGACAATGCCTAAGAAACTTGTCGCGCATACGGGTATGGACGCTATGACGCACTCAATCGAGGCTTATGTTTCCACAGCCAACACCGATTATACCGATCCTCTTGCGCTTCACGCTATTGTGATGATCCAGAGAGATCTGGTTGATTCCTATAACGGAGATATGACTAAGCGCGACACCATGCACAACGCCCAGTGCCTTGCGGGTATGGCGTTCTCCAACGCCCTTTTGGGTATTGTTCACTCCATGGCGCACAAAACGGGTGCGGCTTTCGACGATTATGGAGCACACATCATTCACGGAGCGGCTAACGCCATGTATCTGCCCAAGGTTATCGCGTTTAACGCCAAGGATCCCACCGCCGCAAAGAGATACGGTCATATTGCCGACTATATGCGTTTAGGCGGAAATACCGACGAGGAGAAGGTAAAGAACCTTATCGCTTATCTCAGAAAGATGAACGATGACCTTAATATTCCTCACTGCATCAAGAATTACGGCGCGGACAGCTTCCCCTGCGATCAGGGCTTCGTTCCCGAAAACGTATTTCTGGAAAGGCTCCACGATATTGCGGTCAACGCCATCGGCGACGCCTGCACCGGCTCCAACCCCCGCAAAATCAGCGTAGAGGAAATGGAAAAGCTGCTTAAATGCTGCTATTACGATACAGAGGTTGATTTCTGATTGTAATTGCTTGAAAATACTTCCGAATAAAAAGCCGCAATCCGATGAATATCGGATTGCGGCTTTTTTGCCGTTGGATAAAGACAGAATGCTCTAAAAAAAATTATTTCACAGCATTATACCAATCTTTAATTAAGTTGTAGACTTGATTAAAGATTGCCCCCTAAGCACTAATCTTTGATTATCCGTATTATTTGTCTATACCTTGAGCAAAGATTAGTATTACTTATGAATGACTTTCCTCATACCAGAACCACAAAATTCATGTGGGATTATTTTAAACCCCATTTTTTCATAAAATGTTTCTTTTCCTTTTACTGCAATCAACTGTATACTGGAACGTCCGCCGATTGGTGTTGTCTTGTCAACATATTCAATTATCATATTGACAATTTTATTGCCGACACCCTGTTTCTGATAATTCGGGTGTACCACAATATCAGCTATCATATAGCACACTCCGTCACCTATCAATCTCCCCATTCCGATAGTCTGATTTTCGTCAACTGCTATTACCGTGTATAGACTATTGTCGAGAGCTTTTTGTGTCTGCTCCTTTGAATAAGGAAGCCACTCAACACTTTCCCTTAGCTTACAATAATCCTCATAGTGTAACGCATTTTCTTTATATTCCAAGTGCTTTTCCTCCATACTAATTGCCGAATTTTGCGTCCGCTATTTCATCAATGCTCTTTTCGCCGTCCTCGTTCCACGCGTAAAGCTTGCGTATCTCCGCGCCAACCTTTTCAAGCTGATGCTCGCTTTCCATACGTCTGCACGCGTTGAAATGAGAACGTCCCATCTTGTTTTCCATAATCCAGTTGCGGGCAAAGGTACCGTCCTGAATTTCACTTAACACCTTCTTCATTTCTTTCTTGGTATCATCGGTGATAAGTCTCTTTCCTATCTCGTAATCGCCAAATTCCGCCGTATCGGAAATGGAATATCTCATCATTCCGAAACCGCCCTTATAAATAAGGTCAACTATCAGCTTCATCTCGTGAATGCACTCAAAATAGGCGTTTTGAGGATCATAGCCGGCTTCCGTCAAGGTCTCAAAGCCCGCTTTCATTAAAGCGGTAACGCCGCCGCAAAGTACGCACTGTTCGCCGAACAGATCGGTTTCCGTTTCCATTCTGAATGTGGTTTCAAGCACGCCAGCTCTTGATCCGCCGATGCCCGCAGCATAGGCGAGAGCTATGTCCATTGCCCTTCCCGTAGCGTCCTGATGTACCGCGACAAGACACGGAACCCCCCTGCCTATTGTGTATTCGGAACGGACGGTGTGACCGGGACCCTTGGGCGCTATCATAATAACGTCCACGTCGGCGGGAGGCACGATCTGTCCGAAATGAATGTTGAAACCGTGGGCGAAGGCAATCGCTTTTCCCGCTGTAAGGTTGGGAGCGATGCTCTCCCTGTACATGTCCGCCTGACGCTCGTCGTTAATAAGTATCATTATTATATCCGACGCCTTGGCCGCATCGGCCGCGGTCATTACGGTAAAGCCTGCCTTTTCCGCCTTTGCCCAGGATTTGCTCCCGCCGTAAAGTCCGATAATTACGTCAACGCCGCTGTCTTTAAGATTTAACGCGTGAGCGTGACCCTGACTTCCGTAACCGATGATAGCCACCTTTTTCCCGTCCAGAAGCGAAAGATTGCAGTCTTCCTGATGATAAAGCTTTGCCATAGTTGTTTCTCCTTCTTGTTTAAAATATTGCGGTTTTTAAAAACCGTTATAAGCGCTGCCCATAATTTATACTGTACTATATCCTTAACGAAGCGCTTCCTTTTTGTATCGCGATGGTACCCGTGCGCACGATCTCCTTTATTCCATACGGTCTGAGAAGTTCCTGAAAATTTTCAAGCTGTGGCTGACTGTCCGACAGCTCAAGAGTCATTGAGTCTACGGAAGTATCCGAAATCTTAGCCTGAGTTATTTTGGCTATGGAAATAAGCTCGTGCCTTTGCTGCGCCGTACAGCTCACCTTAACCAAAATAAGCTCGCGCTCCAGAAGCTCGTCCGGCTTTACGGTACGAACCTTTATTACGTCGATAAGCTTATTGAGCTGCTTTTCTATCTGTTCAAGCGTATAATCGTCGCCGTTGGCCACAATTGTCACCCTCGACACCTTTTCGTCGTCGGTCACGCCTACCGCAAGACTGTGTATATTAAATCCTCGGCGGGCAAAAAGTCCGGATATTCTCGCAAGCACACCCGCGTTGTTTTCCACCAATATAGAAATTGTGTGTTTCATAATATTCCTTTCTTTTTACCTCTTTTATTCTATAAGGGATTTTTCCGTAGGATCCACCATTACCTGAAGCAGATAGGGCTTATCCGAATCTGCCATGCGCTTTACCGCCGATTCCGCTTCTTTATCGGTATAAACGGTTTCCCCGGCTATTCCGTAAGCTTCGGCAAGCTTAAGAAAATCCGGACTTCCGCTAAGATCGACCATAGTGCGCCTTCCGCTGTAATTGTTATCCTGAAGCTCTCTCACCATTCCCAGATAATTGTTTACAAATACCGCGATTTTTATGTTTATATTGTGCTGTATCGCCGTGGCAAGCTCCATAAAGCACATCTGGAAGCTCCCGTCGCCGCACAGAGCCACTACCTCGGCAGAGCCGTCGGCAGTTTTTGCGCCCACCGCTGCGGGAAGCGCGTATCCCATTGTCCCCATTCCACCCGAAGTAATAAACAGTCCCTCTTCGGTAAGCTCCACGTTATTCGCCGCCCAAATCTGATTCGATCCCACATCGGAGCATATCACGCATTTTGATGGTAAAGCTGCACACAGTGCCTTAATAAAAGATTTGGGATTGACATAGGCGGCATTATGGCAGCAAAGTCCGTCGGCCGCTTTTTCTCCGCCGGAAAGTCTGCTTTGACGCAGCATATCCTGCCATTCCGTATGCTTCATATCGTTCAATTCTTCCGTAAACTGTTCCGTTATTTTTTTTACGTCTCCTACTATGGGAATGTTTACGCGGGAATTTTTTCCTATTTCGGCGGGATCCACGTCTATATGAATCACCGTGGTTCCTTCAAACACTTCGGAGTCGGTTACGGAGCGATCGCTCATACGCGCCCCCAAAACTATCAGAAGGTCGCACTCCTTCAGCGCAAGCTTTGCCGTAGTTACGCCGAAAACGCCTATCATTCCGTAATAATTTCTGTGTTCGGTGGATATTGCGCCTATTCCCATCATTGTTGACACAACAGGTATGTCGCACATTTCCGAAAGCCTCCTAAGCTCTTCCCGCGCCATGGCGGCTATCACGCCGCCTCCCGCGCAGATTAGCGGCTTTGAGCTGTTTCTGAGGGCTTCGGCGGCTTTTTTTATCTGCAATTTATTTCCGCTGAAACTGGGCTTATAAGAGCGTATCTCAACCGTTTCGGGATATTCAAACTCAATTTCCTGTTTCTGGATATCCATTGGCACGTCTATCAGTACGGGGCCGGGTCTGCCCGTGCCAGCGATATAAAATGCTTTTTTTATCACCTCGCCGATACTTTCGGCGTTTTTTACCAGATAACTGTGTTTTACAAATGGCTCGCACGCGCCGGTAATATCCGCCTCCTGAAAAGCATCGCGCCCCACGAGGCTGCTGACAACCTGTCCCGTAATCGCTATTATGGGAATACTGTCCATATGAGCGGAAGCCACGGCGGTTATAAGATTCGTGGCGCCGGGACCCGACGTGGCAACGCATACGGCGGGTTTTCCAGTAACCCTCGCGTAAGCCCCGGCAGCGTGTCCGCCGTTTACTTCGTGCCGCACCAAAATGCTTTTTATTTCCGAATGAAGAAGTTCGTCAAAAAAAGGACAGATCGCCGCTCCGGGGTAACCGAAAATGTGTTTTATTCCCTCTTTTTCGAGCGCTTTTACCATCGCCGCGGCAACGGTCATCTTTTCTTTTGCCACTGTTTCACCTCTTATTTTTTATTTTTTTCCTTATTTCCGTTTTTCTGTATGTTTTTATAGCAATTTTTTCTTTGCTGCATTCCTGTATTAAATTATACTATATTATACTATTTTAGGCGCGGTTTGTCAAGCTTTTTATCAGTACGGCTCTGCGACAAAAAAATAAAACTAATAAAAAAATAAAAAACGCTATTGACAAATTACGGGTGTTGTTATATAATATCATCGTTGCTCCTATTTTAAACTGAGGGTTGTGTCGGTTTAAAACGGGATTTGTATAAGCGGGCAGTTCGTAACCATCCTGCCTCGGCTTTGTGCCGGAAACAAAACTAAGGAAGTAATAAAGAATATCAGCCGTTTGTCGCCGTGATGCGATGGTGTATTAACGGCTTGTTTGATTACGTCCTTATAGGGACGTTTTTTTATTTTGTAAGCAGTATAATAGTATTACAAAAGATAATTAAAAAACATGTTTCTTTAAAGGCTTCCTCAAAAAGAAAGGAACAAAAAAATGCTAAATGAACTTTTGCTGACAGGCTCGGTAGTGTTTATTTTCTCATCGGTGCTGCTTGTCTATTACATTTTCGGAAAGACCGGTCTTTACTGTCTTTCCGCCATCGTGACTGTGCTCGCGAATATTGAGGTGCTGATTTTGGTAAACGCCTTTGGAGTGGAGCAAACCTTGGGAAACGTGCTTTTCGCTTCCACTTTTCTTATTACCGATATTCTGTCGGAGTATGAGGGGAAAAAAGCGGCGAACAAGGCGGTGTGGATAGGCGTGTTCTCCACGCTGTTTTTCCTTTTGCTGAGTCAGAGCTGGCTATTGTATATGCCCTCGGAAAACGACTTTATGGCGGATTCCATACATACCGTATTTTCCACCACGCCGCGAATGTTGCTGTCCTCTCTTGCGGTATACGCGGTAAGTCAGGTTTTCGATGTATGGCTTTACCACAAGTGGTGGACGTTTACCGAAAAGAAATGCGGGGAAAAGAAAAGGTTCCTTTGGCTGAGAAATAACGGCTCCACACTCGTAAGTCAGCTTATAAACACCGTTCTTTTCAATGTTCTCGCCTTCTTCGGCACCTATGACGTTCCTACTCTCATTACCATAATACTTTCTTCGTATCTTATATTTGTATTTACCTCTTTACTGGATACTCCCGTTGTCTATCTTGCCCGTTTGGTCAAAAAAAGGCTTGATACAAGAGAGGAAGCGAAAAAGGCGGCGAGTGCTGTAAAATAATTAAATAATTAGGGTATGTTCTCCAATTATACCAATCCCATTTTCTATGCGGGCAAATTCTAAAACTAATCTTTGATCAAAGTATAGATAAATAATACGGATGATCAAAGATTAGTGCTTATGGTGCAATCTGTAATCAAGTATACAACTTGATTACAGATTGGTATAACAAAAAGAGCGCAATCATATGCCTTTTTAGGAATGATTGCGCTCTTTTTTGTCTTTTATAGTCTCTTTATACTTTATAAAGGGCGTTTCTACAATTTTTCAATTATTCGGAAATATCCTCGGATGTGTTCTCTTCAACGGGATAAGTCACTGTCTCGCCCTCGGCGTTTTTCTTCATAATATCTCTGTAATTGTTCAGATAGCCCTCCAATACGTCGTATTTGGATTCCAACAGGTTTGTAAAGCTTAAGTCATGATACATAGGGCCGTCCATAAGACTGTCAGTGCCCGCAAATAGTCCGGTAATATCGTCGTTAAACCCGTAGCAATGGTCAAAGAGCATTGTAAACTTTCCGTTTGGAATTATAAGCTCTTCATACAGTTCATACTGCTCCTCCGTCCATACTACCTTATATTTTTCCTTTCTTGGAGTATCGCATACGGGACAGGTGTTCATTCCCTCGTTGTTTTCTTCCTCGGTGAAAATATGTCTTCCTTTATCATCGGCATTTTCGGATTTATCACCGCAGTCCGCATTGGGACATTTGGGATAATAAACGGGGGCGGTGCTTAAAGCCTTTTCTTTTTTCTCGGCGATGTTCTCCTCGTCGGCTATTTCGGAGCGGTTAAAATTGATCCAATCAACCGCGCCTTTGATATTCGGCGAGCCGGAGGGGATAAGATAACCGAAAGTGTTGATTCCGCAATAGTATTTTTCGGCCAATTCATCGCGCGGGAAGGGAACAAACTTGATTTCGTTCTCTATTCCCTTCGTATCCAAGGATTCCTTTGCCGAATCATACGTCCATGAAGGATCCATTCCCAAGAACAAAAGATTTCCGTCCACAAACGCGGTGTCGGGAGATGTAAAGCCGCTGGAAGCGCCGGTAGCAAGCTGCTGTTCAGACAACGCTCCTATCAGACCCTGACGTCTCATATTCTCCAGCCAGAGCATGCAACGGGAAACATTTTCGTTTCTTAAGTTGTTTTTTATTTCTCCGTTTTCTATATCTATGATTTTTGTACCTGTAGTGAGAACGAATATCATACCGTCAACGCCGTTGTATCCTATGTGACTGGGATTCATATCGCACCATTGTTTAAGCATTTCCTCAAAAGCGTTCCACGTCCATTTATCCTCTTTGTACAGCTTCATAGGGTCAATTATTCCGTTTTCCTCAAGAATACGGTTGTTGTAGTTGAGAGCATAGCTGGTGGTAATGGCGTGAGGGTAATAGTAATGCTTTCCGTTATAGGTAAATTGTTCGGCTACATCTTTCATATCTTTCCAGAGGTCGCTGTTAATATCTATATAGGAATCAAGAGGTGTGTACATATTGTAGCTCATTCCGTGAGGAAAGCATTTCCATTCGTATCTCACAATGTCGGGTGAAGAACCTGTGGAAATCAAAGTGCCCAATTTGTCAAAATACGCGTTGCCGCTTTGACACATCATCTGCTCAAAGGTAGCGCCGTATTCCTTTTCAAAAAGCGAAACTATGTCCGAGGAATCAAAGTTGGATTCGTAAGAAAGGTACACAACCTTTCCGGTGGGAGCTTCCTCGTCTATTGCGGCCGTCTGGGCTTCGGTAAAGCTTATGTCGCCGTTTTTGTCTGTCTGAACCGAGTCGGCTCCGCCGTTATCCGAATTCGAGCCGTTTTGACAGCCCGCAGCACATATAGCCGAAGCCGAAGCTAAAATTATCGATAGAATTTTCCCAATTTTTTTCATTTTACAAACCTCATTTTTATATTTTTAAAGCGGCTTATATTAATTTTAATAAACAAGCCGTAAATTTTAACTTGTGATTCGGTATAGCCTTACGACTTCTGCTCATGAAGCTTTCCCGTGATATCCGCAATCATTTGCCGCTCGTCGTCCTTTTCTATTCTGTACAGCGTGCGTGAATAAAAATGACCGTTTACGTCCCAGAGCACCGGCACGATATCGCTTTCCAACAGCTTGTTAAGCACAATTGCTACATATTTAGAGGATGTTCTGTCCGTAACGCTGCTGTCAATGTTCTCGTCGGGATACCTTGACGAGGTTTCACCCATAAATACTGGTATCCCCTTATCAAGGAACGCACCCTTCAGAAGCGAAATCTGGTCGTCGATATACTGAAGCCATTCGTCGGTGCCCACTTTTTTTGCCCAGAAGAAAGCATTGTCCACATAATGCACTGAAACCATCAGTCTATCCTCGGCGGAATCGTTGGGAACAATATATTCGGGCGCGGTGGTAAGGTCTATATTTGTCCAGTAGCCGGAAATTATCAGAACTCTTTCGGCGTTCTTTCCGCCGGTGGATCTTACCGCGTCCACAAATGCCTGGTTAAGCACGTTCGTCAGCTCGTATGCCTCGTCCTTGGGACGATCCTCCACCTTGCGCTTGGAATTAAGCTTTCCGCCGCCCAGATACTCGTTGTATCCCTCAAACATCAGCTTGTAGGAATAATCCTTGAAGTACTCCGCGATCTGTTTCCAGATTATGGTGAAAATTTCTTTGCATTCCTCGGTATCGTTGCGGCGGATAATGAACTCATCGAAATGGTGAATGTTTATTACTGTATAAAGTCCCGCCTTCTGGCAGTAATCCACTACTTCCTTTACTCTGGCGGCATATTCGGGGTTTAACGTATAGGTGCCGTCGTCCTCCATCATATTGCCCCAATAAACGGGTACGCGCACGGTGTCAAAGCCGTCGGCCTTCATGCCGTCGATTATTTCCTGTGTGGTCTCTACCGCGCCCCAGCAAGTTTCGTAATCCTTGGGCTTATTGCTTCCCACAACCGAAACCCAATCCTTATAGTCCGAGGCGAAGCAGCTTTCCAGCGTGTTGCCCAGGTTGATTCCCACGCCCATTTTTTCGGCGGCTTCCTGCGCCGTCATGCTCACTTCGGTGTCGCAGGCTGACATGGTCAGCACAATCGCCGCCAAGGTAATACCGGAAATTATTTTTTTAAACATTTTTTACTTCATCCTTTCCGCTTTTGAAATTTTAATATTGAATTGAGCCGAAATCACGGGCAGCGGCAAGCGGTATTTTTCCGCCAAAGCGGGGCCGCAGATGGCCGAACCTATTCCCGCCATCATACTGTCGACGCAGATAACGCTGCTTCCGCATTTTTCAAGCTCAAAATTATGACCTTTTTCCGCCAGTTCTTCCTGAGTATATTCCGAAGCGTTAAAGGAGAAGTCCTGAGAGGAGGTAAAAGTAACTTTTGTTTCTCCGTCGCTTACCGTCATATGCTTACAGCCGTAATGAGAGGAATTTTCCTGCGGACGCACATAATCCTCGTACATCTCCCCGATATGCGCCGAGAAATTTCCCATATAATCCGCCTGGTGCTTATCAATATAGCTTTCGTGCGGACCGTAGCCGAAATAATCCACCCTGTCAAAGGCTTTCGGCATAAACAGCCTTATGCCGAAGCGGGGAAGGAAGGTAACCTTATTGGAAAACTCCGCTTTGCAGTCTGTTTTTAATCCGTCGGGGGAAATTACATACCTTACGTTCATATAAGCTATCGGCTGATAAATATTCCAGACAAATGCCTGCCGTAAGCTTATTACCGCGCCTTCGGAGGTAATCTCGGATAAAACGCCGTAATTTTTGACATTAAAGTCGTTAAGGTGTGCGCTGTACCAGTCGTTTTTCATTACGTCGTTGTCAATGGGAGCGCGGAAGAGGTTGTATTCCATCGGCCTGTCAAGAAGCTCCCTGCCGTTTACTTTAATCGAATCGAAAGCCGATATCCTTTTGTTGAAACGGTACTCGGTATCTCCCGCCGACACATTGACGTAAAAAACGGTATCCTCAAGTGTAACGCCCTTTACTTCTGATACGCACTCCGTAATCTGATCGCGGGAAAAAAGCTTAAGCTGATCGAAACAAACTTCATAGCCCTTTTCGCAATAGGGGGTATCGTTTTTAGCCGTAAATATAAAGCGGATATAAGTATCGTTTTCAAAGCACTTTGCCGCTTCGGGCACGTGAATCTCGACATTTCCGCGCGGCAAAAGGGAAAAATCAACTTTTCCCTCGGCATATATTCCTCCGTCAAAGGTGATTTCGTAGCGGCAGTCCAATATATCACCCGCGTTTTCAAATTCCAGCATACTTTCAAAAACGAAAAGACTTGGTGTACAGCCTTTTTTTACTCTTATCGGACGGTAAACCTGCTTCAGCTCCAGAAGGCCGGTGTGGGGTCTTCTGTCCGGATAAGTGACAGCGTCCATACAGAAACTTCCGTCGTGGTGCGCCTCGCCGAAATCGCCGCCATAGCCGTATTTAGGCTTTCCGTCCTCGGTGTAGCCCAAAATCCCGACATGATCGCTCCATTCCCAAACAAATCCGCCGCAGAATCGCTCGTCTGAATAAAAGGCGTTGTGGTAGTCCTCCAGATCGCCGGGGGCGTTGCCCATGGAAAGACAGTACTCGCAAAGAAGGAACGGGCGATTTTCCTTGTCCCCGTAGGCAACCTGTTTCATTTCCTCCGGAGGGGTATACATTCTCGATAATACGTCCAAAATCTTTTCGGAGGTATTATCCAGCTTGTGAGTGCTTTCATAATGAAGAAGCCTTGTGTCGTCCAAGGATTTTACCAGCTCACCTGCCGCTAACATATTGGTTCCGTAGCCGCTTTCATTTCCCAAGGACCAGAAAACCACGCAGGGACGGTTAATATCCCTTTTTACCAACGCCTCGGAGCGGTCGGTTATCGCTTTTTTATAACGAGGATCGGAGGCGAACAGCGCTATGCCGTTATAAGGCATTGCGGCAGTCCAATGCAAATTATTGTATACATCCACGCAGCCGTGGGATTCCATATCCCCCTCGTCGATAACGTAAAGGCCATATTCATCGCATAACTGGTAAAACAGGGGGGAGTTGGGATAGTGAGAGGTGCGTACTCCGTTTATATTGTGCTTTTTCATCAGGACAATATCCTCGGTCATCTGCTCTAATGAAGCGTAAGAACCCGTGTCGGGATAGCTGTCGTGCCTGTTTACTCCCTTAAATTTTACGGGTACGCCGTTGATTTTTAAAACGCCGTTTTCCGCTGAAATATTGCGAAAGCCCACCTTTTCCCCTATTTTTTCTTCACCGGCGACAATTTCGAGATCATAAAGACAGGGTTTTTCCGCCGACCATAAAGAGGGTGAATCTATATGTACGGATACCGTTTTTCCGTCCTCTGCGGAAAATTTCGCGATCGTGTCTCCGTTTTTATTTTTGAGCACACAGTCCGTACCCATTCCGAAGGGTGTAAAAACGAACTCGGCGCTTTTAAAATCCTCGGAAAGAAGGGTCTTTATAACATAATTAAAAAGCCTCCTGCGGGGTCGGGATAAAACGTAAACGTCCCGGAATATTCCGGACATTCTGAATTTGTCCTGATCCTCAAAGTAGGTTCCGTCGCACCATTTTAATACTGCGGCGGTAATGGTATTATTGCCTTCCTTCAGAAAAGGAGTGATATCAAATTCGGAGATACAGTGAGATATCTGGGAGTAGCCGACAAAAACGCCGTTTATATAAAGATAGATACAACTGTCCACACCTTCAAAAACCAGTATTTTGTCCGTTCCGTCCGCCTTGTACTCATAATTTCTGCCGTATACTCCCACGGGAATATCGTCGGGCACATAAGGGGGATCATAGGGAATGGGATAGCGTGCGTTGGTGTATTGGAGCTTGTCATAGCCGTGAAGCTGCCAGTTTGAGGGTACGGGAATTTTGGTTTCAAAGGGGACGGAAATAAAATCGTCCTCCATATCCACTATACTTTCGTAATAGCGGAAATCCCACTCGCCGTTAAGAAGCTCGAATTGCCCCGAACATTGCCGTTCTTTGAAGGGATCCTCGTTTTTTCCGAATGGGATAAAATAACAGTGTCGCTCAAGGGTATTGATATGAAGATTATCGGGATCCTCGTGATAGATCATTTTGCTCTTCGGGGTACCGGGAGCCGCAATTTTTGAAATATCCATATATAATCCGCCTTTCCGAATATTGTTATAGGGCAATTCCGCACAATTATTGCCGTCCGATTACGCGTCGGAAATTTAGCCAAATTGTATAAATTCGGTTCAGAAAGAAGGCTGCCTTTCAAGAAGAATTTATGCAGGCGGGAGGTAAAGGCATTAGCTGGTAATTATGCGGGGATGCTATACTTTTTATTATAATATTACTTGACATTCGAGTCAAGAAATGATATTATGATTATGTAACAATATGAAGATAGGGAGTGTTTTTTTGTTCTTCTGCGATTTCCCGATAATACGCGGTGAAAAAGAACTGCCGCTGTATCTTCTGCATATGGGGCAGCATCACTGCCAGAATCATATAATAAGGAACGGCGGATATCCTTGTAATCAGATATTATACTGTACAAAAGGCAGCGGCACCCTTATAACCAACGGGGAAAAAATACCGATACCCGCGTGCACCGCAATATTTATGCCCGCCGACTGCCCTCACGAGTATTATCCCAACGAGGATATATGGGACATTCATTGGGTAGTGCCTGCGGGATTCGCCCACGAGGATATTTTAAGGCATTTCGGACTTACCGAAGCCAAGGTTTTTGCTCTTAAAGAAATGAACGCGCTTGAGCATATTTTCAGAAAAATGCACGAAGCCTTAAGGTCGGACAGCGTTTACGGAAATTACAGAGCGTCGGGATATCTTTACGATTTTTTAATGGAATTTTACAGGCTGATTTCCGTCAAAGGTACCTCCGCTTCTCCTAATCCCGCTTTAATCAGGGCGGTGGATTATATAGACTTTAATTACACCCGCCATATTTCCATGGATCAGCTTTGCGCTGCGTCGGGCGTGACTAAGCAGCATCTTTGTATGCTCTTCAGAACCGCTTTCGGTCTGCGTCCCACCGAGCATATAACAAAGCGCAGAATACAGGCGGCAAAGGAGCTGTTGGCGGGAACCGGAAAAAGCACCGAGGAGATAGCGCTTGAAACGGGTTTCTGCACCTCAAGTTATTTCTGTAAAATGTTCAGGAGGTATGAGGGAATTACGCCGTCGGAATTCAGAAAAAATTGAGAAAAGCCCGCCGCTTTATGCGGCGAGCTTTAAACAAATTTTTTGCTTTATTTTAAATTTAAAAAAGAATTATTAAGAATTATTTGTCCGTTTGTTCGTTGTTCTCTTTTTCTTTGTCAAACCGCAGCCTTTCCAGCTCCGCCAGATCCTTGTCCTTGCCCTCCAGCCTTTCGACCTTTCTGACTATGGCGAGGGGAGTCTGACAAAAGCCCTGATCATGGGGATTGTCCCGATACAGCTGTTCGCAGAACTTGTCCGGAATGTCCCTGCTGCTTTTTCCGAGAACGTTGCAACCCAAGTCGTTGGCGTCCACTATGACTATCTCGACATTTGCGTGAGCCTTCATATCCGCCGCCGCGCCGTCCGGGTTTTCGGGAGCCATTTTCGCGTATTCGTTATAGGGAGGAACATTGTATTCGCTGGGACCGTCGATGGCTCTGGCTTTCATACCCAAAATATTGTAAAATACGCCGCGCTTTCCGAACAGCTTACATATTCCCGCGATTGCGGCTGCGAAAAGCACCTTTATTCTCCCGCATTCCCTGAGACAAAGCTCCATTGTAGAGGGGGCGCCTATTCCTATTCCCGCGTCGGATTTATAGACGAATTTTACGAGGAATTTCGCGAGACGGCTTATCTTTATATCACTGACCTTAAGGGCGCGTCCCTGAGTTATGGCGACTATCTTTTCGGAAATAAAGATCATGTCGCCCTCTTCCAGATATTGCATAACATATTGATCAAGAAGATCGTTCATAACGTCTTCCTTCATAACGACGTGGGTCTTGATGGGGAAACGAGCGTAGGCGCCCCAATCCGTTTCGATGGTAAGGTTTTTGCCCTCGTTGGGCTTAAAAGGCATTTCCATTGTTTTCGGCTTCTCCTTATTTTTTGTTGTCCTTTTTGATTGCACTGATTACTTGAAGCTTTTTATTAACGTTATTATACCACTTAAGAAAAATTTAGTCAATATTCTGAAAGCAAAAGTTTGATACTATAGCAATCCAAAAAAAGTTTAAATGAAATTACAACAGTGCAAAAACACACAAGCATTGGGGGCGTTGCCCCCGTCCTTTGGACTCCCCTACTTCCCTTTCGGAGTCCGAAAGGGAAGCGGAAAGGACATTTAGTCGCTTCGCTCCTATTTGTTTATCTTTTTATTGGATTGCTATAATCTTTTATCAAGGTATAGATAAATAATGCGGATGATCAAAGACTGGTATGAAATGAACCCCCAAAACGTTTTTTTCGGAGAAAGGAACAAAATAATCCAATGAACACGCCGATACACGATTTCTTAATTTCCTACGCGGAGAAAAACCCCGTCCGCTGTCATATGCCGGGAGGGAAATCCAATCCTTTTGATATCACCGAAATAGAAGGCGCCGACAGCCTTTTTGAAAGCGCGGGAATAATAAGGGAAAGCGAGGAAAACGCCGCAAAGCTGTTCGGGGCGGGAAAGACATTGTTTTCCTGCGGCGGCAGTACCCTTTCGGTACAAACGATGCTGGCGCTGGCAAAGGCTTACCGACCCGAAAAAAAGCGCGTTATCGCTTCAAGATACTGTCACAAAAGCCTTATTTCCGCCTGCGTGCTTTTGGGGCTTGTGCCAGACTGGATTTATCCGGAGGAGTACCTTTCCTGTAAAATTGCTCCCGAAGCGGTAAAAGCAAAAATAACCTCCGACACGCTGTGCGTGTTTGCCCAAAGTATAGATTATTACGGAGGGGAAAGCGACATTAAGGGAATAGCCGAGGCGTGCCGCGAAAAAAACGTGCCCTTACTGACGGACAACGCTCACGGAGCCTACCTTGTGTTTACGGACAGACATCCTCTTGCCCTCGGTGCGGATATGACCGCCGACAGCGCTCATAAAACCCTTCCGTGTCTCACGGGCGGCGCTTATCTTCACATAAACAAAAGTGCTCCCGAATTTTTTGCCGAAGAAGCAAAGGCGGCCATGTCGCTGTTCGGAAGTTCCAGTCCGTCATATCTTATATTGGACAGTCTGGATATGTGCAATAATTTTATTCAAGAGGAACGGGAGAAAGCGAAAAGGGTTTTCACGAAAGTAAAGAGCCTTAAATCGGAGTTGGTTAAGCTTGGCTATACCCTTAAGGAAAGCGATCTCATGCGCATAACGGTTGACGCTCTTCCATACGGATATTCAGGCGCGGAGCTTGGGGAAGAGCTGAGAAAAAATGGGGTGGAAAGCGAGTTTTCCGACGATCGGTACACGGTGCTGCTTTTTTCCTGCGCTCAGCAGACGGAGGATTTTGAAAGGATTATTGAAGCGGCAAGGGGGATAAAGCCCTTAAAGCCTCTTATTCCCGACAATCCGCCGATTGTACGGCCAATAGCCGCGGCGGAACCGAGAGAGGCTATGTTTTCGGCCGCGGAAGCCATACCCTTAGAGAAAGCGGAAGGGCGGATATGCGCCGATATAAATACGCCTTGCCCGCCCTGCGTGCCCGTTGTAATGCCCGGGGAGATTATTGACGGTGATATTGTAAGAGCTTTGGCGAGGTACGGAGTAAAGAGAATAAGAACTTGTTCTAAGGGTTAATTCCGTTCGGGGATAACCCCGCAGTCCTTTGAAAATGGTTGACGGAAACTTCAATCGCCATAATTTGTAACTCTTTTTCTTTTTATATAAGTTTTAGTAATTGTAAAGCATTAGGGCATGTTTGAAAAATCGGAAACGCCGTCTTTTCGCCCCCAAACGGTCATCTTCTGCGTCAAAAAGCCTCGTCAAACGACAGTTTGACTGCGTTTTTTTCCTTGAAGCTAACCATTTTGGGGCAAAAATCCGTCATTCCCTCTATTTTCAAACAAGCCATAGTATAAGCCATCTTTGAAAAATAAAAGTTGCACAAAAAGCAAAAATATGATAAAATACAAATAGATATATTGTTTCCTGTACGATGTTTCGTAAGTTTTGAGTAAGACTGCATTTGTTCAAATTTTAAGAATTGCTTTTTTGAAAAATGCGCAGATGTGTTTATGAATGAAAGGAAAAATTTTATGCGAACGGATACAAAAGAAATTGTTTGCAGAGTGGCGTATCTTATAGGCGTAAAGAAGCCCACTCTGGTAAGCGGCTACGGCGACGAATGTTCCGAACTGCTTGAACAGCTTGCGGCGGACAGAGAGGCAACGGTAATAAGATACCTGTGCAAAATCAGGACGGCATTAATGCTCAAATTTAAAAGAACCGACGATATTTTGAGATACGACTATATCAATATTGACAAAATAAAATGGTTCGACTCGGATAATATAGAGCAGCTTGAAAAATGGGGAATACAGGTCATTCTGCCGAATAAGCTTGCGGTGGATTACACTACGCATATCAACAGGCTGATTGCGGAACACATAAACGATTGCCGCAAGCTGTTTCCCGACTGGCTGAATTGGGAATACATAAAGGATTTGTTCATTCTTCCGAAGTTTACAAACGAGGAAAATCAAAAATTTGAATTTGAAAAATATATGGAAAATCTTACTTATTACCCGTATCAGCAATATATTCACTGGAAGCCGAAGGACTACGGAAATCTTTTATATAAAGACGGAAAATTCATTGAAATATTATATAAAATTAACGGAGATTACTTCGGCGATAAATCCAAATACAAGAACGCCGTAAACGATATCAAAAACAATATATATGATTTTATAAGAGGCAGCTACAAGACGGTTATCGTTGTGGACTGCGAAAATTCCGACGTTTACAAGCTGTACGGAATGCTGAAAAATCTTAACGGTGACGAGCTTGAAAAAATAGATAAGATAGTACTGTACGACGATGTTCACACTACGGACGGATGGGATTATCTCGAACATTTTATCAGCATACCCGTGGAGCATATTGAGGTGGAGCGTATCACCGATTACAAGTCGCTTGTTGATATAAAGGTATCAACGGGCGTTTGCAGAGAATTTTACAGAAACGATGTTTCGTCGTTTATACTTTTGTCAAGCGACAGCGATTATTGGGGATTGATTTCCTCTTTGCCGGAAGCGGAGTTTCTTGTGGTAGTAGAGTGGGAGAAGTGCGGGCAGGCTATAAAAAGGGCGCTGGAAACAAGTGAAATTTACTATTGCTCCCTTGACGATTTCTGCTCAGGCAACATTGAGGAATTTAAACGCGCAGTGCTGATAAGCGCGCTCAAGGAACGGCTCCCCGATCTTCTTACCTATAACGGAAAGGGGCTTGCACGAATGCTGTTCGAGCAGTCGAGGATAGAGGCAAGCGATACCGAAATAATGAATTTTTATCAAAAGTATATTCGCACGATTACGCTCAAGGCTGACCTTGAGGGAAATTTCAGTCTGGAAGTGAAATCGTGATCCGCGTTATGATTATCTGCTGTTGAATGCGATTATGTGAATATTGATAATTTCTGCCCTGTATTAACGCGGGGCTTTTTGTTTTATATAACTGATACTGTTAACCAATTAAAAATTGGAAAAATGGTTTTTAATTGGTTAACAGTGTTTCGGGTGTAATAACCATTTTGACTATGATTTTATCCTGTGTCAAAATGGTTATTAGTATGATTTTTTGTTCCCCGCAAGTTTTAATGGGCACAACGCACAATTATCCGACCTGTTTTTTATGCAGCTATACAAATTTCAATAAAATTATGGAATTTTTTAAAAAAAGATGTAACAAAATGTCGTTTTTTGGATTTTACCACTGTTAACTATAATCAAGTCCGCCCCACGGTAAAAACACCAAAAAATCGGCGGACAGGTCTGCCGGTTTTCGGCAAAAAGAAAGGTAGGTAAAAAATGAAAAAAATTATTTCTGTTTTGATGGCGGCGGCTATGATGGCTTCGACATTGCCCGCAGGGGTATACGCACAGGGGAATGAACCCAACAGCGGGATTATGCCGTTATATGACTGCAATAGCAAGGCTGCATCTGCCGCATCCGTTACTGGAAATACCGTAGAATGCCAAAGCGCCATAATTGTGGTTTCGGGTGAAAAATGGAAATCCATAACCCAAACCATTGAGAAGCAAAATTCAATTGGAAAGTGGTACTCGACTTCATATACATGGTCGAAAAAATCCGATAATCCTAATCTTGCCTATATTTATACAAACACGACCACTATATCTAACAGCGGCACATATAGGCTCAGAAGTGATTTGGTCGTTGAAGCTTCAAACGGCTTTACCGAAACGGTTACAAGTTACAGCGGCAATTTCACAATTTAATTGTTTACTCGATTTCAATAATTTCCGCTAACTTTAACAACTCTTCACCATCAATGCCTGTTCCCATAATTTCAAACACGTATCCGTCTCTTACCCATGTAATGATAGAAATATTGTCAGAATTTTTACTTTGATGATACAACATAAATCCGACATCGCCATTAACCTCAATCTCACAGACCGTGGAATTTTCGGTATTGGCCATCATATTCTCAGCGAATAACTTAGTATATTGTATCAAATCAACCGTCTTATTCCCACATTCATAATGCGAGTTCACTATGCTTTTGTTTGCGGCTTCATTAACAAGCTTGTACCCGCTTTCAAACGGCAACCGATAAACTTCCTCAATCGTATCCTTAATATCATACATAGAAAAATCAACGCTTACGTCCGAATGAGTGTTATACACGTCAAAGATAAATCCTCGCGCACCGAAATAAATCGCACTCGCCGCTACTGTAAAGAACACCGCCGATATTATAACGGCTATCATTGCCGCAAGCTTTTTCAGCGGAATATAGTGCCTTTCGGCAACGAGGATTCCCGACGGCTTACACGGAACACATGGCGCGGGGCGCTCCCAGCGCTTCTTTGCGAGCCTTATAATGCTGTTTTTTCTGATACGGTACGCAAGGGAAAAACGGTGGGGCTTCTCGTCGGCCGGAACGTCGTATTGTGAATAATATTCCTCGTAATGGGCGATAAGCGCCATTTTTAAAGCTTCATCTCCTGTCATTGACAGTTTCCTCCTCATTCATTAATTTTTTAAGTCTTTGTCTTGCCCTGAACATTCGCTGACGAAGCGCGTTTTCGGATATTTCCAATCGCTCCGCCATTTGGGGTATTGAATAACCCATGACGGCCGAAAGGAAAAGCAGATCATAGTCGTTTGGCAAAAGCTTGTTAAGCGCCTTGTGAAGATTTTCGGCTTCGTATTCGGAAAACAGCTCTTCCTCAGCGGAAGCTCCTCCCTTAAGAGAGTACAGATCCTCGATATTTTCGGCTATACGGCTCCGACGGGAATTATAACATTTATACGCGGTATTTTTAACGGTAATGATAAGATATGCTTTAAGTCTCGACTTCTGTAATTTATTCAGATTAGCGAGCTGATCCTGACGGATAATATTCAAAAACGCTTCATGCACCGTATCTTCGGCGTCATATTTGTTTTTCAGGACATTAAACGCTATCTTGTACATCATCTGTTCGTATTCCGAGTATAGTTTTGTTATAAAAGCTTCCTCCTCCGGAGTGTTGACAGCCATCAAATAAAGCACTTTATAACGCACCTCTCTTTTGTGGGAAATATGTTTAAAGGATTTTATGTTAGTATAACATATTATTGTGCGTAAGTCAATAGGTTTTTTGTATTTTTAATAAAAAAATATAATATTAGGGCAATAATTTATAAAATTTGTATTTGGATAAGGCTATTATAAATTATGGGAGTCAAAAGGCAATGGAGATTGGGAAGGTACGGAGCTGCGGAAAATTACGCACAATTGCGGAAGAACGGCGGGGATTGAAGGAATGAGGCGGGGTAGGATGGGGATTGTATGGGTTTGAAGGGAAATTATTATGCTGTGTTTTGTTATGCTGAATTGTACAATATGAGGCTGTGAAATTTATATTCGGCTGCGTTTGCTTTTTGGGAAACGCAGCCGAATTTTTTATACGGTTTTTTCTAAAAATAATACCAATCTTTAATCAAGTCAATACCTTGATTAAAGAGTTGTTTGGAAATCAAGTATCCGTTGATTTGCTTCCGTAAAATCTGATAATCACAAGGTTTTTATTGAAGGGTAAAGGAGTTTACCGTATCAAATTTTTTTACCCTTTTTTTACAATCTAATCAAAGTCATATAAAAAGCAAACCAAAAACTAATCAAACTGATGTATGATAGATTGCGGAAAGGAGCTGAAGAGTTTAAATGAAATATACACAAAGAGCTATGCTTTATATATCACGCAAAAAAGGAAAAACCTTAAGCCTGTTTTTGGTGATATTTACAGTTGCGGTTTTTCTGATTTCATGCTTCGGCGTTTTAAACGCTTCCGAAAGGTTATCGAAAGATATACGGACTTCTGTCGGAGCGGCTTTTTACATAAGAGCAAAAACCGAAGTGTCAACGAATCGGAACGGAGAAACGGAGGTGAAGGAAAACAGCGTCAACATTACCCAAAAACAAATAGATGAAATTATGCTTACGGGGGAAATCAAGTATTGGAATCCCATAAATTACGGTATGGTCAAAGGCGATAAGCTTCAATTTATTCCCGGTGATAAGCATACCGAAGAAAGCAACATGGGAAAAGTGACGGGACTTCGCTTGTCCGCTCTCGCTCCGGATTTCACGGACGGAGCCGCCGTGCTGACGGAAGGAAAACATATTACCGCCGCCGATAGCGGAAAAATTCTCATCAGTGAAGGACTGGCAAATAACAATCGGCTTTCGGTGGGAGACAAGCTGACGCTGACTCACGCAAAACTCGGTAAGTCCGACGGAGAATATATCGATGAAATATCGGTTAAAACCGCTTACGTTCAAGTGGAGATATCGGGAATATATAAACTCAATATCGGAGATAACGCCGTTAAACCTACGCCGAGCGTCGCCGAGAACGGGATATATGCGAGCCTTGACGTTTTGGACAAGCTGGAAGAAAGTGAAAAAGGCGTTTATACGGGAGAAGTTGACTTTTACATTACCGATCCCGCCAAACTTGACGATTTAACCCGAAATGTTCAGTTATTGGATTCCATTGATTGGACAGCGCATTTTATCCGTACCAACGATTTTCAATATTCAAAAATAGCCGATCGGTTAATATCACTGGGTGATTTGGTGAAAATACTGCTTGTAGCCGTGTCATCTGTCAGCGCGGTATTTTTAACATTGCTCCTGACAATGCGGATGCGCGGCAGAATGCAGGAAGCGGGCGTTCTTCTTGCGGCGGGAATATCAAAAGGGGATATAATGGCCGGATTTCTGCTGGAAGTGCTGTCGGTTGCGATATTCGCAATGCTTTTATCCTATGCCGCGTCTTTCGGTGTAATCGGCTTTTTGGAGCACAATCTGTTCGGCGGATTGCAGCCCAATCTTTTAAATGATGAAACCCTGTCCGCAGGAATAAAGAGCAGTGTTCGGGCGGAAAACTATTTGAAGCTGAACGCCATGGAAACATTGCTTATTTATGTGTGCCAGCTTATCGTGACGGCGGCTTCGGTTTTTGCGTCGTCGATTATGATCATGAGGCTTAAACCGAAAGAAATTCTGTCAAAAATGGCTTAGGAGGATTTAAAATGAGTTTTATAAAAAGAGCGGTTCTGTACTGTTTAAGACAACGGTTTAAAACAATTATATTATTTCTTGTACTGACGATTATCGCGGCTTTTATATTGACCGGAATCGCCGTCCGTGACGCAGCCAAAGGAGCAACGGCGGATGTAAGAACCGCCGTAGGCGGAAAAATCATACTTGATATTGACATGGAGGGTCACATGGGGGGGTCTGAGCAATACGAATGGGGAACGGCTTATACATATAACGGCGATCAGATAACGCAGGAAATAGTAGAAGCAATCAAAAAAGTTGAGGGCGTTGCAGATTACAATGTAGAGGAAGCGGAGTCTTATTTCGGCGCGGGCGTTAATTTCAAATATCTGCCCGCCGCTTTTGATTTAAGCTATACGCCATACGGTGAATCATCAAGTTATACCGTCACATTGTCCACAGAAAAATGCAGGGCTTTCCAAAGCGGCAAATATAAATTGATAGCAGGCAGGCATATTACCGCCGACGATAAATACACCTGTTTGATATCAAAAGAACTTGCCGAATATAATAAGCTGTCCGTTGAAGATAAAATTAAAATGTATTCGCTGGATTCTGATTCAATAGCCGAGTTTAAAATAGTAGGAATTTTCGACGGCGCCGAAGGCATTTCCGGAGAGGCGTACACCATAAGCGATATTCCGGCAAATATGGGATATATAGATTATGCGGGATGGCAGGACATTTTCAAAGATATGGGCGATACGGATTTTTACCAGCAGTTAACCATTTTTGTGGAAGACCCCCTCGGTATACAGAATGTCTACAATAAAATTTCCGCTTTGCCGGAGATTAAAGGAAAAACTTTAAAGCTTTCCATAGATACCGATGAATATGATATTGTATCCGCTCCTTTGGATTCCCTTGAAAAATTAGTAAATACAACAATTATCATTATTTCGGCAGTAAGCGTTGTTATACTGACCCTTCTTCTGACAATCCAGATCAGAGGGCGAAAAAAAGAAATCGGAATCTTGCTTTCCATCGGAAAAAGCAAGGCAAATATAATTTTGCAGCTATTTGCCGAAACTTTCGCAGTAACGGTTATTTCGTTTGCGGCTTCTATACCGCTCAGTAATCTGACAGCGGAAAGGGCAGGAGCCTTTTTGGCGTCAAGAGTGACAACCGGAACTGCCAACATAAATGTACGGATTGACGCAGCCTATCTGCTCCCATTATATATAATCGGCATTTTGCTGATTACAACAGCGGTTATTGCTTCTTCGTGGACCGTTGTTCGTTCCAAGCCAAAAGACATTCTTGCGAAAATGAGTTAAGGAGGACGATTAAATGAGTATAATCAAAACCTGTAACGTCAAATATTCCTATGAAGAAAACAAAACCGTTCTTAAAAATGTATCCGCAGAATTTGAAACGGGAAAAATCTATGCGATTGTCGGTCCGTCCGGATGTGGTAAGACGACCTTGCTTTCCCTGTTGGGGGGATTGGACAGCCCTTCCGGCGGACAGATATTGTTTAAAGGCGAAGACATTGAAAAAAATGGACTTGCCCGACATCGTCAGAACAATGTGTCATTTATTTTTCAGAATTATAATCTGATTGATTATATGACGCCTATAGAAAATGTAACTCTGACTTCAAAATTACAACCTCTGCCGATTTTAGAACGTTTAGGGCTTACCAAGGAAGAAGCGAAGCGAAATGTGCTGAAGCTTTCGGGCGGTCAGCAGCAGCGGGTGGCGATTGCCCGTGCGCTGGCTTCCGACGCCGGTGTTATCCTTGCGGATGAACCTACCGGAAATCTTGACGAAGATACGGCCATTGAGATTGCCGCTATTTTAAAGGAATGTGCTCACCAAATGAATAAGTGCGTTATAATCGTAACTCATTCAAATGACCTTGCAAATCAAGCCGACGTCATTTTGAAATTGCGAAAAGGTGAACTGCAAGCCGCAAACACCCGCGATACAAGCATAAATTAAGAACATGTTTTCATAGGAGAAGCGTGCGGATTTTCGAGCATAATTTTTCCGAAAACAAATAAAAGTTTCGCAGGCGGGCAGCTTGCGCGATAAGAGCGTCAGCAAATTTTGACGAAGTTATCGGGAAAATTTGCCGAAAAGACGTGTGCTTATTCTATGTGAATACGTTTTAAAATAAATATCCGTCAAAAAAACGGAACGTGCAGTTTACACAGTCGATAAATAAGCAAACGCATAAAGTTTATAAATTGCGTTTTTACAAAATACGCCTGTCCACAATTTATGTTAAAGCTTTTTTGTTTTATTAAACAGTTATATTATTACATAAAATTATAAAATAAATTCAATGTATTTCTTTAAAAAAGCTTGACATTTTATAAATAATGCAGTATAATATTTAAGGTCAAATGCCGCTGTGGTGGAATAGGCAGACACAAGGGACTTAAAATCCCTCGGTAGCGATACCGTACCGGTTCAAGTCCGGTCAGCGGCACCATTATCATCTCCGCAAAGCCCGTAAAATCGGCGTCTGCAGAGATGATTTTTTGTTTTTAGCCGCATTTGGTCATTGAATGGTCTTTATTCTAAAAATTTTCTAATGACCACGAAGAAGTAAAATTTTTTCTTGTAACTTTATGTAACTTGTGGTACTATGCACTTTTCCCGTCATTGGAACAAGTTAGCGGAAGTGCCTCTGCTACTGCCTCCATTGCAGCAGCCTGTGCTGTCTGGAACGTGTGCAAATAGACCGATAAAGTTGTTGTCGGCGTGGAATGCCCTAAACAGCTTTGCACAGTCTTTACATCTACACCCGCATTGATAAGAAGCGAAGCATTTAAATGACGCATAGAGTGGTTTGATACGTACCGCATACCTGTTCTCTTGCAAAACTGCTTGAAGAAATATCCAGGTGCTGAACGGTCAAGTGTCAAGCCGTTCCATTTTGTGAAGATGCGGTCGGTTTCTATCCACTTTGAACCAATCTTTTCACGCTGAACATTTTGCAGCCCTTTCCACTTTGTCAGCATATCAATAACACCTTGCGGGACTTTAAGACTTCTTAAACTTTGGGAAGTTTTCGGTGTTTCCGTATACAGTCCGCCTTTTGCCTTGGAGTACAGACAGGTGCGGTTAACCGTAATAACGTTCGTGCCGAAATTCACGTCTTTCCATTCAAGTCCCATAAGCTCGCCAAGACGAAAACCCGTATAAATCGCAAGAGTATAGAATAGTACATATTTGTAGTTTTCCTCGTCCTCCTGCTTGAAAAGGTCTAACAAACGCTGTGCTTCCTCAATAGAGTAATACTCCTTTTCAGGTGTAATCACTTTTGGAATAGTAACATTTTTGCAGGGATTTGTCTGTATCATCTGCATTTTTACAGCGTAGTCGCAAATTGTAGAAATCATGGACTTGTAAAGTTTGATAGTCTTTGTGGAAAGCTTTCCGCCGTTGCGGTCACGACCGTCTTCACGCTCTGAATTACAAAGGTCAATGATGAATTTCTGAATGTGACGAGTTGTCAGCTTGTCCAAACGGATATGCCCGATAGCCTTGTAGATACGTTTTTCCATTTGATGATAACCCTCAATAGTACGCTGTTTCAGCTTGATTTCCGCATATTCTGTAAACCATTGACGGGCGAAGTCCTCAAACTTGATTGTTGTAACAACATTTCCTTTCAGACAGGCTTCCTCAAACAAAACCGCCTGCCTTTGGACTTCCTTTTCGATTTGCTTTTCGGTCATACCCTCGTCGGGCTTCCAAGTCATTGACTGAACGACCTGCTTGCCGTGTGCGTCGTATCCGCAGGATACCTTTATACGGAACGAGTTTCCCCGTCTCTGAATTGCTGCCATAAACATCTCTCCTTTTTGATGTGTAAATTTATGGCATATTTCTGCTGTTTATATTATACCACTTTTACGATTTAAAGTCAAGAATTTTTAAAAAAAACTTGCAGAAATATGCCCGAAGTCACCTTGACTTTTTATGAGTAACATTTTTCTTATACTCGTCCTCACGCTTTTTCTCGGCAATGAGATTAGAAATATAGTCACCCTCCGAAATCTTTTTATAGGTATCTGCAATACTGGCGTAAGTGTCATATGTTTGCTTACACTTTTTCATCTGTTCGGAAAGCTTTTCAACCTTTTCGGAAGTATCTTTCCGCAGCTTCTCGACCCGCTGCAATTCATCACGGCTATGTATATTGCACCGTTCCGCAAGACTGCCGTACATCTTTAATTGCAATTTTTCAGTTTCAGATAATTCTGACTTCTCTAACAAATCGAAATATCCTCCGACTTGTTTTTCAACCGCTTCAAACTGAGACAATCTTTCGGATAGCTTGTTGACCTCCTGCCTTGCGCTTTCATATTCGGCGGTAAGCTTTTCGATTTTGCTTTCAAGCTCTCCAAGAGAATGAATGTTGTCCCGATTGATAACCGCAAGCTGTGCCGACAAAGAGTAAACGTCGAAATCGTTCTGTAAGATGTAGGGCTGATTTTTAAAATACTTTCTTGGAAGTTTTGCATTGCTTTTAACAAGCTCGCTGACTTGATAAATGCGCTCGTAAAAAATCTTATTCAGAGAATTAATTTTGTTTCCGTTGGACTGACGATTTTCTTCCAGAGCGATTTGAATTCTCTCGCACAAAATATCTTCAGAATAGTAATCGCCTAAAGTTTTCAAACGGACAAAACGCTTTTGTTCGGGAGCTTTCACTGATGTAAAACTTTTTTAGAGAGCATAAGCAGATAACAGGCGCTTGCCTATGGCCTTTGGGCCACGGGCAGGCGCTTTTTCTATATCCTCTGGAAATTTTGCGGAGTAGACTTTCAAAACCGGCTATTCGTGAGGTAACAGGTGGAACTACATTCCTCTTTTGAAAACTGAATAGTAGCCGTCAGAGAGATACCTGCCGCAGTAGATAGTATGCCATGATATGAGCGTGCCTGCTGCTCAATCAGCGCACAGCGCCGACAGAGAAAACCCGGCCAGAGTTGGGCGGGGAACCGTATGGCGGTCTGCGTTACATATCCCGTAAATACGGGGTGTGAATTTTCAAAGGAGGAAGCGCCTATGTATCATATCAGGAAAAAACGCCGGGGGAGGTGCCGCTGTGAAGAAGCTGAAAACCGTGGACGCAGACACGCTGCTCTACCAGCCGCTTGACAAGCCCAGCTTCGTGGTGGACGGCCTGATCCCCACCGGCCTGACCTTGTTTTGCGGGGCGCAGAAGATCGGCAAAAGCTGGCTCATGCTGAAGCTGTGCCTGTGCGTATCAGAGGGCAGGCCCCTGTGGGAGCTGCCTACCGCACCGGGGGACGTGCTGTACCTGTGTTTGGAGGACACCTTTTACCGCATCCAGGACAGGTTATTCCGGCTGGCCGATGAAGCCAGCGACCGCCTGTGCTTCGCCGTGGCAAGCTGCAAGTTGACGGATGGGCTGGTGGGCCAGCTTGAGGACTATCTCAAGGAGCGACCCGGCACCCGGCTCATCGTCATCGACACACTGCAAAAGGTACGCACCGCGTCCAAGGACAACGCCTATGCCAACGACTACGGGGACATATCGCTGCTCAAGGATTTTGCGGACAGGCACGCCCTGGCCGTGGTGGTCGTCCACCACATCCGCAAGCAGGGGGACAGCGACGTGTTCAACCGGGTATCGGGGACAACGGGGCTGACCGGCAGCGCAGACGCCACCTTTGTACTGGAAAAGGAACACCGGGCGTCCGACACCGCCGCCCTCTACGCCATCGGCAGGGACATTGAGTATCAGGAGTTCACCCTGCGCTTTCGGGAGTGCAGTTGGGAACTGGTGGAGCGGAAATCCCAGAAACAGCTTGCGGCGGCGGAGGTGCCGCCTATTCTTTTTCGGCTGGTGGCTTTTATGGAGGGGCGGCGGGAGTGGTCGGGTACGGCCACCGAGCTTTTGTCAGAGATGGGGGAAGCGGACACCGCGCCCAACGTCATCACAAAGCTGCTGAACGAGTACCACGCCACCATTCTGCGGCAGAACAACGTCCGCTATGTGTACCGCCGCACCAAGTCGGGGCGGCGCATTGTCCTGTCGCGGGGTGACGGCGTTGACAGCGGTGACGGCTTATCCGGGATGCCGTCAACGCGAGAAACAGCCGTCACCCCCGTCCTGTGACCCGGAGGGTCACGCGGGGCGCAGCCCCGCAAAAAGGGAGTCCAGAGGGAACGTCTGGCACACGGCCTTGCTTGCAAGGTGTAGTGTGTTACACCCTGGAAACGCAGCCGGAAAAATCGGAGATTTTTT
The DNA here is from genome assembly GCA_910588335.1 of uncultured Ruminiclostridium sp. GTDB lineage: Bacteria > Bacillota > Clostridia > Oscillospirales > Ruminococcaceae > Ruminiclostridium_E. The sequence continues at coordinate 2,689 of CAJUQV010000017.1, read as the reverse complement.
CGGCCGCAGGGGTGGCGCTTTCCGAGCCGTGGCGCGAGGAAAGCCCCGCCCCTGCACCATGCGTTTCCGGGGTGTTCTCCCGTCAGGGTGACAGCGGCGGGGGGCATCCCAATATAACCGTCACCGCCGTCACCGCTGTCAACCTGACGGGCGGACGCGCCCCTGGTCTGCCCACACATTTCGATTGGAGGGATGACCATGCCCTATGCGATATTGCGCTTCCAGAAGCGCAAGGCCGGTTCCGTTGCGGCATGTGAACGTCACAATGAGCGGAAAAAAGAAGCCTACAAAAGCAACCCGGATATTGACATGGAGCGTTCCAGAGAGAATTATCATCTTGTTGCCCCGCCCCAGTACACCTACAAAAAGGAGATCAACCGCATGACAGCGGCGGCGGGGTGCCGGGTGCGTCGGGACAGCGTGATGCTGGTGGAAACTCTCATCACCGCGTCCCCGGAGTTCATGCACAGTCTACCACCGGCAGAGCAGAGGGCCTATTTTGCGGCGGCGCTGGACTTTGTTTCCGGGCGTGTCGGAAAACAGAATATCATCTCCGCCGTGGTGCATATGGACGAGAAAACGCCCCATATGCACCTTTGCTTTGTCCCCATCACAAAGGAGGGCAAGCTGTCGGCTAAAACCATGCTGGGCAATCAAAAGAGCCTGTCAGAGTGGCAGACGGCCTACCACGCCCATATGTCAGCCAGGTGGCCGGAGCTGGAGCGCGGGGAGTCCTCCATGATAACCAAGCGCAAGCACATTCCCACCTGGCTGTTCAAGCTGGGCGGCAGGCTGGATAAACAGCATGACGAAATTGTAAAGGCCCTGTCCGACATCAACGCTTTTAACGCCGGGAAGAAGCGGGACAAGGCGCTGGCGCTGCTGTCCGCGTGGCTGCCTAATATGGAGAAGTTTTCGCGGGAAATCCAAAAGCAGAGTGATTATATTGACAGCCTGAAACAGCGGGTCAGCCAGTCGGAGCAGTACGCCGACCATCTGCGTGAGGGCCGGTATGCGGAGGAATTGAAAGTGCAGGAGGCCAATAAGCGCATTTTCGAGTTGCAGCGCACCAATCAGCAGTTGGAGCGGCTGGTGAAGCTGATACCGCCCGAAGTGCTGGCGGAGCTTCAGAAAGGCGGCAGAGATAGGCCGAGAGGGAGGTAAGCACGATGGAAAAACAGGAATTAACTGTGCTGAAAATAGAGGATTTGCGCCCGTTTCCGGGCAATCCGTTCCATCTTGTGGAGGATGAACAGCTTATGGAGCTATCGGAGAGTATCAAAGAATTTGGCATGGCCGCGCCCATCCTCACCCGGCTTGCAGAGAATGGGGACGGCTATGAGGTCATAGCGGGACAGCGGCGTGTCCGGGCGTCAGAACTGGCGGGGATAGAAAGCGTCCCCGCCTTTGTTCTGCCCATCGACCGCGACCGGGCCATCATCACCCTTGTGGACAGCAACATCCAGCGGGAGAACATCCTCCCATCAGAGCGGGCCTTTGCCTACAAGATGAAACTGGACGCCATGAAGCGGCAGGGCTACCGCACCGATTTAACATTGTCCCAAGTTGGTACGAAGTCGCGGACGGATGAAATCGTGGCAAAGGGCTTTGGCGTCAGCAAGTCCACGGTACAGCGGTTTATCCGCCTGACGGAGCTGATACCCCCTATTTTGCAGATGGTGGACGAGGGCCGGATCGCCCTCACCCCTGGGGCGGAGCTGTCCTTTTTGACACAGGCGGAACAGGAAAATCTGCTCACCACGATGGAGAGCGAGGATGCCACGCCCTCGCTGGCCCAGGCCCAGCGGATGAAGAAGTTGAGTCAGGCGGGGCAGCTTGATATGGACGCCATTTTCGCCATTATGACGGAGGAAAAGGGCAATCAGAAAGAAACCGTCAAAATCGGCATGGACAAGCTGCGGAAGTATTTCCCCAGGGGGACAACGCCCCAGCAGATGGAGGAAACCATTATCCGGCTTTTGGAACGGGAATTGTGGCGCAAGCGGAACCGGGACAGCCGGTAATCAAAAAAGGTGGTCTGATGATGAAAAATATTGATATGAAAATCACGGAAAAAATCGCCGTTCTGTCGGCCAGCGGCAGCGGCTACACCAAGGAGATCAACCTGGTATCGTGGAATGGCGCAGAGCCAAAGTACGATATTCGCAGTTGGTCGCCGGGGCGGGAGAAATGCGGCAAGGGTATCGCGCTGACGCAGGCCGAAGCAAAAAATCTCTTTCTGGCCTTGCAAAAAGTATTGTCTGAATGATGTTTACGAGGGGGAACGCCTGCGGGCGCTCCCCCTTTGCCTTTGATGGGAGGATATATAGTTATGGCGAAAAAGGTCACACGCCCGACGATAAAGGTGCAGCCGGTCTATTTGGGCACCGCAGATATGCGGGAGGTATTTATCTCCCTGCTGGTGGACGTGGTGCGGCATGGGAAATGCCCCGTTCGCACCTTTGAGAATGTGAAAGATACGCATTACAATGAGGTCATAAATCAGACAAAGGAGGTCATTTAAATGGGCGTTTTACGGACAGCCCTTTACTGCCGCCTGTCGAAAGACGATATGGCGCAGGGGGACAGCGAGAGTATCAGGACGCAAAAGGCTATGCTGACCCAATACGCTAAAGAGCATAATTTTTTGGTGGTGGAGGTCTATGTGGACGACGGATGGAGCGGCCTT
>CAJUQV010000016.1:54120-76464 GCA_910588335.1 uncultured Ruminiclostridium sp. | reverse complement strand
TTGCATTATACTTCTTTGAGAATTTGGTGTCAAGTTTTATTATACAACATCATTTTATAAAATGAATAAAACGCATATAAGTTGGTCTTTGTAAATCCTTTTCCGTACTCTGCGGACAGTTCTTTAGAAAGTTTCTTTATAATTTCTGCCCCGTACTTTGCGCGCTCTCCATCCTGCATATCTTCACTGGCGATTCTATATCCAAGAAGCCAGTTTCTTCTGACAAGCGTTGTATTGACTGCCTGATATGCAGCCTTCTGCGAGGACTCAATGATGCCGCACATATCCTTTAAGATGTCATCTGTTTTCACAAATTGATTGATAATGTTAGTTTGATCAATATCCATTAACTTATTATCCATAATTATTGAACTCCATTTTTCTCATGGTTTTTACGAACAATCTTTAAGGAATCACTACTTGGCATCTTGAATTCCTTTAATTTTTCACTGTTATTAAAAATTTTATGGCAGGGGATAGATGTAAATGTTAATAGCTTAATTACTGCAACACCAAAATACAAACAGGCTCCTGAAGAACAGGCAGCTTCACCAAGAATACCATGTGCAAGTTCATTTCTAATATTGGCGCCAGATTGTTCATTTAGCAAACCTTTGAATGAAAACAAAATATCATTATCATAACACTCTATCAACTCAGGTAAATTAAATATTGAGCTTAAAACCTTTTCCATTGATGATCCATCATTTTGAAGTGTAACTGTAAGTCCACCCACTTCTTTTGCAATATTTCTAAAAAGGTATTCAGTTTTAGGTGCAAGTATATGTATTGCTTCATAGAAACTTCCTCTTAAAAACATACCTATTGCACTTTGAAAGATTTTGTTTCTCCCTTCTGGAATTATAGGATTGTCCTTTATTATAAATTCGATCATAGAATTATCGATTTTAAAATTATTTCTAATCGAGAAAAGTACATTTTTTAGCAAAATATCCCCTGCAATTCGTTACCTTTTCAGCTCATTCTGGTGCATATGCAGTTCCAACAAGTCTTCATCCTTTTCTGGATTTTGAATATCTAAAGGTGGTAATACGAGAATCGTTTGTCCTTGTGCATTTATCAAATTTGTACCAAACATATGGGATAAAGGATATTCCTTGTATTCTTTGATTACTCTATGCTTTATTTCTTCTTTTTTGTCGAAAATAATCAGTTGTGTTAGTCTTATTATACTTTCCTCGAATGTAAGTCCTTCCATATTTACATTTATATTATCCACAAGTTTTGTTATATCCAACTCAACAGAAAGAGGAACCATACTCTTTGGTATCTATTTTTGAACCATCACTAATCTTTTATGGACTTTCTCTGCTTGTTGAGGATTTCCGTTATTGCGATATAGAGCGATGGCTTTCTGAAAAAAATTCACCGCCCTTATAGCATCTTGACTATTTTCCTGAACAATTTTTCCTGCGAAATCGACATAATATTTTGCCAAAGAAAGATTATTGTTTATTACATCTTCTTTCTTCATCTTGTGAAAACATCGAGTCTTTAGCTCATACGACTGCTCAATTTTTAATGGATTATCATTGTTTATTCTAATGATATTATCTATCACCGAAAATAAAGGAGAAATATTATAGTCTTTCTGTTCTACAAATAATTTCATAATTCTTAAAGAGAAAAAGTCATCACTATTAGCAGAATCATTAAGCAAAAAGTCATCAAACCATGAACATATCCTTGAATATAAGGTATTCTGCTTTGTTTGGCGAGATATGCACACATCTCTTCTTATCATGTCAAGTGCGCCGATAGCATTACTATCCTCATACCACAATAAGAATAATTCCCAATATGCTTCTGCTGCTATTTTTGATACTGCAAACTCTTTCTTTTGTGTCCATAATATATCTGCAACTAACGTTCTTAAAGATAATGGAACTTTATCAAAATCTATACTTTTTAACAGATTATAATCATCATCTGTCAGATCATCGACAGAAAACGTTCGCTGTCCATTTGCCATTACAAACATCGGATGGAATACGACACCAAAATTATGAATTTCTCTTCCAAGTGAAGATATATCCTTTAATATATCAAATATATTTCTATCATTTTCGTCCAATTTTTCTCTATCTTTTTGAGTAAACAAGGAAGGGGATAATTCAAATTTTTTGTTAGAGATGATTCTGCTTAATAGTTGATATATATTCATTATTGAATCTCCTGCATAACTTAATTTTTGTTTTTAGACACTTCTATTTCCTTTTCAACTGGTATAAATTCCAGAATGTCATCTACTTTGCAATCCAGAGCAAGGCAAATTTTTTCAATGCTCTCCAATGATACATACTGCTCACGCCTGATTCGTGTTAAGATATTACCGCTAAATCCCGCCTTTTCTGTCAGTTCAGAGGACGAGATGCCTCGGTCTATCAACAAGTGAAACAGTTTTTTATATGTTATAGCCATGTGTCCCTCCTTGCTCCATGAATCCTTGTCTTCTATTCTATCACGAAAATGTGATTTTTTCAATCCATCGATATAAACTTTATTTGTTCAAAAAAGACAGGCATCCACATAAAACTGTGAAAACGCCTGTCTTTTCAAGCATCAACGAGTCATGTATAAGCGTGGTGTTGTTATATCTGGTGTGGTATCTTTAACTACGGGAAACTCCTTTTTCCCACTTGTTTACAGCCGGGGTGGATACTCCTAAAAGCTCGGCAATTTGTTCTTGTGTTAATGATAATTCTTTCCGTTTTTCTCGAATAATTTGATTTTCATAAGCAAACCTCCTTTGTATTTCTATCATACCAAAGAGAATTTCAAGGCACAATGGAACGGTTGTTAAATTTACTGTTTATAAAATTAACTGTAAGTTAAAACAGAATAGTAAGGGCTACTGTCTTTCAAATTCTTGCGTGTTACTTTACCGCACATGAGCATTCGCATCAGTATTGAAGCAAGCGTTATTTGGATTGTTGCACTTTTCGGGAACAGGCACGGCAAAGCGCAAGGTGTTTTTCGAATTCAACGCCTTTACGGTATGCGTCATAATGACCGCAAGTATTCGCAATCTTGTCCATTGCATAAAGTAACGAAGTGATAAGCAGTGCTCTTTCGCGATCATTAATTTTACGGGCAGCATACTCCTTTTCAATATCCTCACGGATAAAACCGATCTTGCTGCAATCACTTCTGCTAAAATATGTATTAGCAAAGTTGTCGGTCATATAGTTATTTTCGTCTATATCCATGTTATTGTACTGTTGAATATATTGAATGATTTTTTCTTGCGAAGACTCTTCCGAGCCAAACCATGCAACATGACAGATGTAGTTGCTGTACATATTGTCAAAAGATAGGATTATCGGAACGTGGCAGCCTACAATACGCGTAAGCGGTACGGACGAAGAAAAATAAGCCGTTTTGATTGTGGGCAAAGTAGTGGCATTACCGTTGATGTTTTCTGTAATGGAAAACGGAGGAACAGCCACAAGTCAGTATTGCAAAAGTAATCATAGGTATTAAAATTCATAGCTTCGAGTATGACTAAGAAAAACAAACCCGAAGGGGGGAGTTGCGCATGACAAAGAAAAACAAGCTAAGATATTCGGAATATTATGACTTGTAGGATTGCTTTGATGATTTGTATGCTAAAAGCAAACAGGGTGATGTTTTCACAAACCTCATGGAGACAATCTCTTCTGAGGAAAATATTAGGCTTTCGTATAGGAACATTAAACGCAATTCCGGCAGTTACACAAGCGGGGTGGACAAGTTAAGTATAAAGGATATAGAAAGGCTGTCCACCGAAAAACTCGTTGAGATAATTCAGAGAAAACTCAAATTCTACAAGCCTAAGCCCGTAAAACGAGTGGAAATCCCAAAGCCGAATGGGAAAACCAGACCTCTGGGAATACCGACCATAGTTGACCGATTGGTGCAGCAATGCATTTTACAAGTTTTAGAGCCGATTTGCGAGGCAAAATTTCACGAACGTAGTAACGGTTTCAGAGCTAATCGGTCGGCAGAACACGCACTGGCGCAATGCTATAAGATGATACAACAACAGAATTTACATTTTGTTGTGAATGTTGATATCAAGGGATTTTTCGATAATGTCAATCATTCAAAGCTGACACGTCAAATGTGGACTTTGGGAATACGAGATAAACAACTAATCTGCGTAATCAAGGAAATGCTGAAAGCACCTGTTGTAATGCCCGACGGTAGTACACAATATCCGACAAAAGGCACACCTCAAGGCGGCATCTTATCGCCATTATTGGCTAATATCGCGTTGAATGAGTTGGATTGGTGGATAAGCAGCCAGTGGGAAAATATGCCGACGCACAATGAATATAAAATGATTTATGCGGCAAACGGCACGGCGAATAAAGGTGTTGTGTATAGGACACTCAGAAAAAGCAGATTGAAGGAAATGTATATCGTAAGGTATGCGGACGATTTTAAAATATTCTGTCGGAAACGGAGTGACGCAAATAAGGTTTTCACTGCCGTAAAGCAGTGGCTTAAAGACAGATTATCGATGGGAATGAGCGAAGAAAAGTCAAAGGTTGTTAATCTTAAAAAGCATTATTCTGAATTTTTAGGGTTTAAATTAAAAGCAGTTTGGAAAGGAGAAAAATTTGTTGTAAGGTCGCATATGTCCGACAAAGCCGTAAAGTGTGAAACTGAGAAATTGAAGGAACAGATTAAGGCTATCGAATTTCGCAAGAATACAGAAGATGAAATAAAGAATATTTATCAATACAATTCAATGATTTTCGGTATACATAGTTACTACCGATACGCAACGAATATAAGTCTTGATTGTATGTCAATTCAGTTTTTTGGATTGATGAAGTCCATTGTCACCATAAAAAGCCGTTAAGTCAGGGCGGTACAGACGAATACAAAAATCTCATTATTGTCCATATCGACGTTCACAAGCTGATACACGCGACAAAACCCGAAACGTTACAAGCATATCTTGACAAAATTAAACCCGATAAATCTCAACTGGATAAAATAAATAAGCTCCGAATGTTAGCGGGTAATTACGCAATTTAATTGTTTTCAAAACTTTGAAAGTGATACCAATCCGATGAAATTGTAATATTGATGGAACGCCGTGTGCGGCGAAAGTCGCACGCATGGTGTGGAGCAGGGGAAAACTTGGAGATGACATCAAAGGGTTACCTATCGCTATCATAAGCGATTTTCGTTGCTGTTGTTAAAGCCATTATATCACTTCCTTATCAAGAGCAAAACTATGTTTTGTAGTAAATTATTCCACATTAATTATACTCCTTTTATGTAAGTTTTTCAATAGGAATCTTGTAAATTTTATGTAAGCTGGCGTTTATGCGCAATTAGGCTTTACATACATTGGCGATCTTCATGAACTTAGGACGCTTTTTTATCTGCACTCCTAAAGCACAGTCGGCTTAGTTTTTCATAAGTTGCCAATCCTCATTCTCTGTAATAACTTTTACGTAATAAGGAATCTGTGTTTCAAGACTTGATTTCTGCTCTTCATAATTAGTGCTTACTTTGCAATAAGCTGCTATTTTAAACTTGTTCATTTTATTTTCTCTAAACAGCTAACTGCAGGTTGTTTGAAACTGCGGTTAACTGTTGGTAAAGAAAAAGCTATATTCTTTGTGCAATTCACACTAAAAATATAGCTTTAAACTTGGAGCTGGTGAACGGACTCGAACCCCCGACCTGCGCATTACGAATGCGCTGCTCTACCGACTGAGCTACACCAGCATTAAATTGTAAATAAAATAAAAAATCTCAATCCCCTTGCAATAAAAGAAAATTTGTGGTACAATATCAATGACCCCATAATTTTCTGTATTAAAAAATCCACAATAATATTATACCATTTTTTTTGCAATTGTCAAGAACGAGGTGAATAAAAATAAAAAGAAATTCTAAAATCTTTTCGGCGGTATTTATAGCTATCGATGTAATTTTGCTTTTGGCGGCGGCGTTTCTGCTGATTGCTTCGATTATTTTCAGCGGCGAGAGCGCCCCTAAAATTTTTTCCCGCCGAATATACTTGGTGGAAACCGATGCGTTTTCGCTTGTGAAAAACGGAACCGCCCTTATTACCGAACAGGAAGACGCGGAAAATATTGCGCCGGGCAATATTATTATTTTTTCCGACGACGAAGAAAAAACAAGAATAGGAGAGGTAAGGGAAGCTAAACTTGACGACGGGGTTTATACCTTTAAAATCAAAAACGATCTGGATGAGGAAATGACAATAGGTCAGAGTCATATTTTAGGAAAGGGAATTTATTATTCCAATATTTTGGGCAGCCTTGTTTCTTTTGCCCTGTCCCCCGCCGGAGTCTGCTTTATCGCAGTGCTGCCATGTGCGGCTTTTATCGTTTTTGAGGTTATTGCTTCTATGAAGCGGAAAGACGCTCAGTCGGAGTTTGAAACGGTGAAAAAACAGGACGATATACCAACCTACCTCCCGCGGCAGGATTATATCCCCTCCGAAGAACGTCCCGCTTTTTCTTATGAAAGAGAGCGCCTGATGGAGGAAGCGGGTCTGTTTACCCCACCGCGAAAGGCTCCTTCGCCAAAACAGGAGGAGCATATCCCGGTCTCCGAAAGAGATATTGATAAGCTTATACAGGAAACGAGAGCCAAGCATCTGGCCGGAGCCGTCTTTTCCGAAAGGCCGTCCCAAATACAGCCCGAACCGCAGCGAAACGCCCCTCCTCCCCGTGAACGATTCCCCCGAAACGATCGGGAATCGTTTGCGCGGCCTGCTATATTTGACGAGGCGGACACCAGAAATATGTTCCGCCGTCCCGACGAGGCGCAGTCCGAACAGCGAAGACCCGCCGAGCCTCCCCCGCGTCCGGAACGGGAGGAAATAAGACGCTATGACCCTCCGAAAAGAAATCCACCTAAGCTGGCTCCGCGCGTGAGCCGCCTTGACAGTCTTTTGCAGGAGGAAAGCGACGATTCTCACTATGATATTGACGACATCTTAAAAAGCATTGAAAAAAGCAAATAATTTTGTTTAGCGCCCGACGTGATTTTTTTATTCCCGTCGGGCTTTTGTTTTCATAATTGTTTGGGGGCATTGCCTTGATTGTACGGCGGCTTTTATTATTTTTTTCAACGTTTTTTGGTGATTTGTTCATTTTTCAAGTAATTTTCACATTTTCCCATTGACAAGACAGAAAAAAGTGATATAATATTTTTAGCACTCAACAATCGAGAGTGCTAAAAATCGTTAAATATTCTTTAAAAAACGCAAATACTACGCATAAGGCTATTTCAATTACCGTATTACACTATGATTTATATATTTATAATCGCCGCCGAAGCAGACTCGGCGAGGTGTTCGCAAAAAATGTACAAAAAATAAAAAACAGCAAAAAGAAAGGAAGCGGCAAAAATGTCAACAAAAAAAGCTTTTAAAGCGGAATCCAAAAGACTTCTGGAAATGATGATCAACTCTATCTACACCCATAAGGAGATTTTTATCCGCGAGCTTATTTCCAACGCCAGCGACGCTATGGATAAGCTTTACTTCAAGTCTTTAAACGAAAATCTCGGACTCGACCGCGGGGATTTTCATATCAGGCTTACTCCCGATAAGGACGCTCGCACTCTTACCATTACCGATAACGGAATAGGAATGACGCAGGAAGAACTGGAAAATAATCTGGGTGTTATCGCTCAGTCCGGCTCACTTAAATTCAAGGAAGCGATGAAAGCCGAGGAAAACGCTCCCAACAGCGAGGAAGTTTCGGTCATCGGACAATTCGGCGTTGGCTTCTATTCCGCCTTTATGGTTGCCGGAAAGGTTACCGTAAAATCCAAAGCTTATGGCGCGGAAAACGCTTATTTGTGGAGCAGCGAAGGCGTGGACGGCTACACTGTGGAAGAATGTGAAAAAGACGGTCACGGAACCGAAATCACGCTTTACCTTAAAGAGGACACGGAGGACGAGGATTACGGAGAATTTTTAGCGGAATACAAGCTCAGAAGCCTTGTAAAAAAATATTCCGATTATATACGCTATCCCATAAAAACGGAGGTCACTCACAGACATCCAAAGGAGGACGCAGCCGAAGATGCGCCCGAATCCGAAAAGTATGAGGAACACATTGAGGACGAGACCTTAAACAGTATGGTTCCCATATGGAAAAAGAATAAAAGCGAGCTTAAGGACGAGGATTACAATAACTTTTATCAGGAAAAATTCTACGATTACACCGAACCTCTTGCTCATATACACAGCAAGACCGAGGGCAACGCCACCTATTCCGCGCTTTTGTTTATCCCCAAAAAGGCGCCTTACGACTATTATTCAAAGGAATTTGAAAAGGGTCTCCAGCTTTATTCCAACGGCGTACTTATTATGGATAAGTGCGGCGATCTGCTACCCGATCATTTCAGCTTTGTAAAGGGCTTGGTGGACAGCGAGGACCTTTCTCTCAACATAAGCCGTGAAATGCTCCAGCACGATCGGCAGCTTAAGCTTATAGAAAGATCGCTTGAAAGAACCATTAAGAACGAGCTTAAGAAAATGCTTAATAACGAAAGGGAAAAATACGAGGAATTCTGGAAGGCTTTTGGGCTTCAGCTTAAGTTCGGAGTATACAACGGCTACGGCATGAACAAGGAACTGCTTCAGGATTTGCTGATGTTTACCTCAAGCAAGGACAAAAAGCCCGTTACTCTTGAAGAATATGTAACCGGAATGAAGGAAGGTCAGGAATGTATCTATTACGCGGCTGGAGAAAGCGTTGAAAGAATAGACGCGCTTCCCATAGTCGAAAGCGTAAAGGATAAGGGCTACGAAATACTTTATCTTACAGATAACGTGGACGAATTCTGCCTGCAAATGATGGCGGATTATAAGGAAAAGAAATTTAAGTCCGTACAGAGCGGCGATCTTGACCTTGAAACGGAAGAGGAAAAGAAGGAGCTTAAGGAAAAGAACGACGGCAGCAAAGAACTTTGCGGCGCAATAAAAGAAGCATTGGGAGACAAGGTGGCGGCGGTAAGGCTTACCGGCAAGCTCAAATCTCACCCGGTATGCATTACCAGCGACGGTGCGCTTTCCGTGGAAATGGAAAAGGTGCTCAATTCAATGCCCACCGATCATAAGGCTAAGGCGGATAAGGTGCTGGAAATCAATCCCGATCATCCCATCTTCGACAAGCTTCAGTATCTGTTTGATAACGACAAGGAAATGCTCAAAACCTATTCCAATCTGCTTTATACCCAAGCTATGCTTATTGAGGGAATGACGATAGAGGATCCCGTCGCTTTCAGCGAAGAGCTTTCAAAGGTAATGGCAAAATAAAAGAATACAAGGCATTAAAAAGCTGTAATTTCAACAAATCCCGAAATTACAGCTTTTTATTAAATTTATTTCGGATACAAGCCTTGCGGAAACAACGCTGCCTAATCTAATTGCCAATCAATGTTCTTGATGTCGTTTGGCAATTTGTGCTTGTAATCTTTAATCGAATCTACAAATTGGTTAAAAATCAATAACATGTTCTAAGGTAAAAATACCACTTTAAGAAATATTCGTGCACAATTCCAAATAACAGTCCTTTATTTTTTTAACTGTTTGACATAGTAATACCTTACACCTGTATACGGATAGTCAGCCAGTTTAAACACCTGTTCATATCCGCGGCTGATATAGAATTGCGGAGCCTGAAAATCAAACGTATCCACAAACGCGTATTTTACGCCGTGTTCAACTGCCCGTTTTTCAGCCGCTTCCATAAGCCTGCTTCCAATTCCCCGGCCTCTCAGCTCTTCGCTTACCCACAGATATTTAATACATAGCCAATTTCCAAACAGCTCACCGGTCAAGCCGGCTTTCTTTTGACCGTTTTTCTCTTCATAAAAAACACCTAACGGTATGCTTTCCGAAGCTTCTCGTTTTAAACGATTGTATTTCTGTAATTCTCTGTGAATTTCCTCCACATCTTCTTCGGTGACATTCTCCGTAATCCTTAACCCCACTTTTTTTCTCAGCTTTTTTAAAATTCAAGTCCGAAATCTTATTTCACATCTCCCTTCAATATCGAACTCCGAAAAATACCTTTCCTCCATGGGAATCCATTTTTCCCTGAACTCGTCCGCTTTTTTCGCTCCGTTCCTTTTCACGATCCGCTCAATCTGCTCCTCCTTATCAACGGAAAGAAAAATACGCAGATCGTAATATTGCCAAAGCTGCGGGTGACAGCTGTACGATCCTTCGCAAACGCAAATCTCACCTATTTTGGCAGTAACAGGTGCACAAAGGCTCATGCTCTTACAGTCAAAAGCCCGATAGCTCACCTTTTCCTCCCCGCCGTTTAAAGGCTCAAGCACTTCTTCCTTAAAGCGTTCATAGTCGATATTTCCCCCCGCCGTAAGCAGCCGTTCCCTTGTTCGCTGCTCCGGTCTGAGAAAAAAATCGTCCATATGAAAAACGTAGCACCCAAGCGCCTTTTGCAAAGCGGAGGCAAGCGTAGTTTTACCGGATGCGCATCTTCCCTCCACAGCGATAAGCAGGGGCTTTCCTTCAAGTCTCTTTATCTCTTTAATCGCATTTATCACAGCCGCCGCTCCTTCGCCGCCGTTTTAAACGGTACCAATCCCGTTTTGTTAAGAGCGATCATTACCGCGGGTACGAATATAAGCTGAAGCACTATTCCGGGAATGGCATTAAGGAACGCGCCCGCCAAAAACATATGAAATGTAAAGCTCTTGCCGCCGAAGCCCAATAAAATCATCTGCGCAATACCCCATACAACTCTTCCGCATATCATTGCGATAAGCAGCGAACGGTAAAGAGAAAGTACGCAGCGCCATTTTGAACGGCTGTAAAGAAGCCCGGCTATAAGTCCGTATGTCATAAGCTCCAGCGCCATTGTACAGGCATTGGGATATATGGGCGGCGCACTGAATAAAAGGGAGCGGAAAAGGGGCAGAATAAACCCTACTGCCGCACCGTACTGCCACCCGCAGATAAGACCGCACAAAAATACGGGTATGTGCATAGGCAGCAGCATATTGCCTATGGCGGGGATTTGGCCGGTAAAAAAGGGGAGGACTATTCCCACGGCTAAAAATACCGCGGAAAGGGTAAGATTTTTTATGGACTTTTTCAATTGGTTTTCCCTCCTTTTTTAAAAATCGGATGGTTTCAGTCTAACATTATCAGTTTGTATTCCCGGCTTCCCAATCCTATTTTTGCCGCGTGCTCCAGAGTATGAAGCCCGTTTTTGGATTCTATCCTTTCAATAAGAGATTTTCCGTCGGGAGCGGAATAAACCAGATCGATGCACGCCTGATCAAGCGCAAGGGGATCGGTGGAAGCCAGAACTCCTATATCCTTCATATCTGGTTCCGCAGGGTGCCCGTCACAGTCGCAGTCTACAGAAAGCCTGTTCATAACGTTGACGTAAACGATCCGGTCTCCGAGGTAATCGGTTACGGATTTCCCCGCCTCCGCCATGGCTTCAAGAAAAGCATCCTGCTCGCCGCTCCAAAAATCGGTAAAGCTTGTGCCGCCGCTGTGGATCCACGCTTTGCCCCTGCTTGAACCGAGTCCTATGGAAATATTCTTTATGGCTCCTCCGAAGCCCGCCATTACATGCCCCTTGAAGTGGGAAAGAATAAGGTAGGAATCATAGTCGGGAAAGTGCGTTCCCACATAGTTTTCCTTAAGTCTTATTCCTCCGTTTACGGGAAGTGTCATGGATCCGTTCTCATCCTGTATCTGAAAATCCGCGATTTCGGTAAAGCCGTGCTCCTTTGCCACCCGATAATGATCCTCCGTTCTTATTCTTTCTCCCTCATAAGCTGTGTTGCACTCTACGATGGTGCCGTGCACAAGCTGTACCAAATCCTTGATAAGAGCGGGACGAAGGTAGTTGCTGGACGGCGGTTCCCCGGTGGACAGTTTAACGGCTGTCTTACCGGAGCATTTTCTTTCCAATGCGTTATAAACCGCCGTTAATCCTTCCGGGGTAATGTTTTTTGTCATATAGACGGCTGCCTTGCTGCTTTTTGATTCCATAACCGTATTCCACCTTTCTTTGAAGAGGATTTACCTTTATTTACATAAAATATAACATATTAGTTTTTTTATGTCAAGTGAAAACAAAGTGAAAAGGGGATAAATGAAAAAACTATTGCTGTGGGATGTCCCACGCCGAAACTGGAATTGCTTCGCAATTCCGACAATTTGTTTAAGGTGAGTTATAAACTTATGCCAAACCTTTTTTAAACTATGAATTTTATCCATAGTTTAAAAAAGGTTTGCACCCAAAACACTAACCCAACTGCTTTAAAAGGGATTAGTATTATTCAGAACAAAAGTAATATTTTTTCTTGTTCACATTGGAAAAATTTTATTTTTTTCGTCAAAACTCTTTTATTTTTTTTATTTTTATGTTATTATATTATTGGTTGTCCAAAAACCTGTAAACAAGTCTGTAAAAAAGTATGACGACTTATTTCGTCAAAGGTACAACCGAAAAATTTTGTCTGCAAACAATACAATCCACAAAAAAGGAGGACTTGCCCATACCATGTCCGATACATATAAAAATGCTCAAAACGGAGATATTCAGGCATTTGCGGAAATTTATTCCAAAATGTATATTAAACTCTACTACCTTGCCTATCACTCTCTTGCCAACCGCGACGAGGCAGTAAACGCCGTTAAAACCGCGTCAGCCGAGGCCTTTTCAGCGATACGTGACTGCTCCGCCGAAGAGGAATTTAACGGCCTGCTTCTCAAAAAACTTTGCGAGCAAATTATCAGATATTACAGAGAATACAGAAAAAGACTTCCTGAATACGAAACAAATCCTACCTATATAAAGTCCGTAATGCGGAAGCTTACCGATGCGGAAAGATTTACAGCCTCGGTATGGGCAATTTTCGGATTCAATCCTAAGGAAATTTCGATGTTTTCGGGTTTGTCCGAGAAGGTGGTGGAAGCTAAGCTTAAATCTGCCATTCTTAAGCTTGAAAAGCAGTTTCAAACAGTATGATACTAATCTTTTATAACGTGGGATTGGTATAAGACGGTTATTCGTATAATTTATCAGGAGAATTTATGGATATAAAAAACATTTTAAACAGATATTTTGATAAAACACCTGTTCCAGATGAATTGAACCCGCGGAACGTCTCCCAATTTGTAGTTCCAAATCTTGCCGAAAAAAAAGAGACTCAGATAGTGGAAAGCCCTGAGTCGGACGATTACGGCTCAATGAATAATCACACCGTAACGCAGACATCCCAAGCCGCCCCGTCCGAAGAAACGCTTTCAGATAAAAAAGGGAGCTTTCAGCCGGATATTATCGGGCCTTCGGCGTTTATAAAAATAGTAAGATATCACAGATTAACCGGTAAAGAGTTCTTAAGTCTTTTGGGCAATTCCAAAATAAGCAACAAAGCCTATCAGGAAATAGAAAACAATCCGAATCTTACGGTAAAACGACTGATAGAGCTTCTTGAGGAATCCCCGCTCACTTCCGCCGATTATGAAAAGCTTATTATCGCGGTGCAAAGAATGTCCCAGCTTAAAGCAGAGGCAAAGGCGAAAATAAAGTCGGAACCAAAACGCACAGAAATCATTTCGGAAAACTTAACTCATAACGTACCTTCTAAGAATTCGGAAAAAACAGCGCTCCCAAAATCGGAACCGGAAACCATGACTGTTATTTCTTCTCAACGGGCGCAAAAGGGTTATATTGCGGCCGCGTCTCAGCACTTAACGAACGATAATGACGATAATGATGATAATGACAAATATGAAGAAAACGCTGAAGCGGACGAAGAGGACGATGACAGGCTCGCTTCGGCAAAATCCGGAATACAGATAAACTTCGGCGACTATAATGGCGATGAGGAAGATGACGAAGAGGAAAGCGAACTATACAAAAACGGTTCCAACAAAGGTAAGATTGTCGCCGCCGCAATCGGAGCGGTTATTCTGATCGGGATAAGCTTTGGCTTAAGGCACTGGTTTACCGGTTCGTGGTTTCCGATGGAAAATATTGTCAAAGAAGAGACTAAGCTGGACGAAGCCGAAATTTACGCATTGCTCAGCCCTTTGCCGTCTCCTCAGCCCGCCTTTACGGCCAACGATACTTATACCGTGGGAGGAATAAGAGCAGAAAGCGTAATCAAAGACCCTGTCTGCGGCAGCAAACGGTTGCTGTATACGGAGAACAACAAGCTGTGTATTTACGAACAGATAGGCGGACAGGTTGTTCGTCTGGAATCAAGAGACTATAATGAAAATACACTGTTAGGCATAATCGAAGCGGGAAATAAACTGGCATCGGTCAGCATCGGCGTTTCCGAGCCTTATTCCTACACTTGTACCGTAACCTCGGAAGATGAAGAAGAAACAGTTATAACGGGTACCGTACGCAGAAAGGAAACCTATCTTGAAATAGCCGACGCCTCCTCCCCCGAAAAAATTGCGGAGGAAAACAAGCTCACCCTTTCGGGAACGCTTGCCGCAGCTTATTTGCAGGGCAGCCGCCTTATTATTGCAACATATGAAGAAATGGAACAGGACGGTGCCGGACAGGACAAAGCGACCTTTATGCCATATCTTTCAAGGGCGGGTGAAAAAAACTTCTGCTCTCCGGATAAGGTATTTATTTCCTCTCCGTCCCACAGAAGCTTTGTAACGATTTTTTCCATTGATATTGAGGACATAGGCGCGTTTGACATGGCAGCTTCCGCCGGAGGAACCAAACAGCTCCTGTACAAAAACGATGGCCTGCTGTTTATAGGACAGGGAAACACGCTTATCCGATACGAGCTTTCTGAAGGAGTGACTCAAAAAGGTTTTTGCGAAATTTCGGGAAATATAAGCGATTTTTCCGCTATAAGCGTTAATGACGGCGAAATAAGGGTAACCTCCTTTGAGGAGGACGCGGCCACGCTTACGGTACTGGACGGGGAATTCAACCTGTTAGGTCAAATAAAGAATATAGGCGTGGGAGAAAAACTGGCGGGAACCTGCTTTTACGGAAAAGAAACCTATATAGTTACCGAAAACGGCGCCTGTTACGGCATAGACGGCGAAAACGGCGTTATGTCCAAAAGCAGCGCCAAAATCACCAATGAAGCGATTTATAAATTTAACGACAGCATAGGCGTAAAAGTATCCGCTGCCGACGACGGAAGCAAAAGAACGGGGATTATAGTTTCGACGGTAAAGCTCGACGGAAATCTTACACCGCTTTATTCTCTTGAAATAAGTTCAAAAACAACGGCGGTAAACGCTCTCGACGAATATCTTTCAAGCCCTGCCGAACAAAACATCAATGTAATAGGAAGCAACGCGGAAAACGGCGCTCTGGTAATACCCGTGGAGTATTTTGACGGAGTGTCCGAGGTGGAGCTGTTTGTTATCTGCACCGTAAACGACGACGGAACTCTCTCCGTAAACGGAAAAATCATAGAATACGACAGGCGATCGGATCACATTTTCGCTCAGGTAGACGGCGACACGGTCATTGCGGTAACAAAGGGAAAAATAATTACTGCCGGAGCGCAGGACGGAAATGTAATGGGATATTTTATTACAGGAAAATAATTTCCTTTCTATGTATCCTCCAATATTCCGACTGTAAATCCGCCGTATTACAAGACAAGTACTGAAATTTCAATGTCATTGAGTTTTTAGTAACTGCCTATAATAACTATGTAAACATAATAAATAGAATTTTAATATAAACAAGGGGAATTTTAACATTATTGTCAATAACGCACTAATTTTTATCAAAATAATATCACAAAATCGTCACAAAGACAGTTGACTTTTAAATTCCTAATAGGTATAATTATTATTATAGGTATCGGTGAAGTATTTTACCTGACCCTATTGCTTTCATAAATTGCCGCCGCAGATTTTGCGCGGATCGTTTTCCGAAGGATAGGATTAAAAACCTCATTAAGACGTCTTTAATATAAATCTTTGGTCAAGGTATAGACAAATAATATGGATGACCTAAAGATTAGTGGCTTAGGGTGCAATTTTTAATCAAGTCTATAACTTAATTAAAGATTGGTATAATTAAGTTTTTTCATACAACATCACGGCGGATGGGCGGGTCAATTTCGGGAGCAATACATACGGCGGAATTCCGCCGAGTTTTGGAGGATTTATATGAACAACGATTACAACAATCAACAGCCTCAACAGCCCCAGTACCAGCCGCCCATGCCTCCGGTACAGCCCGGAAAAAATTTAGCCGTTGCTTCTTTGATTATGGGAATCTGCTCCTTGGTATTCTGGTGGATGTCATATGGCGCGATAATTGGTATCGGCCTTGGTATTGCCGCTGCTATATGCGGTACAAAGGCTAAAAAGCAGGGATTTATCGGCGGTATGGCCACCGCGGGCGTGGTAACCGGAATTATCGGAGCCGTTCTTTGCGCTATCGGCTTTATCGTATGCACCGTTATTATTTGTGCGGCAGTGGGCGTGGCAGGAATGACGGACGCTTGGAGTTCATTATATTATTAAGATAAATTTATGATTTTAATAATTTTCAGTCACCTTCGGAGTTTTTCGAAGGTGATATTTTGTAATGATACAAATTTGTAAAAACTTAAAAAAATAAAAGCTGTTGACAATATGAAAATTGTGTGATAAAATATAGGCAAATGATATAATTTGTTTTATAGCGCTTTGTAAAATTATTTATTCCGATATCTGTTTTGATAATAGACGATATCTGCCGTCAGGATACATATCGGTATTAACCGTGCATATACGGAGGATACATATGAACAACGATTATAAAAACCATTCGCAGTCTGATCAGCCGCCTCGGCAGGAATCACAGAGCTATCCGGTTAATCCTTATCAGTACTCACAAGCCGACCGGAGTCAGCAATATCCAAACCAGTACAACAACCCTTACACCCGCCCTCAATATATCCCTCAGCCGCCTTTGCCTCAACCGGGCAGCGGTCTGGCTACCGCCTCGATGATATGCGGTATCTTCTCTTTGGTGTTTTTTTGCACCGGACCTTTTGCCATTGTGGGCATTATTTTGGGGATAATCGCGGTAATTACTGCTGCCTGCGCCAAAAAGAAGGGCTTTGTGGGAGGAATGGCAACTGCGGGTTTGACAACCGGCATTATCGGAATGATTCTGTCGGCCTTTGTTTTTATTTCCTGTATCGCTTGTCTCAGCACATTCAGCAGCGCATCAAAAAAAGCTATTGCGGAAGAATGGCCCGATATTATCGAGGACTGGGGTTATGATTACGACTGGGATTATGACTATGGATGGGACGATTATATCTGATGCCGATCCTCGGTCTAAGTGTTGAAAATAATTAAACAATCGTGTCCGAAGAGTATTCGGGCTTTTTGTTTACGACAGGAGCTTGATTATGCTGTCAACCTTTACTTTTTTAGGAAAGACGATATCCACATACGCCGTCTGTGCCATTGTCGGAGGGGTTTTTATATCCCTTTTCTGTGCCCTTCAGTGCCGCTTCCCAAGAAAAAAGGGCGGAAAAGTTCCGGATAAGCAGGACATTCTGTTTATGCTGCTGTTTGCCGCCTTCGGAATGTTCATAGGTGCTAAAATTATGTATGCTGTTACTTCAATAAATTTTATATACGACGGAACCCTGAACTTTTTACAAAATCTCTGGGAATGGGTAAAACTGATTGCGGGAGGAGGGCTGGTGTTCTACGGAGGTCTTATCGGGGCAGCCGTCGGAGGACTGATATACGTCTTTCATTATAAAATCCCCGTTTCGGAATCGGTAGATATTGCCTTTGTCGGAGTACCGCTGTTTCACGCTTTCGGAAGACTGGGCTGTTTTATGGGCGGATGCTGTTACGGTATGGAGTATCACGGTTTATTTGCGGTGACCTTTCCAACCAAAAATATCGGCGGAGCGCCTGCGGGTGTGGAACTTCTGCCGATACAGCTTATTGAAGGCGGATTGAATCTTATTTTATGGGGCATTCTTTTCGCCGTTTACCGCCGAACGAGCCGCCGCTGGCTTACAACCGGGCTTTATCTCGGCTGCTACGGCGTTATGAGGTTTATTCTCGAATATTTCAGGGGGGACATGATAAGAGGTCATCTGGGAGCATTGTCCAGTTCGCAGGTAATAAGCATATTCATTGTTCTTGCGGGCGCTTTCCTGCTGATAAAGCCGCCATTTGCGGACAGGATCGGAGCAATATACGATGAGGAGTACGCCGAATCGCTGGAAAAGCTAAACTTGAGGCGTAAAGAATATAAAGAAACAATTAAAGCCCGCCGCGAATATCATAAGCAATATTTAAAAGAATACAGAGCATATTTAAAAGCTAAAAAAGAAAGGCGTATCAATCAATGAATATAGTAATAACCGACATTGACACGGTAACACAGGATGATCTGAGTTTTAAGGGAATAGAAGCCTTCGGCGGAGTGACCCCTTATGGAACCACAGCGGAAAACGAAGTGGAGGAGCGAATAAAAGACGCCGATATAATACTTTGCAACAAAACCCCTTTAAACCGCGGAAATCTGAAAAATGCGAAAAACCTAAGATATATAGGGCTTTTTGCTACCGGTTTCAACAATATAGACATACCCTATTGCAAGGAAAAAGGTATCGTTGTCTGCAACGCACCGGATTATTCTACCGATGCGGTTTCTCAGCTTGTATTCGCTTTTATATTGGAGCTGGCAAATAAAGTTTATGCCTACAAAAGTCTGACGGATAAGGGAGACTGGATAAAAAGCCGCACCTTCAGCATATTTCCCATACCCATTATGGAACTTAAGGGAAAGACATTGGGTATAATCGGTCTGGGTAATATAGGACAAAGGACGGCGGAAATAGGAAACGCTTTCGGAATGAAAGTAATAGCATATAACCGTTCTCCCAAGGAAGTGAAAAACGTTATCTGCACCGATTTAACAACGGTGTTGGCGGAAAGCGATATATTGAGTCTGCACTGTCCCCTTAACAAGGAATCGGAAAACCTTATAAATAAAGATACAATAGCTCTTATGAAGGACGGTGCGATTCTTATAAACACGGCAAGAGGCGCGGTAGTAAACGAGGAAGACGCCGCCTGCGCGCTTAAATCCGGAAAATTGGCGGGAATAGGTACCGACGTTCTTCAAAAAGAGCCGATGTCTCCCGACTGTCCGCTTTACGGAGCGGAAAACTGCATTATAACACCCCATATAGCATGGGCAGCCAAGGAGACGAGAGAAAGGCTGCTGAAAATTGTCGAGGATAATATAAAGGGATTTATCGAGGGGAACATTAAAAATAATGTTGCCATGTAACAATTTATACTAATTCCTATAAAGGCTTGTGGAAAGCTATATGACGATTTGCGTCTATAAAATTATATAAAATTTTTACAATATCTTTATTTGATATAAAACATCAAATAAAGATATATTATAATTGCGCTTGTTATATGGAATAAAAAAAGACTGCCAAATTAAGACAGCCTTTTTTATTTACCTTATTATCACTATTCCGAACATATCGTTTACAAATATGAAATACAGTATGTTCGGATTTGAGATATTTTGGCGGAGAACAAGGGATTCGAACCCTCGCGCCGGTTTCCCGACCTACTCCCTTAGCAGGGGAGCCCCTTCACCACTTGGGTAATTCTCCATAATGATGAAAAAATATATTTAAAATTAATTATCCGGCATCAAGCCGCTGGCGGAGAAGGTGGGATTCGAACCCACGGTCCCTTTCGGGATCACCGGTTTTCAAGACCGGCTCTTTAAACCACTCAGACACCTCTCCTAATGGAACCATTCAAGTGTATTTTATTATAACATTTTTTTATAAATTTGTCAAGTGTTTTTTTATCGTATAAAATTGTACAAAATTAACAAATTTTGCAAAAAAGGTTGTACAAATACAGTCTCTTAATAATTAAAGTACATCTTAAGAACTTGTTCTAAACAAGCTGACGAAATTATGAAGCAATTCCTCGACATTGGAAGATTTCCCCGAATTGAGAGATAATTAGACTTTGCCTGCAAAACCTAATAAACCCTTGCCGCCTAAGAAGAAAGGAAAATTCGGCAGCTGTTATGTCTTTTATTTCCCGCCGATTTCTCGAAAATCAACATCATACCTAACGCCGTTCTTAAGCAGCACCCCGCTTTCAAGTTTTATTTTTAAAATACAGGTGTTTTCGTCACTTTCGTCGATATGTCCGTTATAATACCACTCGGAAAACACTCTCCTGAGCTTTTCCGCAAGCTCTCTGTTTTCATTAGCGCAAATATATCCTAAGCTCTCCCCGACGCCCTGAGCGGTAAACCATTCGCCGCAAATGCCGATAATCGGGTTTTCCCTTATATGCCTCATTTTGTTGGAAAGCTCATAAGTTATCACATAAAAACATCCATCCTCATAATATGAGTTAACGGCACGTACATAAGGCTTTCCGTCGCTTACGGTGGCAAGAGCAATCAGCGAATCTTTGCCAAAACGCTCCTTCATTATATTTTCCGAGGTTTGGGAAATATTTTTTTGCATTTTCGTCTGTCCTTTCGGTAGAGTTTCTGTGCGCTTCGGCATATATTGGTATATGGGAAAAAGAGGAATTTTTATTTCGTCAATACGCGACGATCTTCATATCAACCTTTCCGTCCGCACTGATTTCCAGTATGCCGAACGACGGCGCATTTTTTCCTCTCGGCGTGCCTAAGCTTCCCGGATTCATAACATATATACCGTCGATCTTCTCCGTTTTGTACATATGTGTGTGTCCATATAAAAGAATGTTGCATTCGGTAGATTTAGCTTCCGCAACAATTTCGTCCAATCCCGAATTCACATTCTGCTCATGCCCGTGAGCGCAGAAAATGCGGCATTTTCCCACTTTTAGAAGCTGCTTCGACGAAGCGGTGCAAAAATCGCACTCACCTTTAACAAAAACAAACTCTTTATCCGGATGAGCCTTGGCCACGTCGGCAAATTCGTTAACGCCGTCTCCGAGATGTATATAATAATCCGCCGGATTCGCTTCAACAACTTCGTTATATTTTTCATAACACTTGTGTGTATCCGCTATTACGACTATTTTCATATATAATCTGCCTTTCTTTTTTATCCGTAACGTGCTTTATATTTGTAAAAATGACATTTTTTCTTATTATAACAGACAACCGTATGCTTGTCAATTGTTAAAAGCAATAAACAATTTCAGAATAAATCTTAAAATTCTAACATACATTAGAAGAGAATTGAAAGGAGCCATTTATGAACAGCAGCATGGAAAAAATGATAGAACTGGCAAGCCGTAAACTCGGAATATCCGCCGAAAAGCTTAAAAGCTCTCTTGAATCGGGCAATGTTGACGATATGCTCGTCAACATGAGAAAGGAAGACGCAGACAAGCTGAAAAGCGTAATGAACAATCAGGCGGTAAAGGATAAGCTGTTAAATTCTCCCGAAGCGGCAAAAATTATGAAAAATATGAAAGACCGGCAATAAAGGAGGGTGAAAAAAGATGTCAAACGAGGATCTGTTGGCAAAGCTGTTTGAGCAGCTGCTTGACGCCAATGACGCCAAAACCGAAAAGGAGGCAGACGGGTCCTCGGAAAACGGTCGGGAGCAGCAGGATGACATTTTCGGCGGCATTGATCTTGAGGCGATAATGAGGTTAGGCGAAATAATGTCGAGAATGAACAGCAATGACGATAAAAACGCCGGGCTTCTTCTGGCACTGAAGCCGCACCTTCGCTCCGAAAACCGTAAAAAAGTGGATAACGCGTTAAAGCTGATGAAAATAATAAACCTTTTGCCGCTGCTCAGGGAAAGCGGTATAATGGACGGACTTTTTTGATAATGGAGGATAATATATGGAATGGAAAAAAAGCAATATCAGTCAAAGCGAGCTTGAAAAACAGCAGCAGGCTTACATAAAGGAAGCGCTCGAAATGGCAAAAAGGTCTGTTGCGTCGCAGTTTGAAAAGGCCGCCGAAATTGAAAAAGCGAAAGCGGAAAGAGAAGCGGCGGAAAAAATTGAAGCGGAGCGTATTGCCACTGAAAAAGCCGAAGCGGAGCGTATTGCCGCCGAAAAGGCCGAAGCGGAGCGTATTGCCGCCGAAAAGGCCGAAGCGGAGCGCATTGCTGCCGAAAAGGCCGAGGCAGAGCGTATTGCCGCCGAAAAGGCCGAAGCAGAGCGTATTGCCGCCGAAAAGGCCGAAGCGGAGCGTATTGCCGCCGAAAAGGCCGAAGCGGAGCGCATTGCTGCCGAAAAGGCCGAGGCAGAGCGTATTGCCGCCGAAAAGGCCGAAGCAGAGCGTATTGCCGCCGAAAAGGCCG
>CAJUQV010000016.1:0-54020 GCA_910588335.1 uncultured Ruminiclostridium sp. | reverse complement strand
GTATTGCCGCCGAAAAGGCCGAAGCAGAGCGTATTGCCGCCGAAAAGGCCGAAGCAGAGCGTATTGCATCAGAGAAGGCCGAAGCTGAAGCGCTTAAAGAAGAACTTACCTCATACTGCGGTACCGATGAAGACGCAGATAAAGACAAGTCATGTCCCGATCAATGCTTAAATCTTTCGGACAAGGATGATATAATCGACGTAACGGAAGTAAAAAAAGCTATGGAGCCGTGTGAACCACACAACAAGAGCCAACAGCGGACAATGACGCAAAATGGCGCTGCGAACCGTAAGCCGTCATCCCCTCCAAATTTCAACCGCTTTATAAACGAGCACAACAAAAGTCAGTGCAACTGCCCAAATTGCCAAAAAAGAAGGGCGGAGCAGCAGCGTTGAATGAACTAATGCGCCTTATGGCGGACAGCGACAAAAGACTTATAGCTGTTATTTTGCTGGTGCTGATGCAGGAAAACTCCGATAAAGGGCTGATTTTTGCTCTTATTTATATTCTTTTTGCATAGTTTCCGACAATTGGGTAAAAATATTACTGCACCCCCGAAATAAAAACCTGTTTTCACAAAATTTGTGATTGGATTTTCGGGAAAAATTTATCGAGGATAAATGGGAGAGCCACGGGAATACCTGACATATTTCATGACTTTCCCATCAAATGCTCCGAAAAATTTACCGAAATGACAAGCGCGGCTTCTTGTGAAGACAGGTATGATCTGAGAGGGGGTAAGTAAAGGAACGGCAGCATCCGTTCAAAACTACTTCTTTTTGGAGGACTACAATGAGTAATAACAAGAATCAGCAGAACAACAAACAGGGCCAGAATAAACAGAACCAGCAGAGTCAAAATCAGAATCAGCAGAACCAGCAGAACAAGAAGAAGCAGAACGCCGAAGACTGATTGGCGTCCGATTGCGGCGAATAAATCTAAACCTTGTTTTGGGTTTATTCATTCATATTTAAAGCATAAAAGCTTGAAAAAAACTGTGACTCGTTTTTTCGGGTCACAGTTTTTTTCGCAATGTCTTATACTGCTCTTTGATTAGGGTATATACAAATATATGGATGATTAAAGATTGCTATAGTATAAATGCTGTTGCCCCGAGCAATTTCTAAACATTCCGCTTTACTTTTTGCCCAAAAAATGTATAATATAATAAGAACTTGTTGATACAGAAACATCAAAGTCTTTTTATGTGTGCACGTTACAAAAAAATATACGGGGAAAAGAGAATGGAAACAAAAAAAATACATATAGCGTTTCTTGCAGATATACACAGCAATTTTGAGGCATTTCGGACTTGTATAAAAGAAACCGAAAAAAGAAATATATGTGATTATATTTTTTTGGGGGACTACCTGGGCGATTTGGCCTGTCCTCAAAAAACGCTTGGATTGATGGCAGAATTAAAAAACAAGTACAGATGTGTTTTCATCAGAGGCAATAAAGAAGAATATTGGATAAACCACCGTAAAAACAAAGAGGAAAAATGGGAAAGCGGAAAAAGCGGCAGTGGTATGCTCTGTTACAACTATGAAAATCTTAAAGATAAAGATATTGATTTTTTTGAAAAGCTGCCCATATCACAGCAGATAAATATGGAAGGCTGTCCCGAATTTACGGTTTGTCACGGTTCGCCGTTTAAGGTAAATCAAAGTATGAGATACGATTTTGACTATATTGACGATCTTACCAAAAGTCTTCCCTCCGCCCTTACCGTATGCGGACATTTTCATATTGCGGCGGATTACATCAAAAACGGCAAAAGAGTTATCAATCCCGGCTCCGTCGGTGTGGCGCTTCGCACGGGAGGCGGAAAGGCGCAGTTTATGATATTGCATGGCGATAAAGAAAGTTGGGAACCCGAATTTTTATCTTTGGATTACAATGTGGAAAAAGCCATTGAGGATATGGACAAGGAAAAGCTTTATTTAAAGGCGCCTTGTTGGTATAAAATCACAAAGAATGTTCTAAAAGAGGGAGGAAACGATTCTTATGTTACGGTGCTGACAAAGGCACATGAGCTTTATTTTAAGGAAACGGGTAACGATGTTTGGATGAATATTCCGGAAGAATACTGGGAAAAGGCTTTGTGGGAGGTTTTGAGAATTTGATACTAATCTTTACTTGACACGGTTTTAGAAAATAAATACCGCGTCTTTTATTTTTGTGGTATTTTTTACTCTTTTTATTCATATATTTAGTATATAAAACCGTCATTTTGTACAAGTCTGACGGTTATATGTTTATTGTGTGAAAAATAAAGGCATATTTATTTTTAGGCTCACTTGCAACTATATGTTGGTATTGTGAAAAATATCTTGACGTTTATTTTTGCGGAGTGATAAAAAAGTGTCTAATTGGTGAAAAATAACATGAAAGGGGAATAATATATGAATATTCAAAGATACGGAATTGATATATCATACGCAAACAAAAAACTTGACTTTAAAAAAATAAAAGAGGGCGGCGTAAGCTTTGCAATTATAAGAACGGGATACCGTCAAAAAACTGACGATATGTTCGAGTCGCATATAAAAAATGCGGTTTCGGCTGGACTTAACGTGGGGGTATACTGTTACTGCACCGCAAAAACGCCGTCCGAAGCCAAGAAGGAAGCGGAATATGCAATCAATCTTATAAGACCGTACAGGCTTACCTATCCGATCTTTTACGACATTGAAGATCAGAAGGTATTGAGCTTATCCAAAACAAAGCTTACCAACGTTGCACTGTCGTTTCTGGATACGGTCGATAAAGCAAACTACCGCGGCGGACTTTACTCCAATCCGTCGGTATTGGAAAATAATCTTAATAAGGATAAAATTCTGGATAAATACGATTTGTGGCTTGCCCACTGGACCAACGACCCCAATGTCCCCAGCAGATACAATTTTGGACAGAAAATGTGGCAGTGGGGAGCGGAACGTATATTCGGCAGCGGAGAAAAAGTGGACTGTGATATTTGCTATGTGGACTATCCCGCAATTATTGCGGCAAACGGGCAGTGGGGAGACACAAAAGAAGACTTTGAACCGAATATAGGCGATATGGTATTATTCAGCGGCGGCCGGCATTATCCGGGCGCGGAATCGGAAACCCCGGTGGGAAACGTGCGTACCGCAGGAGCGGCGCAGGTGACAAATATCGCGGAGGGCGCGGCTCACCCCATACATCTTATCGGAGACGGTTCCAACGTATACGGATGGGTAAATGAAAACACCGTTTTTCCCTATTGGGAGGGAGAAACAGCGCGGGCGGCAAAGGCAATCAAGCTTATGGAATCGCCTAAAAACGAAAACGTTCTGACGGTAATACCCGAAGACGGAAGGTTTATTGTTTTCAGAGAATTCAGGAACGGCAGGAGCGGAACAGTGAGAAAAGCCGCTTATGACGGAAATGTGGGATTTATTCAAGCCGGGGATTTTTATTTGGTGGGAAAATAATACCGTTTATTATTTTGACAGACTGTTATATAAAAACAAGCAGCGTTCCGTTATGGATCGCTGCTTGTTTTTATTATTGCTCCCCCAATTAACTCTTGAAGACTTTATGCACCTAACGGCTGTTGAAAGACGAGGAAGAAAGCCGCAGGAATATGCGCATATTTCAAGGATTTCTGACGAAGTATTTCGACAGCCGGGCAAGCAGAAAAATTCAAGAGTTAATTGGGGGAGCAATGCTATACTTCGGATTTAGGAATGCCGACAGAAAAAGTCACCAAATCTTTTTAAGCGCGTTTGAAAGCGGCTTATAAACGGCAAAGGTTATCACCGAATCAATAAGCATTTTTATAAAGGTAAAAGGTATGTTAAAGATAATAAGCGCTTCCCAGATGGTTTTAACATTTGGATTTATCACCTGATATAGCCCCAGAACCACGTCTTCGGGAGCTAAAAGCTGATAGTAAACGGGGTAGCTTATGTAATAGTTTACAAAGAGACTAAGCCCCGCGCTGATTACACATCCCGCAAGACAAGCTATGAGAGCGCCTATCCTTGTCTTTTTATACTTGTAGATAAATCCGGCGGGCACCACCATGGCAACACCTAATAGGAAGTTGCAAAGCTCGCCTACTCCCGCAGAGCTTGTGGTGGTCAGCTTGATAATGTTTTTTATCAGGCATACGGGAATACCCGCCAGAGGGGACACCACAAAAGAAGCTATCAGAGCGGGAAGCTCGGAAAAGTCCAGCTTAATAAATCCGGGAATAAGAGCGGGCAGGGGAATCTCAAGGAGCTGTATCACCGCCGCCGCTGCCGCCAATACCGCGGTTACCGCTATCTTCCTGATGTTTACTGGGGTTCTTCTTTTTTCTGTTGCTGCTGTTGACATAATAAAATCACCTTTCTGTAATCCGTGTGATTTTGGGTGAAAAAACCCCCGAATTTATCGGGGCGCTGTTAAACAAATTTGTTAAAATAACAGCGCCCCCGTAAAAACGGGGGCGTAAATGCTTAATCGGATAGCAATTAAACACTCTGATTCTTTCATCCGGACTATACCGTCGGTATCGGAATTTCACCGATTCAACCGCGTATTTTCCGCGTTTCGGAAAACCGGAAAATACGGGCTCGCGGACTTTACCGCCGGTGGAGAATTTCACTCCGCCCCGAAATAGATTACATTTATATTATATACCGATGCGTTTTTTTTGTCAATAGTTTTAAATAATTTTTTCAATTAATAAACGTCGCTTATCTGATAGGCGTCCACAACCTCATATGTGGCGGAAACGTTGCTGCCTTCTCCTAAGGTTATGGTTATGTAAAACTGTATGAGCTGATCCTTCATGATGGTGCGGCTGATAAGCGCGTCATTGGTAACTATGTCATAAGTATACTGAACCATAACGGTACCCGAACCGCCCTCCAGAGAGATGTCATATGCGCCGGCCTTGTCCAGAAAAACCGCAAGGCTGCTTCCGTCCTCCGCCACTAAAGGCACTACTCTGTGACTTTCATCGCTGATCCCGTCCGCCGAGAAAATTATTGATTCGTCGGCATTGATAGCGGATTCGGACGTCATTTCCATACGCAGGTTTTCAACTCGATATCTGGATGACGTCTGCCCGTCAAAAAGAGTCTGACCCTGCTGTCCCTCCAAGATTGTTCGGTTCTGATCGGTTTTTCTCGTTATTTGAAAAGAAAACCAAGGGTAAAATTCGGGCTTGCCCGATTTAAGCGCCGCCTCTAACAGCTCGTCCTCGGTAAACGCGGTGGTAAGAAGCGTGGAGGAAAGCTCCTCCATTTTTTCGGGATCAATGCTTGAACTGTAAAGTCTTTTCGCAACCATCGCCGAGACGGTGGGAGAAGAACTGAGCTCCGTGTAATCGCATACATAGGTTATATCGCCGCTTTCATACGCGAAAAATACCACTCCGCCCACTACTCCCAAAACAAGAAATATCAGCAAAATAATTGTTATTTTTTTCATGACGGCTCCTTAAATACAATATAAATTGGTATCCCAAGCGGGCACATACGGATGATGCCTTAAATAAAGCTTATATCCGGAATTCATTTCCTTTACGAGAAGCGGAAGGGTGAAAAGATCCGAGGTGCGGTGATACACCGAGAGAACAAGCCGCGGGCGGTATTTTGATATTACTTCCGAAGCCCCTTCCAAAGCCTCCCGCTCAGCGCCCTCCACATCGATCTTAATAAGGGTCGGTTTTTTCTCCCCTAACATTTTGTCCACGGTTATGCCTTCCACCTTAACCTGCGCGCCTCTTCCGTATTGATTGCAGGCGGAACTATTGCGGCCGCCGCTTTTTCGGAACATAAGCTGTGTGTTTTCATTCCATGCCGCCGCATTTACGGGGTAAAATATTCCCCGCCCCAAAGCGTAGTTGCGACGTACCATACGGGAAAAGTTGCGATAATCCGGCTCAACGGCGTAGATTTCCGCAAACTCCTTATTGGTAAGCCTTAAAAATCGCTCCACCGTATCGCCGTTATAAGCGCCCAGATCCACATATGTCTCTTCCTTACCTATTTTCAGCAGGGACTCCGCTTCCTCCAAAGGAGTTTCACAGGATTTAAGCAGGCCTATGTCCCCGCTTAGCTTATAATTTATCAGGGAGTCAAAAACCTCTTTTGATTTCTCGTCCGCCAATAGCTTACGCACTTTTTTAAGCTCTGCTTCATGCTCTTTTGCATAAACCTCGTCAAATATATCCTCCCCTACCACTGGAACGTCGGGGGCGTAAAGCTCGTATTTTTCCGACAGCTCATAAAGACGCGATGTAACCGAAGGGAGGTTGCTGCCGAAGCAGACCACTATTATGAAATCCTCATAAAGCGCCTGTATTTCCGACAGCTTTTTTACCTGATAGCCCAAAAAGCTGTGTCCGCGCACAAACTCGTCGCTGGCCATAAACTCCTTCGGTTTAATCCCCATATTGTCCATGACCTTCATTATTTTTTCCGCCCCGTCGCCCATACCGTACATAACAATGGGCTTTTCGGCTTCCTTAAGCCTTTTCCAAACGCTTTCGGGTCTTCTTTCAGATTCCATACACAACCGTTTCTTTCCTGTATATTGTTTATATCATTCTACTGTAACCGATTTTGCAAGATTTCTGGGCTTATCTATCGAGCACTGTCTGTCCAGAGCGGTATAATAAGCCAAAAGCTGCAAGGGAACCGCCGTTACCAATGGCATGAGCAGATCGTCGGTTTCGGGCAGCCTTATTATATAATCGGCTATATTTTGATTTACATCGGTGCTGTCACGGCATATAACCACAGTTTTTGCTCCCCTCGATTTCACCTGCTCCACATTGCTGGCGGTTTTGGGGTACAATGCGGTCTGCGTCGCAACGGCAATGACAGGCATTTCCTCGTCAACAAGCGAGATAGTGCCGTGCTTAAGTTCCCCGCCCGCATAGCTTTCCGAATGAATATAGCTTATTTCCTTAAGCTTAAGGCTGCCCTCCATGCTTAAGGCATAATCGAGGCCGCGTCCGATATACAAAAGGCTGGAAGCGTTCACTAACTTTGACGCCACCCTCTGATACTGCTCCTTGCGCTGTATACATTCCTCTATAAGCTCCGGTATGCCAAGGAGTTTTTCGGTATATTCCGTGCATTTCTCTTTGTTTATGCTCCCCCTCGCATAGGCAAGCCGGAAAGCGAACATATACATAAAGGCGCACTGAACCATATAAGCCTTTGTGGAGCAAACGCTGATTTCGGGACCCGCCAATGTTTTCACGGACATTTTCGCTTCACGGTCGATAGAGCTTCCCGCCACGTTTACCGCCGCCAAGGTGTCCGCCCCTATTTCCTTTCCTAACTTAAGTACGGAAAGGGTGTCGGCGGTTTCTCCCGACTGCGAGATAATGATCAGCAGGTCGTCTTTTGTTAAAAGCGGCTTTCTGTATTTAAATTCCGAGGCGATATCCACCGTTACGGGGATACGGGCTATATCCTCTATGACATATTTTCCCACCATGCCGGCATGCATCGCGGAGCCGCAGCCCACAATGTAAATATTCTTATAATTTCTGAGCATATCGTCGGTAAGCCCGCACTCCTCGAAAGACGGGATACCGTCCGAAATACGGGGAGTAACGGTATTTTTGAGTGCGGTGGGCTGTTCGTGTATCTCCTTAAGCATAAAATGCTCATAACCGCCTTTCTGGGCGGCAGTAACGTCCCATTCCGCGATCTGTACCTCTTTTTCGACCACGTTGCCGTGAATATCGTAAAAAGTGACTCCGTCCTTTGTTACCTCGGCTATTTCTCCCGCTTCGGGGGTGTAATACTCCTTTGTGTACTCCAATATGGCGGTCATATCGGAAGCGATATACATTTCGCCCTTTCCTATGCCTATGATAAGGGGACATTCCCTGCGCACCGCATAGACTTTGTTTTTATGTTCGCGGAAAATGATTCCGAGGGAATAAGCGCCTTCCAACTGCGATATAACCGTGGAAATGGTTTCTATCGGGTTTCCGTTGTAATCATAATCGAGAAGCTTCGCCACGGATTCGGTATCGGTCTGGCTTTCAAAGGAATAGCCTTTTCCCATAAGAAATTTTTTTATTTTCCTGTAATTTTCTATAATTCCGTTGTGCACTACGCTGACCCTTGCGTTTCCCTGAGGGTGAGCGTTGATATCCGAGGGTTCGCCGTGGGTCGCCCAACGCGTATGTCCTATTCCCGCCACGGCTTTAAGCGGTCCCTCGGCCTCCAATCGCGGTACAAGGCCGTTTCCTATGGAACCCTTAGCTTTTACCGTCTTTATTTTTTCGCCCTCAAAAACGGCGATACCGGCGGAATCATATCCGCGGTACTCAAGATTTTTCAAAGCGTTAACAAGAAAATCCTCACAAGGCTTTTCTCCCACGCATCCAACTATTCCGCACATATAAAATACCTTCCTTTAAAATTTTACCCGACAGATAACCGAAGTTGAATCCGAATAATATCCGCCTTAAAATCTGCCGTGTTTAATTATATGCAAAATTTCCCGTTTTTACGTTTTTTGCGTCAAAACGCCGTTTTATTTCAAATCGCCCCGATGTTTATCGGCTTGTCCGCATGTGGCTTGCATAGATTTTCAAGCAACTTTGCCGAGGACAAGACAAATGCAGCCATAAGCCCCTGCGGCTTAAAAAAGTCGCGCCGAAATCTTTATAAACGACAAAATCCGCCGAAAAGATGTGTGCTTATCCTATAAGAACATGTTCTCAGTACCAATTCCTAATGTGAACGGGTTCTGAATCATATGAAATTATTATAGCACAAGTTTACGGGTTTTGCAAGAAAAAATCTATTTAATTGCTTTTCGTTAAAATTTTATCCGATATTTTTGTGAAAAGAAAAGGGAAAAGGCAAATAAATTCATATAACCGCCGCCAAATATCTCTTGCCTATCAGGCAACGGTTTTTATATCTTTTGTTTAAGCAAAGCTTTCATTGCTTAATCTTGACAAACAAAGGAAAAAAATGTATAATCTTTATAATTAGGTTATTTATCGACTCATATCCGTTAAGAAATAAGGTGAAAATTTTATATGCCGATACAAGTTCAGTGCTGCGGATTGCTGCTGACGATCATTCTGATGTTTCTGTACAAAAAACAGAAAACAATAAAGCTTAGAACGGAAAAGGCTTTTATGAGGGCATTTGTAATGACCATCATAAGCGTTTTCGCCGATATACTTTCCTGTGTGGCCATAAGCTTTAAAGACAGTCTTCCCGTTTTTTTGGTGAACCTTGTTTGCAAAATCTATCTGGTAACCTTGCTGGGGCAGAGCTTCTTCGCCCTGCTTTACATCTGCACCGACTTATATACGGATAAAGACTCATACAGAAGAAAAATGTCAGGATACGGCGTTTTCGCTCTGGCAACGTCCGTCTTGATTTTAATTCTTCCTATTTATACTTATTCCGATAAAACGGAAGGAGTTTTATATTCGTATGGGCCTTCCGCTTACGCTACCTACATTTTTGCGTTCCTTACCTTTATACAAACGGTTGTAAAGATGATAAGGGAGAAGGGGAAGCTTACGGCGGGAAAAAGAATGTCGGTTCTGATGTGGCTTGGGATATGGATGGCCGCGGCGTTGATTCAGCTTTTCTTCCCGAAAATGCTTTTGGTGGGATTCGCGGGAGTGCTCGGAATACTGGTGCTGTACATCGTACTGGAAAATCCCGGCAACAATATAGACAGACAGACGGGACTGTTTAACCACGGAGCTTTTTTGCAGTACACAAAACAGCTTTACGACTTTGACGTACCCTTTGCCGCCTTGGCCATTGTATTGGAGCACACGTCCTTCAAGAATATGCGGACCGACCTTGAAAGAGAGGTGATAGCGGAAGCGGTAAATTATCTTTCCTCAATTCCGAACGTTTATGTTTTCAAAAATACGGGAACGGAAATACTGCTGATATTCCCCGAAAGAGAAAAGGCCGAAGATATAGTGAAGGCTGTCCGCGAACGCTTTGAAACGGGTTGGAGCAAAAACAGGGGAATAATGGTAAACCCATATTGGATATATCTTGCCGATTCATCCCTCGCCAAAGACGCGGAGGATCTTTTGTACCTTATCCGCTATGTAAAGCAGAACGGCGGAGAAGCGGGCGAAAACAATTTTATTAAAGTGAGCGGAGAGCTTGCCGCAAAACTGCGCGAGGAAAAGGAAACGGAAAAGCTTATTACGGAAGCGCTGAAAAACGATCGTCTTGAGGTATGGTATCAGCCAATTTTTTCCACAAAACAGCACCGCTTTACTTCCGCCGAGGCTCTGGTGAGAATACGCGACGAGGACGGATTCCTTATCCCTCCCGGCAGCTTTATAGAAATCGCGGAAAGAAACGGCTCCATATTGCAGGTGGGAGAAACGGTATTCAGAAAGGTGTGCCGCTTTCTCAGCGAAAATTCGCTTGATAAGTACGGAATAAAGTATATCGAGGTAAATTTATCCATGGTGCAGTGCGCTTACGGCCATCTGGCGAAGGATTACATTGCCATAATGGAAGAATACGGCGTAAATTCCGACCGAATAAATCTTGAAATAACTGAATCCGCTTCCACAAGCGCAAAAAAAGTACTTCTGGAAAACATGAAGGAGCTTATGAAATACGGGGTGAACTTTTCGCTGGACGATTTCGGCACGGGTCAGTCAAATCTGGACTATATTGCGGATATGCCCGTCGAAATCGTGAAATTTGACAAGGGCATGACCAACGCGTATTTTGAAAGCGGAAAAACCAAATATATAATGGACGCCGCCACAAATATGATACAGGGAATGAACCTGAAAATCGTTTCGGAAGGCATAGAAACCGAGGAGCAGTATAAGGTGATGAAAGAAATGGGAATAAACTATATCCAAGGCTATTATTTTTCAAAGCCGCTCCCCGAAAAAGAGTTTTTGGAGTTTATCGACAGGGAGAACAAAGCCTATTTGGCGGCCGGGGAGCTGCCTAAAAGCTAATATTGCTTCCCCAATTGACTCTTGATTTTTTCTGCTTGCCCGATTGCCGAAATACTTCGTCAGAAATCCTTGAAATATGCGCATATTCCTGCGGCTTTCTTCCTTGTCTTTCGACAGCCGTTCGGCGTATAAAATCTTCAAGAGTTAATTGGGGGAGCAATAAAAACAAATTTTTCGCCCATTTTGAAAAGCAGCCGAAAAATAATATACCGTAATCTCATGCCAATCCCTTTTTAAACTGACAGTAAGAAACTGTTCCAATATGGATTGGCATGAGGACAAAATCAAACCACAAAATCGAAAGGAGAAAACGCAGCAATGAATTTAAGCGAAGGAACGAAGCTTAACGGCTTCAAAGTGACCCGAATAAGAGAGGAAAAAGAGCTTAACGGAAGATTGGTGGAAATGTCTCACGAAAAGACGGGAGCCGAGCTTTGCTGGATAGACAACGGCGAGGTTAACAAGACCTTTTCGATTGCCTTCAAGACGCTGCCCGAAGACAGCACAGGCGTTTTCCATATTCTGGAACACTCTGTGCTGTGCGGTTCGGATAAGTACCCGGTAAAGGAGCCGTTTGTTGACCTGCTGAAAAGCTCAATGAACACATTCCTTAACGCAATGACCTTCCCCGACAAGACTATGTACCCGGTGGCAAGCAGAAACAAGCGGGATTTCCTTAACCTAACCTCGGTATATCTGGACGCCGTATTCGCTCCCGCTCTGAGAACCAATCCCAATGTTTTCAGACAGGAGGGCATACACACTGAGTTTGACGAAAACGGTAAACCTTTATATAAAGGCGTTGTGTTTAACGAAATGAAAGGCGCCATGTCCGATCTGGATTCCATTATTTTCCGCGGCATTAACTCGGTTTTATTCCCCGACAACTGCTACCGATTCAATTCGGGCGGAGATCCCCGCGTAATACCCGACCTTACTTACGAGCAGTACAAGGCGGTTTACAACAGCTACTATCACCCCACCAACTCACGTATTTTCCTTGACGGCGACGTGCCCTTGGAGGAAACTCTTGAGCTTATCGACTC
Organism: uncultured Ruminiclostridium sp.; assembly: GCA_910588335.1. GTDB lineage: Bacteria > Bacillota > Clostridia > Oscillospirales > Ruminococcaceae > Ruminiclostridium_E. Next base: position 42,008 of record CAJUQV010000016.1, on the reverse strand, counting down.
ATATCTGCAAAAATACGAAAAGAGTCCCACCGTTCACGAAATAAACAATCAAAAGCCCGTAACCGCCGACGGAACCGACAGATACGGAATCGCGGAAGGCGAGGACAACGGAAAGAAAACCGTGCTTGTTTTAGCCAAGATAGTGGCGGACTGGAAGGAAAACGAGAAAATACTGGCGGCTCAGGTGTTAAGCGACGCGATAGCGGGCACCAACGAATCCCCGATAAAGAGAGCGGTGCTTTCGTCGGGACTTGCGGAGGATTTCTCCTTATTTGTGGAGGACGGCATCGCGCAGCCTTATCTTTTGATAGTTGCACGGAACATCAAAGACGGGGACGAAGCAAAAATAAGGAAGATAATAAACGACGCCGCGGGCAAGCTTATTGCGGAGGGAATTGACAAAAAATCCCTTACCGCTTCCATAAACAGCATTGCATATAAGCTGAAGCAGCTTTCCGAACCCCAGGGAATAGAGCGCGCCGTGCTGATACAAAACAGTTGGCTTTACGGCGGCGACCCCATGACTTATCTCGTATACAACGGAACTATTGAAAAACTCAGAAAAATGGCGGAGGGAGACGGCTTTGAAAAGCTGTTATCCGAGCTTTTGGGCAGCGACCGGGAGCTGTCCTCCCTTCGCATACTCCCTTCCGCAACATTAGGCGAGGATTTAAGGGCGGATGAAGAAAAAAGACTCGAATCCGAAACAAAAAACCTTTCGGAAGAACAGATAAGCGAGCTTAAAGCTCAGAAAGAAAGCCTCGACAAATGGCAGACCGAACCTGACGCTCCCGAAGCGAGAGCCATGCTGCCAAAGCTGCCTTTAAGCGAGGTAAGCGAGCTTCCCGAAATTACAAAGACGGAGGAAAAGACTGTAAACGGCGCCAAAGTGCTTTACCACCGGATTGCCACAAACGGAACCGTTCATATAAAGCTATATTTCCCGCTTACGAATTTAACCTCGGAAGAACTGACCAAAATAACCCTTATGCCCCATCTCTACAAAGAACTTCCCACAAAAAAATACGGGGTGCTGGAGCTTCAGCAAAGAATAAAAACCTATATAGGAAGCCTTAAGTTTTATTTGTCGGTACTGTCGAGGGGCGAGAAAGAAAAGTGCACTCCATGTCTCACGGTAAGCGCGGGACTGCTGGAAGAAAATCTCCCGGAGGCCAAAGAGCTTTTAGAGGAAATTATACTCAACACCGAATTTGATCATAACGACAAGATAAAGGAAAAAGCCGCCCAGGTTGACGAGTCCCAAAGGCAGTCCGCCATGGGAAGCGGACATATTCTCGCTTCGCTTTCCGCCTGCGCGCATTTTACGGCGGCGGACGCGGCGGAAGAAGCCGTCAAGGGTTATTCCGCGATAAACCATATACACAAATTCGTCAAGAATTTCGACGAAACCGTGGAGGAATTTAAAGCGCTGATAAAGCGTGTGTATAAAGAATCCATTATCAAGAACGGTCTTATAGCAAGCGTTACCGACACGGACGAAATCGATATATCCGATCTTATTTCCGCCCTGCCGGAGGGTAAGGCGCTTCCCGAAAAGGCGGAATACAAAACAAAGCTTCCCGCCAAAATGGGTATCAAGGTGCCCAGTCAGGTTTCTTACGCGGTAAAGGGCTATCATCTGTCGGATACGGGAGAAAAGCTCTCCGGAAGTCTTAAGGTATTGGACACCATTCTCACTTACGATTATTTATGGAACAAGATACGCGTGCAGGGCGGAGCCTACGGCGCTGGAATGAGAGTGCCGGGCTACGGAGGACGTATGTTCTGCTATTCCTACCGCGACCCTTCGCCCGCCCGTTCGCTGGAAATGTACAACACTTTGTCCGACTATGTAAAAGAGCTTTGCAGCGGAGAAGAGGGTATAGAAAACTTTATAATCGCCGAGATAGGAAACGGAGAGCCTTTGAGGGCTCCGTCAGAGCAGGGAGCTTACGCAGACGCGCTTTGGTTTATGGGCGTTGACGAGAAGGAGCAGATCAGAATCAGAAAAGAGATTTTGGCCACCGACAAGGAGAAGCTCAAGGAACAGTGCAAGGTGCTGGATAAGCTGGCGGATAACGGCGCGGTCTGCGTCGTGGGTCACGAAGCGGCGCTTAAGGAATGCGAAGGGCTGGAAATATTTGAGTTTTAATAATATAAACGGTATTTTCATATACCTTTGCCAAAGATCAGCATAATATCTGATTTCAGGGGGGAAATTAAAGCGCAGCTTATAAAAAAATCAGTCAAGTATGACCTATTGTCATACTTGACTGATTTTTTTATTGGATTCCGATTTCTCGTTTATACCAATCTTTAATCAAGCTGCATATTTGATTAAAGATTGCGCCCAAAACACTAATCCAACAGTTTTAAAATGGATGGATTAGTATTATTCCGTATTCGCTGATACGCAAGCGCTGATTAGCATCAGCGTGCCCGCTGCGCCGATTTTCCAATACCGTAATAATAACTTAACATAAGGAATATAAGCGCCAAGGCAATCAACCGCCTTGTTTTTCCTCCGCCTTTCCCCCAGCTTATAAGCTTACGGTACAATTTTTCCTTGCGCTCTTCCGACATTCCGCCTATCCCCGCACCGATAAGACTGAAAGTCATAGCCGCCGACATAGACGTTATTCCTACGGCAATGAATATGGAAGTATAGGACTCAACGCCTGTGTTCAAAGGAGAATCGGCGTTAACATCTTTATCCTTACATACAAATGCGTAAACCGAAAATCTGTCCGTTGCGAATGTAATTGTGTCCGCATCGCTGTCAAGATCCTTTAAAACATGGGCCGTACCGTTATGTATACGTATAACGGCGTATTCTCTTCCGGTCTCCCTCAGCGCTTCGGGGATAACAATTTTTACGGTAACGGCGCGATCCGTATCGGTCAGTTTATAACGGATCCCGTCAATAATCTTGTAAAGATTTATATCGAGATATTGCCATACCTCAAAGTCATCAAGCGCTTCTCTGACAGCGATACCATCAGATTCGGAAACCGTGTCGATTTTCTCCGCCGTCAAAAGAATCTCCGCATTGCTGCCGCTGTCCGTCAATAATCTTTCCCGATTAGTCAAAACATTATTCGCCAGCTCCGAAACACTGTCGCAAAGCTCGATTGTGTAATCCGCCGATTCAACTCTCTTGGAAATACTGCCCGTGCCCACTCCAGCGGCAGCAGACGTATCGGAAGTCTGAGCGGCGGTTTCCTCCGGTATAGTCTCCGAGTACGAGCTGACCGGATCAGCGGCAGTATATGTACTTGTACTTGTTTCGGGAATTACAAATCCCCCATGAAAATTACTGCTTTCCGTGGAAGGAGTAACGGGAGGTTCGGTTTCGCTTGGCGATGTAACAGGCGGATCCGTTTCACTGGGTGGTGTCACAGGAGTATCTGTTTCGCTCGGCGGCGTAACAGGCGGATTTGTTTCACTCGGAGGTGTAACGGGCGGTTCCGTTTCACTCGGAGGTGTAACGGGCGGTTCCGTTTCACTTGGAGGTGTAACAGGCGGTTCCGTTTCACTCGGAGATGTAACGGGCGGTTCCGTTTCACTTGAAGATGTAACGGGCGGTTCCGTTTCACTTGGAGATGTAACGGGCGGTTCCGTTTCGCTCGGAGGTGTAACAGGCGGTTCCGTTTCACTTGGAGATGTAACGGGCGGTTCCGTTTCACTTGGAGATGTAACGGGCGGTTCTGTTTCGCTCGGAGATGTAACGGGCGGTTCCGTTTCGCTCGGCGGCGTAACAGGCGTGGTCGTTTCGCTTGGCGATGTTTCGGGCGTGGTCGTTTCGGAAACTTCAAGCTTCGGTATTTCCTCTTTCCTCTCATACCCGCAGATTTCACAGGTAAAGATTTTTTCGCCCTCTTTTTCCGTTGTGGGTTCAACAGTAATTTTTCCCTCGTCCCAGTCGTGCGAATTTTCCGAATCGGGTTCTACCGCATCACAGTTTTTACATTTCTTCCAATGCTTTTCGGGATCATTCCTCCATTTATCTTCGTAATCGTGTTTTAGCTTCTCAATAATGGGTTTTTTGTCAAGTTCGTTTTTTGCGTTTTCATCGGCAAATATTTTTCCGCAGCCGTTTTCACCTTCACATACCCAGTGTTCGTCGTATCCGTTTTCCGTACATGTAGGTGAAACGGCCTCATAATGTACTATGCTGTGCGTATGAACGCGGAGCTGTACCACGTCGTTTTCGCTGTTGTTTACCTCATACGCGGGATCGTCGCTGTGGAAAAATTTGCTATAATCTGTGTTGTTAGTACCGGTTACATCCACTGGACTGCCATCGGAGGGCTTAACCTCCGTGCTAACCCCTATGTACGCATATTCCGTAAGTGGATTGGCTGTATCTAATGTTACAGTAATTCCTTTAGGCAAATATAAATTTTTGTAATTATAATTGCTGTCGCATATGTTATCTTTTATAACAGCGTTTCCGCCTATTACGACAGATGCTGAATTATAATTAACATAAATACCCCCGTGAATCCTTGCGGTGTTTTTTGTAATCTCACCGCCATAAATATAACACTCTGAGTTTTGATTAAGATATAAGCCTCCACCGCCAACATTCTCATATTCTGATTTATTTTCTTTGATTTTGCCGCCATAAATATAAATCGTTCCATCTTCGTTCGCTATACCCCCTCCCTGCCGTGAAGTATTTCCGCTGATCTCTCCCCCGTACATACAAAAAAGACTTTCGACAAGCGATCCATTGAAATATCCGCCACAGTTGTAGACACCGCCGCCGTTGAGCGTTGTTGTATTTCCGCTGATTTCACCGCTGTACATATTAAATGTGCCTCGATTGGTAACTCCTCCGCCAAAGAATTTAGAATCGCTTCCGCTGATTTTGCCTTTTCCCGCACAGTCACATAGGTTAAAAGTCTTATTTGCCTCTATATAAATAATGCCACCATACATGGCAGTATCCTCATTTGCGGAAATAGTATGCCCGTTCAGACAAAGGCTCGTTCCATTGGCAGGTATCCAACGGTCAACATTAACATTAAGAGTTACGTCCACCGTTAAATAATAATTTCCCGCAGCTTCCGGCATTTCGGTCGGGTTATTCCATTCCGTCCATTTTACGGGATTATGTCTGGTGTGAACATTATCCGGACAGTTTTCCGCACCTTCGCAGACGCTGTGTTCATGATGCGTATCGGCATCATTTTTCTCATACATCCTTTCAAGCTCCGCGCTGTCGGCCAGTTCCGGCAGAATTACAGATATTTTTTCGCCGCCTTCGTTATTCCGAAGATATGCGTTTTCCGCGCTAACACGGGAAAGCGCGGGCATACACATAATTTTAAACCCAATCGTCATTGCCAGAACAAGAGAAACGGCTTTAAGAACCGCTTGATTTACTTCGGTACGATTTTTCATGACAACCTCCGTTATGCGATTTTTTTGAAGCAGTGTCAGCAAAATTAATTAAGATATATTATACTATATTTTTACGGATTTGTCTATAAAAAAAGTGCCGACAAAATTTTTTTTAAAAATCGCTTGACAAACTCGCATGGACGTGCTATAATATATTAGTCGCCAATGAGGTGACGGAGTAAATGCTGGTGTAGCTCAGTTGGTAGAGCAGCTGATTTGTAATCAGCAGGTCGGGGGTTCGAGTCCGTCCACCAGCTCCACTTTAAAAATTCATATAATAAATCGGGAGCGTTCCAGAGCGGTCAAATGGGGCAGACTGTAAATCTGTTGCTTCGGCTTCGGTGGTCCGAATCCACCCGCTCCCACCACATCAATTTAAAAATCGTCCTCGGTTTTACCGAGGACGATTTTTAAATTGGGAAACGGCTTCGTACTGCGACTTCGTCTTGTCCTCAGCTCGTTTCCGTCCCGATTTTTCTTGAATTTCCCTAAAGGAAATTCATTTTGCTTTGCAAAACCGAAAAATACTGGAGGCTGACTTCAAAAAAGCCGGCTGTAATTTTTTACCTTTTAATCAAAAATCTTTTTGGTATCAATAACACATATATTTCGTAAAATCGTTCTTTGCTTTGACAAGAACGATTTTCAAATTTTCATTCAATTGTAAGAATAGTATTACGCATGAAAGCAAAAAAACAAAAACCACATCGGCAAAACCGCTGTGGTTTTTAAATATTCTCCGCATAACTTCTGTTTCCTCAACAATTTTTTAACAATCTTTAATCAAGTTGCAAACCGGATTAAAAATTAGTATTAATTGCTTCGGAAAAATATAAGTATCCCTTAACCGGAGCTTATGCCTGCTGAGGAGCGCCTACGGGGCAGGCGTCGGCGCAGGCGCCGCAGTCGATGCAAGCGTCGGCGTCAATAACATACTTGCCGTCGCCCTCGGAAATAGCGTTAACGGGGCAGCCGTCAGCGCAAGCGCCGCAAGAGATGCACTCATCTGTGATCTGATATGCCATTTTTAAGTTCCTCCTTAAAATTTGATCCTGTTTTTTTACAGAACGCACTGAGCCGCGTTAACGTAAGGCTCGGTGTTCTTAGAAATATTCTATCATTATTTAATGAAAATGTCAAGTAAACTTCAAAACGTTTTTCGGAAAAATTGTTTTGCCTCAATATTCCGCAAAGACCATATAGTTTGTATTCACCGGATTTGTACGTGAATACAAACTTTTAATCAATCCTCCAACTCCTTAAGCGCCGCTATTTCATCACGGTTGACCTTTATCCTTGAGTCCCTGATAAGCTTAACGTCGCTTCTGTTAAAAGAAGCGGGCGGCGCGTCCTTGTTTTTATCAAGCTGTATCTTCAACTCTCCCGTCAGCAGGTTAGCGTCGGTAACTACGCCTTTCCCCTCCGAGGTTTCCACCAAAGCGCCTACTTTCGGCGTTATCTTCAGCAGCTCCTCGTAGCTGTCCTGTTCGTATTTAAGACAGCACATAAGCCTTCCGCAGGTTCCGGAAATTTTTGTGGGATTAAGCGACAAAGACTGCTCCTTTGCCATTTTAATGGATACGGGCTGAAATTCGCCCAAAAAAGAAGAACAGCATAGCTTGCGGCCGCAGATGCCCAATCCGCCCAACATCTTCGCTTCGTCCCTTACCCCTATCTGTCTAAGCTCGATTCGGGTACGGTATATTGAAGCCAAATCCTTTACCAGGTCGCGGAAATCAACGCGGCTTTCGGCGGTGAAATAAAACATTATTTTTCCGCTGTCAAATGTGCACTCTACGTCTATGGGCTTCATATTGAGCTTGTGCTCCGCTATCTTTTCGCTGAAAACCCTCATTATGTCCATTTTTCGGGCGTTATTTCTTTCCAGCGTCTCTATATCCTCATCGGTGGCTACGCGGAAAATTTCTTTAAGGGGGTGCACTATCTCCTCGTCCTCCGCCATAAAGTTGCCCAATACAACGTTTCCGCACTCAACGCCCCTGGCCGTTTCAACAATCACCTTTTCGCCCGCGGCGACTGTGGTTCCGCCGGGAGAAAAATAATATATTTTACCTACGTCCTTAAAACGTACTCCTATTACTTCGGTCATTTATTTATCCTTTCACTTTTTCAAAAATTCCGGCGGTAAAAGCGTCCGACGCCGATTTTGTATTAAAATACACGTTTGCGGCTATATCGGAAAAACGCCGTGTAATTTCGCAAAGCTCGTTAAGAAGCGAAAGAGAATATTTTTTCGCCAGCCGTTCCGACAGTCCGCCGTCACAGCCGCAGGAAGCTTTCCCTCCCTCGGCGGCAACAAGGGCGTCATGAAACAGCTTGGCTGTCTCCGTTATAAGAACCCTCACCGGCTCCCGCTTATCCTCTTTTGTTTGCGGCAATTTCGACAGCGTGTACAGAGCGGCATATTCGTCGCCTTTTAATACCGCTTCGGCATATTCCCTTACGGCGGCAAAATACAGCCCCGTGTTCTTGTTTTCCAGCGCTTTCAAAGCCTGCCCCAGATTGCCCTTACATGTAAGGGCGGATTTTTTCGCCTCTTCCTCCGAAACTCCCGCTTTTTTCAGGGCAGTCTCACATTCCTCGGCGGAAAGCGGATAAGTCGTTATTAAAGCCGTACGGGAAAGTATGGTGGGCAATATGCCGTTTTTATTTGAAGCGGTCAGAATAAACCTCACCTTGTCCGAAGGTTCCTCCAGGTAAGTAAGCAGGGCGTTCTGACACTCCCTGTTAAGTATCTGAAATTCCGACAGAATATATACCCGTATACCGCCCTCCACCGACGCGCCGTGAGAATCCTTAAGGATCTCCCTGAGCTGTGCCACCGAAGTTTTCTCGCCGTCGATATATATTACGTCGGGGTGTATTCGCTTTTCCGTCCTTTCGCAGTTCAGACACTTCATACAGGGCGCTTCTCCGCCTTTTTCGCAAAGATACAGCATCGCCGTGTAAAAAGCGAGGGTACGTTTGCCCGTACCCGAATCACCGAAGAAAAGGAGCGAATGAGGCATACGTCCGTTGGCGCGATATTCCGAAAGACGGTTTACCGCCTCTTTGTTGCCGTAAATTTCCATACTTTCGGATTACACCTTTTCAAACCGTTCGATATCCGTAACGAAAATTGTCGCTCCGCCTACGCTTACCTCAACCGGGAATCCCGTGTAGCTCCCCACGTCATAGGACGCCCCCGAAGGAACAAATTGTTTTCTCCTGCGGCTGTGGTCGCGGATTATGTCGATTATTTCATCCACCTTTTCGTCCTCGGAGCAGACCAGAAAAGTTGTATTGCCCGCCATAAGAAATCCGCCCGTGGAAGCCAGCTTTGTGGCGGAAAATCCCCCTTTCGTCAAAGCGGAGGATACCGAGTGGGAATCGTCGTTATTTATTATCGCGTATATAAGCTTCATATTTTTACCTTTCAATCACAGTTATTTTAATCGGATTGCCTTTTTGCCGAGTTCTGGTAAGAGCATATGCAATTTTGCCGTCGCTTACCGAAACTCGGATTACATTATAGTATAGTATAGCATATTTTTCCCCGTTTGTAAAGTAATATGGCCGCTCTTTTGACCTTAAATATTAACGATTGCTTTTTTCGACTTTTTCAGACGCGTCCGCGTAGTGTTCGGCTTTTGTATGCTATTAAAAATTTGTTAAACGTTATTTTTGATTTTTTTACTTAATTTAAGGAAAAAAATTTTATTTTTTTTAGTTTATTTGTGCAAAATTGCCTAAATTATTTTTCCTAATTTGTAATTTAGCGCCTTGACTTTTATAAAATTAAAAGATATAATTTTTATAGTCGATAATTTAATATCTTATTCTGTTGTGTTTAATATCTTAGTTATGCTATGAATTACCCAACCGGGTTTTTTATGAATTATTTTATAGGAGGAAGTATGAAGAAAAGAGCATTAAGAACCGTAGTATCCTCAGCCCTCTGCCTTTCGATGATACTGTCGGTCACCGCCTGCACAGAATCCAACGGAACGGCGAACAATGATCCCGAAGTAACCACCAACGCGCAGTACGAGCCTTTGCTGGATCATGTAAAGACCCTTACCGACAAGGTGGACGGAAGCATTAAGGTGGAAAAGAAAATACGCTGGCTTTCCCACTGGGCTATTGACGAAACGCAGGCTTCGACCGAGCTGTTTAAAACGGTTTACGGCATTCCCGAAGAAGGCGACACCTCATACGGCAACGACGCCAACAATATTTTTGATTACATCAAGGTGGACTATGCCGCAAGATATGACCAGCTTGGCAAAATGGTGGTAAGCGGCCAGTCGCCGGATATATTCCAGTTTGAGATTATAAACTACCCCTACACCGCGTGGAAAAACCTGTTTCAGCCGATTGACAAATACATTGATTTCAGCGATCCCGCATGGGATCCCACGAGAGACGTTATGAAAATGTTCGAGTGGGGCGGCGAAAACTACTGCGCCATTACCGTTGTGGGTCTTGACCAGCTTATCTGGTACAGAAAGAGCGTTATAGCCGAAAACGGTCTCAACGATCCCTATGAGCTTTACAAAGCGAATAACTGGAATTGGACCACATTCCTCGAAATGTGCGACAAATTCAGCGATCCCGATAACAACAAATTCTGCATAGACGGCTGGCAGGTGCCCGACAGAATCGTAAGCACCACCGGCGTTCCCTTTATCGGCATAGAAAACGGAAAGCTTAAATCCAATCTTTACAACGCCGATATCGAAAGAGCCATGAATACCGTTATCGACACGCTGTACAAGGAAAACTACCGTTATCCCCGCCATGAGCTTAACGGCTGGAGCCAGAACGTTATGAACTGGGTAACCGGCGACACGCTGTTTTACGCAACACTTTCCAATGCCATCAAGGACGAATTCCAGCCTTATTTCAAGCGCTATAAATGGGAAGAAGACGAGGTATTCTGCGTACCTTTCCCCAAGGATCCTCAAAGCGATAAATATTATCATACCGCCAAAATCGACTCCTTTATGCTTTGCGACGGCGCGCCCAATACCGCCGGCTTTACCGCGTGGACACAATGTGTCCTGGCTACTCAGTATGATGAGGAAACCGCAAAGATCGGACGCGACAAGCTCAAAACCGACTATCTCGGCTACAGCGACGCAATTCTTGATATGCTCGACGAGCTTCAGTTCGGCGGAGTCCTCACTCCCGTATTCGACTTCAAGGCCGGCATCGGTCAGGATATAGTGGACGGCAATACGGTTCAGAACCCTGTTGACTGCCTTACGCAGATTCCTTACCTCAACTGTCTGGACGCTGACGGAAACCCCGCAACTTTCACCACTCTCAGAGCTGCCAACGAAGGCATAATCGACAGCAGAGTCAATGAGATTAACGCTTCCATAGGCAGCTGATAAATGATTCCGCTCCAAAATTTTAATAAAACATAAAAACTTAATAATTTCACAATACATCATTTCTCAGAAATGATGTATTGTGCTTTTAATAAAGGTTTTTAGGTAAAATCAGTTATTAGTTAATTACATTAAAAACAAGAAAGGAAAAAAAGTATGAAAAAAACAGTAAAAACCCTTGTTTCCGCAGTTATTTGCGCGTCAATTTTCCTTTCCGTCTCCGCCTGCGAACAGGCGGGCGGCACAGAAGGACAGGACGACACCCCCGTTACCACCAACGAAGAGTACACCCCGCTCCAGGACCACGTAAAGGATCTTGCCGCAAAGGTGGATCCTTCCATTAAGGTGGAGAAGAAGATCCGCTGGCTCTCCCATTGGGCGATTGACGAAACCGATGCGCCCTCCGAGCTTTTCAAGAGCGTTTACGGCATTCCCGAAGAGGGAGACTCCTCCTACGGAAATGACGCCAACAATATTTTCGATTATATCAAGGTAGACTATGCGGCAAGATATGACCAGCTTGGCAAAATGGTAGTAAGCGGTCAATCCCCCGATATCTTTCAGTTTGAAATAGGAAATTATCCTTACACCGCCTGGAAAAACCTCTTCCAACCCATTGATAAGTATATCGATCTGAGCAATCCTCTCTGGGATCCCACAAGAGATGCCATGAAAATGTTCGAATGGGGCGGTGAAAATTACTGCGCTCTTACCGTAATAAATCTTGATCAAGTGCTTTGGTACAGAAAGAGCACCATTGCCGAAAACGGACTCAGCGATCCCTATGAGCTTTATAAAGCCAACAACTGGACTTGGGACACATTCCTTGACATGTGCGATAAATTCAGCGATCCCGACAACGGAAAATTCTGCATAGACGGCTGGTCGGTGCCCGAAAAATTTGTAGCCACCACAGGCGTCCCCATTATCGGAATTTATGACGGAAAGCTTAAATCCAATCTTTACGACGCCAACATAGAAAGATGTATGGATACCGTTGTGAATACCCTTTACAAGCAGAATTACCGCTATCCCCGCCACGAGCTTAACGGATGGAGTCAAAACCTTATGAACTGGGTAACCGGAGACACCTTGTTCTTTGCGGAGCTTTCCACCGCTCTCAAGGACAGCTACCAGTCGTATTTCCAGCGCTACAAATGGGAAGAAGACGAAGTGTTCTGCGTACCCTATCCCAGAGATCCTCAAAGCGACAAGTACTACAGCACCATGAAGATAGATTCCTTTATGCTCTGCGACGGCGCGCCCAATACAGCGGGCTTTACCGCGTGGACGCAGTGCCTGCTGGCTGCGCAGAACGATGAGGAAACCGCAAAGATAAGCCGTGAAAAGCTTCAGAGAGACTATATCGGTTATTCCGACGAGCTTTGCGATTTTCTCGACGAGCTTCAGTTCGGCGGAGTTATTTCTCCCGTATTTGATTTTAAGTCGGGAATCGGTCAGGATGTAGTTGACGGCAATACGGTTTACAATCCCGTTACCTGCCTTACCGAAATACCTTATCTTAACTGCCTCGACGTTGACAACAATCCCGCCACCTTTACTACGCTGAGAGCGGCCAACGAGGGTATAATCAACAGCCGCGTGGAAGAAATAAACGCTTCTATCGGACAGTAAGAGAAAGAAATAAAGTAGAATTTCGCTATTTTAAAAAATAAAACGTCAAAGCCGATAACCGCCGATTTTGCGCTTTTCCGCCCGCTGCCTTTAAACAGGCGGCGGGCGGATTTTATTGACATTGATATATTGAAATGCTATAATAATTCCGTTAAAAAAGAAAAACGGCTTTTTCAGCCGCGCCTCGCTTGTGCCGAAGGCAACAAACATTCCCTATCAAGAAAGGCATGAACATAAAATGAAATACACCGATATTACAGAAGGAATTTTCATCGACCGGCCCAACCGATTTATTGCCAATGTGGAAATAAACGGTAAAAAGACAGTCTGTCACGTAAAAAACACAGGACGCTGCAAAGAGCTTTTAATAAGCGGAACAAAGGTATATCTTCAGCATTCGGATAATCCCGCCAGAAAAACGGAATTTGACCTTATTGCCGTTGAAAAAGGAAACATTCTTATAAATATTGACAGCGCCGCCCCCAACAAGGCTGCGGCGGAGTATATAAGAAAAATTTTCGGCGAAAACGCCATCATAAAGCAGGAAGTAAAATACGGAACGTCGAGGATAGATTTTTTTGTCGAATCAAACGGCGAAAAGTGGTTCATTGAGGTTAAAGGAGTAACTCTTGAGCAAAACGGACGCGCTTATTTCCCCGACGCCCCCACACTGCGCGGAGTAAAACACTTAAACGAGCTTTGCGCCGCCGTGAAGGAGGGCTGCCGCGCCTGCGCCCTTTTTATAATTCAGATGAAAGGCGTAAGCGCTTTCTCTCCCAATAACATTACTCATCCCGAATTCGGAAAAGCGCTGAAACGTGCTGCGGAAAGCGGGGTTATTATAAAAGCGGTTGACTGTCTGGTTACCAAAGACAGTATGACCGCCAACAAAGAAGTTGAAATAATTTTATAAAGCAAATTGCACAAAATCAACTTCAAAATTTTTACTATACTTTTTTGCCGAATAATTGACAAATCACAATAAAATGTAGTATAATTATATTCAAGAGAAAAAAGAGAACACATTTATTTTACTGTTATATTTGTAATATACGAAGTGTCAGACATAAAATATATGCTTGATTTTAAGTAATGTTAAACAAATTACTGCCGTCTGCCCGAATGGTCAGAAATTTGGTTATATTGTATAAATTCGACACATGAAAGCCGTTGCCTTTTTAGAAGAACATGCGCAGATTGATGGAATTTATGCAAACCCGCGGCAAAGGCTTCAACCGATAATCATGCAATGTTGCTTTAGTAAAAAAGAAAGGAAAAAGAAATTTATGCCGATAGTAAATGTTATGGAGGAAATGGTCAGGAATAAACTTAACGAGCGTCTGGAAAAAACCGACTGCTGTAAATGCGAAAAATGCGTTGACGATATGATGGCAATCGCGCTTAACCGGCTGCCCTCAAAGTATGTGAGCACTCCAAGAGGAGAACTTTTTTCAAGGGTAGGCTCCTCTCTGGAAAAACAGAACAGCCTGGACATAGAGGTTGCCGTGGTGAGCGCTATAGAATTTGTTTCAAATCATCCTCGTCACGATGATTAATACTAATCCCTTTTAAAACTGTTGGATTAGTGTTTTGGGTGCATTCCTTTTTAAACTATGGATTTTATCCATAGTTTAAAAAGGAATTTGTATAAGATTTTAAAGCGCAGCTTGTTTAAGCTGCGCTTTAAAAAACATAGGATACATGATAAAATGACCGAAAAAAAAGTTGGAAACATTGCGGAAAAGCTTATTAGAACGGTGGAAACCCCTTTGGGCAGCATAATTTACGAGCTTGAAAGAAAAAGGATAAAAAGACTTAATCTGAGGGTAAGGAGAGACCGTTCGGTTTATCTTTCGGTACCATGGCGAACCTCTTTTGCTTACGCAGACAAGTTTGTCGCCGAAAACGCAGGCTTTGTATTTGAAGCAATCGGTAAAATTGCCCAAAAAACCGAATTCAAAGCGGAATATACCTTTTATCTGGGTAAAAAAACAGATATTGAAATAAAGGCGTCGAAAAGAAAAGGCGGAGAACTGGCGGAAAACGGCGTATTGACTCTGTTTGTACCATCGGAAGAATTTAAAGAGGACAAAGAGATTATTAAAGAATCTCTGGAGCATTGGCAAAGGGAGATGGCAAAGGAGCTTTTGCCAAACGCGCTTGAGCTGGCATACAACCGTTTCCGCGCAGCGGGGCTGAAGGTTCCTTATCCTTCTCTTTCCATACGTATGATGAAAAGCAGGTGGGGGAGCTGCGCGGCATATAAGGAAAAAATTACGCTGAATGTGAAACTGGTGGAAAAACCGTTTGTTTGTATTGAGCAGGTTGCCTGTCACGAGCTTGCGCATTTTATTGTACAGGATCATTCGGCGAAATTTTACGAGGTGCTTGATCTTGTTATGCCCGAACATAAGGCGGTTAACAGGCTGTTGAAGGAGTAGCGTCAATTGAACTTGCCCGCGAAAAGCAATCCGGCCCCAAGCACCGCAGCGGAAACGGCCAGTAATATTATCGAATCACCGCCGCTTTCCGCGATCGGAATTTCCATGTTTCCGAAATCCGGCGGGGTTTTATTTTCTCCGGTTCCGTTTTCCGATTTTTCAGAATCGGACGCGCCATTCCGATTGTCAGGCTCTCTGCTTTCCCCGTCGGGAGGAAACATACCATTTTTAGGAAATTCGCCGCCCATATCGGGCTTTTCACCGAAGCCGCCAAAGTCTCCGAACCCGCCGTTCCCTTCCTCGCTGCCTGTATTTGACGTACCGCCGAATCCGCCGCCCATGCCGCCGTTATTCATTGTCCCCATCTCCGAAAGCTTCAGCTCCGAAGCATTGATCAGCGATGAGCCGTTCTCCGACTGTCCCTCGGAGGTTGAAGGTATGCTCCCGTTTAGCTGCCCTTTCACGCTTTCCTCCCGCAAACGGCAAAAAAGCTTAAGAGCGCTTACGCCTTGTTCAAATTCCTCGTAGGTGCAGAATTTTGTGGGATCCTTTTCCACGTAATCGCTTATCAGCGCTGCCGCTTCATCAATTATGGAACCTATATCCGTATTGTCAAGGAATTCAGCCATATATTTATGATAAAGCTCGGTATATTTGCTGTCGGAAAAGATCCAGCTTACCATCGGTCTGTCGCTCACATCGCCCATAACGGGGGAATCAATAGGATAATTCACCTGTTCCGAAGCGCTGCCCGCTTGAAAAGTTCCGAAAGCAAGATTGTAATCCCATGGTATCATGGAAAGCCGCCCATCCTCTTCGTACAAATAATAATTATGCACCATTGAACCCGTATAGCTGTCCCAGTTGCAGACAAAGTTATGCACCGTGAAATATCGTATAACCTGCTCAATATCAACCGTGTTTTCAATATCGCTGTTTTCGCCGAGTGATTTAAGGGAAGCTATAAGCCTGTCCTTGTCCAAATCGGTAACGTCTGTTTTGGCGTTTTCAAAAATATTGGAATAGCTCTCGTATTCGTCGTCGATATACTTTAATTTTACGTCGTCGCTGCCCATTCCTTCGGGTCTTTCCGTCATTCCTCCGCTTTTCGGAAAATCAAAGTTTTTTTGCGCTGTTTCGGATTGGCCAAAGGATTTTTTATCTCCTCCGTTGGGAAAAGGAAAATCTCCCGAATCGCCTTCCGAGATGCCAAACTCGCTCATCCTGAAATTCATTCCGTTTCCTCTTCCGCCGCCGAAGCTCATACTGTCCGGCTTATAAAGCTCGCCGTAATCTTTTCCGTAGCAGCGTTCGAGAAAGGCTTCTTCCACTCCCTCCACGGCTAAGTAAAGTCCCCAGTCCTCGCCGTTTACGGTAATATACACGTAGCTGCAAAGGGGAGCGTTAACTCCCGATTCGTTCATCATACGGTATGTGAGATAGTCCTTCATATAGGTATTGTCCTGAATGATATTATTAAGACAAAGTTTGTCAAGTCCGTAATAGCTTTTGCTTTTATCATACTTGTCGAACTCTATTTTAAAGCTGTATCTTTCGCTGCCCATGGAAGAAACCGTGGTTAATGAAGTGTTTCCCTTTGCCCGTATGCCCACGTTTTTGTAAGCTTCTCCGTCAATAACCACCGCACATTCCGAGTATTCCTCGCTTTGGCAGGAGGCAATAAACTCGTCCCAGTTATCTGAAACAATATCTATTGTGTGCACCCTCGCAAGGGAAAACAGCCGTTCCTTGTATCCCGCTTCGCTTGCGGAGCTTATCATGCCCAATGCCCCCCCGCCGATAAAAAGCGCGGCAAGCAGTACGTATATTATAACGGACGCCAGACAGACTAAGTCTATTTTTTTATGCGTTGACATTTTTACAACCGCTCCTTTCCTACTTTTCCGCGTAAATGCAATCAACCCGTGTAATCTCCGTTATAGCTGACCAGCACGGCGCTTTTTACTCCGTTCATTTCCGCCGTCTCGTTTATAAAATCGGTGTTGTCGTCCTTAAGACTGAGTTCCAGATTAAGTTCGATATCTCCCTTTTGAACGGTTTTGCTTTTTATTGCGCAGCGCTTTGTTTTGCCGTCCAAAAAGCGCCTTACCGCGCTTTCCGTCTCACTGTCTTCACAGCGTATCACCGCTATATAAGTACGGGCATGACCTTTTTTATTTACGAGCACCAAAAGAATCACTCCCACTGCCACGCTTCCTATTATTGCCAAAGGTATCATACCTGCCGCCAGAACTATTCCCACTCCGATTGACCAAAACAGGAAAGCTATATCCAAAGGCTCCTTTATGGCGGTACGGAATCTCACGATTGAAAGCGCGCCCACCATGCCCAAGGACAGCACAACATTGCTTGTAACCGCCAAAATCACCGTAGCGGTTATCATTGTAAGCGCCACAAGGGTTACTCCGAATCCGGAGGAATACATGACTCCGCCGTAAGTTTTTTTATACACCAGAAAAATAAACATACCCAACCCGAACGCCAATATCAGCGTTATCGCCATATCCGCGACGTTAACGCTTGTAATGGCCTCCAGAAAATCCGATTTGAAAATGTCTTTAAAATTCATTTCTTTTTCTCCTTTATGTTTTTTTGCTTTATACTAATCTTTGATCATCCGTATTATTTGTCTATACCTTGATCAAAGATTAGTATCATCCGTATATGCGGCAAGCGGCGTACTTTGAAAACGATGAGGTGCGCCTTCCCTCCATCTGCACCAGATCACGTATAACCAAGGGAAGAAACTCGTCCCACTTCACCTCAAGTATAATCGGCGAGTTTCCCGCAGACACCGTAGGACAATTTTCATCAAAAATCGCGGTACAATACATTCCCGTTCTTATATCCCCGTCTACGGTAACTCTTACATTACCGTAGGGATACACAAAGGCTTCCCGCGTGTAATCCACAATGGTTTTCGGTTTCAGCCCCGTCCTCATTTTTGAGTACAGCTCCCATAAAAGCGGGCGGTCGGAATTTATAAGCCAGTCATATTCTCCTTCGATTAACGACTGTGCCTCAGATTTTGTGAGCATTGCGCTTTCCTTCCCACAAAAGCCGCTTCTCTTAATCTTCTTTTCCAGACGGATAAAAGAAGTATCGTTGTTGTAAAACCGTATGCGAAATTTTTCCCGCATATTGATTCCGTCGATTTTGTCCCTCAACGCCTTGTTTGTAAAATCGTCAAAATACAGGCTGCGCACAAAGTATCTTCCGTCGGCTCCGTTTTCGTCGCGCTTCATTACCGCGCTTAGTCTTTGCCTGATCGCAAGCATATCCGAAAGATTTATTTCGTGTTTGCATTCGTGTCGAAGCTTCATTTTTACGGCTCCTTTCTTTTTTCTTACCGTGCCGTTATTGTAGCAAATTTTACTGAATTTACGCTGAAAACCGATTTTACGGAAATGAAAGGGGCGTGAAAAATATATGAAAGGTTATTTATGTATCCGCGATACCCCCTCAGACCAAAGCAGGATTAAATCATAAAAAAATAAATTGAGAAATTTCAGCCTTATTTAAGGAAAATATGGTAATATAATTATACTGGTTTCATGTCATACTATTGAGAAACCAAAAAATTTCGTATAATTATAACAGCATTATAACCGCTGCCGAAGCAATTCCGGCAGATTTTAAAGGAAAACAACCATGAAAATACTTGTAATAGAAGACGAAAAACTGCTGGCGGATTCCATATGCGAACTGCTGGAATCAAAAGGGTTTGAGACGGAAGCTGTTTACGACGGAAAAAACGGGACGGAGTATGCCGAGCTGGGCATATACGATCTTATGATACTTGACGTTATGATGCCCGAAATGGACGGATACGAGGTAGCCAGACGCGTACGCGCCGACCGCTGCGGTATTCCCATACTTATGCTGACCGCGAGGTCGGGGATTGAGGACAAAATAGAGGGCCTTAATTCGGGAGCGGACTATTACCTGACAAAGCCCTTTGACTCAAGGGAATTGCTTGCCTGCATCAATGCTTTGCTGCGCCGTCAGGGAGCACAGATAAACGAGATTTCCTACGGCAATACCTCTCTCGATCTTGAATCGGGCAAGCTGATACGCGGTGAAAAAAGCGTGCGCCTTTCCGCAAGGGAATTTGACGTAATGCGGATTCTGATGCAGTCAAAAGAAAACAACGTTTCCAAGGAAACGCTGCTTACAAAAGTATGGGGATATGATTCAAACGCCGTTGAAAATCATGTGGAAGTATACGTGGGTTTTCTGAGGAAAAAGCTTTTAAGCATAGGATCGGATCTGCGTATTGAAGCGATACGGAAATTGGGATATCATCTGGAGGCGGGAAATGATAAAAAAGCTTAAGCTTAAATTTTTGTCGGTGAACATGATTATCGTAACGGTAATGCTGACCGTGATTTTCGTTCTTATAATTTTTTTTACCGCTTCCGCCTCGGAAAAGGAAAACTTACAGCAGCTTCGTGCGGCTCTGTCAATGCCCCCCCCCCATTCCGACCATGCCGAAGACGCACCGCCGTCTTTACCGTATCAAATCTTCGTAATCCGACAGACGCCACGCGGCCAATTGGTCGTATCGGGAAACGGCGATTATAAAATCGCCGAAGAAATTTTTAACGCCGCCATAGCTTCGGGAAAACGGGATGGCGTGCTTAAGGAGTATAACCTCAGATTTTGCGTAATGAACACTCCCGTGGACAAATCCGTGTCATTTTCCGATTTGTCCGGTGAGCAGGCTATGCTGTTACAGCTCGTAAGAACCTGCCTGTTTATTTCCTTACTCGCCTTGAGCGCATTTTTTATAGTGAGCTTTATTCTTGCCCGCTGGATAGTACGGCCGGTGGAAAAGGCATGGGAGCAGCAGAAGCAATTTGCCGCTGATGCCTCTCACGAGCTGAAAACCCCTCTTA
Organism: uncultured Ruminiclostridium sp.; assembly: GCA_910588335.1. Lineage (GTDB taxonomy): Bacteria > Bacillota > Clostridia > Oscillospirales > Ruminococcaceae > Ruminiclostridium_E. Next base: position 22,208 of record CAJUQV010000016.1, on the reverse strand, counting down.
CAGTAATAATGACCAATGCGGAGCTGCTCCGCAGCAATAAGTACGGCGAAGAAAAGCGTACCCGATTTGCCGAAAGTATTTTAACGATGGCGGAGCAAATGCGCGGTCTTACCGAAAGTCTTTTGGAGCTGGCGAGAAGCGACGCACGAACGGAAATCGCCTTTGAAACCGTCGATTTCAGCGAGCTGATTGCCGATTCGGCGCTCCCATTTGAACCCCTTTTTTTTGAAAAGGGATTAACATTGCGCTGCGAAACCAAGAAAGGAATAACGGTAAAAGGCAGCCGTTCACAGCTTAGCAGGCTTGCGGATATTTTACTGGACAACGCGCTGAAATATTCATATCCGAATACGGAAGCGGTGCTAAGTCTGAAAAAGCGCGGAAACACCTGTATTCTTTCTATGGAAAGCCATGGGGATACTATCTCAAAATCCGATTTAAAAAACATTTTCAAGCGGTTTTACAGGGCCGATAAAGTGCGCGGTATGAACAAGAGTTACGGTCTGGGTCTTTCCATAGCGGAAAATATTGTGAAGGAGCACGGCGGACGCATTTATGCGGAAAGCGAGGGGGGCGTAAACCGATTTTATGTAAAGTTAGGGGTTGGCGGATAAAAAGACAAATTTACGCAGGCGTGCTGTATCCCGTTAATACATTTTTGAAAAAGAATCAAAAAAGTCTTTAACGCAGTGACGGCAAAGTGACATAAGTGACATAAAAATTGTCGAGTAAAAATCGAAATATAAGATATCAATTATATAAAATAAAAACAATAAAATATTGCTCCTCCGTTCCATTATTAAAATTTATTTAAAACAAGAATTAAGCGTCCTTTAAGCAACCGTTGTCTGCACACCGCAAAAGGGTTAAACATATTATCAAATAATTTTCTTTTTAAAAAAAGCGGAAACAGCAAAAAATCATTCGTAACAAAAAAAGCCGTCGTCTTATCATATGACAAGACGACGGCTTTTTGATGATTTTTTCTTTTTATACCTTCAATTTTCCAATCTCTTCCTCCAGCTTGGACGACTGTTCGCTGAGCACCGAGCAAGATGCCGCCGTTTCCTCCGCGGTAGCGGAGTTTTGCTGAACAACCGTGGAAATCTGCTCAATACCGATTTTAACCTGAATAATGGCGTCCGCCTGCTCACCCGAAGCGATGGAAATGTCCTCGATATATGAATTGGTTTTATCCGAAAGCTTGGTAACCTCTTTCATAGTGGCGGCGGTAGTCTGTGCAATCGTAATTCCCTTCCCTACCGCTTCTATTGTCGCTCCTATCAGTTCTCCCGTCTGCTGCGCCGCTTCCGCGCTCTTCGCCGCAAGGCTTCCCACCTCGTCCGCAACTACCGCAAACCCCTTTCCCGCTTCTCCCGCTCTCGCCGCTTCAACCGCCGCATTAAGCGCAAGTATGTTGGTCTGGAAAGCGATATCGTCTATTGATTTTATAATGTTCTGTATTTCATCGGATCTCTTCTTGATATCATCCATTGCCTGAAGCATACGCTCTACCTCGCCGTTCTGATACTCAATCTTATCAATGCCCGACTGTGATACCTTGTTGGCTTCCGAAGCGTTATCCGCCGTTTTTTGTACCTTTTCCGCAATCTCGTTTATAGTGGCGGACAATTCCTCAATGGCGGCAGCCTGCCTTGTGGTGCCATCCGCTAAGCTCTTGGAGCCTTCCGCTATCTGTAATGAACCTATCATTACATCGTTGGAAGATACGCCAATATGGGAAATTATCTCGTTAAGCGACTGCTCTATTTTAGCAAACGATTCGCTTATGGCAATAAAATTACCTACATAGTGTATACGCGGCTGAGCGGTAAAATTACCTTCCGCCATATTGCCCAAAACATAGTTGATATCTTTTATATAGTTGTTAAGATTATGCTTGGTTTTTTCAAGCTTATGTACAAAGTCGCCCAATTCATCGTTGCCGAATTTGAAATCCACATCCGGTTCGTCAAGGTCTCCCCGGCTCATACAGTCGGCCAATCTTTCCGCCGCCTGAATCGGCTTCAGTATAATACGGATTGAAATAAAGCTTATTATAAAAAGGAACACTGCGGCAACGCTTACTGCTACTATAATGGAAGTGAGTATCATCGAAGCTTTAAGCTTGTCCGATTCTGCCGAAGAAAGGGCGGCAAGATATGCTCCCGCCGGATTCTCGTCTATATCGTTGAAAACATTGTAGCAAACGTAGTGCTTCTGTCCGTTGATTTCCGCCGTACCCTCGTATTCACCGATACCGTTAAACAATGCTTCGGATACATATTCCGGCATTTCAGAGCCCACAAGTCTTTCCTCGTTTTCGTCAAGAATGGTGGTGGCGTAACGTGTGGTGCCGCTGAAAATCGTAACCTCGTTGCCAAGTTCAAGCTTTATCTGGTCAATCCAACTGTTGTTGTCCATCTTCATTCCCACAACTACCGCGCCCCTGACTATTCCGTTTACTTTGACGGGTTTGGCAAGCTGTATTGTAAGCCCCGCTCTGGAATCGTTGACAAAGCCTTTGTAACCGCCTCCGCCTATTCTGTCCAGTGAAATATCGGCCAGATTATAATTGCCCGTCTGCCAGTACACCTTTCCCTCTTCGTTGTAAAATGCGGCAAAGTCGGACTCCGTCTCCTTTGCATTGCCCCATGTGGCATTGGCATTAAAGACGTTTTCCTGAGAGATTGTTCCGGAAAGCTCCAAAGTATTGTAAATATCCTCGAATCTGTTCAGGTGTTCCTCAAGACGATGCATTATAATATTGAGACCCGAACGCGCCTGCATAAGCATAAGCGAATTACTGTGCGCCGTGGCGCGGAAAATCGTGACGGTATTTACTATCGCAACTGTCAGCGCAAGGCACATAATAACGGATATCAAAAGCTTTCTTCCTATTCTTGAGTTCATGGTTTTAACCTCCTTGGGAACGAAACAATTTATGCCTATTCTTGGCTGACCCGCTGTATCGACATAAAACGAATGTTGGATAGACTGCTTAAATCTGATGATATAATTTTAACATTATTTGTTCAGAATGTCAATACAAAATTTGGGAAAGATTTAAAGATATTTTTACATGAACAGTATTTGATATTTCCGAAGCTTTCGGATAAAATTTTATTCCATTAGTGTAAAAAATTATGAAAAAGTATTCACAAGCTATCTATTTTATGGTATAATAACCTCAGACAATGGAAAGATGAAGTAATTATTTCAATATCTGAGAACATTTTTCCGTTTTAAGGAGGAATTATGGATACCGAAAGCTTTTTAAAAGCCTATTACGACAATTACGACGAGGACGGAAGACTGGCCTCAAAGCACGGAACTCCCGAATTTCTCACCACCGTGCGCTATGTTGAAAAATACCTTAAAGAAAATGACAGTATAATCGAAATAGGAGCGGGAACGGGAAGATACAGCCATTATTTTGCCCGAAAGGGTTATCGCGTGGACGCTGTCGAACTGATAGAGCACAACATTGAAGTGTTCAAAAGCAAAACCGTCGAAAGTGAAAATATAACGGTAATCAAGGGAAACGCCCTTGACCTGTCACATATTGTTGACAATACATACGATATAACGCTGCTTCTGGGCCCCATGTATCACTTGTTTACCGAAGAAGATAAGAAAAAAGCGCTTTCGGAAGCTATCCGCATAACCAAGCGGGGCGGAATTGTTTTTGCCGCCTACTGCGGAAACGACGCTACTATTGTAAAATTTTGCTTTGAAAAAGGCATGATAAAAAACGAACCGTATAAAAGCCTTGTGAATCCGGTAACTTTTAAAGCGGGATCAAGCCCGAAGGAACTTTTCGAGCTTTATCGAAAAGAAGATATTGACTCGCTTATGAAAGACTTCCCCGTGAAAAGGCTTCACTATGTGGGCACCGATATGTATACCAATTATATGAGAGACTGTGTTGACAGCATGGACGACGAGCTGTTCAAAACTTACCTTAACTATCACTTTTCAGTTTGCGAAAGAGAGGATATGGTGGGTATAAGCCATCATATCCTTGACATATCTCAAAAAGAATGATTATAAGTTGAAAGGAAAAAAACAAATGTCAAAGCTTATGCTTGGAAACCGAGCGGTAGCGAGAGGTCTGTACGAAGCGGGAGTAAGATTGGTGTCCAGCTACCCCGGCACCCCCAGTACCGAGATCACCGAATACGCCTCCGCCTACGACAAGAACGAAATGTACTGCGAATGGGCGCCCAACGAAAAAGTAGCCTGTGAAACGGCAATCGGCGCTTCCATCGCCGGAGCGAGAAGCTTCTGCGCCATGAAACATGTGGGACTGAACGTGGCCGCCGATCCCTTGTATACCGCTTCTTATACGGGAGTAAACGGAGGTCTCGTTGTCGCCGTAGCCGACGATCAGGGAATGCACTCCAGCCAGAACGAACAGGACAGCCGAAATCATGCAATAGGAGCAAAGCTGCCCATGATCGAGCCTTCGGACAGCGCCGAGTGCAAGGAATACACAAAACTTGCTTACGATCTTTCCGAAAAATTCGACACCCCCGTTCTGCTTCGCCTTTCCACAAGAGTAAGCCACAGCCAGAGCAGGGTAGAGGAGAAAGAAAGAGCAAACGTACCCGTAAGGCCTTATGAAAAAAATATTCAAAAATACGTTATGATGCCCGCCTTTGCCAAGCCCAAACACGTTACGGTGGAAAAACGCACTCTCGCGCTTATTGAATACGCCGAAAGCTGTCCCCTTAATACCGTGGAAATAAACGATGGGAAAATCGGAGTAATAACTGCGGGTATAGCTTATCAGTACGCAAAAGAAGCGCTTGGCGAAAGGGCAAGCTATCTTAAGCTGGGTATGGTTAACCCTCTGCCCGAAAAGCTTATAAAAGACTTCGCGGAAAAGGTGGAAAAGCTGTACATAATAGAAGAGCTTGATCCTATAATAGAAAATCACGTGAGAAAGCTGGGAATAAGCTGTATCGGAAAAGAACTGTTTACTCTTATAGGAGAGTACAGCCAGAGCTATTTGAAAGAAAAAATCTTAGGCGAAAAAAGCGAAAGCCTTGATTTCGGCGAAAAGATCCCCGTTCGGCCTCCGGTAATGTGCGCGGGCTGTCCTCACAGGGGGATATTCTACATTCTAAAAAAATTAGGCTGCATTGTGTCCGGAGACATTGGCTGCTACACCTTGGGCGCTTCGGCTCCGCTGCAAGCCATGGACACCACGGTATGTATGGGCGCTTCCGTAAGCGGGCTTCACGGAATGAACAAGGCAGCTCCGGAGAGCGAAAACAAAAGAGTCGCGGTTATAGGCGACAGCACATTTATCCACAGCGGCGTGACAGGACTCATAAACATAGCCTACAACCGCTCAAACAGCACCGTCATAGTTCTGGACAACTCAATAACGGGCATGACCGGACATCAGAACAATCCCGCCAACGGAAAGGACATTTACGGCGATCCCGCCTGCGCCGTAAATTTAGAAGCGCTTTGCCGCGCGGTGGGAATAAACCGCGTAAGAGTAATCGACCCATACGATATGGCGGAAGCGGAAGCGGCAATAAAAGAAGAGCTGGATTCAAAGGAGCCTTCGGTGATTATCTCCCGCCGCCCCTGCGCCCTGTTGAAATCGGTAAAGCACAAGCCCGCCTTAAATGTGGACGCGGATAAATGCGTAGGCTGCAAAATGTGTCTTAAAATAGGCTGTCCCGCCATTTCGGTAATCGGCGGAAAATGCGCTATAGACCGTACCCAATGCGTGGGCTGCGGAATCTGCGGGGATATGTGCAAGCCCGGAGCGATAACCGAATAATGGCAACACCGCGCAATGACCGCCTTACGGCGCAATCCACACATAATCATTGTGCGTTATTGCCTAAAGAAAGGATATTTACATAAATGGAAACAAGAGCTATTATGATAGTCGGCGTAGGAGGTCAGGGCACGCTGCTTGCCAGCCGCATTATAGGTGCGGTGCTTCTCGAGGGCGGATATGACGTGAAGGTAAGCGAGGTTCACGGAATGAGCCAGAGAGGCGGCAGTGTGGTAACCTATGTTAAATACGGCGACAAGGTTTATTCCCCCGTTATCGAAAAGGGGGAAGCCGACCTTATACTGTCTTTTGAAGAACTGGAAGCGGCCAGATGGCTCCCTTATCTCAAACAAGGGGGAAGACTGGTATTAAATACACAAAGGATAAATCCCATGCCGGTTATTACCGGCGCTGCCGAGTATCCCGAAAATATAACGGAAAAGCTTAAAAAAACCGGAGCGGACATTACGGCGGTGGACGCGCTGAAAATCGCGGAGGAAGCCGGAAGCGCCAAAGCTGTTAACGTGGCGCTGCTGGGAGTATTGTCGGGGAGTACGGAATTCGGGGAAGATGTGTGGATGAAAGCCATTGAAAAATGCGTTCCCGAAAAAGCGCTGGATATAAACAAAAAAGCCTTTAAAATTGCACGTGAAATAAATAACCGATAAAAGGAAACAACGCCAATGAACAACGAAATCTATATGCCGGAAATCGAATGCGCTCCGCGCGAAGAAATGGAGCTGCTTCAAAGCTACCGCCTCTGCCGCCAGATACGGAGGGTTTACGAAAACGTAAAGCCTTACCGTGAAAAAATGGACGCTGCCGGAGTAAAGCCCGAAGACATTAAGTCAATAAAGGATCTTCGGAAGCTCCCGTTTACAGTAAAGCAGGATCTGCGCAACAACTACCCTTACGGAATGTTCGCCACCCCGCTGAGCGAAGTGGTGCGTATTCACGCTTCGTCGGGCACCACGGGCAAACAAACCGTGGTAGGCTATACCCAAAACGACATTGAAATCTGGTCCGAGTGCGCCGCCAGAGCCTTGGCAAGGGTAGGCGGCACAAAAAACGACTTCGTTCACGTCTCCTATGGCTACGGCCTTTTTACGGGCGGTCTCGGAATGCACTACGGCGCCGAAAAATTGGGCGCTACCACCATTCCCGCCTCTGCGGGCAACAGTATGAGACAAATACAGATGTTTCAGGACTTCGGCTCCTCAATAGTATGTATGACCCCATCTTACGCCATAAGTCTTATTGAACTTATGAGGGAAAACGATATCTCAAAGGATACGCTTCATCTGAAATCGGGACTTTTCGGAGCCGAACCCTGGACCGAGGAAATGCGCCGCGAAATAGAGGACGGCTTGGGGCTTAAGGCCTACGACATTTACGGCCTTTCGGAAATCAGCGGACCGTCGGTGGCGAGCGAATGCGAATGTCAAAGCGGTATGCATATATGCGAGGATCACTTTATTCCGGAGATAATCGACCCCGACACCTTGGAGGTGCTCCCCGCAGGACAGCAGGGAGAGCTTGTGTTCACCTGCATCACAAAGGAAGCTTTCCCCCTGATAAGATACAGAACAAGGGACATTGCCACATTGGTATACGATAAGTGCGAATGCGGAAGAACCCTTGTCCGTATGCTGAAGCCGCAGGGGAGAACCGACGATATGCTGATCATACGCGGAGTGAACGTGTTCCCGTCTCAGATAGAATCCGCTCTGCTCAGCGTTGACAACAAGGCAACCAACTACTTCCTCGTGGTGGACAGAGTCAATAATCTGGATACCCTTGAGGTTCAGGTGGAACTTCGCGGTGATATGTTCGGTGATAACGTAAGAGACATTGAAAGCTATAAGAAAAAGCTTAAACACGCCATAGACAGCGCCATAGGCGTAGGCGTGTCAATCCGCCTTCTCGAACCCAAATCCTTGGCCCGTTCCATGGGAAAAGCCACCAGAGTACAGGACAATCGACTTATCAAAAACAAATTTGAAAAGAAATAAAAAGGAGCGCAAATATGCTTGAACAAATCAGTATTTTTCTGGAAAACAAACCCGGAAGACTCGCTGCCGTTATGAACGTTCTCGGGAAAGCCAATATTGACTTAAGAGCCTTCACCATAGCCGACACAACCGATTTCGGCATTGTCAGAATAATAGCAAGAGAACCGGAAAAAGCTTTAGCCGTCCTTAAGGAAAACGACTTTACCGCCGCCGCAAATAAGATAACCGGTTTCACTATTCCCGATCACCCCGGGGAAATGAATAAGGTTATCGAGATATTACAGGCGGGGGAAGTGGATATCGAATACAGCTATTCCTTTATGGGCTCTCGTCCCGACGAGGCGGATATTGCCATAAAAACAAAGGACAACGAGGGAACAGAAAAGCTGCTTAAGAGCAAAGGAATAAAAATTATTGAGTAATCTTTTGCAAAAACCGACAGAAATTTTCTATACAAGACCGATGCTCTGCACCGGTCTTGTATCTTTTTGCCGCGTACATGACGCCAGGACTCCGCAATACTAATTGACACTATTAACCAAAGATTATGGCTTGTTTGAAAAATCGGAAACGCCGTCTTTTCGCCCAAAAACGGTCATCTTCTGCATCAAAAAGTCTCGTCAAACGGCGGTTTGACTGCGTTTTTTCCTTGAAGCTAACCGTTTTGGATCAAAAATCCGTCATTGCCTCTATTTTCAAACAAGCCCTAGTATTAATTTTACTTGAAAAAAAACAAATTATATGCTATACTTTAATTATCATATAATTGAAAGGAATCTTTTAAATGTCATACAATGATGATAAGCGAGAGCTTCTTAAACTGAAGCAGGGAATTATCACGGAAAGCGAAACCATAAAGGAAGAGAACGCGGCGGCGGATAAAAAACATTATGAGGTTAAGGGCTTCAAAAATAAAATTGCCAACTTTTTTTATCTTTATAAATGGCAGTTTGTTTTGGTGCTGTTTTTTACGGCTGTGGCGGCGGTGTTGGTATACTCAACCGTTTCAAAGGAAAAGGCCGATATAAGGGTTCTGGTTTTCTCCGGCGACAAAGTTATTTCCGGCGACCTTTATTATAAAACCCATGATATAGAACTGGCTTTTGAACAGTATACGGAGGATTTTGACAATAACGGAAACGTTCACACGGATACCTACTACATTGATGTGAGTCCGCAGCAGGACGGAACTTATTACAACATTAACCAAACAAAGCTGTTTTCCGAAATAGGTCTCGCAACGGCTCAGATTTTTCTCGGAGACAAGGCGCAGCTTGAAACGGTTTTGGGAGATCAGGAAAAGAGCAGGGGATTTGAGGATCTCTCCGTCATGTACCCCGATGATCCTCAGATTGTGGATAAATATTATTACAAAATAAAGGGCAGCGCATTTGCGGAGGCGGCACGATATGCGGAAAGCTGTCCCGACGATCTGTATATGGTTATCAGAAGCAACGAATTCAGCGGCTACGCAAAACAGGACGAAAAAACCGAGGAATGCCACAGAAGGGCTTTAGTCGTTTTTGACAATATTGTGGGCGATAATAAGATAAATACGCCCGATGTAAACCCGTGAGAGCGCACAAAAAATTACCGAAAATAATTCCGGTAATTTTTTGACTTATTTTTTATTGGCGTCGGTCTCTTTGCGGCATATTTCCGCGTTTATATCCGCTTTGTTGATAACGCAGCCGTTTTCGGTTGTCTTGTTGTCAACGGCAATATAGGTTAAATATTGGGGTTCCTTGGTTTTTTGAGGATAAACATTGCTGTCGTTGCCCCGATTTACACATTCTTTTTTTGCTTTGTTTTTTTCCGTTTCGTTTATCATAAAAATCTTTTCAGCCCGTCGGCATAGCGTTCTTCCGCCGACAAAAGCTGCTTTGCCTCCGATATAGTTTTTTCGTCTGCGCCAGAAGCGTGGTTTACCGTTTCGGCAATGTCCACAATTCCCATATTGGTACCGTCGTACATGATCTTCGCAATCTTGTTTTGGGAGCGGTCCGCTACCGTTTTCATATCTATTCCGATTTCCGCCATCATTTGGGTATACTTAGGCGGTTCGGCGGGAATGCCGCCGAGTTCGCGAATCCGGCTTGCCACCTTATCGCAGCTATTGTTGTAATGAGTGCGCTGTTTTCCGATATAGTCGCACAGCTCCTGACTTTCGCACTTGTCCTGTACGCTGTCGATACAGTCCGCCGCCATTTTGCTGTTTTTATAGATACAGTTCAATATTTCGAGATCTTCATTTTTTGACATTTTATTATCGTTCCTTTCCTGATGTTGGGATTCGCTCTTGATTATATTATTGCCGAAAGGATTTAATTTATGCAGAGAAAACCGTTTTGGAAGCTTTTGATTACCGGCGTTGGCTATATGATATTGGGTAACTTTATGGGCACCGTTATGACAGTGGCTTTGTCCATGTTCGCCGACGTGACCTTTGTTACGGTAATACTTTTCGCACTGACGCTTTTTGTTTTTTATTCCCTTGTGTTCACCGCCGCGTTTAAGGACGGGCAAAGGGAACGCCTTATGGTCAAAAATCATCGGGTTGACTCGCCGATAAAAGGCAGATGGGCGCTTATCGGGGTTATAATGTTCGCGATAATGTGCATACCGTCGCTGATACTGTTTTTTGACGCGCTTCTGGGTCTTTTTGACGGATTTCTCATACCGTACCGCATGATCTGCGGAATGATTTATCCTTTGGCGCTTACAATGGGAGTCAATTATTCCGAAATAAGTTTGCTTCCGCCTTATTTTACATTCGTATTTATGGGATGTTATATTCTTATTCCTTTGGCGGCGCACTTGGGCTTTAACGCCGGATATAAGGACAGCTTTAACTCCGAAAAGATAATGTACGAAAAGAAAAAATAAGCGCTTTTCGTTCTAAAAACAATGCTTGTTTCATAGTCTTTCAACAAGGACAACACTTGACGAAAGGAAAGACACTATGAAAACAAAGATTCCTCATACACTTATTTTTCTTGCCTGCTTTATCGTAATAGCCGCCGCGGTTTCGTTCCGAAACGCTTCGGTTCCGGTTATTTCCGATTCGATTTCCGAAGGAAACCGTACGGTGATAATCGACAGCGGTCACGGGGGAGCGGACGGGGGCTGCGTTGGGGTAAACGGCTGCGTTGAAAAAGATATCAATTTGGCTATCGCTACGGATTTGCAGAAGCTTCTGGAGCTTAGCGGCTTTAACGTGATTATGACAAGGACGGAGGACGTATCCATTCACGATAACGGAATAGAAGGTCTTCGCAATCAGAAGGTAAGCGATATGGAGAACCGTCTTAAGATAATACAATCGCACCCCGACGCGCTCTTTATCTCTATACATCAGAATCAGTACACCGAGCCGCAGTATTTCGGCGCGCAGATGTTTTATACAACCAACAATCCTTCCAACTTCAAGCTGGCGCAGACGATGCAGCAGTGCTTCCGCGAGCTTCAGCCCAACAACGACAGAGAGATAAAGCTTATTGACAACGGCCTGTACCTGTTCAAAAACACGGAGCAGCCCGCTTTGCTTATCGAATGCGGATTTTTGTCAAACGCGGAGGACGCGGCGAATCTGTCGGACAGCGAATACCAGAAAAAGGTGGCATTTACTATTTACAAGGGGATAACAAGCTTTTACAAAGGCGCGGAGTCCTCGGACGTTCAAAATACGGGAGAAGAAAATGGCGAAGCAGCGGACATACTATATATGCAGTGAGTGCGGACAGGAATTTCCCAAATGGCTGGGAAAATGCAGCTCCTGCGGAGCGTGGAACACTCTGGAGGAGGCGGTGGAGGAAAAAGGAACGGGAATTTCCTCCTCACGCACGGCAAAGTGCTCCAAATTATCGGAAATAAGCTATGACGAAGACATTAGATACGACACGGGGTCGGAGGAGCTTAACCGAGTTTTGGGAGGCGGACTTGTAAAAGGGTCGCTGGTACTTTTAAGCGGCGATCCCGGCATAGGGAAATCCACTCTGCTCTTGCAGATATGCGATTATCTGGGACGGGAGCGCGATGTGCTGTACGTATCCGGAGAGGAAAGCAGAAGGCAGATAAAGCTGAGAGCGGAACGGCTTAAGGTGGAGACGGAAAACCTGAGCCTTATAGCCGACACGGACTGCTCCGCCATAATAACCGCCATAAAACAGCATAAGCCGGATATCGTTATCGTGGACTCGATACAGACGGTTCAGCTCGACACCATTTCCTCGGCGGCGGGGAGTCTCGTACAGGTAAGGGAATGCACAAACGCCTTTATGAGACTGGCAAAAAACGAGGAGATTCCGATTTTCATAGTAGGTCATGTGAACAAGGACGGGGGGATAGCGGGGCCTAAAGTGCTGGAGCATATTGTGGACACGGTTCTTTACTTTGAGGGAGACAAACAGCTTTCCTACCGCATATTAAGGGCGGAAAAGAACCGTTTCGGCTCCACCAACGAGATAGGCGTTTTCCAAATGTCGGACAGAGGTCTTGAAGAGGTTCCGAATCCTTCCGCAATGCTGCTTTCGGGGAGACCGGTAAACGTAAGCGGAATAAGTATACTGTGCACCATGGAGGGGTCGCGGCCTATTATGGCGGAGGTTCAGGCGCTGGTGTGCAAAACGGGGTTCGCAACGCCGAGGAGGGTGGCGAACGGATTCGATTATAACAGGCTTTGTCTGATTTTAGCGGTTCTCGAAAAGAGGACGGGATATCTTTTCGGAATGTTTGATGTTTACATAAATATTATCGGCGGCTTAAGGATAGACGAACCCGCCGCCGACTTGGCGGTAGCCGCCGCGCTTTATTCGGGTCTGTGCGACAGACCGCTTCCGGAAGATCTGTTTGTGTTGGGCGAGATAGGATTGGGGGGAGAGATAAGGAGCGCTTCTCATGTGGAAGAAAGGATAAGGGAAGGTGAAAGGCTTGGGTTCAAGGGGTGCATTGTGCCTAAAGCGGCGCTTCAGGGGTTGGACAGGGAGAAAAGGTACAGGATAAATATTATGGGGGTATCCAATTTGCAGCAGGTGTTTAAGGGGATTGATCTGTATGAGAGGAAGAGGAAGGGCGAAGAGTCGAAAGGGGAATAATTTTTCGGGGGATTGGTTGGTTAGAGGTTTTGGAAAAGAATTAGCATAAAAGGGAAATACAGTGCTTTAGCCGAATCGATACTAAGTTTAAAATTTAGATCAGTGTTTCGGGTGCAATACATTTTTAAACTGTGAATATTTAAAAATGTATTGGTATGAAGCGCTGTTTTTTATTTTTTGGGAATTTTTTCCAATCTTTAATTACTATTCTTTGATCATCCACATTATTTGTCTATACCTTATACTGTTAACCAATTAAAAAATGGAAAAAACGGTTTTTAATTGGTTAACAGTGCTTCGGGTGTAATAACCATTTTGACTATGATTTTATCTTGTGTCAAAATGGTTATTAGTATTAACCAAAGATTAGCGTTACATTTCAAAGCCACTATCTCTTTACTCAATTTTCAAAGAGCGACCTCATCGGCTATCCAACGTTTCCGCCGAAAGCATAAGGGGTTCCGAAAGGAATAATCGGGTCGGTCTGCAAGCGTCAAAGACTTATTTTACATATTTTTACGGATAAGTAATACTGTTAACCAATTAAAAATTGGAAAAATGGTTTTTAATTGGTTAACAGTGTTTCGGGTGTAATAACCATTTTGACTATGATTTTATCCTGTGTCAAAATGGTTATTAGTATAATTTTATTACTAATCCAACAGTTTTAAAAGGGATTAGTATAAAGTCCCATTTGCTAAGGCGGACAAGTAAGATTATGCTTATTTTTTAAGAGCTCCCGCATAGTAATCTCCTTTCTTCAATATTGCCTTTAACGTAAACAAGCAGCCGGTTTGTTTTAATTAAAATCGTTAAATAAAAACCTTGTATCAAGGCGGACCGTTTTGAATCGATATTTTTAAGAGCTCCGACATTTTAAAACTCCTTTCTTTTTATTTTCCTTTCGGTTAAGTATAATTATATTATACACATTTGCTCGACCAATGTCAATAGATTTTCCGTTTTTCGTAAAAAACAAATAAGCAAAACAGAAACTTTTTAAACAGATTTGTACACTTTAACGATACCGCGTTCTAATTTTAATCAAATATGCTGACTCATAATCCCTTTTTTCACAGAAACAAACACAGTAAACCCCTTCTCCGAATCAACCCTGAATATCCCGTTAAGATCCTCCGCCCTCTGCCGCATATCGTCAAGACCCATTCCGGTTCCCGATACTTTCCCCCCGCTGCCGTTATCGTAAATAATAAGCTGATATAAAGCCGGATGTTCCCTTACGGTTATCTGCACTTTGTTTCCGCTGCTGTGCCTTAAAATATTCGACGCCGCCTCCCTAAGAATCGCGGTAAACGCCGTTTTAATCTTAGCGGGCATTTCTCCCTTAATATCATATATTAACTCCGTTTTAAATCTTTTCCGAAGATCGGCGGCTATTTTGTCAAGAGTAATCTTCAGATCAAGAGAATCGTCCCTTATATCATGAACGCTTTTTCTTACGCTTTCCATGGCGGAGTTCAGATTGTCCTTAAGCACGATAAGCCCCTCTCTCAGTTCCTTCTGTTCCTTTGGGCAGACGGCTATCAAAGCCCCTGTACCGAGCAGGGAACGGGTAAGAATATGTCCCACGTTATCGTGTATTTCTCTCGCTATTCGGTTGCGCTCATTCAGGGTGTTTATTTTCAGCTCATACTCCATATTTTCCTTAAGCTCTCTGTTCCTGCGCTTTAAAAGCCGCTCCAGCTCAACGCTGTTGTCTCGGCTTTCAATCAGCTTTACCCGCCGGCGTTCCGAAAAAACAGCGCAGAACGCCAGATATACAGACAAAATACAGGCGGCAAATGGAATAAGGCGAGAGGCGCCAAAGAGGAAAAGTCCTCTTGCGGCACCTAAGATTATAACCGCAATTCCCGCCGCGTCCTTTGCCCTTGCCGCTTCGTAAAGAGGAAGCGCCGCGAAAAAGGACATTTCGGGAAAAACAAGCGCCGCCGCGCCGTAGAAAAGCTCGCCCGCCAGCCTTGGGCTTTTTCTTTTTTCCAGCGCCTGACAAAAACAGGCGGCGGCAATGGCAAGAAGCCCGCCTGCCAATACGCGGGGCGTTATTTCCTTACCGTATAACGACAGTAAGCATAGTATCAGAATAAGCAGCTTTTCAGTCAGATATTTCATATTGGTATCCGTCCGATCAAAAAATGTTTCCAACTAATTTTACCATAAATCCGAGAGAAAATCCACATTTATTTACCTTATTTCAAAAAAAGTGACAAATGTCATATGAAGATGTTACTTTTGTCACTTGTATCATAAAAGTGAAAATGATAAAATAATACTATAGCAATCCAATAAAAAGATAAATAGGAGCGAAGCGACTAATTGTCCTTTCCGCTTCCCTTTCGGACTCCGAAAGGGAAGTAGGGGAGTCCGAAGGACGGGGGCAACGCCCCCAAAGCTTGTGTTTTTTACACTGTTTGTAATTTTGTTTAAACTTTTTTTGGATTGCTATAATAACCATTTTGACACAGTATAAAATCATAGTCAAAACGGTTATTACAACCGAAGCACTGTTAACCGATTAAAAACCATTTTTCCGATTTTTAATTGGTTAACAGTATAATTACTGAAAGAAAAATATATGAAAGGATCGATTTTTAATATGGAAACCGTTGTAAAGGTGGAGCGGCTTGTAAAACGCTATAAAGAGCTTATCGCCCTCGATCATCTGGAGCTGGATATAAAAGAGGGAGAAATATTCGGGCTTCTGGGGCCTAACGGGTCGGGTAAGACCACCGCAATAAACTGTATTTTATCACTGCTTACTTACGATAAAGGCGAAATATCCGTTTTCGGAAAAAAGCTCTGCGCCGATGTAAAAAGGAACATAGGCGTGGTTATGCAGAACGTGGCGGTTCTCGACGAGCTTAACGTCAGGGAAAACATAGATTATTTCTGCGGGCTGTATATTTCCGACAAGGCGCTGCGAAAGCAGCGTGTTGACGAAGCCATAGCCTTTGCGGGACTGGAGGGCTTTGAAAAATTCCGCCCCAAAAAGCTTTCCGGGGGACTTCTCCGCCGACTGAACATAGCCTGCGGCATTGCGCATAAGCCCAAACTTATCATAATGGACGAGCCTACGGTGGCGGTTGACCCTCAAAGCCGAAACAGGATTTTAGAGGGGATAGAGGAGCTTAACAGGCAGGGCGCCACCATTATTTATACTTCTCATTATATGGAAGAGGTGGAACAGATCTGTTCACGAATCGCCATAATCGACAAAGGCAGAAACATTGCGGAGGGCACCAAGCAGGAGCTTAAAAAGCTTATCAAGAACACCGAAACCATTTCAGTGGAAGCGGCGGGGCTTACCGAGGAGCAGCTTGACGGGGCAAGAAGTATGCCCCACGCCTATGAATGCAGATACGACGGAAAGACTCTGACTTTGCTGTACAGCGGCGGAAAGCATAATCTTACAAGACTGCTGGATTATATGCACAATGAGGAAATACCGATGGGAAGAGTGTATTCGCTTCTTCCTACCTTAAACGACGTTTTCCTTGAGATAACGGGAAAGGAGCTAAGGGACTGATGCTTAACCGTATAAAATATGAGATTTTTTCTCTTCTGCGCAATAAGATAGTCGTATTCTGGCTTATGGGATTTCCGATGATATTGGGTACGCTGTTTTTTGTAGCGTTCGGCAGCCTTGCGGACAGCGAACAGGATTATTCGGATATACGGGTTGCCGTTATTAAAAGAACGGCAGCGCCGGAGGGATTTGACCAAATGATAAAAGCGCTTTCGGAAACGGAAAAGCCCGATTCGGAGGAGAAGCCGCTGTTTAATATTGTTACCGAAGATGATAAAAAGGCAAAAGAGCTGATGGAAAAGGGTGAATTGCAGGCTATAATCTGCGTTGACGGCGATATTTTCCTTGAAATACCGGAGGGAGCGGGAATAAAATCGGGGATAGTAAAATCGGTACTGGACAGCTTTAAAAGCCGCTATAAGATAATCAGCGCGGCCGCAGTTTCAAATCCCGAAAAAGTACCCCAAATAATAAAGGCGATGGAACAAAAGACGGATTATATCCGCTCCGAATCCAATTCCGCCAACTATGACCCCTATGTTCAATATTTCTACAACCTTCTGGCAATGAGCGGACTTATGGGGTCGATGATGGGAATGTACTGCGCCATAAATCATCAGGCAAATCTTTCGGCTTTGGGCGCGAGAGTCGAAATAAGCCCCGTAAGCAAGTTCGGAGATATTTTATCCTCTCTTATCGCCACTATCCTGATACACAATATTTTCCTGAACATAGCTTCGATATATCTTATATATATTTTAGGCATAAAATTCGGCGTTCCTTTTTGGGTAATAATAGCCGTAAACTTTTTAAGCTCGGTGGTGGGAGACAGTATGGGCTGTTTTATCGGTTCAATCGGAGGATTAAAGGACGGAATAAAAAATGCGCTTCTGCTTGCCTGTTCTCTCGGACTGTGTTTTCTCAGCGGGCTTATGTTCGGTGGTATGAGACTGCTTATTGAGGAAAGCTTTCCTCTTTTCAACCGCATAAACCCCGCGGCGCTGATCGTGGACTGTTTTTACAGTCTATGTGTTTACGGAAGCTATGAAAAGCTTATTTCAAATATCGCGGTACTGCTTATATGGTGCGCGCTACTGCTGACCGGCTCAATGATAATGACGCGCAAGCGGAAATATAAAGCTATATAATATATAAGGAGAGAAATATGGTATTTAAAGCATATTTAAGACTTATTCCATCTTATATGGGAGTCGCGGTAATGTATATGGCGATGTTCGCGGTGCTCCTTGGTATGACTATGATGGAAAGAAGCGGTCTTAACGGAAGCGGGGCAAGCGCGGATAGCTTTGTCACACTGCTTGCCGTAAACGACAATGACGATACGGAGGAAAGCAGAGCCTTTTTAGAGTACCTCGAAAATTCCCCCAACATAAAAATGACGGATATAGACTTTGAAAGGGAAAACGCGGTTCAGGACAGTCTTTATTACCGAAAGGCGGAATATGTCCTCACAATAAACAAGGGTTTTGCGGAAGCGCTGAGCACGGGTGATACGGAATATCTTTTATCCTCGCAGGTAATAGCGGGAAGCGCCTCGGAGGTGTTCACCGAAAGCTTTATAGATTCTTATATAGAAGCGGCAAGGCTTTATATAACCGTAGGCTATGATACGGCGGAAGCGTGCAGGGAAGCGGCAAAAACGCTTGAAAACGGTGTGGAGGTAAAAAGCTTCTCCGCCGACAACGGCTGGGATAAGGAAAACACGGGGGCTTATCTGTTTTACAACTTTATGCCTTACATTATGCTGATGATGATATTGGGAATATTAGTGCCCACTTTTTCATCTTTCCTCAGCGAGGACGTAAAAGCAAGAAGCTTATGCGCTCCGGTTTCACCTGTCCTTTATATGATACAGATCATCTGCGGCGCGTTCATGGTATGTTTAGTCTCCGCGGGGGTCCTTCTGGCAGCGGGAATCATAATCACGGGCGGAACCTTATTTAACGAACACAGCCTTTACTCCTTGCTTCAAATGCTGGTCTTTATGCTGTTTTCTCTGGCGCTGTCGGCGTTTGTGGGAATACTGAGCTCGGGGTCCGCAAAAAAGGCTAATTATATTACCTCCATGGTTTCCAACGTTCTGGGACTGGGAATGGCGTTTTTATGCGGAGTATTTGTCTCACAGTCGCTCTTGGGAGAAAATATTCTTATGGCCGCAAAATTTCTGCCCGCTTATTGGTACGTAAAAGCAAACAATTCGATATTCGGCGCGGACGGAGCGGTGTTTAACGAAGCAATCATATGGTCGGCTATCGGCATTCAGGCGCTGTTCGCTCTGGCGCTGATTGCCGGAGCGCTGTTGGCGGCACACATTAAAAAGGGGAAGGAAAGTAAATGATGGGAAATTATTCCGATGATTTGTAATTTGAAAAATATATATTAAGTTAAAAGAGGAACGCCCGGCACAACGGGCGTTCTTTTGATTAGCGCTTATTACTTTTCTTCCTTGTTTATCCTTTCGATAATCTCTCCGAAAACCTTCTCCGAGGGTTCCGCTTCGCTTTCGGCCACCGCCTTGACAACCTCGGCTTTGGTCGTTTTCCCGCCTTCGGACACCTCTCTGCCGTCCGCAAGGCTTACCGTTCTCATGCGTTTTCTTCCCAATATCACCGCGGCGGTTATAGCCGCGGCAGCGGCGGCAACGGCGCAAATCCATATCCAAAGGCTTTCTTCGCCGCTTCTTTGACTCTCGTTGTTTATCATTGCCGCAACGGCGCCTATCTCGCTTATGGCTCCGCTTACTTCGGGATTGTTTGCCTTTTCAATATCTGCTTTCTTATCAGCGTCTATATCAGGCAAATTGTCATTAATCGGAGGCGTGTCCAAAGGAGCATCCTCGGCGCCGTAAATATTGTCGGCTGCCGACGATATGGCCGTCTGCTCTGGAAGAATTTCGGAGCCTGAACCGAAAGCATCTTCCTCCGTACCTATGGGGTCGAGAGAGGAATCGACGGCGGGCGCTTCCGTATCCGCAGGGTTCACTCCGATTTCAGGAGCGGTTTCGGGAACGCCTTCGGAAACGGCGGGTGCGGTTGAAACTCCGATTTCCGGTATACCTATGGTGGGAACCGATTTAAGTATTCTGATTATACCGCTTTCCCCATCGAACGAGGAAAGTATATCGGCTTCGATTCCCTCTAACTCATCTTCGGGATATCCGCTTATTACAACCTCGATTTCCTCACCGTATTTTGAAAGGGAAACCTCGGCAAGGGGATATTCACGCTCTATTTTCTCCTTGACGCCTCTCCGCTCCTCCAGATTATAAGTGCAGGGGGTAAAGAACAAATGCTGTTCCGAGGAAACAAGCGCCTTTATCTCATCCTTTTTCTCCTCGCTTATATCCGCTATACCTATTTCCCAAAGGTGATAAACCGTTTCGGTTTGTGTGGCGACGTCATAGGTCGCAACCCCCTGATCGCAAATAAAGCTTACATATTCGGGATAGCCGTTTGTTTCCCAGTATTCCATTATATCCTCGATATCGCCGTTGCCTTTGTCGTAATCGGCAAACATTTCCCGCGGTTCGCCGGAGGCGGGTGGCAGCTCCCCGCTGTCGGGATCGTAGGGAGGGGAGATCATTATTTCATCCGGATATACTGTATCAGGACAGGGGCCCTCCGGCATTTCGATATAGGCGGATGGAAAATCGTCGTTTCCCTCTCCGATAATCACTTGACCGTCCTCGTCCTCAGAAAGCAAATTATTGCTTTCCTCCTGAGCAGTTTCACAGGCATAGACTCCGTCCGATTCCCTTTCCGACTCAGCGAGCACCGTACCCGACAACAGCGCAAAAGAGGAAAGTATGGCAAGCGCACAAAATATCTTATTTAATTTACTCATAACAAACTCCTTTTCCATATAATACCACTCTTTAATCCAGCCGTAAACTTAATTAAAAGCGGGGGACATCCGGCAGTGATTATTTTAAAACACAATAATACGGATAATGTAATTTTTCCGAAAAGGGAATTTCGGTAAATCAGGAAAGCAGCTCCCTGAGCTTTTTTATGGCGTCGTTATATCTCCATATCGCCGTACCTAAGGGAATGTCCATTATTTCCGCTATTTCGCGGAATTTTAATCCCGCGTTTATATGAAGGGTGACTATCCGCCGCTTAGGCTCGTCCAATTGATCCAGCGCACGTTCAATATCCAGCTTTTCTCCGCTGTCGGGAACGTCGGCATATATATAACCCTCGCACTCGTCGAGACTTACCGTCCGATTCTCGGCTCTTAGGCTGTCAATGGCTAAATTTCCCGCGGTTTTGAATATATAGGCTCTGGGCTTTGAAACATCCTTTGGAGGAGAGCGGTAAAGTTTGACGAACACCTCCTGAAGAAGATCCTCCGCCGTTTCTCTGTTTCCCACCACTCTCATTATAACGGTCATAACAGGCTTTTTCATATCGTTGTAAATGTCCTCAAATGCCTTGATATCACCCTTGGACACATTTTTTAGTTTTAAGCTGAGCTCGCTGTCTGTCATAATAAAGATTTCCTTTCCGCGTTTTCCCTTTTCACTTACTATAACGGATTAAAAACATGTTTTATTGGATAAAAACAAAATTTTTTTATAATTATACATAGTATTTAAAAAATTTCAAGAATAATTTTAATAATCTTTGATCAAGGTATAGACAAATATTATGGATAACCAAAGATTAGGGCTTGTTTGAAAATAGAGGGAATGACGGATTTTTGCCCCAAAATGGTTAGCTTCAAGGAAAAAAACGCAGTCAAACTGTCGTTTGACGAGGCTTTTTGACGCAGAAGATGACCGTTTGGGGGCGAAAAGACGGCGTTTCCGATTTTTCAAACAAGCCCTATTGCTTAGAGTGCAGTCTTTAATCAATTCTACAACTTGATTAAAGATTGGATAACATTGAACCGCGTCATTTCTTGAGAGGCTAAAAAAGAAACGGCGGCTTCGATTTCTCAAAAGCCGCCATGTATGAATAGGCGTGTAAAAACACCTCTGCTGTACGACGGCTTTTTTCTTTTGCCGTCGTGCGGCAGATTTAGGTAGTATATTTATCCAACATTCTTTATTTAATAGATTTTATATATTGTTTGCTCATAGTATTAACAACTAAAAAATAGCAGACATAAAAAAACAATGTATATAAGAAAAACTCACCGGCAAATCCCCAAACAATATTGTGCATTGTTATTGGTAATATTAAGTTCATTTTTACATTCAACAATGGTATACAGAATAAAAATATTATTAAAGCCATTATCATTGGAGAAGTAAATTTAATTGCTATAATCCGGTTCACAAGAGTTTCTATTTGCCTGTTGTTTTTTCCAATACAACGCAATATCTGATTATTTTTTGCATCCTGTCGCAGTTCGATAATTTGCTGCAATGATAATATCGAAAAGTAAATTATCGCAAAAACAATACAAATACATATTTGCGCAAGTCCCATCCATTTTTGTTGATCTGTATCAAAAAGTCGAATCTCCGGTTGTAACATCAGCATTCCAACAAAAAAAGATGATACAGAGAACAGAAAACACACGCAAAAAACTGTATTTATTATGGCAGTCGTTTTGAAATTTAAAGTTAGACTTGCCATAATATATAATCTATTCTTTTGATATAAATTAACCGAATTTGTTTTCCTGTGCGTATATAGATAGCTAAAAATCCATTTATAAAATGTATAGATAGATACTAGAGCGTGTTCACGTAAAACTGTACAAAACAGCTAAAACATGCTAAAATA
>CAJUQV010000015.1:78731-79754 GCA_910588335.1 uncultured Ruminiclostridium sp. | reverse complement strand
CTTGATTATTATATCACTTTCTTCTTCTTTTGTCAACCCTTTTTTACTTTTTTTTGCTGTTTGGTTCTTTTGTCGGTTTTTTTCACTTTTTCCTCTTCTTGTTGTTTGTTTTGTACAGAGGTTTGCGTTTTACACTTATCATTTTACGCTTTGTAGTGTCCCAAATTATCCAAAAGCAGAAAAAATAGAAACACAAATAAAAAATGGCAACAACACATACAGCTAAGATCACATAAAAATATAAAATTCATTTTTTAAAAAATAATGCGCAGCTTTTCCACCATCGCCTAACAATAAAGTGCAAAAGTATAAAAATATAACCGTGATCTCTATTTTAAACAAGATCACGGTTATTTAAGGTAAAATTTTTACAAATTCCAAACTTTAAAAGACTACAATCAGCCTTCAAAGAAAAAAATCAGAAACGGCTTAACTCTTTTTCTTAAGTATTACGCTATAAACCTGCGCTCCTACACCTATCAGCAGTGCAACGCCGCCTATTGCCGCAAAAAGTCCTACTTTGCTGTCCACTCCGGTATTCATAGGCCTGTCACTTAAGGGCACCTCTTCATCAATCTCAATAAGAGGAAGAAGATCAGGAGAAATTACTCCCCTCGGAACATCTTCTTCAAGCTCAAATACAATAGGTACAGTTGTGGTTGCAATTAGCTCAGTTACAGGAGCAAGTGCGGATGTGTTCTCTTCACTGTGTATCCCGACAATCGTACTTGCTTCAGACGTTTCAAACTCAAATGGATCCGTTGGTTCCACCGAAGTTGTTATTTCCGGCGGCAGTGTGGTAGTGTCAAGGGATGGTGTTGTGTTCTCAGGCGGATTTGTTTCGGGAACAGTTGTTGTAGTCGTAGTTGGAATAAAGAAACGGCGGGTTGTATCTTCGGTTGACGTTTCTGGAGAGGTTTCCTCCGAATGTGTTAATTCCGGTGTAGTTTCGAGAGTTGCTTCTTCAGGAGGGGGTGATCCCTGCGTTGTTTCGGGAGTTGTTTCTTCGGGAACAGTTGTCTC